>JBBREP010000113.1:0-10023 GCA_038202885.1 Acidimicrobiia bacterium | reverse complement strand
CCGACACCCCGCGTCACCGCTGCGAGCGCCGCCGCGCCAACGTACGGGCCAAGGAGCGCGGCCGCACGCGTCGAGCCGAGATCGAGGAAGGAGTTGACAATCGGCGCGGCCGCAGCCAGTGCGAGCGCCAGCGCGACTGCTCCGAGCACGCCATGACGCAGGAATCGTCGAGGATCGGCGTCGGGGCCGGCTTCGGCAACGGCGCGGGTAACCGCGGTTTGCAGCGCGGCAAGCGGGACCGTGAACGCGACCGTGAGGGTGAGGAGCGTGCCGAGCGCACCGTACGCGCTCGGTCCGACGATGCGCGCGGCCGCGGCGTGGAACGCGAAGTTCCCGAGGTTCTGCACGGCAACGGCGCCGAGAATGAACGCACCGCCACTGGTGAGGACAGCGACGGACCGCAGACGCGGAGAGGCCGGCGACGCCGTGCCTTCTCGCACTCAATCTCCTCGAAGCTGTGCCCCAGCTCGACGCGGTATCGACAAAGCGCGACCACAACTGGAGTCCTGTCACCCGATTCCGCCGAAATCCTGCGCAGCGCGACGGCCCCGCGGCGCGCTACCGCCAGCGCGGTCGCAACTTCACAAGAATCGTGCTCCGCCGCGCAAAATTGTCTCAAGTGAAGGGACCCGCGTGCCGTAGTCGTATCCGCGGAGGAAGAACACTCATGGTCCTAGGCGCGGACCCGTTGAAGCAACGAATCCCGTTGGAGGGATGATGCGCAAGTTCTTGCTCCCCGCCGCGTTTGCTGCCGGATTGCTCGCTCTGACGGCTGGAAATGCCTACGCCGTCGACTATCCGGCCACTTCCGGAACGCTTTCGATGACCTCGATCACCAGCACTGGCGCCACGATCTCAGGTTGCGGCTTCGCGGCCGGGGCGACGGTAACGATTCAAGTCGACAGCACCGATGCCGGTAGTACGTCGGCGACAGCGGAAGGCTGCATGAGTACCTCGCTCGCGTTCTCGGCCGCCGCGCACACCGTGACGGCGACCGGCTTGAGTGCAACCGGCGGAACGTTGACGCTGACCGCGACCGTGTCGGACCCGGGTTCGACTGGCGGTCTTCCGCGCACGGGCGCGAACAGTTTGCTCGTCGGTGGAATTGCGCTTGCGATGCTCGCGGTTGGTGGACTGTTCGCAGTCGTCACCCGTCGACGCGCCGGGGGCCGACCGACCGCCGCCGGCTGATCCGACAGGCGGGACACCATGACGACGGTGGCGACACCAATCGTCATCGGCGCGCCGCGACGCACGTTTGACGCGATCTACGGACGCGGCGCCGGATTGCTGGCGTTGGCATTGGTGGGATCGGGCATCAGTTCGGTCGGCTACCACGCGTTGGTGGCCGGTCGCTTGGGCGCCGCCGACCGGGCATCGCTCGCGACGGTGCTCGGTGTTCTCCTCGTGTGTGCCGCGCCGTTTGAATCGTTATTCGTCCTTGCGGCACGCCGCGCTGCACGTGCCGACGGCCGGTTTCCCTCGTGGAGGGCACCGGCGGTCAAGGTCGCGTGCGGCGCGACGGTCGTCGCGGTTGGTGCGGGCGGCGCGCTTCGTCTCGACAGTCGTGGCAACGGGATGGCGGTGATCCTTCCGGGTCTCATCGCCGTCATCGCCACGATCGGTGCCGGCGTTGTGCCGCGTGGGGTGTTGCTCGGCGTGGGACGCCCGATTCCCGTGGCCGTGGCCTTGGCCACTGGGATGGGAACGCGCATCGCGATGACGCTGGTGGTGCTGGCCAGCCACGGCGGGTTGCGCGGTGTTGTCGTCGCGCTCGTGCTGGGTGAAGTGGTCACCACCACATTGCTCTGGCGCGCGTCGGCGCGCATGTCGCGCATCGCCGACGTCGCGAGCGCGGCCTTTGGCGTTGCGCCGCCGCTCGACCTGTTCCGCGGCGCGTGTGAGCCAGGCATCGCGTTCGCCTCGCTCTACACGTTCGGGCTGCTCCCCGCGATGTTCGCCCACCGCTACCTCTACGGCCGCGCTGCTGTGCAGTTCGTCGCGGCGTACGAAGCCGCGCGGATCGTGCTCTTCTTGCCGCTGGCGATCGCGGTTGTGGGGCTCACGCGCTTCGTTCGCGGCGGGGCCGAGGCCGTCGAGGCGTTGCGCGTCACGTTGCGCATTGCTGCCGCTTCGAGCCTGTTGGCCGTCGTCGCACTCGCGGCCATCCGACCCGCGTTCCTGGGCGACCTGGTCGCCGGTACGCCCGGGTCACCCGTAGTGCTGCTGCTCATGCTCGGTGTGGTGGCCTGCACGCTTGGCCTGCTCGGCGTGCTCGTGACCTATCACGTTGCTCGCGGTCTGCCCTGCGCTGGTACGTTGCTCGGCGCCGTCGGTGCCGCCATCGCCATTGCGCTCGTGTGGCACCCGACGCTGGCCGCACTCCTGACGACCATCGTGCTCGTAGGTCTGGCCGCGTTGGCTCGGCTTCTTGCGGGTCCCGCGCTCGTGGGGCCCGCCGCACCGTGGGCGGGGGTCGACCGTCGCCGTGCGCCGAGCGCTGATGACGCCGCGCTCGCGCTCTCAGTGATCGTGCCGTATTACAACCCCGGTACCGCGTTGCGACGGACTGTGTCGGCGATCGTGGAAGCGCTCGAGCATGAAGGCATGAACTTCGAGGTCATTACCGTCTCCGACGGTTCGACCGACGGCAGCGAGCGCTCGCTCGACGGCCTCGGCGACCGTGTGCTGTCGGTCGTGCTGCCGCGCAACCGCGGCAAGGGCGCGGCGCTCTGTGCCGGCCTCGAGGTCGCGCAGGGCCGCTACCTGGGATTCATTGACGCGGATGGCGACATTCCGGCCGAGTCGTGGCACAGCTTCGTCACGCTCGCGGCGCTCTACGAACCCGACATGATTGTCGGATCGAAACGGCACTCGTTGTCCGACGTCAGCTACACGCCGTTGCGACGGGTGTACTCGCGTGCGTTCCAGTCGCTCGTACACGCATTGTTCCGAGTCGACGTGGCCGACACGCAAACGGGAATGAAGCTGTTCCGACGCGATGTGCTTATCGATGTGCTGCCGCTGCTCGTTGAGGACGGATTTGTGTTCGACGTCGAACTCCTCGTGATCGCGCATCGCCGCCGTTGGCGTCGCGTGATCGAGGCGCCGGTGCGGGTCGAACACCAAGTGCAGAGCACGGTGTCGTTGAGAACAGCGCTGTCGATGCTCGGACAGACGCTGCTGCTTGCGGCGCGGGTTCACGTGACGCGTACGTACGACGTTCCGGCTGCTGAGCCTGCGAGCGCGTTCCTGCGAACCGCAGCGTGACGACGACCGCCTCGGCGGCGGTGCAATCGCCCTCGGCCGATACACCGCGTGCGCCGCGAATGGGGCCACACCTCAGCGACCGCATGGCGCTCCTCGCGCCCAGTGCCGTGGCCGGCCTCGTGACCTTCTTATGGTTCCCGTGGAATCGATTCCTCGCCGCTGGCGACATCACCCCGTTCATTCGCGACGGCGACGGCTCAGAACTTTTCGACCTCTGGAACCACCGCGTCACCGGCGCCGGCGCAACGTCGGCGTCGGCGACTCGTGCCCTCGAAGTGATCCTGATCCGAGCGACGAGGCTGTTCGGCGGCTCCGAAGTTGTCGCCCAGCACCTCTTCTATGCGTTCGTGATGGCGTTCGCCGCGTTCGGCGCCGCCTATCTCGCCCGTGCCTTCGTGCGCGATCCGATCGCAGTCGGCGCCGCCGGACTCCTCGGTTCGTTCAACGTCTACGTACTCATACACCTGCCGAACCCGCTGACGATGGTCTGGCTCGGACTGGTCGGCACGTGCTGTGGGATGGTGCTGCGCGTCGCGCGTGGCGCACCGCTATCGGTCGCGGCGTTTGCGGGCGTGACCTTGGTCGCGTCCTATGTATCGCTCAACCCGCCACTGCTGGCTACGGCGACACTGACGGTATTGTCCGTTGCCTGCGCCGCGAGTTGGCTCGTCGGACCGGGCGGCGCCCGCCGGGCCTGGAAGTTCCTCGGTCGGGCTACGCCGTGGGTCATCGGCATGAACCTGTGGTGGCTTGTCCCGACCGTGTTGGCGACCGGCGCCCGCCAGGGCCTCGGGATCTCAGCCGTGACGCGCGTCGAAGATTGGTCGTGGTCGCAGGCGCGCAATTCGATTCCGAACCTACTGTCCTTCACGGCGCACTGGGGCTGGATCTACCCGCAGTACATGCCCTTCGCACGCAGCCTCGACGCGTACCCGTGGTCGCTGATGCGGTGGGCGCTGCCGATGCTCGCCGGTAGTGCGTTGCTGCTCGTTCACGGTCGCCGGCGGATCGCGGCGTGGACACTGGTCGGCGCCATCGTCGGTGCGGGGTTTCTCGCCAAGGGCCTGCATTGGCCACTCGCGTCGGTCAATCTCTGGGCCTATCACCATGTGCCGGGCCTGTGGCTCCTGCGCGATCCGTTCAGCAAGGTCGGCGGGATCCTGCTGCTCTCGATGGTGGTGCTGGCGGCGATGACGATCGAGATGATCCGCACGCGCGCGAAGCAGGCTGCTCGCTGCGGGTCGTCGCGCAAGGCGAGCATCGCCGTCGCTGGTCTTGTCGTTGCAGTGTGTTCGGCACTCGCGTTCCCGTACCCGCTATGGCTCGGCACTATCGGTCCTGATGGCCACGGCACGTCGGGGCTGCCGTCCATTCGGGTGGCCGTACCGACCTCGTGGCACGACTTGGCCAACGCCTTGAACGCGTCGGCGAAGCCGGGCAAAGCCATCGTGTTGCCGCTCGACCCCTACTACCAGGTGACGACGAACTGGGGCTTTCACGGCGCCGACACCTTGCCCGCGGAACTGCTCGACCGGCCAGTGCTGTCGCTGCTTCCGGGCGGCTATCTCACGCCGGCCGGGCTGCTCCCGGACATGTTGCTCGCGGTCGAACGAGATCTTGTGCTTGGCCGCAGCGATCGCGCCGCGAAGCTGTTGCAAGTCCTCGGCGTGTCGTACGTGATTCTGCGGCGCGACCTTGTGGTGGGCCAGGTCGTCCGATCCGTGGCCGCTCGCGGAGCGTTGGCGAAGGGCCTGTCGACCATGGCCGGGCTCGGACAACCGAAGAACTTCGGTGTGGCCGACGTCTATTCGGTGTCGTCGCCGACCGGGCTGGTCTGGACCGCGACGCGGGTCACCGGGCTCGTGCGTCGCGACAACACGCGGACGGTCGACGCCATGTCCGCGTTGCCGACGCGCGGTGTGGCGGTGGATCCTGCCTCCACCGCGATTGACGACCTTTCGTGGGAGGCGCCGGACCAGGCGAAGGCGTCGACCGACTTCGAACTTCGTCGGGGAGGCACATACGCGGTCGGTCTCGCGGGAGCGACGGCGAAGCGGTATCGCCTGAGTGTGGTGCAGCGCGTCGTGGAAGGCGTGTCGACGCCGATGTTGCGCATCTCTGACCCCGTCACGATGCGTGTTGACGGGGTTGTCGTCGACGTCGCGCCAGCGCAGTACATCCCGATGCGTAGCGCCAACGTGGTCGCGGTGGCACTCGATGGCCGCGTCGTGACCGATCGCGGGCGCATGGAACTCGACATCGTCAAGCCATCGCGCGTCGAGACATTCACGACGGCGAAGGCAGACGCGTCGACGGGCGACCGGTTCTCGCCGGTCGGCGACTGCGCCGCAAAGGATCCCACGTCGACACCGCCAACGGCGACCAGGATCCCGGGTGGGCGCCGGCTGACTGCGGCCACCGGCGTCGCGTGCATGACGTTTCCCGGGCCTGCGCTCTCGCCGAATGCGCTGTATCGCGTGAAGTTCGATTCGCGCGGGTCGTCGGAGACCGCGGTGCGCGCCTGCCTCTGGATGCATGGCCCCGACACATGTACGCCGATGCGGCCGGTGGCTGCGAGTCGTGGATGGTCGACGTTCGACGTCGCCGTGCATACCCAACCCGGCACGACGGGTCTCACCCTCTACATGTACGCCGACACGTCGTATGAACCGGCAGGCACCGCGGCGGTCGCCGAGTATCGCAACGTCTCGCTGACGCCGCTCGATGCGATCGGGCGCGGCACGATCGTGCCCGCCTTGCGAGGGCGCGCCACCCAGGAACTCGCGCGCGGGGCGCACCACGTCACGTTGGATCACCTCGTGACGAGTACGCCCATCGTCGCGAACTCGCCGCTCGCCGACTGCAACCACATCGACGACCGCACACACGAGGAGGCAGGCATGGCCGTTGCGTCGATCGACGGGGGTGTGCAGTTACGCGCCGATGCGCATGCGGCGTGTGTGACCGCCAGACTCCCGGCGGCGATGGGAATGGCCGGGCGCGACGTCGCGATCACGCTCGACGTGCGCACCGTTCGCGGAAAGTCGGCACGAGTGTGCCTGTGGCAGTTCGGTCCGAACCAATGCGCGGTGATCCCGCCGCTGCCGAGCGGTCCGGCGTGGCATACATATCGGGCGGAGGTCCGTCTGGCCCACAAGACCACCTCGACGCGCCTCTTCGTCTACGCCGATGGGGCCTCGACCGGCACCGAGACCGAATATCGCAACCTGACCGCCGAGATGGTGACCCCCGAAATCGTCGATGTGCACCCGGTCTCGGGAACGGGCGCGACCCCGTCGGTGCGCCGGGAGAAGAACAGCGCCGGTGCGTCTTCTGCCGAGCTGGTGGCGACCGGCGCTGGGAGCGCTCCGGGTGCGTCGGGCGCCGATTATCCGGCGTTCGTGGTGTTGAACGAATCGTTCAGCCCCGGTTGGGAACTGGCTGGCGCCAAGGTGCTGCGTCACACCGAAGTGAACGGTTATGCGAACGGTTGGGCCGTCGCATCCGGGGGATCGATTGCGATGCGATACGGCCCGAGTTCGTACGCCACGATGGCTGTGTTCGTCTCCGTCGGTGTGCTGTTGCTCGCGCTCGGACTCGGGCTGTATCGCCGCCGTCGGCGCACGCGCGCTTCGCACGCCGCCGCGCTGCAGGCAGCCGGGTCGACTCGTTGGGGAGAGCCGTACTGATGGCTATGCCGATATCGGAGCCGATGCGCGCACAGGTACCGCCGGTGCGCGTTCCAGCCGACGATGGCCAGACCAAGCAACGAGATGTGCAGATCGCAAGGGCCGGCCTTGCGAGCGGCATCGCGTGGATCAGTCGCTGGGCGCGCATTCCTGGGCTCTATGTCGGTGTTGCTGACCCGTTGCTGCGCGCCGTAGCGCCGCGTTCGGTGATCGTGCGTCGCTACGGGAGCACGATGCGTTTGCGTCTCGACGACTATGTCCAGCGCCGCGTCTTTTGCTGGTCGCTCGGCCACGCCGAGCTTGAGTTCACACGCCGGTGGTGCCGCGAGGGCGACACGATGATCGATGTCGGGGCGAACGTCGGAGTGTTCAGTCTCGTCGCAAGCCGAGCCGTCGGCCGCGACGGCGCCGTGGTGAGTATCGAGGCCAATCCGACGACCGTATGCGAACTCGAGGCGAACATCGCTCGTAATCAGTGCACGAACGTGCAGGTCGTCGACGCGGCCGTCGGCGAGCAGGCCGGGATCGTGTCGCTCGGCATGATCGACGCACGCCAAGGATCGGGCGCCGTGTCGGTGGCCGGCACCGTCGACGTCGTGACCGTCGTCAAGACCACGCTCGACGACGTGCTCCGTTCGAGCGGGCAGGCCCGCCTCGTGAAGATCGATGTCGAGGGCTTCGAGCCCGAAGTGCTGACTGGAGCGAATGCAACCCTCAGCGGAACGGACGCGCCGCAGGTGGTGCTCGTGGAGGTCAACGAGGTGGCGTTGTGTCGCCTCGATGCTTCTGGTGCGCGCGTGTGTGCCATGCTGCGCGGGCACGGCTATCGCTTATTGTCGCGTTCATTGCTGGGAACGCTGCGCGCGTTCCGGCCGCTCGATCCGGCCGACGTGCGCGCCGGCATCTCGGTTGTCGGCGAGCCGCCGCGCACGCTCCGAGGACGCCTGCGACGGGTGCTGTGGGCGCGGCGATTGCTCGTCGACGTCGTCGCGGTCCACCCTGATACCTCACTTCGCAGCGTCCGGCGCGCGTATCGCCGTCGTTTCCTTCCCTGGGTCGGGTGAGATTCGCGCGCTCTGCGTATGATCTGTGTAGAGAATGATAGATTTATCAAGTGCGAACACAACAGTTTGCTGATCTGGTACGCAAGACTGGCAAGCTTGCCCTCGGTCAGGTGCCGCGGTTGCTGCCGCGGCGGGCCGACTACGCGGGGCTCAGCCGCTCGTGGCGCAAGGACATTGTCGCCGGTGTGACCGTCGGTGTCGTGGCCCTTCCGCTCGCGTTGGCGTTCGGGGTCACGAGCGGGATGGGCGCCGCGGCGGGGTTGATGACCGCAATTGTCGCGGGGTTGGTGGCCGGGATCTTCGGTGGGTCGAACATCCAGGTGTCGGGCCCGACGGGCGCGATGACCGTCGTGCTCGTGCCGATCGTCGCTCGCTACGGCATCGATGCGGTGTTCGTCGTCGGCGTCATGGCAGGTGTGTTGATCCTCGTGGCGTCGTTCGCGCGCTTGGGTCGCTACCTCGCCTACATCCCGTGGCCGGTCGTTGAGGGCTTCACGGTCGGCATCGCTGTCATCATCTTCTTGCAGCAGGTCCCCGCGGCGCTCGGCGTGAAGAAGCCCAAGGGCGAGAACACCGCGCTCGTCGCGGCCAAGGCACTCGGTGATTCGTTCGGGAGTGCAAAGATCGCGGCGTTGGCGCTCGTCGCGCTGGTCGCGGCCGTGATGTTGCTCGCACCCCGATTGCATCGCGCGTTGCCGGCCTCGCTGCTGGCAGTCACGATCGCGACCGTCGTGTCGAAGATGGCCGGCTTCGACGTGGCGAGCATCGGCCACTTGCCGAGTTCGTTGCCCGCACCGTCGTTTCCCACCGTTTCGATGACCCGGATCAATGAGTTGTTCTCGGCCGCGTTTGCGATCGCGTTGCTCGGTGCCCTGGAGAGCTTGTTGTCGGCCAAGGTCGCCGACGGAATGACCGACACCGTCAATCACGACCCCGACCGTGAGTTGTTCGGGCAGGGCCTGGCGAATCTGGTCTCGCCGCTCTTCGGAGGGATGCCCGCGACGGGCGCGATTGCGCGCACGGCGGTCAATGTGCGTGCTGGCGCGCGGACGCGGGTATCGGCCATCGTGCACTCGGGCGTGTTGGTGCTCGTGGTCTATTTCGGTGGCGGTCTCGTGCAGGAGATCCCACTCGCGGCACTGGCGGGTGTGTTGATGGTCACCGCGGTGCGGATGGTCGAGATTCACAACGTCAGGTCGGTACTGCGCTCGACGCGTTCGGACGCGCTCGTACTCGCGATGACGGCGGGCGCGACAGTGATCTTCGATTTGATCCTCGCCGTCGAGATCGGGGTCGCGGTCGCAGCGGTGCTTGCGCTGCGCAGCATGTCGCGTGCTGCCGCGGCAGTCGCCGAACCGGTCCGCGCGCTGGTGCCACCGATGTTCGATCGACCCTCCGCCGGCAACGGCTCGAACGGGAACTCACCGGCGAGCGGAGCGAAGGTGGTGAGCCCCGAAGTTGAAGCCGCGCTGTTTTCCGAACACATCGTCGCGTACCGGCTCGACGGCGCATTGTTCTTCGGTGCCGCCCAGCGGTTCCTGACCGAACTCACTGCAGTCGCCGACGTGCGGGTCGTGATCCTGCGGATGCCCCAGCTCCAGATCCTTGACGCGACGGGAGCACAGGCGCTGGGTGAGATCGTCGCGGAATTCGAACACCGCGGTATCACGGTGCTCATCACGGGTCCACGTCCCGCGCATCTCAAGATCCTCGAAGCTGTCGGCGCGCTCGATCGACTCGCACACGAGAATCACCTCTTCGGCGATTTCGACACCGCGGTCGCACACGCCCACGATCACGTGAGCCGGGTATCGCATCTCGTGGCGGCGATCGAACCGTGACGGTGGCGGCGATCGCACCATCTTGTCGCTGCGGGACGGGTACAAGCGATCGCTCGCGGCGCCGGACGAAGTAGGCGCAGAAAGAACGTCAGCCTCTCGTAGCCGTTGCTGCACCGTGACGGTGGCGGCGATCGCACCATCTTGTCGCTGCGGGACGGG
>JBBREP010000112.1:0-10202 GCA_038202885.1 Acidimicrobiia bacterium | reverse complement strand
CGAGGGCCGGCGCCGGCCGGCATGACGATCGCCAGGCCCCCGGGATGCGCGTCAGCACCGCGACGGTCGTGGGCGACACCATGGTTGTCGTCGAGCGCACCGTGACCCGGCCACGATCAGACGCTCCGATATCAGACGCGCCCATCTCGGACCCTGGGGTCGCCGCAGCCGCAGGTGGCGACGGAGTGGCAGAGGACCGCCCCCCGCCGGCCCCGAGGGCGATCCCGCCCGCGGCTATGCCCGCACCCCCGACTGCGACCGCGAGTCCGACCCCGACCCAATGTCGACGCAGGCGTTGCGCACACCGCGTAAGGCTCGCCCGATCAGGAAACGACGACCACGACGGCCACGACGGCAGGTGGAGTCGGCGAAGCCCTCGGAGGCGGTGCGCCGGAGCGTCGTCGTACTCGGCCAGCCGAGCCCGTAACCGCGCCACCACATCGTCGGCGCTGCCCGCAGCCATCGCGCTCCACTCATCGTCCATATATCCATGATGACACAACTTGACGTGCTTTCAAGTGCTCTGGCATCATTCCGGCATGGACGGCGGGACACGTGAGCTCCGAGCGCGGGCGTTCGCCGTGCTGGCGTGTACTTGCCTGCTCGGCGGCGCGGTGGGCGTCGCCCTCGTGCGCTTGCGCGCGGCGGCGATGGCCGACCTTGCCACGAGCGAGGCAGCGCTGCTGGCCAGCGCGTGGTGTGGCGCGGTCGCGGTGTGGGGTTGGCTCTGTATGTCGATCCTCGCATCCTGGCTCCGTCGCACGGTCCGGGCCTGGCGACGCATGCGTTGGCTCGACATTGCAACTCCGGCGAGCCTGCGCGCCGCACTCGACCGGCTCCTGGTCGTGACCATCGCCGCGAGCGCGACGCTGCCGATGCGCTCGGCCGAAGCTGTCGGCGCGGCGGCCCACACCCGCCGTACGACCACGATCTCGACGAGCGCGCCTCCATACGTGCGCGGCGCACCGCGCAGCGATCGAGGCGCGATCGCACCGTTCGTGCGTGGCGCGCCTCGATCTGCGCCCCCTGTCGCACCCTCGCCCCCGGCCGCCGACCCCGTACCGCGTCCGGACGGCGACACTCGCGCGCACGTCGTCGTGCGCGGCGACAACCTGTGGACCATCGCGGCCGCTGAGCTCGCACGGCGCGGGTTACCCCACGACAACGCGAGCACGGCGGCCTACTGGCGACGCGTCATCGATCTGAACCGACACCGGCTGCGCTCGGGGAATCCGAACCTCATCTTCCCAGGCGAGGTCGTCGCACTCCCATAAGCAGGCGATGCCCCCCGACCGTGTGCCGCTCCAGCGGCACGGGCGACGGCTAGATCGGCAAACGGTTGGGCGCGCCCTGCGTTACTTGTAGGTGGGGTTGAGCTCGTTGGCGACGATCCACATGGCGAAGTACTGGGCCGCGCCGCCGTACGCGTGGCCGAGCGCGACCCGGGCACCGTCCACTTGATAGTCGCCGGCTGTGCCGCGCACTTGGTTCGCAGCCTCGAGGCACCGGATCAGACCTGACGCGCCGATGGCGTTCGATGACAGCACGCCGCCCGACATGTTCACGGGGAATCGTCCGCCGATCTCGGTGTCGCCGGCGTCGGTGAGCTTCCACCCGTCGCCCTCAGGACAGATCAGATGGCCTTCGAGCCACATCGGTTCGTACCAGGAGAACGGCACGTAGAGCTCGGCGCAGTCGATCTGTTCGATCGGGTTCGTGATACCGGCCTTGCGATACAGCGCTTCGGCACAATCGATTCCCGCGACGATCCGCACGGTGTCGCGTCCGGGAAACGACGAGAACTCTGTGCGTTTGGCGTGCGCGATCACCCACGCAGGCGGCTGCGGCGCCTTGCGGGCCACGTCTTCGCACGCGAGCACGATCGCCGCAGCGCCGTCCGACGATGGGCATGACTCCAAGAAATGCAGGGGGTCCCACAACATCGGCGACTCGCGCACCTTCTCGATCGAGATGTCGGGGAGGTGCAGGTGCGCGTACGGGTTCTTCAGCGCGTTCAGGCGATCTTTGACCGCAACCTTCCAGCCAATGTGCTCGGGCGCGCCCGAACGTTGGATGTAGCTGCGGATCCACGGCGCGAACGAGCCTCCGGCACCTTGGCCGCCGGATCGTCCCCCCGACAGCGCCCAGGTGGCATTGCCCTCCGACTGTTTTTCGTAACACACCACGAGCACACGGTCGTAGCGACCCGACTCCACGAGCGTCACGCCGGTGATCGCGGTCGACGCGCCGACCGAACCCGCGGTGTGCACTCGGTGGATCGGCTTGCCCACGGCACCGAGCGCATCGGCGAGCGAGAGCTCGGGCATCATCACGCCTTCGAGCGCGTCGGGTGCTTTGCCGATCACGATGGCATCGATGTCGGCGAACGTCATCCCTGCGTCTTCAAGCGCGCGCAGCGCAGCGATGCGGACGAGACCGTCGAGCGATACGTCGAGGCGCTTGGCGTACTTCGTTTGACCGATCCCCACGACAGCGCACGGGCGGGCCATCAGCGATCTCCTTCGAGCACGCACACCAAGTTCTGTTGCAGGCACGGTCCGCTCGATGCGTGGGCGACGCCGCGATGCGCCGTGCCAGCACCGATGCGATTCGCCACCTCGATCACACGCACCAGCCCCGTCGCCATCACCGGATGGCCGGCGAGCGGACCGCCCGACGGGTTGATGTCGGTGTCGTCAGTGGCCAACGACGGAAACCCCAACGCCCTGCGCAACACGATCTCTTCGGGGCTGTAGTTCACCATCAGCTCGGCGACGTCGATGCCACCTTCGTGGACACCTGCTTCGATCGCTGCGCGCTCGGTCGACGGCGATTGCGTGAGATCGCGAAGCCCGGGATGATGCGACTCGATGCGATGGTCCATGCCTCGAATCCATACCGGCCTCGAAAACCCGACCGTCGACCCATCGGTGATCGCGCGCGCCCGATCACCGGCCGCGATGATCACCGCCGCGGCGCCGTCGGAGATGGGCGGCAGGTCGTGGCGCCGCAGCGGCGCCGAGAAATACGGTTCGGCCAGCAGCGCATCGATCGTGTCGTCACGCGCGACTTGCGCGTTCGGGTTCGCCAGCGCGCTGCGGCGGCTACGTGACACGACCTCGGCGAAATCGGCCTCGGTCGCGACATGGGCGTCGAGCAGCGCACGGCCCTGAATCCCGGCGAGTGAGATCGTGTCGAGACCGAGCGGCGCCATTGTGTACGGGTCGGTTTGCAGCGCATACACCTCACGCGGGCGGCCCGGCGATGACTTACCCGAACCAATCACGATCGCCACGTCGATGTCGCCAAGCTGGAGCCGCAGCCACGCTTCGTGCAGCGCCCACGCCGCGTCCATCTCGACGTGCGATTCGTACACCGGCGGCCACGCGCCAACACCGTCGATGTTCGACACGAACGCGAACGGCATCCCCGAGAGGTAGTCGCAACTTCCGGCAATCGTGAACTCGAGATCGGAGCGCTGCAACCCGGTGTCGTCGAGCAGCGAGTTGACGCAGCGCATGATCATCGACGGTTCGGTGTCGGCATAGCTGCGCGAGCACGGCGTCTGCGCCGTCGCCACGATCGCGACGTCACGCGCCGGCACATAGCGCTTGTGTGCTGTCGAGGCGTTCAAAACGAATACTTCTCCAGTGCGCGGGGGTCGGCGTCGGGCTCGCCTGTGGGCTGCCACCGTTCGATGACGTGTTCCCAGATACCGCCCCAACGATTGTCGAGCTCGGAGACGTCGCGTTCACCTTCGGGCCGCCACACCGCCTGCACGCGCATGCCGACGCGGAACTCGGCGACGGGGATGTCGCGGATATCGACACCGATGAGTGCTTGGTCGGCGCCGTCGAGCAGGATCGACGCGCGAATGTACGGCTCGGTCTCCTGCTGTCCGTAGTACTGCACGGGCGTGATGACGGTGAACGCGCTCACGCTCCCACGGTCGGAGCACACCACGTCGTCGGCTTCGGTGAGCAGCACGCGCTCGAGGTTGTCGTAACCGCGGCCGGGCACGAACACCATGCCGCTCGCGCTCGAACGCTGCCCGATGATCTTGCCGTCGAGCAACCCTTGCGCGAAGCGCACGCGGTGCGCCAGCAACGGTTCGGTGATCTCGAGCGAAATCAGGTGTTCCGTACTTGTGACGGGTGGCGTATCTCCACCGTGCGGCTCGCGCCCCGAGGGGCTTTCGTGGCCCTCGGGGACGAACCAGAGGTCGGTGATCGCGCCGCGGGGCTCGGCCGCGAACTGCGCCTGCACACGCATCCCCGTCGTCATGGCGTCGATGCTCCCGGCATCGACCGCATGCACCAGCGCAGTATCGGCGCCGTCGAGGGTGATCAAGGCGAACGCGAAAGGATGGTCGAAGGGGTGTTTGGGCGTCGGATGCGCGACCCAGGTCCACGGCCCGACGGTGCCACCCGGACCAATCTCCACCAGTTCGGGTTCGCCGCCCACGAGCGCGTCCGCCGTGACCGGGTCGTATTCCATCGGGGGGCACAGGACCCGCCCACCGATACGGCTTCCAACGATCCGGCCGTCGCGAATCGCGGTGAGCAACGCCCCGATCACAGGTCCGGTCGTTCTCGTGTACGGGAACTCGAGACGGGCGTGCGTCATGGTCTGAAGAGGCTGGGGCACGGCACGCAGTTGAACACGTCGTCGACCGCCACGACAATCCGGTCCGAGTCCCGGTGTCGCGGGGGTCACCGAGCGCCCCTCCAGGATGTTGACCGCCTGTGCTCGGTTCACTACCGTCGGTCGACAAACAACACGGGACCGGAGGCAATTCGATGTTCAGCTGGGGCTCAGAACATTCGGTGGCGTCGCAGTTCGGCGCCGCGGCCTGCGCGCCGCGCCGTCGGCGAGCGCAACGCGGCCGCAACGTGCGCCGCGCGACCGTCGGCGGCTGGTCGGCCATGGTGCTGCTCCTCGGCGTCGGGCTCGTGATGCCGGGCGCGCACGGTGCCACGCAACGTGCCAACGCTTCGCCGCGCACAATCGCGGCCCCCACGTTGAACGACCCCGAGGGTCTCGGCAGCGAGCACGCATCCGAACACGCAGTCGCAGCCATTGAATCGCTCCAGCCGACGACGCCGGCCGCATCGCTACCGGTAAAGAGCAACCTGCCCAGCGACATCGGACAATGGGGCGCGCCGGCCACACCCGGCGGGATCGTCACTGCAGTGCACATGGCCTTGCTGTACACCGGCAAGATCCTCATGTGGACGACGCATTCGGTGAAGGTGCCAGGAGAGTCCTACCCCGAACAGCAGGCGATCGCGTCGATTTACGACCCGACCACGAAGAAGTCGCGGCGCGTCGATCCGCCGCTCGACAACAACATCTTCTGCGGCTTTGCCAACACGCTCGCCGACGGCCGACTCCTGGTGATCGGTGGCCTCAATCCCAACGATGGTTATTCGGGCGAGGGCATTCCCGTCGTCCTTACGTTCGACCCGGCGACCGAGAAGTGGACCAAGGCGCCGCCCATGCATCAGGGCCGCTGGTATCCCTCGCTCGTGCGTCTCGCTGACGGTCGCGCCGTGGCGATCGGTGGGCACGCCGGCGGGCGGCGCAACGTCCCGAACTACGACGTCGAGGTCATCCCGCCCAACGTCGGTGCGCCACAACTTGTCGCGCAGTACAAGCTCGGCGCGGGCGAGGACATGTACCCGAGCGAATTCCAGCTGCCGAACGGCCAGATCTTCTCGATCGCCTCGAAGTTCACGCATTACGTGAACCCGACCAACTGGAAAATCACGCTGGGCCCGAAGGTCCTCGCCAAGCAGTACACGTACCCCAACGGGACGATTCTGCCGCTTACACCAGGTGGCGACTTCTCGATCCAACTCACCGGTGGACGCGCCGGCGGACCGCAGACGAACTGGCCGGCGACGACCACGTCGGTCCGGATCAACATGTCGATCACCAATCCGGCGTTCAAGGCAATGAAGCCGCTGCCGCAAGCGCGCACCAACACGAACACCGTGCTGCTTCCCGATGCAACGATGCTCATGGTTGGCGGCAACCAGGCGGGCAACCAGGGCCTACCGACGTACCAGGCATTGCAGTACCAACCGGCCACCGACACGTGGTCGGCGATGGCGACCCAGCTGAAGCGCCGCGCGTATCACTCGACCGCGGTGCTCTTGCCCGATGGCACCGTGCTCTCGGGCGGCGACAACGCTACTGGCGGAGGCGGCGCGGCGCTCGAGGTGTACTCGCCGCCCTACCTCTTCAAGGGAGCACGCCCGACGATTACCGCAGCACCCGCACTCGCAGCGCGCGGCGGCACGATCAACGTGACGACGAACGTCGCGGTGAACTCGCTTGTGCTCGTCGCTCCCGGCGTGACGACCCACGCCACGGACCTGTCGCAGCGACTCGTCGTGCTCGCCACGACGCCGACAGCGGGTACGACGCTGACCGGAACCCTGCCGTCGGACAACACCCTGCCGCCCGGCCCGTACATGCTGTTCGCGCTGAACGCCAACGGCGTGCCGTCGGTCGCCCGCTGGGTCCTCGTCGCCTGACTATTGCGCCTACTTCGTCCGGCGCGGCGAGTGGCTTGCGCCGCATTTCGCTCGTTCCTCGCTCCTGCGCTCGCTTCGCCACCGCGTTCGCGTCTCACTTGACGACTGCGCCTACTTGTTTGTTGCGCCTACTTGTTTGTTGCGCCTACTTCGTCCGGCGCGGCGAGCGATCGCTCCGCCGGTCTCGCGAGAACGAGGTTGTGCGATCGCCGCTCCCGGCGCGGTGCTTGACTATCGCGCCTTCTCAGGCCAACGCGCACGCCTGACGGCTTGTGAGAGCAGCCGCTATCGTGCGGCGCCATGGCGTTGTTCGACTTGAAGGGAACCCAACTCGGCGAGCAGCGGGTGCAGATCGAGCGCGGGCCAGTGCGAGTGTTCGCGCAGGCACTGCTCGACGAGACACCCGACTATCAGGCCGAGGGTGCTCCCACTCCCCCAACCTTCCCGTTCGTCATGCCCTATTGGGGTTCGCTCGGCCAAGGCGGCGCGGCCGGGCTCCCGATCGAGCGGCTCCGCGGCAAGGGCCGAGCGATCCTGCACGGCGAGCAGGAGTTCGTCTACCACGACGGTCGTTGGCCGCACGTCGGCGACGTGCTCGTCGGTGACGGCGTGATCGCCGATGTCTACGAGAAACCCAAGAGCGACGGCGGCAAGCTCGAGTTCTACGTCACCGAGACCACATGGCGGGACGCGACAACACACGAGCCCGTCGTCACGACGAAGTTCACGCTGGCGATCAACTGCAAACCCGATGCAGTCGATCCGGCAGGAGCAACGACGTGACCTACTCGCCAGCCGAGATGGCGGATCGCATGGAGATCCAAGACGTACTGATCCGCTACGCCTGGGCGATCGACAGCCAGGACTGGGAGTTGTTCGACACGGTCTTCACTCCCGACGCTCATCTCGACTACACCGCGAACCCCGGCGGCGTCGCGGGAACGCTCACCGAGGTGAAGCAGTGGCTGATGCAGTCGCTGCTGGCTTTCCCTTCGTCACAACACCTGCTGTCCAACACCGAAATCGTGCTCGACGGTGACCGCGCCGCGGCGCGCACGCAGATGACGAACCCAATGGGCGCGCGCACGCGCACGAACGCACTGCATTGGTTCTTCATCGGCGGCAGCTACCACGACGAGCTCGTGCGCACTACCGACGGCTGGAAGATCTGTAAGCGTGTCGAACGCACGACGTGGTTCCAGGGCAATCTTCCGCCCGAGCTCGTCTTCGAGTGAGCGCACTGCACTTCGATCCACCGCTCGACACGACCGCCGACGTCTACCGGCGCCGGATCCGCGTGCACGAGAACCCGGATTCGCCCGAGTTCGTCGTGTGCGATCTCGAGGACGACTTCCACCACTTCGTCGTGACGGTGCGCCACGATGGCGACGCGGTCGTCGAGGTCACCGCGGCATCGTTCCGCTGGCCGTGGTCGACATGCCCCGCCGCGGCCGATCCGCTGAAAGCCCTCGCCGGCATGCCACTGTCGCCGCGCTTTACGGCCACGGGCGCGTACGCCGATCCGCACATGAATTGCACCCACCAATTCGATGCCGCAAGTCATGCCATCACGCACGCCGCAGGTCGCATCGCGGGTACTCGCGCCGCGGTGCGTCAGTACGACGTGGAGATCGGCGCGCATCTCAGTCGCGGCGCCGCCGGACCCGGTACCAACCGACTCTGGGTCGACGGCACGCTCGCGCTCGTGTGGTCGATCGGCATTGGGCAGGGAATCGTCGACCCGCAACCCCCGTTCGACCAGGCGCCGTGGCGCGGCGGGTTCATGCGCTGGGCCGACGCCACGCTCGAACCTGACGCGGCCGAACGGGCCATCGTGTTACGGCGAGCGTGCGACATCGGCATGGGTCGTGGGATGGATCTCGACGCCATCCCGATCGCGAGCGACTTGCTCCAACGCATGTCGGGCGTCTGTTACACGATGCAACCCGACATCGCAGTTGCCGCGCCGCGACACGTCGGCAGCATCCGCAACTTCGCCGACACCCCCGAAGCCCTCTGCGCCGAATAGTTCACCCGGCACGTGCCGGCTGGGCGCGCCTAGCGTCGCAGAAGTGTCCCGGTTCTTTGGATATGCCGTCGACCGCAAACTCGCCCCGTTCTGGCTACCATTCGGCGTACGGCCAGGACGAGACGGCGTGACGATCACCGACGACGCCCGCTTCGTTGCCACCTACGGTGTCCTGCGTATCGACACGCCGATTGCGAACATCGACGGCGCGCATGTGACGAGCGGCTACCGCTGGTGGACCGCGGCCGGTGCGCGCCTTTCGTTCACCGACGACGGGCTCACCTTCGGCACCAATTCGGCCCGGGGAGTGTGTGTCCACTTCCGCGAGGCCGTACGCGGTCCTCTTCTCCGTAAAACACACTCAGCGCTGACGGTCACGGTGACCGACGTCGATGGTCTCGTCGGTGCACTCACCAGCGAGTGAGCGTGCGGTTCGAAGGTGCTCGCGAGCCCTTCGACATGCCCGAACCGCGAGCGTTATCGCCAGCGGGTCGCGGCGAACGAGGCGCAATGGTCACGCGCCGGTTGAGTAGGTGCCGTCGGGTTGGCGGAACCACCCTGCCGCCGCGAGATTGCCGCCATCGACGTGGATCGTGCTGCCCGTGACGAAACGGCTCCAGTCACTCGCAAGGTAGATCGCGGCGGCCGCCACGTCGTCGACGTGCGCGACGATCGGCAGCGGCGTGTGCACGCCGTGTTCGCCGCCGATACCGGGCGTAGGAATCACGTCCATCGCGATGCAATTGACCCGGATGTGGCGAGGGCCGAGTTCAAGTGCGAGCGACTTGCTCAGCGACGCCACCGCCGACTTCATTGCCGCGTAGACCGCGTACCCGGGTGCCGCGCGGTGCGCTTCGATCGAGGTCATGTTGACGATGCTCGCCCCGCGTTCAGGCGCGCGCGCCACACACGCCCGGATGAAGTTCGTGACCGACGTGAAGTTCTCGCGGATCAGCGCGTCTTGTCCTTTGTCGGCCACATCAACAAGGTCGGCGTGAAAGCCGCCACCCGCGTTGTTCACGAGCACATCGATCGGACCAAGGCTCGTCGCGGTCTCGTCGATGTGCGTTCGCACCTGCTCGCCGTCGCGCACATCGAGGACGCCGACGAGGGCCTGTCGCCCGAGCGCGGCGATCTCCGCGGCCACCGTGGCAAGGCCGTCGGCATCGCGATCGCAAATCGCGACGTGCGCCCCGAAACGAGCGAACGCGAGCGCGCAGGCTCGACCAATGCCCTGGGCCGCGCCCGTAACGACGGCGACTCGATCAGTGAGGAGCACGGACTCTGGCGTGACGGGCGGGAAAGCAGCGGCAGTCATCGGCGCGGCACAGTATCGGCTCGATGACGGTCTTGGGTCTGGTCGAGCACGCGAGCGCTCGCACCGGCGCGGCGTGACCGCACCGGCCGCCGTGCGCGATGCTCACGCGATGACATATGACTTCTCCGGCAAACGTGTGCTCGTCACGGGCGCATCGACAGGCATCGGCGAGGCGCTGGCAATGGGGCTGGCTGAGCGCGGCGCCGTCGTGGGGATCTGTGCTCGGCGCGCCGAGCGTCTCGCCACAGTCCTCGGCGCGCTCCAGAAACGCTCCCCCGCGTCGCGCTCTTGGACACTCGATCTCGCCGACCTC
>JBBREP010000111.1:0-10210 GCA_038202885.1 Acidimicrobiia bacterium | reverse complement strand
AGGTACACCACGTGGCGCTCGGTGGCCGCGTACGTCGGCTCGCCCACGAGCACGCCATCGACAGGAGCGTTGGCTTGGAGGCGCGCCGCAGTGTTCACCACGTCTCCTGACGCCATACCTTCGGTGCGTGACGCGACAGCCCCGAGATCGATGAGCGCTTCGCCCGTGTTCACGCCCACCCGCACGTGCAAATCGGCGTCGATCTCACGCACGGCCTGAACAGTCGCCAGCGCCGCGCGCACGGCTCGCTCGGCGTCATCTTCGTGCGTGACGGGCGCGCCGAACACGGCCACGACCGCGTCGCCGATGAACTTCTCGACAGTCCCGCCGAAACGCTCGAGCACGGCGCGTACCGCCCGGTGATATCCCGCGAGGAGGCTCTGCACGTCTTCGACGTCAAGGCGTTCACTGCGTGCGGTGAAGCCGACCAGGTCGGCGAACACGACCGAGACGATCTTGCGCTCCTGGCGCTGGCCGTCGCCCGTGGACCGCGCAATCGGTGCACCACAGGCGCCGCAGAAGCGCTGGTCCGCCGCCACCGCCGCGCCGCATACAGAGCAGGCGGCCACGTTTCTCACTGTACTGACGATGCCACGAGGCGAGAACTTGCGTCCCGGCATCGTGAGTACCGTCACGGTCACAATGTGGGTGGAGACTTGGCGGGTTACTGCCGAGTAGCAATACACTGGGTGTCCCGGATTCGTAACGGCACGGAGGTTCCCATGGCCGGCTCGGTCATCGTCAGCACTGCTCGCACGCCGATCGGCAAGCTCTCCGGCGCACTCGCCGGTTTCAGCGGCGCCGAACTCGGTGGGGTCGCCATCAAGGCCGCGCTCGAACGAGCCGGGATCAGTGGCGATCAGGTCGACTACGTGATCATGGGCCAAGTGCTCCAGGCCGGCGCCGGACAGATCACGGCGCGCCAAGCGGCGTCGAACGGCGGCGTGCCGATGACCGTTCCTGCGATCACCATCAACAAGGTGTGCCTCAGCGGTGTCAACGCGATCTACATGGCCGACCAGATGATCAATGCTGGCGAAGCCGACGTGGTGGTCGCGGGCGGTATGGAGAGCATGACGAACGCGCCGTACCTGCTGAAGCAGGCGCGCGCTGGTTACCGCATGGGCAACGGCGAGCTCACTGACTCGATGATCAACGATGGTCTGTGGTGCGCGTTCGACGCGGTGCACATGGGCGCGGGTACGGATCGCTACATCGGTCAGGTTGGCGGCATCACTCGTGAAGCCCAGGACGAGCTCGCGGCGAAGAGCCACGAGCGCGCCGCGGCCGCGCAGAAGGAAGGTCGCTTCGCCGACGAGATCACTGCGGTCTCGATCCCGCAGCGCAAGGGCGACCCGGTGATCGTCGACACCGACGAGGGCGTGCGCCCCGGCACCACCACCGAGTCACTCGGTGGCCTGCGGCCAGCGTTCAGCAAGGACGGCACCATCACTGCGGGCAACGCCTCGCAGATCTCTGACGGTGGCGCGGCCGTGATCGTGATGAGCAAGGCCAAGGCCGAACAGCTCGGCGTCACGCCGCTCGCCGAGCTCGTGGGCTTCGGCATGGTCGCCGGCCCCGACGCGTCATTGCTCACCCAGCCGGCACGCGCCATCAAGCGGGCGCTCGACCGTGCCTCGCTCAGCGTGAGCGACGTCGACCTGTTCGAGCTCAACGAGGCGTTCGCCGCCGTTGGACTCGCGTCGATGGCCGACCTCGGCATCAACGACGATGTCGTCAACGTGAACGGTGGCGCCATCGCGCTTGGTCACCCGGTCGGCATGTCGGGTGCTCGCGTCGTGATGACGGTGCTCCACGAGCTGCGTCGTCGTGGCGGCGGTCTCGGCGCGGCGGCCCTTTGTGGCGGTGGCGGCCAGGGCGATGCCGCGTTGATCCGTACGCTCTGAGCCAAACTGCACATGTGAGTGAAACGGTTGCGTTCGAGGCCCGCGCCACGCGGCGGTTGAGCGTGGCCCTCGTCGCAGGCGGTGCGCTCTACGCCGTCCTTCCGGCTCACCCGCTGCTGCCGTGCCCGTTGCGTACCCTCACCGGCATCCCGTGCCCAGTGTGCGGGATGACCCGCGCGGTCACGGCACTGATGCGCGGCGACGTGTGGGCGTCGCTGCGTTTTCAGCCCGCAGGGATCGTGCTGGTCGCGGTCGCGCTGTTCATGATCGTACGGCTGCGGCGCCGGGCCGAGCTATTGCGCGTACCGACCTGGTTGATCATGGCGTCGCTCGGGTTGATGTGGGTGTGGAACCTCACGCTCAACCCCACGTTCCACTGACCCTGCGTCGCACCAGGCATCAGACCTGGCGTCACACCTGGCGGCGCCCCGAGAGGGCTCGACCGAGCGTCACTTCGTCGGCGTATTCGAGGTCGCCACCCACGGGGAGCCCGCTGGCGATGCGCGTGATCGTGAGCCCAGCTGGCTTGAGCAGGTTCGCGAGGTAGAGCGCGGTCGCCTCGCCTTCGATGTTGGGGTTCGTGGCGAGGATCACCTCGGTGATGCCCTCGTCGCCGATGCGCGTGACGAGTTCGCGCACACGAAGTTGTTCAGGCCCGATGCCCTCGATGGGCGAGATCGCGCCCTGGAGCACGTGATAGCGGCCGCGGTATTCAGCAGTGCGTTCGATGGCGATGATGTCGCGCGGTTCTTCGACCACACACACCACGTGCGGATCGCGACGGTCGTCGCTGCACATCGCGCACAGTTCGCCCTCGGAGATGTTGAAGCAGCGCCGGCACCAGCTGATGCGGTCTTTCATGTCGGTGATGGCGTGGGCGAGACGCGCCGCGTCTTCGCGCGACAGCTTGAGCATGTAGAACGCGATGCGCTGCGCGCTTTTCGGGCCGATGCCGGGGAGGCGGCCCAACTCGTCGATCAGCGTTTGTACCGGGGCTTCATACGTCGCCATCGCTACTGACCGAGCGGTCGCTCCTCCACCACTTGCGCGCCGAGTTCAGCCATAAACAGTTCGGCGGTGTCGCGCGGGCTGGGCGCGTCGGTGGCACCTTCGAGATCGTTGAGGTCGACGTCGGCCATGTCGTCGTCGGGCGGCGGTTCCTCGATCGGCGGCAGGTCGCTGCTCGCCGGCGCGGGGAGCGGCGCGCGCGCGGCCTTCTTCGCAGGCGCCGGGCGTGGTGCTGAAGCTGGGCGTGATTCGGGTTCGGTGGGGGCGTCGGCAACGCGGGGCTGCAGCGCGTCGGCGGCACCGAAGTCGTGGGCTTCGAGCAGGAACATGACCCGCCGTCCGAGGTGGCGAGCGAGTTC
Source organism: Acidimicrobiia bacterium (assembly GCA_038202885.1). GTDB lineage: Bacteria > Actinomycetota > Acidimicrobiia > IMCC26256 > PALSA-610 > JBBREP01. The sequence goes on along the minus strand of JBBREP010000111.1, from coordinate 6,936 downwards.
GGCGCGGATGTCGTCGGCGTTGTTGCGAAACGGTGTCTTGATCGCCACGAGCTGGGCCGCGGGGACGCCGAACACGATCGTGTCACCGTTGACGCCAATGGGCACGGCGGCCTGCACCATGCCGCGCGCGGCGTTGTTCAGTGATTCGAGGGTGCGACTCCACGCCACGATGACGTCGTCGAAATCGAGTGGACCGGTCGGCGCGGGCGTGTCGCTGACATCGGGTGTGGCTGCGGCGGCGGCTGGTGCCGGCGGCGCCGACGGTTCGCGACGCGGGAAGGCGCCGAGCGCGGGGCGCGATCCCGGGGCCGCGGGCGTCGCGGTTGCGGTCGGCTCAGGTGCGGCTCGTTCGGGCGCAGTGCGCGCGGGCCGTTCGGCGCGCTCGGGCGCGGGCGCAGTCGGCGGTGGCGCGGCGGTAGCGACTGTGGGCGTTGGCGTTGGCGTTGGCGCCGCGGCGGTGGCAGCAGGCCCGGCGGCCGGCGCCGGACGCGACGGCGGCACCGTGCCACCGTCGCCGCTGCGTTGTTCGAGGCGCGCCTCCAGGCGGTCAATCCGCTCCAGCATGCCGTCGATGCCACTGCGCGACTCGCGGCGCGCCATGCGCACCACCGCGACCTCGAGCACAAGGCGCGGATCGGGCGCGCTTGCGCCGCGCATGTCGGCGATGGCGTCACCGAGGGTTTCGATACCGCGTGTGAGGCGCGGCAGGCCAGCGTCGGTAGCGAGCGCGTCGAGGCGTTCGGCTTCTTCGGCCGGGCCGTCGTAACTGATGCGGCCACCGCCGGCCGCGCGAATGAACGTGTCACGCAGGGTCGCGAGGAGTTCCTCAGCGAGTTCGCGGGGATCGGTGCCCGACATGAGGGCATCGTTCACAGCAACCAGTGCACCCGCAGCGTCGTCGTTGGCGACGGCCTGCAGCACAAGGAGGCGGCGTTCGAAGCCAGTGCCGCCGAAGGCCGCGAGCACGCTCGCGGTGTCGAGGTGGTGCGCGTCGTCGATGCCGCCGACGGCCAGTGCCATGTCGAGCTTCGACAGCGCGTCGCGGGCCGAGCCGGCGCCTTGACGCACGACGGCCTCCACGACCTCGGCGTCGAGTTCGACACCCTCGCGACCGGCGATGTCGATCACGTGGGCGCGCAGCTCGTCGTTCGTAAGCAGCGTGAAATCGAAATGTTGGGTGCGCGAACGGATCGTGGGCAGAACCTTGTTGGAGTCGGTGGTGGCGAGCACAAACGCAACGTGGCCAGGCGGTTCTTCGAGGGTCTTCAGCAAGGCGTTCGAGGCGCCGGTGCTGAGCATGTGCACCTCGTCGATCACGTACACCTTGCGCAGGCCGGTAGCGCTGAGACCGAAATGCACCTTGTCGACGAGATCGCGAATGGCTTGCACGCCGTTGTTCGACGCGGCGTCGAGTTCGATCAGATCGGGAAAGGTGCCGGCGGCGGCCGAGACGCAGTTGGCGCACTCGCCGCAGGGCTCGCCGTCGTCGCCGAGGTTCATGCAGTTGAGCGCCCGGGCAAGCAGGCGCGCTGTAGTGGTCTTGCCCGTGCCGCGGGGGCCAGAGAAGAGGTAGGCGTGACCGACGCGGTCTTCCTTCAGCGCGTTGCGCAGGGCACTGGAGACGTGTTCTTGGCCGCGCAGCTCACGAAAGAACTGTGGCCGGTACTTGCGGTAGAGCGACTGCGAGGCCACGACATTGCACTGTACAGGTGAGCTGCGACCGGGTCTCCGGCCTCGAGGCGGCCCACCCAGGCGACCCGGCGGCACCCGGAAGATTCCGCTGAGAGCTGCTTCCTTCCGGACCTGACTCGGTTCACGGGCTCCCGTCGCGCCGGACCCGGGTGAGCCACCTCGAGGCCGGCACACCGCTGGCGGGAGAGGCTAGCGCCGACACCACACGCCACTCCTGCCGACGCGACGCGGCGTGCCGCGGGCGCGGACCGTCCTCGGTGGTACTGGCTTTGGTACACCCGCGGCACAAACCCAGTACCACGGCCGTCACGCGACGAGGCCCACTACGATCTGTCGCCCCGGGAGGGATGCGAGAGCGGCCGAATCGGCACGCTTGGAAAGCGTGTGAGGGGCAACCCTCCGTGGGTTCGAATCCCACTCCCTCCGCCATTCCCGCCGCAAGCTCGACTTCTGTGCCTTTAGTTTGCGGCTCACCGAACGGATCTCCGCCACGATGACCGCAAGGTGCGGCTCTCGGCGAGTGAGCCACGCGCGTCCTTGAGCGCGTCAATTACCTCCGAGTGCGAGGAGGTACCCGACGAGCGCCACGCTGAAGTGCTCGGTCTCGACCGGAGTCAGCGCGTACTGGCGCATGACCGCCACGAGTGCGCCCTGGTCCGCCGCCGACCACGAAACGACATATTGGTTCGGGGCCGAGTTCCCCGTCAGCAGAACCGGCGTGATCGTGGACGCGTGCACGATGCCGGTGATGTAGGCGAGGATCCCGACCGACGTCCGCTGTGCGTCGATTGTGTTCTGGCCGAAGTACGTCGCGTTCTTGACCAGGCGCGTGTTGTCGCCGTCGTTGTAAGAGACCAACAGACTCAGCGTGCTCGCAGTCGGCGTGAACGTGAGGGAGCTCCGCGAAGGCGGCCCGGTTCCGTACCCGTTCACCGCCTGCACGGTGACGGTCTGGGTAACTCCGTTGGGCACAGTGAGCACTGCGCGCGTCGCGTCGCCGGGAACCGTCGTCGTCTGCCCACCCGGCGAGCTCGTGACCACGTAGCTCGTGATCGCCGACCCGCCGTTCGATGCCGGCGGGTTCCAGTTCACCGACACCCAACCGTTGCCGCTCTGTGTTCCGGGCACGTCCGGCGCGGGCGGCACGCCGGGCGCCGACCAGTGCAACGTCACAGCGCCACGTGCCGCGCCAACCCCACCCGAGTTGTACCCGTCCACCTCGACGTAATAGGTCGTTGCGGCCACGCCGTTCAACGACACCGAACTCTGGCGGCTCGCCGAACCGCAAAATGACGAGTCGTCGTTGTGTACGACCTCACTGAGGCCCGGTGAGCCGTCGGCGTTGGCAAATCCGGTGCCCTTGTAGACGCCGAGCACCGTATCGAAGGCGCTGCCGCACGTATCGAACGAAACCGGTCCGCTCGCCGAGGCCGTGTACCGGTACCAGACGGACGATCCGCCCGTAGTCACAGGCGTGGGCTCGTACTGCTGCTTGTTCGCCTGCGCGTTGCTGGCGGACACGGTGCCGCCCGTGCCGGTCAGCTGCGTCCCGGGGAAGTCGTCGTTGACGGGCCGGGACACCGTCGGTTGGACCTCCGCGAAGTCGTATGTGGTGTTGCGGTCGAATCCGCCCATCTGGACCACTGCAGCAAGGACACCCGGTGGGACGTTCAGCGCGTTGCCCTGCGGGTCGTCGTCCTCGTCATCCTGCTGCACCCAGCCAGTCCGACCCGTCGACTGCCTGAAGGCGGGGTTCGCGATGACGTTGTAGCCGTACCCGAGGTCGGGCATGCCCGTTGCGGTCGGCGATGCCGAGTGAGGGAAGACGCAGAAGTTCAGGGTGACCGATGAGCCGTGCGTTGCGAGCGCGGTCGGTCCGGTCTGGCCGTACATGTAGTCCTCGTTGACCGCTCCCGGGTCCTCGGTGTCCTGCGTGCGGCTCCAGTCGGTGCTCCCCGGCGGACACGAGGTGCCGAGCTTCAGCACGGAATAGTCGTTGACGCCAGAGCTCGGGGCCGCCAGCGTGCCGAACCGCGCACCGTCCGGCACGCGACAGAACGTGAACTCGGTGTTGCTGCCCGAGTCGATCGCACCGAACCAACCGTTCCGGCTGTTGGCGTTGTTGTGGTCCTCGTTGTCGAGCCGGACGATCACCTTGTTGGGGTCGGGGCAGCTGGCGGCTGAGTTGGGGATCACGCCGACGGCATACTGGTCCGGCGTCCGCGGCGCGTACATCGCGCTCACGCCCTGTTGGTCGATTGCATCGGGCGTAGGGCTTCCGAAGCGAACCCCGTCGACGTGAGCGCAGGTGTCGTCGTAGGTCATGATCGAGTCCCAGTCGAAACTTGTCGGATTGGGGATCTCGTAGTTGGTGAGGCTGCCCGTAATGGGCTGCTCGGATAGGTTTCCGTTTGAGTCCTTGCGGGTGCTCGAGCAGCTCGACGGCGTACTCGGGTTCTGCCACTCGTGGAGCAACCCGATCGCATGACCGAACTCGTGGGTCGTGTACTGCTCGACGCAGTCGAACGAGTAGTAGTCGACGACTCTGCTGGCGCTGTAGTAGATGCATCGGTTGCCTGTGGCGTTTCGGGCCCACGCGGCGAGGTGGATGGTGCAGAAGCGATCGGGATAGCACGGACTGCCGCTGTTCGTCGTGTTCTTGCCCTTAGCCCCGACGCCGACCTTCGAGGAGTTCCCCTCCTCGGGCGCGATGTAGAGCTGTACGGCCTCGTCCTTCTGCGACGACGACAGAGTGTCGCACAACTGCCAGCCCGTGAACCGCAGCGACGTGTAGTTCTCCCACGTCGAGCTCAACGCACCGCGCGCGCGACTGAGGAGCACGTTGAACGACGGTGTCGGGTCGGTGACGACTGGACCGGTCTCGTTGTCGTTGCTGCCTGTCACGATGCAGACAGGCACGTAGGTATATCCGTCGGCACTCACTGGCCAACGGGCTGTGCGCAGACCGACCAACGCCTCAGCAGGGCTGGCGTGCTGCACCGCGAGCCCACCGCCGGCCGCCGCCGCCACCACAAATGTCGCTACGACGACCCGCAGTCGCCGACCGTTGAACACGCGCGAACGACGCGCAGAAAAATCCACCAATTGCCCCCTTGTCGTGCCTTGAGACATGGTGCCATGCGCGCGATCCCGACGACAACCGGTCACTTTTCGATGCGCGCGCTGTCGCGCAGGCTCGCTCGGATCGCCAGCTCCGACGCGCTCAGCCCTATCGCTGCGGTGGTCCGAACTGGTATTCTTGGGTCTACGCGGACGAAACGGGCGTCGCCTCGCGTGCGGATCCGCTCACGCGCGATCGTGCTTCCGGTCGTGGTTGCGATGGCAGGCGCGATCGCTCCACCGCTCACCCGTTCGGACGCGGCTCGGTCCCGCGGGTCGGCGCTTCAACTCGCCCAATGACCTGACGATCCGCAGCGACGGCACGATCTATTTCACCGACCCGACCTGGCAAGCGCCGACGCCCGCGCCGCAACTACGAACGCGGGTGTACCGCCTCGCCCCCGGAACGCGACGGGCCATTTCGATCGATGCGTTCCGTTCGGCGTCGTCGAGCAGGTCGCACGACCAGTCGATGGTGCCGCGGAGCGTCTGTTGCCGTGCGACTGCCACCCGTCCACCGGTCGTGAGCAGACGAAACCGTTGATCCAACCGTTCGGCAATCTCGGCGATGCTCATGCTGCGGAGCCGGGCCGCGGCCAACTCCAATGCGAGCGGATGCCATCCAGGCGCCGGACGATCGTGGCGACCGTGAAGGAGTTGTCGGCATCGATCGCGAACGCTGGTTGTTGTGATCGGCCGCGTTCGACAAACACGTCGACGATCGGTTGCGATGCGTCTTCACGCACGCCGAGCACGCCGGCCACCGCCGCTCCGACACGACCAGGATCGCCCACAGCCGCCAGTTCGACGAGCCACACCCCGTCTCCTGAGCCGTCCAAGCAATCCGCGGCGACCTGCAACGCCAGGCGCGTCTTGCCGGCCCCGCCCGCGCCGGTCAACGTCACCAGACGATTCGCGTCCATCAGACGACGGACCTCGACCAGCTCAGCATCGCGGCCGATCAACCCCGAAGTGAACCTCGGAAGGTTGTTCGCCAACGCCGGGTTATCCAACGACCGCAGCGCCGCGAACTCCTGGGCTAGTCCCTCGACGTCCAGCTGGAATACCTGCTCAGGTGTCGCCAGGTCCTTTCAGCGGTGCTCGCCCAACACTCGCAGGGCTGTTCCTTACGGGAGCGCCCCGCCCAGCACTGCCGCGGTCGCTCCCGACAACACGATCTGGCCACCGTTTGCCAACGCTGCGAGCCTGGCGACCCGACTCACCGTCGCGCCGAAATAGTCACCGTCGCGAATGCTACGCAGAATGCGTCACCGACAGTTTTGAACACATAGCCGCCGGCCGACTCGACCGCGTCGCGAATCAGCGCATCGTGACGCACCAATGCCACCCGCATCGCGTCGGGATGCGACTCCCACAGCTTCGTCGATCCCTCGACATCGGTGAACAGCAACGTGACCGTGCCCGACGGCGGCACCTCACCCATGACCGAACCGTAGCCGCGCCGACAAGTTCGAGCCTCTGTTGGATTCCGGATTCGTCGTCGAGGAAACTGTGCTCGGGACCGACGCTCTAGGAGTCGGTGCTCGGCACCGTGCCGCCACGCTTGCGGATCTGTTCGTGGGACTCCTGGAAGTGCCACTGGTGACCTTCGAGGTCGGCCGCCTCGTAGGCGCGGGCGCCGTACCACATGTCTTCCAGAGGTCGCGTGATTTCGGCGCCCTCGGCGACGGCCCGCGCGTAGTGCGCGTCGACATCGTCGACTTCGACCATGATCATCGTCGTCGCGCTGCCGACGTCGCGCGGGCTGCTGATGTGGTGCACGTCTTCGTTGACGTGGCCGATCATCACCAGCCCGGCGCCGAACTCCAACCAGGCAAGCATGTGCTCGCCCATGTCGAATCCGTCAGGGGTTGTGCCGCCAACACGCGCTTCGCGCCGTTCCTTGAACCCGAAGACCCGTGTGAGAAATTCAAGCGCAGCGTGCTCGTCGCGATACGCGAGGCGGGGGTACATCCGCGAGCGGTGGTCGAGCACCTCTGGATGCTCGTTTCCGGTGATCGTCGTCATGAGTCGCTCCTTGTTGGCGGTGAAGACGTCGGCGTGTACCAACTGTTCGCCGGCGACGGCCGGGAGTTCGCGCAATTTCGTGCGGGCCCGGTTGAT
>JBBREP010000110.1:0-10241 GCA_038202885.1 Acidimicrobiia bacterium | reverse complement strand
GGCGTCCCGAGATCAAGACCGATTGGAACTGGCGTTATCGCTACTACATCGGGATGCCGATGGTCGACGTCCAATCCGTCGGCGCCGGCGGCGGATCGATCGCGCGGGTGCGCCAAGGTGCGTTGCTCGTCGGTCCCGAGTCGGCCGGCTCGTATCCCGGACCTGCGTGTTACGGACGCGGCGGCACGTTGCCAACCGTGACCGACGCCGATCTTGTACTCGGCTACCTCCCCGCCCAAGGCTTCGCCGGCGGGCGGATGCAACTCGATGTCGAGGCGGCGCGCGACGCAATTCGGCGCGAGGTCGCCGAACCGCTCGGGATCGACGTGGTGGAGGCCGCGTGGGGTATCGAACGCATCGTCAACGCGAAAATGGCGAACGCAACGCGCAAGGTGCTCGCCGACCACGGCGCCGACCCGCGCGAATTGGCACTCATCGCGTATGGCGGTAACGGGGGCGTGCACGCCTGGTCGATTGCGCCCGAACTCGGCATCGAGACAGTGCTGGTACCGAAGTCGGCGCCTGCGTTCAGCGCGCTCGGCGTGCTCGTCGCCGACTATGTGATCGACGTCGTGCGTGCCTACGTTGCCCCACTGTCACAGGTCGACATCCACAGGGTGACCGCACTCGCCGCCGAGCTGCTCGACGAGGCGGCCAAGGAACTGGCGCCTGCCGATCTCGCGCCGTCGGCGATGACGTTCGAGCTGTTGGCCCAGATGTGTTATCCGGGTCAGAACTTCGACCTGAGCGTGGCCATGCCACGCGGACTCGCACCCGAGGCGCCGGCCCACGACGACGCAGGCTCGGTCACACAGGCGAACGATCTCGCGGGCGCGGCGCTCCTCGAACTGGCGGAGCGATTCCATGATCAGCACGAGCGTGAACGCGGCTTTTGCTTCCGCAACATGCAGCCGCTCCTGCGTGGCGTGCGGGTGGTCGGTCGCGGCGCCACGCCGAAGCCCGCCCGGCTCACCGGTGGGAGCAGCGAGAACGCCGCCGACGCAGGCCGAGGGTCGCGGTCGGTCTACTTCGACGGGGCCTTCCACGACACGCCGGTGCTCGACGGCACCGCGCTGCAGGCCGGCGCCGAGGTGATGGGCCCCGCGCTCGTGGAGGAGCCGTTCACGGTCGTCGTGGTGCCGCCAGGGGCCACGCTGCGCCTCGACGCGCTTGGGAACTACCTCTTGGGCCACAACGGAATGTGATTTTGGCGCTGGTCTAGGGACGCAGCCCGCGAACCGCTCAAGGCACCGCGAACAGTGGTCGATCCCCGGGCATATGGGAGGTCAGACTCGGCGCACGGTACGCCGCTTCGCCGGCTTTGCCGTCGCGTTGCTCGTGCCCGTGATAGTGCTCGGCGCGCTCCTTGCTCACGACCTCGCGAACGAGACCAAATCGGCGGCGCAGCGTGACGGCATCCTGCACGCGCGAGCAATCGCGACCACTGGTGTTGCATCGCAGCTGAGCGGCAGGTCGATCGTCCATGGCGTCACGGCCGCCGAACGGGCCCGCCTTGCGGTCACGACCGCCCCATTGATCGCCGATGGCACCGCACTGCGACTGCGCGTGCGCGATCCCTTGGGTCGCATCGTGTTCGATGCCCAACACCCGAAGGCCGCGCCCGGTCCGCCGACCGTCGACGCCGAAGTCCAAGAAGCCGCCGCCGGACACGTAGTGGCGACGCGCACCGTCCTCAACGCCGATACGGCCGACGGCTCCAAACGGACCGGGACCGAAGCGATCGAGGTCTACCTCGCGCTGCGCCCGCCTGCTGCGCACGGGCGCGTCGTCGGCGTGCTCGAGCTCTACTTGCCGTTCGCGCCCATCCAAGCGGCGAGCGACGCATCGACCCAGCGGATCTACACGATGCTCGCCGCGGCGCTGGCATTGCTGTGGGTCGCACTCGGCGTGATCATGTGGTCGGTGACCCGAGGACTGCGCCGAGAGAGCGCGCGCAACGAGCACCTCGCACTCCACGACGCGCTCACTGGCCTGCCGAACCGCGCGCTCTTCCACGACCGCGTCGAGCAAGCGTTGAAGGACGCCCAACGGACCGGCCGCGACGTCGCCGTTGCCATCGTCGACCTCGACCGCTTCAAGGAAGTCAACGACACGCTCGGCCACGCCAACGGCGACAAGTTCCTGTGCCACATCTCGGCGCAGTTGACGACGGCGCTGCGCCCGGGTGACACCGTGGCTCGGCTCGGCGGTGATGAGTTCGGCCTTGTGCTGCCCCATGTGTACGAGAGCGACGTCACCACGGTGCTCGAGCGCGTGGGTGAAGCGGTCGGTACCGAGATCGAGCTTGCGGGCATCCCCGTGGGTGCCGAGGCGAGCATCGGGTACGCGACGTATCCCGACGACGGCGAGGACGCCCGCACGTTGCTGCAATACGCCGATGTCGCGATGTATGCGGCCAAGACCGGGCGTATCGACATGATTCGCTACGACCCCGATCTCGACCGTTTCGACCCGTCGCGCCTCGGACTCGTGAGCGAACTGCGGCGCGCGATCGGCGCCGGCGAACTCGTGCTGCATTACCAGCCGAAGATCGAAATTTCGACCGGGCTGGTCACCGCGTTCGAAGCGCTCGTGCGTTGGCAACACCCTGTCCGCGGTTTGCTCGCGCCGTCCGAATTCCTCTCGATCGCGGAATCGACCGGGCTGATCGCGCCGCTCACCAACTGGGTGATCGACGAGGCCATCGGTCAGATCGCCCGCTGGGGAGCGCCGTTCCATGCGCTCCACGTCGCTGTCAACATCTCGGCGAGGAACCTGCGCGACGAACACCTCGCCGAGTACGTGTTCGGCCGCCTGCGGGCGCACGGAGTGCATCCGACCCAGTTGCTCCTCGAGCTCACCGAGACGTCGTTCGTCACCGACCACGCCCGAGCCGAGCACCTCCTGCGCGCCCTCGCGGCCGGTGGCGTCGAGGTGAGCCTCGACGACTTCGGGCAGGGCTACACGTCGCTCGGCTTCCTCGGGCACTTGCCGGTGAGCGAGCTGAAGATCGACCGCGGGTTCGTGGTGGCCATGCAAGCAAGCGCCGAAGACCGCGCGATCGTGGCGTCGGTCATCGAGCTCGGCCACCAACTCGGCCTTACCGTCGTGGCCGAGGGCGTCGAGACCAGCTCGGTGCTCGCCGAACTCGATGATCTCGGCTGCGACATCGCGCAGGGATTCTTGTTCGCTCGCCCGATGGAAGCCGCCGACGTGCCCGCCTGGCTCGAAGCCCATGACGCGGCACTCGTGCGCATGCAGGCCACGAACGGCTGACCGAAGCCGCGCGCACGCAGCCGTTTCCGGCGCGCCAAGCGCCAGGCCTAGGTACAGGTCTAGTTACAGCTCTAGTTACAGGGCGTGTAGGGCGTCGCAAGTAGCGCGAGTGCCTTGCGGATCGCGCTGCGTCCGGCGGCAATCGCCCGCGGGCAGAACGTCGCCAGCGGCGAGGTGTACTCGACTTGCACGACGGCCTTGGCGCGCGCGATCCACGCGTCGTAGCCGCCACACTCGTTGTACTGCTGGCATTGTTCGTTGACGGCGAACTCGAACCACGGCTCGAGCTGGGTGAGCTGGGCGACGTCGTTCTTCAGGCCGACGGCCAGACCGTTGTCGTGGGCGACACCGGCCATCGCCCGATTGAACTCGATCTGTTGCGCCTGGCTGACCGGGAAGCCTGAGTGGTTCGACGCACCGTCCATATTGTCGAACTCGACGGCGTCGAATCCGGCTGTGACACAACGCTGGACACGTGCCGCGATAATCGGCACCAGCACATCGAGCCTGCGAATGTCGATCCAACGCTCCCCCGGCCAGCCGTTCCCGCGCCCGCGCACCGCAACCGGATACGCGCCGGCGTCGGGGCGCCAGTCCTCCCATGTGCCCGCGTCGACGTAACACACCGCACGCGCGCCTTGGGCGTGCACCGCCGCGACGGCGTCGGCCGCGGGCGTGACTCCGTCGGCATCGTACAGATCGATATCGAAGACACCAGGGTGCACCGGCGCTCCGCCGGTGAAGGGCACAGCCGTGATGGCGGCGTCGACGGGCGGCTGGAGCTGGTACTGCCAACGAACGCCGACGGGCGGCTTCCAACCCTGGAACGCCGGCGGCGTGCCGTGCTGGAGTTCAATCCATTCGGCATCAAGGCCGAGCGTCACGGGTTTTTTCGCCGAGACCATGCGCACCTGGATTGCGCCCGTCGTCGACACGTAGCGCGCGAACGGTCCGGACGGATAGAACCGCAGCACCGTGGAGCTGGCGTTCGCGATCTCGATGTTGTCACCGAGTTTCAACCAACGCTTGGCGACAAAGTCGCGCACGAACCACGTCCATCGCTGCTGTTTGATCGTCGGTGCGGTCACGCTCGCCTTGACGGTGAACGCCCACACCGTGGCGACGTTGATCGCGGCGGGGAGCTGATAGGTGAGATAGCTGCGGGAAATGAGTGGACCAAGTTGCAGCGTCGCACCATCGACGGCCTGCGCCGCGCCGAGCCCACCGGACGCAGTCCCGTATTCGACTGTGAGCGCGGTCGGCGTCAGCGTGGTCGAGGTCGCGTCGGCTCGCTCCACGGCTCCGACCGCCGGGACCACTGCCGCAACGAGCGTTGCGGCGGCAATTCGGAGGCTCCGGGCGCGCACGCCGCACAGCGTACGCGCGACGCCGGGTGCGCTGCACCCATGGCCGCGCTCGTGTCGCTGACGGCGATCGTCGGGTCGGCGGCGACCGTCGCGGCGTCGTAGCTACCGCGGTTGCCGGCTGCATCGACGAGTTCCACCGAGCTGACCGCCCACACACCGATTTCGGCACCGGCCACGAACGACAACGCCACCGCGTAGCTGCCGTCCTTCGCCGTGCCCGAGACGCGCTCGTCCGACGTGATGGGCAGGTGGGTCGTCACCCCCGACGGCGCCGTCAACGTGATGGTGCCCGATGCGTCGGCCAGGCCACTGTCGTCGCTCGCCCGGAGCGCGACGGCGACCAGGGCCGGCGAGTCACCAATCGCCCCGAGGTCGATCGCGTTGGGGGTGACGCTCATCGCTACGAGGGTTGGCGGCGTCGTATCGGGCGGCGGCGGTGGAGGTGCCACGATCGGCGTGACCGTCTCGGACGGCTCCGACGCCTCGCTGGCACCGATCGCGTTGCGCGCGACGACGGCAAACGAATAGCTCGTACCGTTGACGAGCCCGGTGACCGTGGCCGTCGTGGTCGAGCCGTCAACGTCGACGTACGCACCATCGGGCGTCGCAGTCACCGTGTATCCGGTGATCGGCGTACCGCCGTCGTCGCCCGGCGGGCTCCATTGCACCGACACCGAACCGTCCCCCGCGGTGGCGACAACCGCCGTCGGCGCGCTCGGCAGTGTTGCACCGACGACGGTGAAGCTCGCGGCAACGCCGAGCGTCACGAGTTGCGCGTTCGCGTACGAAGCGGTGTGGCCCGCGGCATCGGTGAGCGCAACTTGGCCGATCGTCCATTCGCCGCTCTCTGCGCCCCGCGGCAGTTCGACGCTGGCGCGGTACACGCCGTCGTGCGGAGTGCCGCTGATGCGTTCGTGCCCGGCGACGGTCACGATCGGACCAGCCGCGCTGCGAGGTGTGAGCAAGGTGATCGACGACAGGGAACCAGCGTCGCTCAGGCCGCTGATGTCGTCGGTAGCGCCGACATCGATGGTCACCGTCACCGGAGACGCCGTGGTGTCGGCGGTCATGGGTGTGATCGACAGCGTGGTCAGTTGGGGCGCAGCCGTGTCGGCAACGCCGCCGATTGTGACGGGGTTGGACGGCGCCGATTCGATCCCGTTGCCAGCGTCGTTCGTGGCGTGCACAGTGAACGTGTAGGTGACGCCGGTCGTGAGCCCCGACACGATGGCGTCGTTGGCGGCGGCGTCGACGGTTGTGGTCGTCCCGCCCGGCGCGGCGGTGACGACGTAGCCGGTGATCGGCGTACTACCAGTGACCGTCGGCGCGCTGAACGACACCACGACCGTGCCGGGCGAGGCGGTCTCGGCCGCCACCGCGCTCGCGGGCGGACCAGCTCGACCATCCGACACCACCGCGAACGACGTTGCGAACCCGAGCGTCGACCAGGCGGCGCCGTTCGCGCTCGATGCATTGTGTGCGCTGTCGACGGCGCGGGCGGAAGCCATCGTCCACGTACCTTGCTCGGAACCTTCGGGTAGCACCACTTGGTAGGAGTACCAACCGTCGAGCGTCGAGCCCGACGAGAGCTGCGCGAGTCCGAACGACGCCACGACCTGCTGGGTTCCCGACGGGGAGCGGAACGTCACTTGCGACGGCGAGTCGTCGACGCCGGCCGCCACGCCCGCAAGGTCGTCGATGATTTCCGCGCGCATCGTGAGCACTGCCGGTGACGTGCTCGTGTCGACGGTGTCGCTCGACAGCGTGAACGCTCCGAACGTCGGTGCGCTGATGTCGCCGGCGCCGGTCTGATCAAACGCCGCAGCGTAGGCATCACCGACAAGGTCCTTGGGACCGAACGTGCGGGTGTTGCCGACGTTGTCATACACAGCGAACGACTCGATGGTCCAATGTCCCTGCTCGGCGTAATGCGGTACGACAACCTGCGCGCTGTAGACGCCGTCGGTCGCGGTGCCCGACACGCGCCTGATGAACACGGCCGATACGTGGTGCGCGCCGGTCGGACCTCGCATCACGAGTTGGCTCGGCGCGGCCGTCGATCCGCTCGACACGCCAGCAAGGTCGTCGGTCAGATGCGCAGTGAAGACCACGGTTGCGCTCGCGGCCGAGGTGTCGATCGATGTCGGTGAGACCGTGAGCGACAGCACACTCGGCGCGGTGGCGTCGCCCGCGCCCGTCTGCGTGAAACCTGCACCGACACCAGCCGCGGCAAGGTCGGCGGCCGAGAGGGTCGCCGTGTTGCCGACGGCGTCAACAAGCGTGGCCGAAGCTTGCCAGGTGCCCGTCTCCGCATAGCGCGGTACGAACACGACCGTGTCGTACTCGCCGTCGAGCGGCGACCCCGATGTCCGTTGCGCTTGGCTGAGGTAGCCGCGCGCTATCTGCGCGCCTCCGGGACCCTGAAAGGCGACCGTCGACACGCCGACGTCGCCACCGTCAGCCAGACCGGCGAGGTCGTCGGTGATGTGCGCGTGCACGGCGACGGCGACCGCAGCGCCCGACGTGTCGATCGATCCGGGCGTGACCGCGAGTGCCAGGATCGTCGGCGGTGTCGTGTCGGACGCTGCGGTTGCGGCGCGGGGTACCGCCATGGCTCCGGGCACGACCAGCAGTGTTCCTACGAGCGCCCTGCCCGCGCGGATGGCCCACGAGTTGGTTCGCTCGATCGGCACATCGACTCCCGCGAGTGGTCGGACCGGTGTCGGCCCCGTTCCCATCGGCGCCCAGCCTGTCGGTGTGAGCCCGTCGGTATGAAGCTGTCGCAGCCGTGCGCGAAGATGCCGATGATGGGCTTCAAGGCTGTGATCTTCGACTTCTACGGCACGGTGGCCGAGCACGACGGCAGCGGGGTGACGCTGGCGTCGGTCCTCGCCGATCGCGGCTACGCGCTGCGCCCCGATCTGGCCCGCCTCTACTGGCAGGACGGCCTCGACGGCACCGCACACGACGAACATTCGCGCAGTCGCGAGCACTACCGGGCCTGGCAGCAGGCTCGCCTCAGCGAGTTACTGCGTGCGTGCGATGTCCCGAGCGACGAACACGACGACATCACGGCCACGTTGCGCCACCCCGATTCGGTTGGTCGAATGGTCGCCTACCCAGAGGCGCACGCGGTGCTCGACGAGTTGCGCGCACGCGGCGTCGCCATCGCGATCTGTTCGAACTGGGATTGGGATCTGCACGAGTCAATCGAGCAATCCGGGCTCGAGGCCGCATTCGATGTCGTGGTCTCGTCGGCGTGGGTCGGCGCCCGCAAGCCGCACGCGCGGATCTACGAGCACACCCTCAACGGTCTCGGCATCACCGCCGAACACGCCCTGTTCGTCGGCGATACGTGGAATTGCGACGTCGAGGGACCGAGCCGTTTCGGGATGACGCCGTTGTACGTCCGAAAGCCCAACCGCGAACGCGATCACACCGCGCCCGACGACGCCCCCGCGTCTCGGCCGCTCCACGACGTACTCGACATCGTCGCGTCGACCTGACGGCACGTCGGTGCTGGTCGCGGCAGCCCAGCGCGCCGTGCTGCACGACGTACGGCACGAGCGATCGCGATTGCTACGTGTAGCTGCGCAATTCCACGATGTTGGCGTCGGGGTCGCGCACGTACAGGCTGCGCGCGTAGCCCTGCGCACCGAACAACCCGTCGGTCGGTCCACTCGCGACCTCGACGTCGCCCGACGCGGCCAGCGCATCGAGATCGGTCGGTTCGATCACGAGACAGAAGTGGTCGAGATTGTGCGCGGTTGACGGCGAGTCGTGGAGAGCGTCGCTCGGAAAGATGTCGATGAGCATGGTCGGCGTGACCCGCACTGACGGAAACAGCACCTCGCCGCGGCGCCACTCGTCGGCCCGCTCGGGCTCGAGGCCGAGCACGCCGACATAGAACGCCAACGAGCGCTCGACATCGCCGACCATGAGCACGATGTGATCGAGACCGATGACTCGAATCGCCATGGCCCGAGCGTATTCGACGCCGTCGCGGCGCGGTACCGGGTGACTCAGCGAGGCAGGCCGAGCATGCGTTCACCGATGATGGTGCGTTGCACCTCGCTCGTGCCGCCCGCGATCGACGCAGCCTTGCTCCACAACCACTGACGTTGCCACCGACCGTTGAGCGGCGCCGACGCATCTTCGAGCGAGAGTGCGGTGTTCGACAGGTGTTGGGTCGTGTCGGTCCACTGCAACTTCGTGACGCTCGACTCCGGACCCGGAGCAACGCCGTGCGACAGGCGCGAGAGCGTGCGCCAGTTGTGCAATCGCAGCACGCGCAGTTCCACGAAGCTCTGCGCGAGCGCGTCGGCGTGGTCGACGTCGTCGAGTGCGCCGCGTTGCGCCGCCCGCGCGTAGAGCTCGTCGAGGAACACCTCGTGCACGACCTGCTCCTTGAACGGGAAGCTCGTGCCCCGCTCGTGCGCGAGCGTTGTGTTCGCGACGGCCCAACCGTCGTGCAACTCGCCCACCACGTGGTCGTCGGGCACGAACACTTCGTCGAGGAAGACCTCGTTGAATTCGGCCTCACCCGTGATCTGTACGAGCGGCCGGATTGTGATTCCCGGCGCATCCATCGGCACCACGAGATACGAGATCCCCTTGTGCTTGGTCACACCAGGATCCGTACGAGCAAGACAGATTCCGAACTTCGCGAACTGCGCGTAGCTCGTCCAGACCTTCTGGCCGCTCACGAGGAAGCCGCCGTCGACGCGATCGGCGCGCGTGCGCAGTGACGCGAGGTCGCTACCCGCTTCGGGTTCGGAGAACAGCTGGCACCAGATCTCCGACGCATCGAGAATCGAGGCCAGCCATCGCTGCTTTTGCGCATCGGTGCCGTGCGCGAGCAGCGTGGGCCCGGCGAGATTGATGCCCACCCGATTGACGGGCTGGGGTGCGCGCGAGCGGGCGTACTCCATGTTGAAGATCGCCACCTGCACCGGCGGTGCTCCGCGGCCTCCGTATTCGGACGGCCAGTGGATCCCTACCCAATGGTCGGCCGCAAGCCGCGCTTGCCAGGCCTGACCCCACGCAACCTCGTCCTCGACGGTCGCGAACTTCGGTGCTGGCTCGACGTTCGCCGCAAGCCAGGCGCGCACCTCGCCCGCGAACGCCAGTTCCTCAGCCGTGAACGACAGGTCCATCACGACGCAGCGTAAACCCCGAACTCGTTACAGGTCCCAGAAGCGGAGCCGGTCGTGGTGTGTGAAGGCGTCGTGGAGCGCGGCCTCGCGATCGAGCGTAAAGCGCTCGTAGGCGGCCGCGCCGCGCTCGCGCACCCAGATCTCATCGCCGCCGCAGCGATCGGTACGCCACTTATCGTGTTGCAGGGCGCGCTTCACGATCTTGTTCGTGCCGGTCATCGGCGGCTCGCGCAGCACCCGCACGTAGCGCGGCCGCCACTTCGGGCCGATCGCCGCAACGCCGTCGAGCCAGGCCGCAAACCCGGCCCCGTCGAATTGGCGGCCGTCAGCAAGCACAAGCCCGGCCATCGCTTGATCGCCCGCGGCCTCGTCGGGAACGCCGTACACCGCGGCCACGATCACTCCGGGGGCGAATCGCAGCGCTTCCTCGATCGGAGCGGCC
>JBBREP010000109.1:0-10833 GCA_038202885.1 Acidimicrobiia bacterium | reverse complement strand
ACAGCTTTGTCGGCACCGGTCCGTTCGCTCCGGGGAGAAAGGTGTCAAAGCTCACCCAGTACGAGTTGATGTCGAGTTCCATCGCCCGCACCGCACCTGCCGCGCGGAGCACGTCGGCGAGACTCACGATGTCGAGCTCGCCCGACGCGTAGATGAGGTTGCCGCGAGCATCGATCCCGATGCCGGATCGCCAGACGAACACGCGGCCGCCGAGCGTCTGTCCCCATCGGAGGTGGTCGTCTCGGGAGAGGCCCGGAACGTTGTTGGCGTGGTCGACGATGAGGTCGAGGTTCTGAAACGCCGAGGCGTAGGGCGTATTCGGCGAGAGGTCACGTCCCCAGATGCCCAGGTCGACGCTCCCGTTGGCGCGCACCCCGAGCGTGGCTCGGCCGGTGACGAAGGGATGGATGACCCGGCCTTCGCTCTGGTAGCCACCTTGCGACATGTCGAGGCGGAAACCGCCGTTGAACGCGGCGACCAAGCCGGGCGTCTCGCTGGGCAGCACGTGGTCGCCGTGTTGCCATCCCGATCCGCCCGGCTGATTGTTGCCGTTGTAGATCACGGCGCGTAGCGCGCGCCGGTCGAGCCAGGCGACTCCGGCGAGCAAACTGGTGTGGACACCGTCGGGTCGCACGAACGTCTCGTACACCGCGGGATGGCCATGCACGAGCGGGCCGGTGGGTTGCCAGGCGCCTTCGCCGGGCAGCGCCGGAGTCGCGATCGGCGGGATCGGCGGCGGTGCGTAGGGCGCAGTGGTCGGCGTGGGAACGATGGCGGTCGCAGGCGTCTTCGCGGCGCTGACCGGCGCGGCGACTCTGGGGATTCCGCCCTTGGGGGTGCCGCCTTTGGCGGGTTGATGGTGCTCATACCAAGTTCGTTCGATGACGTTGACGATCCCACCGCCGCCATGACCGCGAACCCACTCCACGAACTTCACGCTCGCCGGATCTGATCCGCGCAACAACGCAGACCCCAACGACCAGCCCACCGTGACGGCCGCGAAGAGCAATGCCAACGCGAGCATCCGGCGTGCCCGGCGGCGCATGCTCGCACGAGCCGCCGCGGATGTCATCGCCGCGCACACGTCAGTACGCCCGAGCGTGAAACGCGTGGGTACCCACGTCGTCGGTCGTCGGCAATGATGGGGGCGTTCGTATCAGCAGGAACGCGATCGCAGGGGTCCCTACCGAGAGCATCACTCCCGGGATGGCAATGCCCGAATCGTTCAGCGCGTACCCGAGCACCGCGGCTACCACGATTGCCATCGAGCAAGCTCTGAGCGCCGGCAGGCGAGCGACAAGCGCCGCGCATCGTCGCGGCGCGTACCACCAGACGAATGTTCCGACTATCGCGATCGGCATGATCACGAGACGCCAGACCGAGTGCGAGAGCGTCGCGAGGTTCGCGTGGAGTTTGCGGCTGACAACGGTGGTGAATCCACCGGAACCTTGTTTGCCGATGCGCTCGAACAGTCGGCCGAGGTGGGTGCGGTGCGACGGGTCGCGGGTCAGATCGAACAAGCCGAGCATGACCACTGCACCGATCGTGCCCAGTGCCCACCAAAGGACCGTGCGGAACCGCACCCGCCACCCCGCGAGCAGCGAAATGGCGAGTCCAAAAGCTGGGAGTCCTGCGAGCACCCCGCCGACATCGGCGCCCCACATGGGTGCCCCGTCGATGAGCGCGAGCCCCACGAACAGCGCGGAGACCGCGGCCAGGCCCACTCTCGGTAGACGGGCGAGGAACGCCGCGAGCAAGAGCCCGGTGATCATGAGGAGCGAAAAGGTCACGTTGTTCACGCCGGAGAAGCGTCCGGCGACGACCGGTGAATCGCCGAACACGGTGCTCAGCTGTAAGCGCGAGTCGAGTACGACCACGCTGATCGTGATCGTCCCGACGGTGAAGGCCAGGACGAGTATGAGCGGAAGATCGCCGCGAGGCCGGATCAGGGACAGGAGGCAACCGATCACGAGCGCGAGGCCGATGGTGAACACGTAGTACCAAGCGGTCGGCCAGTCCCGAAACGGCAGCAGCGCGGCCCAATAGGTGAGTGGTGGTATCGCGATCAGGGCGAGTGTTGTCACCTCGAGCAGGCGTGATGACCGCCCGAATCTCAAACTGATCGCGGCGATACAACCAAACAGCAACACGAGCACGACGAGTGTTGTTTGGAACGGCGTAATAACGCCATCGCGGAAGCCCGCGTTCTCATCGGCGGTGATGAGGAAGTCAAGACGCGCCGCCGCGTCACCACCGCTGCGCGCGACGCTCACCGGGCGGCCGTCGATGTTCTGATCGACGAGAGGCGCGTGGGCAAGCGCGGCTATCGCCGGCGCGACGTCCACGATCGATACAAATCCAGCTTGGCGCGTGACGCCACTGTCGAGCAGGCCCGCGCGTAAGCCCGGGGCTCGGACCGCGAAGAGTGTGAGGTGCGGCGCTGCGGCCTGGGGTGCGGAGGGTGCCACGAGCACGACGGCGTCGCGGCTCGGGTCGACGAGGCGCAGCAATCGCCCGACGAGGCCGTCGGTGCGCACGAGCGCCGCCCGCCACATCTCGTGCAGCCGAGCCGACGGAACCGCGGATGCGTACGACTCGGTCCGCGCCAGATCCGAACCTTCCACGAGCACCACGCTGTGACGCTGCCAGCACTTCGCCATCGCTCTCTCGACGGCCGCGGGGTTGAGCGCGAGTCCGAACGCGGCCTGCCTGTCGTGGGTGAGGAGTTCGGTACCGACTGCACCGCATGGCACCTGACCGTCGGAACCGATCAGCGCGAGTGCCGCCTCTCGGTGGTAATTCGAGAGATCGGGAAGTGGCGGAGCGCCATCGGCGTTCGCCACGACACCGCGCAGCACGCCCTCCTTCGCGAGCGCATCGCCCAGCGCCGCGACGGTTGCCTTGTACTGCGTGTGACCGTTCGCGCTCTCTATCGCGGTCGTGCGTATCTGAACGACCGCACCAGTGGATGGATGCCCGAAGTGACGTTCGTACGCGGCCGCGGCATCATCTGCCTCGAGCTTTTCTTTCGGCTCGAATGCCTGACCGGCATCGGTGGGTGGAGCGACGGCCCGAATGCCGGCGCCGAGCGTGGCGTAGCCATCGCCGACGGGCGTCTTCAACCTCGTCGTCCGCACCGCGAGGTTGGCCACCGCCGCATGGTCGATCACCGCCCGCAAGTTGGGCACGTCGTTTTCGGCGATGTCCCGCCAGGTCACTCCGGGCAGTGAAATGACAAGGACGCGCAACGTGACCGGCAGCGTGTCGGAGGAAGCCACTTTCCGTACCGGCGAACCCGCCGACGCGCTCCTCATGCCGTACGCGCCGATCATCGCGACCAACACGGCGGACATCGCAATGAGGGTGCCTCGCCTCACCGAACGGGCTCACTCACGGAAGTCCTCCACCGGGAAAGTGGCGGTTCGGCGATGCGGTCCCGTGCGTTGGCGATCACGTGCATTGATCCTTGTGCAGTGTTGGAGCGAGCGATTAGCGCATGTTGCCAGTGTGTCCGAGCGAGAATCGGCCGGGCTGGGGCCAGACCGTAAGACCGTGGGGGCCGGGCGGCACAGGGATACGCGTGATGAGGTGGCCGGTTGTCGTGTCGAAGACATACACCTCACTGTCGAAACGGCCTGACAGCCACAGTTCTTTGCCGTCGGCGGTGAGGTTCCCCATGTCGGGGCTTCCGCCTCGCGGAAGCGGCCACGTCGCCGAGATGGTGCCGGTCGCGGCGTCGAGCACGCTCACGCTTCCCTGGCCGTGCGGGCTTCCTTTGATCTGCATCGAGCCGCGGTTCGCGATGTAGAGGTGCTTCCCATCGCGGCTCGGTGTGATGCTGTGCGCGCCGATGCCGGTGGGAATGAAGCCGACCTCTTTGAGGGCCGCGCCGTCAACGACGTAAACGCCGCCCTGGAGCATGTCGGCTACGTAGAAACGGGTGCCGTCCGGACTGAGGCGAATGTCCTGCGGCATCGACAGCGATACCGACTTGTCGGGCATCCGCATCATCATGTGCGAAGGTCCGGGAGGCGCGGTAAGTCGCATGAAGCCGACGACCGTGAGGGTCTTCATGTCGATCTTTGCGATGGAGCCCGAATACTCGCAAGTCAGGAGCATGTACGCGCCGTTCGCCGAGAAGTCGGCGTGATTCATGCCGCGACAGCGCGGGACAGACACGCTCTGGTGCAGCGCCATCGTGTGCGGGTCGCGAAAATCGAGCCGGGAGTGGAATTCGGCGACGACGATCGCGGCTGAACCGTCGGGCGTGAAATACAGGTTGTACGGGTCGTTGACCGGAATCGGGTGACCGACTCGCCCCGTGTGCGCGTCGATCGGCACGACGGTGTCGCCCTTGTTGTTCAGGATCCAGAGTGTGCGCAGATCGAACGACGGGACAATGTGTTGTGGCGTCCCGGGGCTCGAAAAGGTCCCGACGACCTGTTTCGTGACGGGATCGATGATCGTGACCAGGTCGGAAATTCCGCTCGGCACATATACACGGTTGAGGTCGGTCGCGACGTCGGCGCGCAGCGTCTTCGTATGGGCATACACGTTGGTGGTCTTCACCGACTTCTCATGCGTGGAGGCCCATATGCCACCTGGAGATCGTCCCGCCGCTCGTCCAGTGAGAGACTCGCCCCTGACGACAGCAGCGACTGCAATCGCGGAACCGACGAGCAATACTGCGACAGCAAATCGACGAACGACGAGTTGTGTACGAGTGGGCCTCCGAAGGGTCATCTCGCTGTCGGACAGTAACGGACCTCGTTCGAGAACCTGGGTCGCGTCTTGCTTCAGATTCTTCCCACAACGCCCACTCGTGTTCGGCGTTAACTTTTCCCGAACCGTTTGTTAGCGGGACGCTTCGGGTGTTCTCATCGAACGCTCACGGCCGCCTTGTAGAACGAAAACCCCAACCTCCCAACATTGCGATGCGCCTCATGGCTGCGCCGGCTGCCGATACCCGAAAGCGCGTGGCGAGCATCGGTGACGCGCTTTCGCGGCATGTTCCGTTCGTGCTGGGCGGCATCGTGCTGCTCGGCGCACTCGCGCGCGTTTGGAGCCTTGGCGCGAGCGCGTTGAACTTCGACGAGTCGTACTCGGCCATGACCGGCAAGCTCCCGCCCGTCTCGTTGTTTGCGTTCTTGCGCGGCCACGACTCTCACCCACCACTTGACTACCTGCTCCAACTCCCGCTCGCTCGCGCCGGCGTGAGCCCGTTCGTCTTCCGGCTCCCGGCTGTGATGTGCTCGGTCGGCGCACTCGCGCTCTTCGCGTGGTGGATGCGCGACCGCGGGCGCGTCGGCATCGTCGCGACGGCCGCGATGTCGATCTGCGCGTTTCAGCTGGTTCACGGACGCGAAGCCCGGATGTATGCACCGCTGGAGCTGATCGGTGTCGGCGTCGCAGTAGTGGCCGATTCGTGGCTCCGTGCGCCCCGCCGGAAACACGCGGCGCTGATCTGCATTCTGACGTTCGTCGGTTTGATGACGCATATCTCGATGATTCTTCTCGCGATCGGTTTGATCGCTCTCGCGGGCCGACGGCGCGACGCCGAAGCGTGGCAGTGGCGCGCGGGGATCGCGGCAGGCATCGCAGGCTGGGCACTGCTGTGGGGAAGTTCGTTCCTCGTGCAAGCCCGGGGCGGGCACTCGTCGTGGATACCTCACACCACGCCGGCGCGCTTCGTCGCGGCGATCAGTGCGCTCGTTACCGATCTGCCGCGTCTCGGTGTGTTCATCGTTGCTGCTGTCGCCGTCGGAATCATTATCTGCCGTCAACGAGACCGAACGCTCGCGACGGTTGTGGCGTGTTGCTTCATCATTCCGGTAACGCTCGCAGGCTTGTTCGGTTTGCGGGCGCCGGTGCTTCTCGACCGCACGCTCACCTTGGAGGCCTGGGCTCCGCTCCTCGCGCTCGGATACCTCGTCGATGCGCTGAGCCGGCGGGCACGCGTATTCGGAATCGTCGGCGCGGCCCTTCTGGCGGCGGTCATGCTGGCTTCAGTCCCGCACGCGCTTCACGAACGGGGCCCGACGGTGCTTCTCGGGCAGCTCGAACGGGTCGCGCGCTCAGGTGACGTGGTTGCGATGCAACCCTCGGCGATGGGGGTCGAGCTCGACTGGAGTCTTGGTGTCCGCAGCGACAACGGGCCGGCTCGCACGATCCAGTTGCCGGGCATGAGCCGCGCGGTTGCGCTCGCACTCGTCGGCCGACACCCGACCGGACGCATCTGGCTCATGCAGCTCAAACCCAATGCGTCCGATCTTCGGCACTACGAACGCTGCGCGCCGACGCGGCACTATCACGCCGCGCAGTTGTTATGCCTGCGTTACGACTTCTCGCCCCACTTCATGCGCACTACCTTGCCGTCAATCGCCGCGATCTTTCCCGACCACCCGTCGACGCATCTTCCGGCGTGATCGACAGGTGTGGCTACGTGGTCCGCGCCCGTCGGCCTTTCCGGCCGCGGGCCCGCTGACCCGGCACTAACTGCGCGAAGGGCGCACGCCCGGGAGGTGTTCGTCGATGGCGACGGCAGCCGCGCACACGCCGAGGAACAGCGCGGCGACGAGGACGATGGCGAACGCCACTGACACGTAGCCGTGCTGTCCGACATCCATGAACGGGTACGGGTAGTAGTCGCGTCCGCTCACGTCCTGTACGAACGATCCGCGGATGAGCGTGAAGCCCAACCACCCGAGCGGTGCGGTGACCGCGAGGCGCACGATGCGGGCGTTCACCTGACCGCGCGGCCCGAAGAACACCCAACCGCCGACGGTGAGAATCGGCGACGCGGTGTGGAGGATGAAATCGGCGACCGCATCCAAGCCGGTGAGCTCGTGCAGGTTGCGTAGCGCGAGGTGGAACACCACGCCGGTGATCGCGATGGCGACGACCCCGACGAGCCGGAACGTACGGAATGCGGTGGCCGGGCGGTCGAGTCGCAGCGCGAGCATCCCCGTGGTGACCGCGACCACGATGTTCGACTGCACCGTGAAGAAGCAGAAGAAGTTGAAGATCCGCCCGGCGTCGCTCCCGAAGCTGCCCTCGTTGCGGGTCGCGGTGAGGACGCATTGCAGGATCAGTCCCGCGAACACGGCGAGCGAGGTTGCGCCGAAGAACCAGCGGACGCCGCGCTCGTTTCTCATTGGGCGTGAGGGTACGCGCCCGGTTACCCGACGCCCAACCTGATCGGTTCACGCACCCGGATCGCGAAACTGCTCGACGGATTCCCGCCTACGCTTGCGGCCGTGGCGAAGCCAGACGAAGGGCGCCCGGGCATCCTGTGGCGACCCAGCATGGGTCCGATTCTGAAGCCGCTCAAAGACGGCGGCAAGGATGTGCCGCTCTCGAGAAAGGGTCGGGCGATATTCCGTTCGCTGGTCGCCGGCATCGTCATCCTCGGTGTCGGACTGCTCGTCCTGGCCGCGCATCTCTACTGAGATGCAACCCGCGGCACTCCCCGGATTCGCCCCAGTTAGCGAGTGGTAAAAGATGGCCGCTCGTCGGCGCATAACGCAGCGGTCGGTCGTACAGTCGCCGTGACGAAGCACCCCCCAGTGTTTCGTCTCCGCGAAATTCGTTGTGACCCGTCCAGAGAGGTCTGTGGGCGGGTCGCAACGCGAAGTCGTACGTTTACCGGCGGCCGACGTCAGGCCGTCGCCGGCACGGACGCCGGCTATCGGGTCCGCATGCGTCGGCGTTTCCGGCCGCGGGGCCCGCGTACGCCCGATCCGATCAAGAAGAGTCCGAAGCCAACCACGGTCAGCACCACCGCGATGACTCCGGCATGGAGCGCCTTCGAAGTCAGGCTCGTCGCCACCTTCTTCTTGTGCTTCTTTTTCGTCGAGCGCGTTGCGGCGGTCGCGAGGGAGGATGACCGCACCCTGGTCTCAGCGGTACGAGGCGCTCGCATCGCGCTCGCGGCCACCGGGGCGGCGAAGTTGGGTGCCACTGCGAGCAGCGCGGCCGCGGTCAGCACGATGGTCGTAGCGCGACGAACTCGGCGTGTCATTGGCCGGACCGTAGCCACCGTTCGGGCCGCGACTGCACGCTCCTGTGGTGACGTTGCCGACCGTTGACCGAACTTTTACCGCGCCTTGACCTGCCAGCTCACGGAGTCCTCGGTACATCTGTCGCACCCGGCATTCAGGGAGCGTTGCCGCGCTGATCCTGCGCAGAGGGCGAAGGACGTAATGTTGTGTGCTCCCAGTGCGATGTGCCGGGAGCTGCCGGGGCCGTGTGGCAGAAGCCGCAGGTCGGGCCCGCAATGCAAGGGCGTTTAGCTCAGCTGGTAGAGCACCTGCCTTACAAGCAGGCGGTCGTGGGTTCGAGCCCCGCAGCGCCCACGAACCAAAGGTGAGCGATCCGCGGTTATGCCTGGCCGATCAGATCCGCCAGGAGCGAACGGATCCGGGTGCGAAGTCGCCGTCGGTCAATCCGCGAGTGATTGCAGTGAGCGATGCCCCGCCGGGCCCAAGCTCTCGCTGTAGGAGATCGCCGAGGTCGCCCACGGCTTCCGCGTCGATTGTGGCGGGCGTGACGCCATCGGCCGCGGCGACCTCGAGGCATCGCCAAAGGTCCTGCGCGTCGCGCTCCTCGTCGCGGACGGTGCGAGCGCGAGCCTTGAGCACGAGAGTCGCAACGGCGTCCGGGAGCACGATCATCGCCTGTCGGACGTCGCCGTTCGTCAGCCGGAGCTCGGCGTCGATATCGATTCCCGGACGGCGCAACGCGACATCGAGCCCGGGAACTTCCGTCGTAACAGCTGCTCCGACTCGCTTCGTGCGCCGCGCCCGCGACGTGTACGCAGGGATCAGCAAGTCGACCGTCGCGATGCGCCGATCATCGACCGTTCGTTCCCATCGATTGCCGGCGATCTTTTGGTAGCCGCGAGCTTCAATCGCGGGAACGAGCTCAGGATTTCTGAGGACGTAGGGCGGTACGCCGAAGTCGGCGTCGCCGGTTGCTCGGAGCGGAAGGTCGAGCCCAAGTCGCCGAACGTGGAGCAGGACTGCGACGCCACCAATCAAGCGGTAGTCGTTGGCGGCGCCAATCTCGGACATCGCGGCGCTGACATCGGTGATGGCAATGAAGCCGCCGTCCATCGCTGCCGAGAGGCTTGCGAGGACAACGGGCTGACGTGTTGTCACGCCGCGATGGGGATCGTCTTTGTGGTGATCGCTCGGCGCAGCCGTTCGGCGCCCTCCGCGCGATCCTCGCCGCCAAGGTCGCGCAGATCCCACCATTGTTGAACCGGATCCGCGAGCGGGAGTCCATCAAACGTCGAGGGCCAAGGCGCGCCGACCTTGAGGAGGCTGGAATCGTTCGTCCACCGCAACACGAGGCTTGCGTCGCCGCGGCCCTCGGCCGGCACCAAGCCAGCTTTCTTCAGGTCGACGGGTGCTTCGGCATAAACGACCGTCAAGGTCGGATGTCGCCACGGCACCAGCAGATCGGGGGCAAGATCGGCCGAGAACGCGACCTGTACATGCGAGCGCTGAGCGAAATTCGTGATGCGATGCGCCTGGTCGACGAGTGGCCGCGTGCTGAACCAGAACGACTCGGGCTCGACGAGGTGTGGTCGTGCCCGTTGCGCGTACAAGTCGAGCAAGCGCGCGGGTTTTCCGCGGTACCCCGCGGGGGTGACTGTCACGGCACTCGCAGCCGCGAGCTGGTGCAGCACCTGCGAAGCGCGCGGTTGGCTGACGCCAACTACCTGTGCGATCGCGACTTGTGTCGCCGGCGTATCGGCCGCGATCAGAAGTCGAACGATTGCGGCGGTTCCCGATCCCCATTTCCGGGTGTTGGCCGGACTCGATGCCGGAGCTGACGCCATGTCCCTAGGGTATAAGCCTTCTCGCCGAAACGCAAGGAACACTTATAGGAAGGCTTATACGGGATCCAAGAATCCATCCAAGAATCCATCCAAGAATCACCCGCCGCCAGGGCTGGTCATGTTCGTCATCGTGACGAACGTGACAAGGCGTGACCACACGTGAGGCGATTCCGGCACGTCTTACAAGCCGGCGGTCGTGGGTTCGAGCCCCGCAGCGCCCACCAATCCATCGCGGGAAGTTCAGCCGCGTTGCTGACGCCGACGCGGTCGCAGCCGGTCGATCGTTTGGTCACGCTACGGGTAGTTGCACCGCGACGCGGAGCCCGCCCCCGGCTCGGGGGGTCAGGGTGAGGGTTCCGTCGTGGGCCTGGGTGATGCTGTTGACGATTGCCAGGCCGAGACCGACGCCCGCGTGGCCGGTGCGTATGCGTTCGGTGCCGCGCTGAAACGGCTCGACAAGCGTGGAAACCAACTGTCGGGTGAGCTTCTCGCCGGTGTTCTCGACAGTGAGCACCACACTCTTGGGGTAAACGCTGGTCGTGACCCACACGGTGCCCTGTTCAGGCAGATTGTGGACGATCGCGTTGTGCACGAGGTTCGTAGTCATCTGCAGCAGGAGCGCGTGTGAGCCGATGGTGGGGCTCGTGTCGCCGGAGGTCTCGATGGTGACGCCGCGATTTTCTGCGAGGGGGATGAGCGTTTCGGTGGCTTCTTCCGCGATGAGGGACAGGTCGACGTGTTCTCGGGTGAAGGACCGCTGGTCGGCGCGGCTGAGCAGGAGCAATGCTTCAGTGAGGTCGATCGCTCGCGTGTTGACGGCGTGGAGTCGGTCGACAAGTTCGCCGGTGTCGTGATTCGGATCGTTGCGGGCGACGTCGAGAAGGGTCTGCGTGATCGCCAGCGGGGTGCGCAGCTCGTGGGAGGCATTGGCTGCGAACCTCTGTTGTTCGGCGACGTGTGCCTCGAGCCGCGCGAGCATGGTGTCGAAG
>JBBREP010000108.1:0-10938 GCA_038202885.1 Acidimicrobiia bacterium | reverse complement strand
GGAGCGTGCTGCACGACCTGCGGGCTCACCGACCCGAGCAACAGGCGGCTGAAACCACCGTGTCCACGGGCGCCGCCCACGACGAGGTCGGCGCCCTTCGCCTGCTCGATGATCACTGATGCTGCGGTGCCGCAGGCGATGAACGTCCCGACGGGTGCCGCAAGCCCGCTGACGTCGGCGTCGGCGAGCACCTGGTCGAGCACAGTCCGGGCGCCCTCTTCGAGTACGCCGGGGTCGATCGTGGGTGCCGCGAAGCCGTAACTGCCGACGTACGCGAGCTGCCATCCGTGCACGACCTCGACGCTCGCCTGTCGCAAACGGGCCTCATCAAGTGCCCACGTGAGGGCGAGGATCGAGAGCTCAGAACCGTCGACACCAACCACAATGCGTTGCATGGATGCAGTCTCGCGCGGCATTGAGGGTCGTGGAAGGGACCAAAGGCCATTGTGGGTGCGGGTTACGGAGCCGGGTTCGTGCGCGCCGCGACACGCCGACCCGTGATCTCTTCCGGCGTGATCGCGAACCAGAGGTGTTTGTCGCCGTCGACCGTCTCGGGCAACGCCGCGGCGCGAATCGCCTCGAATTCTGGATCCACCGCCGTCGTGACGTCGGTGCTCCATCCGTGTACCACCACGCTCCAGCCTTCGCGGTGCGATGGGGCGATGTCGTCGACCTCGAGCGCTACCCAGCCGAGCTGCGACGCGCGCGCCTTGAGCCCGGGGTCGGATCGGAACACGACGCGATCTTGGACCCACTGAATGTTGACAGGGAAGATGTGCGGGCGGCCGTCGATCACGACGGCCAGCCGTCCGAAATCGGCGGCCGCAAGGCGCGCGATGCAATCGTCCCGGTCGAGCTCTTCGGTCATACGCCCAGCATCGCGCGCCGCAGCGTCGCGGCGCGCCGCCCGGCGCAACAGCTCGAAGATCGGAAGCTCCCGCATGTCGATCGGCTCGGCCGGTAGCTCGACGGCCACCAGCGTGACGCCCGAACCGTCGTAGTGCGTCGTCGCACCGAGATCGTGCACAAGATGCAGCATCGGTGCGTTGTCGGACAGGACCGACGCCACGAAGTGGCGGACGCCGTGTTGCGCGGCCATCACCCCGAGTTCCTGGAGCAGGATGCTCCCGAGCCCGCGGCCCTGGTACTCGTCGGCCACGACAATGGCCCACTCGGCCGCGTCGTGCTCGTTGGCGCGCCGGATGTAGCGCGCCACGCCTACGACGCGGTGATCGTCACGCGCGCCATCGTCACCATCGTCGCCGTGATTGCCAGCGTTCTTGGCCGTGGTATCGGGACCAAGGGCGGTCGTCGGTGTCGAGGGCGGCGCCGCGGCGAGCGCGATCCACGCGAAGTGGTCGACGTAGTCGATCTCGGTGAAATACCGAAGCTGCTCGATGCTCAACGTGCGCACCGGTGAGAAGAAACGTCGTCGTCGCGTCTCGATCGACAGGTGCGACATCGCTTGGATGAGCAGGTCCTTGTCGTGGGGTGTGATCGGTCGCAGCGTGACGTGCTCGCCGTCGCGCAGCTCGACGTCGTGGCGCAACCCTTCGAGCATCTCGGCTTCGATGACGCCACGCCCGACGGGTGGCTCGCCCGGGGCCTTGCCCGGTGGCGTGCCCGGTGGCGTCGAGGCGCTGGGGTCGTCGTTCAGGGCGTTCCCTTCGGGTCGTCGCCATCGTAGGTGCGCGCCTGTGGTCCGATCAGCACCGCATTTTCCTGGCT
This sequence comes from Acidimicrobiia bacterium, assembly GCA_038202885.1. Taxonomy (GTDB): domain Bacteria; phylum Actinomycetota; class Acidimicrobiia; order IMCC26256; family PALSA-610; genus JBBREP01. The sequence goes on along the minus strand of JBBREP010000108.1, from coordinate 9,210 downwards.
CGCGTTGGGACCACGGGCGCACGACGGCCCCGGGTTGGGAGTGCGGACAGGAAAAACGCGTCGTTGTGGATTCCTGGTCGAAATGCGGAGCCCGGCGCCGGTGTTGCCGATAAGGACCACAACAATGCTGACGGTGGATGCGCAGCGGGCACGCCGCGCCATCCACGAGGGAGTTGCGAACATGCAGCAGACGCACGCGGAACGACGTGAAGGCGACCGTAGGAGCTCCGACCGGCGCGACGGCGCGACCGAGAGCGACGAGATTGACGGGCTGCTGTACTGCCTCGGTCGGCTCAACCGGGTGCTCGTCGATGTGCGGACCCAAGTCCGCGACCTGCGTGTGCAGGCCGCCGACGTCAGGCTCGACACGGCCGAGGAACCCAACCCGTTGCACGCCGACGCCATGCGGCGCGTGGCCCGGGTCGAAGATGCACTCGACACGCTGCGCGACGACTTCGACCTTGCCCGTGATGCGATCGAAACGGCCTTCGCGGGCCCCAACGCCGACGGCCATCCCGTCAGCGTCAGCGTCACCGAAGCCTTCGTCTGAAATCTGCGCGCCGCCGCGTCCGGTACCTTGCTCACGTGCGCGCTGCCGTCACCGGCATCGGCACCGGGGATGCATCGGTGTCAGGCAACGAGAACGTCAGTGACCAGCAGGACCGAAGGGGTGGGGCGCCGGCGGCAATGTCGATCCGGGCGGCCGCGTCGACCGGGTGGAGCGCCGTCCTCGCCGCACTCGGGAGCCGAAGCGACGGCCTGACGTCCGATGTCGCCGCGGCTCGGCTCGCGGCGATCGGCCCCAATGCCCTTCGGACCCACCGCGTGCGGATCTGGACCGTCCTCGGACGACAACTCCGCAGTGCGCTCCTGGGGTTGTTGCTCCTCACTGCGGTCGTGTCGTTCGTGGTCGGCCAGCGCACCGACGCGCTGATCATTACGACCATCCTCGCGGCGAGTGTCGGCCTGGGGTTCTTCAACGAGTACCGCGCCGAACTGGCATCACAGGCCCTGCATTCGCAGATGCGGCACGTCGTGACCGTCCGGCGCGATGGTCGGGTGGCGACGATCGACGTGACCGACCTCGTTCCCGGCGATGTGGTCGATCTCGATGTGGGTGCGATCGTGCCGGCCGATCTTCGGCTCATCGAGGCAGCCGCGCTCGAGTGCGACGAATCTGTGCTCACCGGTGAGTCGGTCGCCACGGCGAAAGACCCAGCACCCGTCGCGCTGGCCGCGGCGCTTGGCGACTGCACCTCGTGCCTGTTCATGGGCACCGTCGTGCACCAAGGGTCGGCGGTCGGCGTGGTCGTCGCCACCGGGGGGCGCACGGAGTTCGGCAAGATCGCGCTGGGCCTCGGTGAGCGCGAACCCGAGACCGAGTTCCAGGCGGGCCTGCGCGATTTCTCGGCGCTGCTGGCCAAGGTTGCCGGCGCGCTGACGTCGGCCATCTTCGTCGTGAACCTTGTACTGCACCGTCCGCTGCTCGACGCCTTGTTGTTCTCGTTGGCGATTGCGGTCGGGATCACGCCGCAACTGCTCCCTGCCGTTGTGTCGACGAGCCTCGCGATCGGGTCGCGCCGGTTGGCCGAACGCAAGGTGCTCGTGAAACGGCTCGTGTGTATCGAAGACCTCGGCGACATCGACGTGCTGTTCACCGACAAGACCGGAACCCTCACCGAGGGTCACATCAGCTTCACGACGGCCATCGATGCCCACGGCGCGGTGTGCGCCGATGCCGTTGCGCTCGGCTTGTTGTGCAATCAAGCCACAGTCGAACACGGTGTGGTCGTCAGCGGAAATCCGCTCGATGCCGCACTGTGGGAAGCGCCCCGTGCCGCTGGCGCGGCCGACCCATTGGCAGGCTCGCAACGACTCGCGACATTGCCATTTGATCACGACCGCCGGCTGGCGTCGGTGTTGGTGCAACGGGGCGACGAGACGTTGCTGGTGAGCAAGGGCGCGCCCGAGGCCGTGCTCGCGAAGTGCGTGTCTGTGCCCCCGCAGGCGCAGGTCACGCTCGATGCCGCGTTTCGCGAGGGCAGCCGTGTGGTTGCGGTCGCGTCGCGCGTGGCTCCGGGCGCGACGCAGCTCCATCCCGACGACGAGCGCAATCTGGAATTGTCCGGCTTCCTCTGCTTCCTCGACGCCCCCAAGGCGTCGGCGCGGGGCTCGCTGGAACGACTGCGCGAGCTTGGCGTCACCGTCAAGATCGTGACGGGCGACAACGGCCTCGTCGCCGAGAAAGTCTGCCGCGACCTCGGCCTGCAGCTCGACGGCACGCTGACCGGCAACGACATCGACGAACTCGACGACGACAGGCTCCAAGAAGCGGTGGCGCGCACCACCGTGTTTGCGCGCGTGAGTCCGGAGCAAAAGGCGCGGATCATCGTCGTACACCGCCGCGCCGGTAGCGACGTGGCCTTCCTCGGCGACGGGGTCAACGACGCCGTTGCGCTGCACCATGCCGATGTCGGAATCTCCGTGGACGGAGCCACCGATGTCGCCAAGGACGCGGCCGACATCGTGCTGCTCGAAAAGGACCTGGGCGTGCTCGCCGACGGCGTCGTCGAGGGGCGGCGCATCTTTGCCAACACCATCAAGTATGTGTTGATGGGGACGTCGTCGAACTTTGGCAATATGTTCAGCGCGGCCGCGGCGTCGTCGTTCCTGAAGTTCCTGCCCATGTTGCCGTCGCAGATCCTGTTGAACAACCTGCTGTACGACACGAGCCAGATGGCCATCCCAACCGACCACGTCGATGAGGAAGTGCTCGCGCGGCCGTCGCACTGGGACATCGCGTTCATCCGGCAGTTCATGATGTTCTTCGGTCCGATCAGTTCGCTGTTCGACTTCGCGACGTTCGGTGTGATGATCGGGCTCTTCCACGCCCACGCCCCGCTGTTTCGGTCCGGTTGGTTCGTGGAATCGCTGGCAACTCAGACGCTCGTGATCTTCGTGATCCGCACGAGACGGCCGTTCTTCCGCAGTCGACCGAGTACTGGCCTCATCGTTTGTGCCGCCAGCGTGGTGCTCGTGGGCGCGATCCTGCCGATGTCGCCGTTGCGTCATGCATTGGGGTTCGCGTCGCTGCCGGTGGCGTTCTTTGGAGTCATCGCCGGGATGGTCGTGGTCTACCTGGGTCTGGTCGAGCTCGCAAAGCAACGGTTCTTCGAGCGCCACCAACCCGACAGCGGCCACCGCCGCCGGAGCCGCACACACCGCGTGCATCGTCTCGCGTCGCGATGGAGCCACCATGGGCCGCTGACACCGGCCGCGCTCACCGCGCCAACCGCGCCGGTCCCTTCGGACGCCCCGGTGGTCGCGGGTCAACGATGACGCCTGAACCGTCGTTGGGCGACGGCGTGGACGCGTACCGTGTGTCGCTCGTCGGCGCGCATGTGCGCTTTGTCGGTGTGCTGGTGGCGCACGTCGGCCTTGCCGCCGTGGCGATTGGTTCGGACACGGTGCCGTTCGGCGGGGTGCTGCCATGGCGCGTCACCGAATGGATGATCGCGGCGCTCGTTGCGAGCGTGTTCATCGTGAAGTTCTCGCGGTGTCCCACCGGGGCGGTGTTCGCGGTTGCTGACGACCTGCTTGCGCTCGTCACCCTGCTTGCACTCACCCTGTTGTGTGCGACGATGGCCGAAGGTCAGTCGGTGTTGGCGGTCGAGGCGGCCGGTCTCACGGCATGCGGTATCGCCGTGATCGGCCCACGGATGCGACGCGACCCGCAACCAGCGTGGGTCGCCGCGGCACCCCGGTTGGTGATCGGCGTCGCCAACGTGTTCGTCGACAATCCCACTCCGATGCGGACCGCCGCCGAGCTGGTCCACAGCGGGGCCGACGTGCTCGTGCTGAACGAGGTGACCCGCGACTTTCTCGCGTGCATCGATGAGATGGGCGGCGCCGTGTGGTTCCCGCATCGCGTCGTCGACCGCGGCGCCGAGCCTGAATACGCCACCGCAGTGTTCTCCAGGCTGGCGTTCGACGACACCGAGGTGACGGTTGCGGGGCCACTGCGTCTGATCAGGGTGGTCGCCAGCTTCTCCGGTACATCGTTCACGCTGTTCGCGACCCATCTCGAGTCGAACCTCGAATCCGGCGGGCACGATCGTTGGCGCGCGCAGATCGCGGCGCTCACCGAGATCGCGTCGCACGCGGCGACGCGCACCGTTATCGCTGGTGATTTCAATGCGTCGGTCGACCGCCCCCAGTTCGACGAATTGCTCGAGCGCGGGTACACCGACACGCACTCGGCGTTGGGTCGCGGCCTTGATCCGTCGCTGAAACTCGCAGCGACGGGACTCCTTGGCGGACTTGGTGGCGTGGTGCGCGTCGACCATCTGCTGTTGGGCGGCGACGTGCGCGCCGTCGACGTGGTGCGCCTGCGTGCGCCGGGCAGCGATCACGTGCCGTTCGCGGCCACGATTGCCGTGCGACCACCGAGCTGAGCGTCGGCCCGAGACGTAGGGATGTTCAGGCGAGCGCGCGGCGGCGGAATTGATCGACGCCGGTCGCAACGACACGGTCGTGCGCCCAGCTCATGAGTGGTCGCCCAAGGATCGAGGCGGTCCGCAACATGCCGTTGACGATGTGGAGCTCCCAGTTGAGGCGGGCGGCGCAGCCCTCGTCGGTCGGCGTGATCACCAGCGTTGCGACACCGTCGAGATCGCCGCGCACATAGGTCTCGACGAGTTCGCGCTCGACGACGCGTTCCACGTCGATCGACAGGCGCAGCACATAGGGGAGCGGCGCTCGGATCACGGCGTTGGCGGTGGTGCCAGCGCGCAGGCCGTCCGCGGCGTCGAACTCGACGAGCCACGTCCACCACTCGGTGAACTGGTCGGTGCTACTGAGCTGGGCCCACAGCCGTTCGGGTGCCACATCGAAATGCCACGTGCTGTCGAACATGAACGGCGCTATCACTGCCCTAAGGATGACACGCTCCACCCTCGGGGTCACGCGCCCCCGAACTCATGGAGGAGCGACGCGGGGCGCGGCCAGCGCCGGACGAAGTAGGCGCAATAGTCAGGTGGTCGTGAAGATGTCGAGTCCGCCCTGATAGCGCCACACAGTGAGTTGTTCGCCTGCCGCGACCGGGGTGTGGAACACGATGTCGCCACGACAGACGCGGAACACGACCTTGTCGCCGGCCCCGAAATACGGCTCGAATCGCCACCCGCATTCCTTGGCACCCGGCTCGAGCCCGCCGTCGGCTTCCAGGGCGAGTCGGTCGGCGAGGTGCGCCGACTTGGCGTAGAACGTCACGTGCTCGCGCTTCAGGAACGCGTGGGCATGGGCCGCAGGGACGGCGTCGAGGTATTCGTTGGAGTTGACGATGCCTTCCACTTGCACGACCGGTCGGTCGAGGAAGTACGCGACGATGCCGGCACGATCGCCCATGGCCACGACGGCGTTGCGGGGGAGGGCCTTGTTGAGCGCCATCGCACCCTTGGCGTTCTGTGTGTAGAAGTTTTCGGTGCCGTTGGCATCGACCCGCAAGATCCCGCCGAGCGCGATGCCGACCGCGCCCGCCGCGGCTATCGCCACCGGCCACTGGCGTGGCCCGCCGAGTCGCAGCGCAGGCGCGAGTGAGGCCAACACGATGCCCGGGCCGAGGAGCAACACGAGGAAGGCCTCGTAGTAGTACCAAGGCCACAGCGCCCAACTTGACTGTAGATCGAACACGACGGTCGAGAGCGCGCCCGCCACCCACAGCGCGGTCACGATATCGGCGAGGCGCGTCAGTTGCTCGCGCCGCGCGACGTCGCCGCGAGCAAGCCGCGCGGTGACTGCCGCGCTCACCACGACGAGCCCCGACGCGGTGCCAATGCCCACGACGATCGGCATCGACGCCGGATCGACGAAATACTGGTGGAGCGCAAAGTGGTGCGCCGTCCCGCCGCTCATGGTTTTCGCTCGCGTCGATGTGGTGAGTGCGGCGCCGAACCACACCTTGTTCACGATCACGTCGACGACGAACATGATCGCGGCGGGAGCGCCGATGCGCGCGGCGGCCGAGACCCGGTCGGTGAAGCGCTCGAAGGGAAGTCGGAGGGCAACCATCAGCGCCAACATGGCGACCACGTACACCGCGTCGAGGCGAGCGAGCACCGCGGCGGCCAGCCACGCACCGATGGCCCACTGCGCGCGCGGTGTCGGGGCGCGCGTCTGCATCAGCCGCGCGACCGCGATGAGGATGAGTGGTACCACGAGTGCGGTCTCCACCCCGGCGAACGGCATGCTGCGGGCGTAGAACGTGCTGTAGAGCGCGATGGGCAGACACCCAAGCCACATCGCGCCGGCGGCGGTGCCGTTCGTTCCAGGCGCGTCGACGGCGCGACCGATGCGTCCCACCTGCCACAACGTGGCGATCCACAGCAGGCCGCACACGCCCTTCACCGCGGTGAGCGCGGCAGTGCGCGAGCGCACGACGCCGAACACGGGGAGCAGCACGATGAGCCACAGTGGGTGGTAGCCGTTCGTGTGCGAGATGCCGTCGAATGTGGAGCCGTCGCCCGCCACGACGTGCTGGGCCACCTTGAAGTAGTAGTACGCGTCATCGACGAATTGCGACGCCGCGCCGATGCGATTCGAGGCTGCGATCCGCACGATCTGCACCATCGCGACCGCAACACCGAGCGCTATGAACCACGCTCCGCCAACGACTCGCGAGCGCGCACCGTGTTCGTCGGGTTGGATCACCGACATCGTCGCTTCACGCGGCGAGCCTACGCGGGCTCCAGCACGCAGTATGTCGAGACCTTGCCCATGCCCAACGTCGCGTCGCGCGCCCTTGCGGATTGACGGTCCACCTTGCACGGCAGCCGCCGGTGGAGTGAGTCCACCGGCCGCTGCCGCCGCCCGGATGTGTCGACCCGCGGACTACTTACAGTGGATGGCGACGTAGTTCGCGGTGTTGACGGTCGTCGTGAAGTAGCCGGTGTACGGCGACATCCCGACGCCGACACCTGCGGAGCCGCCCGGTGCAAGATAGATGTCGCTGAGGGCAAGCTTGGCGCGGCCCGCAGCGTCGAGCGGTGCGGTCCAGTACCAGCTGCGAGGGCGGCGAACTTTGGGTGCCTTGGTCATGTGCATGCCGTGGCTCCTGTATCGGGCGCGGTGATGCGACCAGTGGAACAGTCCGCGGGTTAGCAGAAGGTGTGGCCAGCCACTGACGTCGGCAAGCGATCGCGCGTCACGTCGACGCGCTCGCGCGACCGCCGCGACACGCCGTCGCGCTCGTGACCAAGGTCCCGAATACGTCGACATCGGACAGTCACAACGTGCGGCTCACGTGGCACTAACTCTTCATAGGAAAAGCACTCCGACTGTTGGCGCGCTCGCTCTGGACACGCGGAAAGTTCCGAGCATCATCGAAGTCGCTGCGCACGGAGCATCCGTGCGAGCGCATATTCGTCCGACACGAAGCAGAGGAAATCGCAATGTTGAAGCAACGAGTTGCAGCAATGACATTGGCAGCCGCAGGACTCCTCGGTGGGGTCGCGGTCGCAGCGCCCGCGCACGGCGCGACCACGGTGGCGAAACCCGCGTGCACGGCAACGAACAAGTGGGTCTCGTATCCAAAGGCCGCCACCAAGTACGCCGCCGGTACCGCGGGAACGGTCACGATTGCGCCCCGCTCGGGCCACACGCTCAAGGTCGCGGGCGTCACCAAGGCCGCGGGTTGGACGGCGAGCACGCATCAGGGCGCTGGGAAGTCGCTTGAGGTGCTGTTCCGGAAGGGCTCGAAGCGCGTCACGTTCGACGCGGACGTCGAAGATGGCGGCCGGGTGCGGATCGTCGTGGTGAGCTGCTGACACAAGCTCCGTGCCGCGCGCATGGCCGCCGACCCCTGTCGGCGGCCATGACGCGCGTTGCCTTGAGGTAGCACGTACCGTGCGCACACCTTGCGCGAACCTTCGGAGGCCTAAGGTCCAAGTCGAATCGAGCACCTCGCGGGTCGAGGCTGACCGGAGTGACGCGGATGCGACTGTTGATCGTTGAGGACGATCCGGCCCTTGCGTTGTCGTTGCGCGAGGGCCTCGAGCGTCATGGATTCGAGGTGGTCCATACGACGAGCGGTCGCGAGGCGATCGATCTCGCGGCCAAGGTCGATCTCGTGCTGCTCGATCTCGGCCTTCCCGACATCGATGGCAAAGACGTGTGTCGCGAGATTCGCGCCCGTGCCAGCGTGCCGATCATCGTGCTCACCGCGCGAGGTGAAGAGATCGATCGCGTGCTGCTGCTCGAATTGGGTGCCGACGACTACCTCGTGAAGCCGTTCGGCTTCCGCGAGCTCGTCGCACGCATCGGCGCCGTGACTCGGCGCACGACCGCACCGTCGTTGATCGCTTCGAAGCAACGGCTCGGAACGCTCACGATCGATCGCGACGCACATCGCGTGCACGTCGACGACAAAGAGATCGACCTCACGCCCAAGGAATACGAGCTCCTGGCGATGCTCGCGGAGCGCCCCGGTGCCGTGCGGACTCGTGAAGACATCATCGAGCAGGTGTGGGACGCGCACTGGTTCGGACCGACGAAAACACTCGACGTGCATGTGTCGGCGTTGCGACGCAAGCTCGCCCACCCAGAGTGGATCTCCACGATCCGCGGTGTCGGATACCGCCTCGAGGCCCCTGCGTGAGGCTGCGTCTGCTCGCGAGCTATCTCACGATCACGCTCGTGACGCTGTGCGTACTTGTGTATCCGCTGGGGCGAACGTTCGCCTCGCTCGAGCGAGGCCGGCTGTTGCGAGATATCGAACACGATGCCACCGTGATCGCCGGGCTCTCCGAAGATGCCCTCGAGCGCGGCGGCCAACCCGGTTTGGGCAGTGTGCTCGTGACGTACGCCAAGAACCCCGGTGGACGGATCGTGGTGGTCGACCGGCTCGGGCGCAGCGTCGCGGACTCCGAACGTTCGGCAGCGCTGGGTGCCGACTTCACGAACCGGCCGGAGATCGCGGCTGCGCTCAAGGGCAGTCGCGCCGAAGGCAGCCGTCATTCCGACACGCTCGAAGCCAACCTTCTGTACGTTGCGGTACCAGTTGCGTCGAGCGGCGTGGTCCACGGTGCGGTCCGTGTCACCTACCCGAGTTCCACGCTCGAACGCCGGGTGCGCAACATGTGGATCGGCCTGCTGGCGTTGTCGGCGCTGGTGATCGTAATTGTGACGCTTGTTGGGTTGGCGCTTGCGCGCCTC
>JBBREP010000107.1:0-10975 GCA_038202885.1 Acidimicrobiia bacterium | reverse complement strand
ACGCGGTGTGCGCAACGCCTGCGTCGACATTGGGTCGGGGTCGGACTCGCGGTCGCAGTCGGGGGTGCGGGCATAGCCGCGGGCGGGATCGCCCTCGGGGCCGGCGGGGGGCGGTCCTCTGCCACTCCGTCGCCGCCTGCGGCTGCGGCGACCCCAGGGCCTGATATCGGCGGGTCTGATCGTGGCCGGGTCACGGTGCGCTCGACGACAACCATGGTGTCGCCCACGACCGTCGCGGTGCTGACGCGCATCCCGGGGGCCTGGCGATCGTCATGCCGGCCGGCGCCGGCCCTCGACCCGCACGCGCAGAGCGCGCTCGTGTGCGCGCCCACCGCGGGCATCGCGCTCGAAGTGCGCGCCATGGCGCCGGCATCGAGCGGCGCCGCGTTGGCCCGCCTCGTGCCGGCAACGGTGCCCGAACGCAACGACGCCGCGTGCGCCAGTGGCCTCGCCGAGCGGCGCGCATGGTCGACGCCGAAACAGCCGCAGGTGATCGCGGGACGTTTCGCTTGCTTTCGAACGACCCGTGGTGCCGAGCTCGTGTGGTCGATCGACCGCGACGACACCGTGCTGCGCGCGGTGCGGGCCGATGGCGATCTCGCTGCGTTGTTCGGGTGGTGGGAGCAGGCACCCCTGTAGCAACCGTCACGGTCGACGATCCCCGTTGGAGGCGACCAGCCTTTGCTAGGTTCGCCGACGTTGTCGTGACGACCCCGAGGAGACGGTCATGCTCATCTTCACGAAGGCGGGACTCTTCGGGGCCTTCCGCTACCTGCACGTGCTCAACGCGGTCGCGTGGATGGGCCTGTTGTGGTTCTTCAACTTCATCCAGACCCCGGCGTATGCAGAGATGGAGCCGGGCGCGCGGAGCAACGCCATGGACAAGCTCACGTGGCGCACGCTGTGGTGGTTCCGCTGGTCGGCCCTCGGCACCTTCGTGACCGGCATTCTCGTGCTCGGCGTGGGCGGGTTCAGCGACACCGATGCGTACGGCAACGGGTTCTTCAAGTCGCCGCAAGGCCTCATGTTCAGCGCCGCAGTCCTGTTCGCGCTCATCATGCTCTACAACGTGTGGATGGTGATCTGGCCCGCGCAGCAGGTCGTGATCGCCAACGCCCGCACTGTGCAAAGCGGCGGTGAGGCCAACCCGGAGGCGCCCAAGCTGGCCCGGGCCGCAGCGATGGCGTCGCGCCAGAACACGGTGTTTTCGTTCGCGGTGTTCGCGGGCATGGTGGGTACGTCGCACTTCTTCAGCGGCTACGACCAGCCGAACGCGCTCACGAGGGTCGTGTTTTACATCCTGTTGCTCGCGATTGCCGTCGGCATGGAGATGAATGCGCTCGGCAAATTCGGCACCGAAGCCGGCAAGCCCAACACGATCATGTACGACACGCACCAGATGGCGATCTGGTTCGCGTCCGGTCTGACCGTGTTCTTCTTGCTGTACTTCGAGATCGCCGTCACCAAGCTCGGCTGAGCACGCCGAGCGCACTGCGCGCCGCGCCGCGGCCGGCTCACACGGTCAGCAGGTCGGCGATGCGCGCCCGGTGGAACGCGCCGTTGCCGAGGCACATGTCGTTCACCTTGGCGCGCTTCACGTACAGGTGCACATCGTGCTCCCACGTGTAGCCGATACCGCCGTGGATCTGAATGCCTTCCTTGGTGCACACCCGCTGCGCGTCGCTCGCCGCGGCTTTTGCTGCGCTCGCGGCAACGTGGCGGCGCTCGTCGTTCTCGGCAATGCACAGCGCGGCGTAGTAGCACGTGCTGCGCGCCCGTTCGAGCGTGAGCAGCAGGTCGGCGAGCTTGTGTTTGGTTGCCTGGAACGAGCCAATGGGCACGCCGAACTGTTCGCGTTGCTTGGTGTAGTCGAGCGTCACCTCGAACAGCGCCGTGCATGCGCCCACGGTCTCGAGCGCGAGCGCGACGGTGGCCTCCTCGGTCGCGTCGCGCAATGCGTCGTGCGTGGTGCGGGCCAGCACGCGATCAGTCTCGATCTCGACGCCGTCGAGGATCACATGCGCGTGGCGGCGCGTGCCGTCGATGCTGTCGACGCGCTCGACCCGAACGGCGCCACGCGGTACGACCACCACCGCGTGTTCGCCGTCGAGTTCGACGACGCAGGCCAGTTCGTCGACGGCGTCGGCCTCGGTCACGAACCGACACGTTCCCGCGAGGCTGACGCGCGCGCCAGCGCGGCGCGCAGTGGGGCGGTTCGTGCCCATGGCCGATGACGGATCGGGCAGCGCCGCGGTGGCGCGGCACTCGCCGCGGGCCACGGCACCGAGCCAGCGCGCCTGCTGGGCGGCGTCGCCGCACGCGCGAACCACCGGTACGAACTGCGTGACGGTGCTCAGCAACGGCCCGGGGGCAACGACGCGCCCGAGTTCCTCGGCGAGCAACGCCACTTCAACCATGGTGGCGTCGAGACCGCCATGGTCGGCCGAGACGCTGAGGGCGGGCCAGCCGAGTTCGCACACGGTCTCCCAGAGCGCGTCGGGCGTTCCTGTTCCTTCGCACACCGCGCGTGCGAGGCCGATGGGCGCCTCGGCCGCGAGCACCGCGCGGATGGCGTCGCGAAGATCTTCTTGTTCGGCCGTGAAATCGAGGTCCATGCGTCAGTTACCCCCCGAGCCGTCGGGGGATGACCCGTCGCCCACCAGCGATCGCAGCGCGGACCGGTCGAGTTTGTCCATGGCCGTCAACGGGAGCGTGTCCATGAGGCGAATGTCCTCCGGCAGTTTGTAGGCCGCGAGCCGTCCGTCGAGGAAGGCGCGCAGCGACGCGAGCGACGGCGGGCGTTGCGGGTCGGCCGGCACCACGACGGCGACGCCGCGCTCGCCCATGACCGGGTCGTGCGTCGGCACAATCGCCACGGCACCGACGTCGGGATGCGTCGACAAGGCAGCCTCGATTTCCACGGGGTACACGTTGTAGCCGCCGCGCACGTACATCTCCTTGTTGCGCCCGACGAGCCGCACCCGCCCGGCGCCGTCGATATAGCCCAGGTCGCCGGTGCGTACATACCCGTCGGCGGTGAACGCGGCTGCCGTTGCGCTCGCGTCGTCCCAGTACCCACGCATGCATGCGGGCGAGCGCAAGCACACTTCTCCCACCTCGCCGCGCGCAACATCGCTCGGACGGTTCGGGTCGTCCGCATCGCGGATCGCGAGGTCGACCGAGGGGTGTGGGCGGCCCACGGACACCACCGCGTCTTCCTCGGGGTCGTCGAACGCCGTGCCGAGCCCGATTCCAGCCTCGGTGCACGAATAGCGCGTGGCGAGCTTCGCCCGGAGTCGGCGGCGAATCTCGTCGGCGAGGCCTGGTGTGACCGGCCCGCCGCCGACGATCACGTAGGCCACACTCGACAGGTCGAGGTCGTCGAACGTCGGGTCACGCAGCATCAGCGCGAATTGCGTCGGTACGCCGGCGAGTGTGGTCATGGCCTGTGCGGCGGTCAACGCGAGCGCGTCCGCGGCCCGCCATCGCCGTTGCACGAACGTCACGCCACCGCGGCGCAGCGCGCCCGGAAGTTTCGTCATGAACCCGAGGTGTGCGAACGATGTCCCGCTGCTCGTGCGCCCGCCGAGGTCCCATGCATCGCCGATGTCGGTCGCGGTGATGAAGGCGAGCTGGCGGTTGCCGTAGCGGGCACCCTTTGGTGCTCCGGTCGTTCCCGAGGTGAAGATGATCGCCACATCGGCATCGTCGCCGGCAGCCGCATCGCCACCGGCATCGCTCGGGCGGTCGGGGCGTGGTGGCGTCGCTCCGGGCTCGCGCAGGTCGCGCAGCACATCGTCGGCCGACGAGGCCAATTCCACCTCGACCGACGGCCACCGATCGCTGCCGGCGCCAGGGGCCGCCACGACGAGGGCCGGCCCGGATCGGTCGAGCACCGCGGCGCGTTCGGCGGCCGACAGGCGGTCGTTGACACCGACCGTCACCGCCCCGAGCTTCGCCGCCGCGAGATAGGTGACGAGATACTCGGCCCCCGGCGGCACGACGAGCGCGACGCGCGCACCGGCATGCACACCGCGGCGAGCGAGGCCAGCAGCGGCCTCGTCGGAGAGCCGGTCGAGCGCGGCATACGAGATCCCGAACCCGTCGCGCCAGGTGCCCCCGGGTGGCTCGATCACATACGCAGTACGCTCCCCGAACCTCCTCGCCGCCTCACGAACCGTCTCCGGGAGCATGAGCGAAGCGTACAAGCGACCTCGTCCTGGCAGTGGTGGCCGTCGAGTGGCGCCATCCGCGGACCGCGAGCGTCGCTCACAAGGGCACCGCACGATGCAGCGTTTGCGCGCCGCGGGCCTCGAAGTGTTCGCCGAGCGGGGGTATCACGCGGCGCGAGTGGACGACATCGTGCGCGCGGCGCAGACGTCGCACGGCACGTTCTACCTGTACTTCGCAAACAAAGAAGAGCTGCTGCGCGACCTCGCCACCGAGTGCGCGGGCGAGTTGCGCGACGCCGCAGCGATTCTCGAGCCGGCGAGCACCGAACCGGCGAGCACCGAACCGGCGACCACCGAACCGGCGAGCACCGAACCGCGCGACGACGTGTTGGCCGCGTTCATCGCGGCGTTCATGGCCACGTACGCCCGCTACGGACCTGTGATCCGTGCGTGGATGGAGGACCAGATGGGCGACGGCGAGGTCAATCGCCTCGGCGTGCGCAGGTTCACCGCGATCGCCGACGCACTGGCGCGGCGGCTCGAAGCCGCGGGAGCTCCAGCGACGCCCGCCCATCTCGGCGCGTTGATGGCGTTACTCGAACGCGTCGCGTACTACCTCGCGTCCGGTCGTCTCGATGCCGACGATCCAGCTGTCATCCCCGCGATCACCGAGGTTGTCCGCCGCGGGTTCTTCACCCTCTCGTAGCACGAAGGGGTGGCGGACACGCGGGAGTGGCCCGCACGAGCCACTCCCCGACGTGCACTCCGCCGCGCGACGTTGCGCTGCGTTGCGCCACGATCGATGGCGAACCACCGGTCACGGTCACTTCTTTTGTCGGCCGGCGACGAGTGCAGCTGAGGGTTGTGGTGGGCTAGCCGCGGCGTTGCGCGTCGATACCCGGGTTCTGTGAACCGAACACGTAGCGGTTGAGAATGCGGCCAATTTCGGACGGGTCCCACTGCGTGGCGTTGCCTTCTTTGTCCGTGGCCAGGAACTGTTCGCCCATCGTCCATGGTTCGTAGCGCGCGAGGTTGTTGCTGACCAATCGCAACACTTGGCCGGTCACGTGGAGTGAATCGTCGGACGCGAGGTACACCACGGCCGGGGCCGAGTTGCCCGGGTTCATCGGATCGAATGCCTCGTACGACTCGGGTGGCTTCACCTCGATGTCGCGCATCGCTTGCGCGACCATGCGCGTGAAGCCGCCCGGGCCGATGCAGTTGGCGCGCACGCCGTAGCGGGCGAGCTCGAGGCTGGCGATCACCGTCATCGCCGCGATACCGGCCTTCGCCGCGCCGTAGTTGATCTGGCTCGCTTGACCCTGCAGCCCGGCGCTCGAGACCGTGTTGATGATCGACGCTCGTGGTTGGCGCCCGGCCTTGGACTCCTCGCGCCAGTGTTGTGACGCGTGGCGCATCGTGTTGAACGCGCCGTACATGTGGACCTTCACGACGGTATCGAAGTCCTCGGGACTCATCGAGAACATCATGCGGTCGCGCAGGACGCCAGCGTTGTTCACAAGGACATCCAGTCGTCCGAAGCGCTCCAATGCCGTGTCGACGATGCGCTGGGCGCCGTCGAAGTCAGCGACGCTGTCGTAGTTCGCGACGGCGTCGCCGCCACGCTGGGCGATCACCGCCACCACCTCGTCGGCGGGCCGTTGATCGCTGCCGTCGCCGGTGACCGATCCGCCGAGGTCGTTCACGACGACCTTGGCGCCGTGATCGGCCAGCATGATCGCTTCGCCACGCCCGACCCCATTGCCAGCCCCGGTCACGATCGCCACTTTGCCGTCGAGCATGCCCATCGCGGAGCGTCCTTTCGTACGAAAACCTGACGTTCGTGTCACCGTAATCGCCGCACGGTCCTGGCTCCCGGGGCTGCTCCAAACGCCGCGCGGTTCTCGCCGGCCTCCTGGACCTCACGGAGTGTGACCGCTACCCTGCACGCCGGATCCGGGGGACGAGGCGGGAGTCGGAGTGCGGACATCGAGCGGGGTCAGCGGTGCTCGCGCCGTCGTGATGGCGCTCGCTTCGGTCGTGGCCGCGACCGCGCTCTGGACGGCGGCCGCGCCGGGCGTGGTGGCGCCGCACGTCGACATCCCTGCCCTCAATCCCGGGGCGCTGCGGCTCGGCACGACCAACTACCCGATTCCTGCGGTACAGGCGTTCTTCGTGGCTCCCACCGGAAACGACGCCGCGAACGGCGCGCGCGCCACACCATGGCGCACGCTGGGCCATGCCGTCGCCGCCGCGCCGGCCGGTGCGACGGTGATCCTGCGCGCCGGCATCTACCGCGAGGGTGTGCAGATTTCCGGCAAGCGGCTCACCCTCCAGAACTATCCGTCCGAGGCGGTCATCGTGCGGGGCACGCAGGTGACGACCGGGTTCGTGGTCGCCGTCGCCGGCAAGTCGTGGGTGCGCTCAGGCTGGAACCACCAGTTCCCCCGGCAGGGCCCGGCCAAGATGTTGCGGCGCGCCGCCCCGCTCGCGAACGCGCCGGACATGGTGTTCGTCGACGGCAAACAGCTCCGCCAGGTGGCCAACCCCGACAACGTCCGGGGGAATACCTTCGCCGTCGACTACGCCAAAGGCCAGCTCACCATCGGGGTCGATCCCACCGGCCGCGTCATCGAAGCCGCGACGATCCAGGTCGGGCTGAGCGTGATCAATGCCGCGGGCACCATTGTGCGCGGCATCCAATTCGACGAGTTCGCGACTCCCTACAACCCGCACGGCGCGGTACGCGACCTGTCGAACGGCACCACGTTCGAGAACGACATCTTCACGAACAACGCCATGGCGGGGCTCACCACGAGCGGCTCGAACACGGTCGTCACGCACTGCACGATGTCGTTCAACGGCCAACTCGGCGTGCATTCGTACCGGTCGACGAACGTGCGGCTCTACGGCAACTGGGTCACCCGGAACAACACCGCATTGTTCGATCAAAAAGAAGAAGCTGGTGGCGTCAAGGCGTCGTATTCCAGCGGTATGCGCATCGACTCGAACCTGATCGACCACAACCTTGGCACGGGTACGTGGTTCGATCTCGGGTCGAACAACGGCGTCATCGTGCACAACAACTTCCACGCCAACGCGGCCCAAGGCGCCGAGTACGAGATTTCGAGCAATGCCGTCATCGCCGGCAACGTGTCGTGGTCGAACTCCGGCGGCGGTATCCGCATCATCGAGTCGCAGCACATCGCCGTGTGGAACAACGTGGTGTATCGCAACGACACCGGCATCGAGGTCTTCGACGGGGGTCGGCCCGAGACTCCGTTTGACATCACGATCCGCAACAACATCTTGATGGACGGCCACAACATCACCACGACACTCCTCGACGTCGACGACAAGACGCACCATTACTCGGGCGCGCAGATGGCCGTCACTGCCGACTCCGACGTATTCTGCCGATCGGTCGCGGCGACGCCGCCCCGGGTCGTCGACTGGTCGCGCGGCGGGGGACTGGGACCGGCGACCTACACGACGCTCGCACCGTTCGTCGCCGCGACCGGGAACGAATCGCACGGCGTTGCGTGTGAAGGTCCGCTGGCCGGCGCGATGTTCACCAACACCAAGCGCGGTGACTTCACGCTCGGGCCGAAGTCGGCGGCCCGCGGTGTGGGCACGCCGTTACCGGCGGACATCGCGGCGGTTCTCGGCGTCGCGCCCGGCATCGCTGTGAACGCAGGAGCGCTGTAGCTCGCCGAGTTTGTCGGGCGCGGCGAGTGCTTGCGCCCCCGCAGCTGTTGGACGATGCGCGAGTTACTCCGCGCCGTAGACCGGGGCTGGTTGGGGCGCCCGCGTGAGTAGGTCGTGCACGGCGTCGCCCACATCCGCGGGATCCCAGCGCGCGCCCCGGTCGACCTGCGGGCCGTGCTGCCAGCCGTCGGCGACCGAGATCATGCCGCCCTCCACTTCGAACACGCGCCCGGTCACGTCGGCTGAGGCCTCCGAGCCAAGCCACACAACGAGCGGCGACACGTTCTCGGGATGGTTCGCATCGAAACCCGCGTCGGGGACGGCCATCCGATCAGCGAACACGGCCTCGGTCATGCGCGTGCGCGCTGATGGCGCGATGGCATTGACAGTGACGCCGTAACGACCGAGTTCAGCAGCCTGCACGAGCGTGAGCGCAGCGATCCCGCCCTTCGCCGCGGAGTAGGCGGCCTGTCCGACACTGCCCATGAGACCCGCGCCCGACGAGGTGTTGATGATGCGAGCGCGCGGTGTGCGTCCGGCCTTGGACTCGTCACGCCAGTAGGCCGCGGCGTGGCGCGCCGGCGCGAAGTGCCCTTTGAGATGCACCCGGATGATCGCGTCCCATTCGTCCTCCGCCGCGTTCGCGAACATCCTGTCGCGCACGAAACCGGCGTTGCACACGAGCACGTCGAGGCGCCCGAACGTGTCGATCGCCGTCTGCACGAGCCGCTGCGCACCGTCGAAGTCGGCAATGTCGTCGCCGTTTGCGACCGCCTCGGCGCCGAGCCCGCGCAACTCGTCGACGACCTCGTCCGCAACCGGCGATGCTCCACCGTGGCCCGTGCGGTCGACGCCGAGGTCGTTGACGACGACGCGTGCGCCCTGACGGGCGAACTCGAGCGCGTGCTCACGTCCGAGGCCGCGACCGGCGCCGGTCACGATCACCACCCGACCGTCGCAGATGTGCACAGGTCCTCCTCGTCGAACTCGTCGGGAACTCGTCGCAATATCCGCCGGCAGCTACCCGTCCACCGTGTGCGGCCCGTGACGGAAGGTCGGTACCCTAACGCTCTCATTCCGTCGTCCACGAAGGATCTGCGAGTGCGCTACGGCATCACGATGTTCGCGACCGATCGCACGATGTCGGCTGCGGAGCTGGCCGTCGAGGCCGAAGCGCGGGGCCTCGACTCGGTGTATCTCCCCGAGCACACACACATTCCCGTGTCGCGCCGCACGCCGCCGCCGACCGGTGACGCTGAGCTGGCCGAGGAGTACCGCCGCACCGTCGACCCGCTCGTTGCGCTCGCGGCCGCGGCCGCGCTCACGCAGCGCATCACGCTCGGCACCGGCATCCTGCTCGCGGCGCAACGCGACCCGATCGTGACCGCGAAGGCGATCGCGACGCTCGACGCGATGTCTGGCGGCCGCTTCGTGCTCGGCATCGGGTTCGGGTGGAACCAGGACGAAATCGAACACCACGGCACCGACTTTCGGCGCCGCCGCGACGTGTGCCGTGAGCATGTACTCACGATGCAAGCACTGTGGCGCGACGACATGGCCGAGTTCCACGGCGAGTTCGTGGAGCTCTCACCGTCGTGGTCGTGGCCGAAGCCGGCGCGAGTTGGTGGCCCGCCGGTGCTGATCGGCGGCGCGCCCGGCCCGAAGCTGTTCTCCGCCGTGGCCGAGTACGCCGATGGCTGGATCCCGATCGGTGGCGCCGGAGTGCGCGCCGCGCTCGACGACCTTCGCCGCGCGTGCGACGAGCGCGGTCGTGATATCGCCACGCTCGAGATCGTTCCCTTCGGCACGCTGCCCGACCCGGGCAAGCTCGAGTACTACGACGGGATCGGCGTCACCGAAGTAGTGGCACGGGTACCCGGCGGCACGCGTGACGAGGTACTCGCGGTGCTCGACCGCTACCGCTCGGTGCTTGACGAACTCTGATGTCGCTCGGGCGCGCGATCAGGGGCCGGCGCTCTCGACGACCGGGGCGTGGGGGCCTGGGACGGCCACGAACACGCTCGGTCCCCACAGCAACGCGCCGATGAGTGCGCCATGGGTCCACGACGCGCCGTACCACCAGGCCGCGCCGACACCCCATACGACACCAAGCATGGTGCCTTGCACGATCACACGGACCCGTTCCGCCACGCTCCTAACCTAGACAGCTGCCACCTCGCGGCGAAAATCCGAGGGTGATCGGCAGCCGTCGATGTGACCTCGTCCGGCGTTGATCCCTCGTTGCGGCGAGCCGGCGCGCGAGGCTCGGGGCATGACACTGCTCGACACGATCAACCTCGACGGCTACGCGGCCCAGACGATGCAATGCCCGAGTTGCGGCGCGAGCACCGAACAGCGATTCCACGGGCCGTGCGCGCAATGTCGGGCCGGCCTGCGCGAACGCTTCGCAGCGGTGGCGCGTGATGTCGAACGGGCCGAGTACGTGCCCAAGATGAACGTCACGCCCAACGCCGTCGCCCTCAAAGACGACTGAAGAGGCGCAAAGCCCCTGGGGGCGCGAGCCGAAGGCGAGCGGGGGTAGTCACGAAAGCCCCTGGGGGTGGTCAGAAGCACCCTTGTGCTGGAAGGATCTGGGAGTGCCTCCAATTACGTTCGCTCACCGGGGAGCCCGGATCGAGCATCCCGAGAACACCATCGCGGCGTTTCGCCGCGGTCTGGAATTGGGCGCGTCCGGCCTCGAATCCGATGCCTTCCTGAGCGCTGACGGCGAGGTCGTGCTCGTCCATGACGACACCGTCGGCCGTGGGCTGCGCCGACAGAAGGTGCGTGCCACCTCGGCCGCCGAGCTTGCCCGGTTCGGCGTACCCCGTCTGGCGGAGCTCTACGACGCGCTCGGCGTCGGCTACGAGCTGTCGATCGACGTCAAACACCCCGAGGTACTCGCGCCCATGCTCGCCGTCGCCGCAGCCCACGGTGCCGCGGCGCGCCTGTGGGTGTGCTCACCCGACTCCGAGATGTTGTTCGCATGGCAGGACCGCACCGACGCGATGCTCGTGCATTCGCACCGCAAGGACCGACTGGGCCAGCTGGAACGCCACGCGCATGAGCTACAGGTGCACGGCATCGCCGCCATG
>JBBREP010000106.1:0-11091 GCA_038202885.1 Acidimicrobiia bacterium | reverse complement strand
TCACGGATGCGTCCGCGTCGTTCGGCCACGAGCTCGTTGCCGAGCCTCCCGAGCCACGGGCCGAATACCAACGCAAGCCCCGACACGAGCACCAGCAGCGCGAGCAGTCCGTCGCGCAACCGCGACCACGACGACGCCGATGCCAGCAGCGCCGTGACCCCACCGAGGACGAGGATGCCTCCGATCATCGCCCGCACGAGCAGACCGCGGCGTGTGCCCAGCACGCCGAGCGCCTCGGACGCCGCGGGAGGCAGCCAGTCGGGCAGGTCGGCCGGTCTGATCACATCGTCGCCACCCGGCCAGCGCAACAGCAACGCGAGCCCCGCGCCGGCGACCACGATCGGGATGACGAGGTTCCCAGGCAGCGAGAAGCCGAAGCGGGCGACGACGAGCAGTACGCCCACGATGACTGCGATGACTGCGGCGATGTCGAGCGGATCGTTCGGTGTGAGCCGACGAAGTAGCGGCGGACCACCTTCGTCGTCGGGCAGGACTCCCCATGCCACGAGGTACGCCACCACACCGATCCCGAGCAAACCGGTGAGTACGAACGCGGCTCGTACGACTCGTACCGGCACCCCGGTTGCGTGCGCGACCCCAGACGCCACGCCGCCGATGCGGCGTTCACGGAGGTGGCGCACGTACACGCCGTGCGCGGTGGTACTCACCACACGATGATCGCACGCCCGCGCACCGGCGACGACCGGGGTCGACCCGGATCCGCGACGCCGGCCGCTCAGGGTCGAATCAGGGTCATCCCCGATGGTGGCCAGCATCACATGGAGGGACGATGTCACCATGGATACAGCGATGACCGAAGAACCAAATCCGGCTCCCCCGCCGCCCGCACCGCCGACGCCACCCCAAGCGCCCGTGCGTCGATTGACCCGCAGCCGCGACGATCGTGTGGTCGGCGGCATCGCCGGTGGCATCGCCCATACCTACGGGTGGGATCCGGGGCTCGTGCGAATCGTGATCGCGGTTGCTGCGGTCGTGACCGCAGGTGCGGTCGCCGTCGGTTATGGCATCGCCTGGCTCGTCGTGCCGGAGGAAAACAGCGGTATCACCGGCGCCGACCTCTTGCGGGAGCAGAGCAACCGACGCACGCGGGAGTCGTGGGCCCTGCCGGTCGGCGTCGTGCTCGTCGCCGTGGGCATGCTCAGTGTGGCGAACCGCTTCGAGTGGGGCCCGTTCTCGGAGCTGTTCTGGCCGATCACGCTCATCTCTGGTGGCCTCGCCATTCTGCTCGTGCGCCACCGTGATCCCGCACACGCGAGCAATGCGCCGGCCACGCCGGCGTCAACGTCGACGTCGACGCGGACGGCCGACGTCACCTACGGCGAAGATGTCGACCCCGACACCGACGCATACGCCACCCAGCGCGGACACGACGCGCACTCGGTACACGACGACGCGACCGCGCAGCACGCCACCTCGGCGTACCCCGCCCAAGCGCCGTGGCCGACCGGAGTCGCTGAGACACCTCTTGCGGCGCCACCGCGAGAGCGCTCGATGCTCGGCCGCCTCACCTGGAGCACGCTGCTGTTGTTGGCTGGCGGCGCCTGGCTCATCGACACCACGACGGGCTTCGACATCGATCCGGGGTTCGTGCTCGCGATTGGCCTCACGATCGTCGGCGTCGCCCTCGTTGTCGGCACATGGTTCGGCCGCTCGCGCGGGTTGATCGCGCTCGCGATCGTGCTCGGCGGAGCCTGCACCTTGGCATCCGCGCTCGACGTTCCCCTGCGCGGTGGCATCGGCGAACAGGTCAACCGGGTCCACACACTCGCCGACGTGCGCGATACCTATGAACTCGCAATCGGTCACCTGGTCGTCGACGTGCACGAGATCACCTCGCCCGATCGCCCCGTACACATCGCGGCCCGCGACTCGATCGGTCAGCTCGAGGTCGTCGTGCCGGACGACGCCGACGTGCAAGTACGCACACGGGTTGGCGCAGGTGATGCACGCGTGCTCGGCGAACCCGATGCCAACGGATGGCGCGTCGATCAGCGCCTCCACCACCGCGGCTCGGGCACGCGTTTCGTGATCGACGCACGCGTCGGCTTCGGTCAGATCGTCATCCGCGCGGCGCACCCGGGAACCGAGATTCCCGTCACGCCAACCACGCTCAGCAGCCCGGAGGTCACACCATGAAACGCCACCCCACCGACGTGATCTCCTTGGTCGCCGGCCTGCTTTTCGCCACGCTCGGCGTGATGTTTGGTTTCGACGAGCTCGGGAGCGTGCACGTCGACGTCACGTGGATCCCAGCCATCGTGCTGCTCGGCCTCGGCCTCGGCGGCATCGCCTCCGGCATCCACCACGCCACCGATGCGTCGTTTGGGGGTCATATCGACCCCCGAAACGACGCATCGGGGTGATCAGGCGACGATTTCTGCGGTGGCGCTTGCTCCGAAGGTGAGGCCCCCGTCGGGCGTGGCGTCGACTTCCACGGTGTCGCCAGGGTGGTACGTGCCTTGGAGGATGCCGAGCGCGATCGGATCGGCGACCTCCTTCTGCAACACTCGCTTGAGCGGCCGGGCGCCGTAGTCGGGGTCATAACCCGTGCGGGCGATCCAGTCGACGGCGGCGGGCGTGAGCTCGAGGCCGAGCTCGCGTTCGGCCAAGCGTGTGTGGAGCAACTCCACTTGGAGCCCGACGATCTCGGCGATGTGCTCCTCGCTGAGCCGATGGAACACCACGATCTCGTCGACACGGTTGACGAACTCGGGCTTGAAGTGTTGGCGCACGGCGGCCATCACGATCTCGTCGTCGCCTCCCGCACCAAGGTTGCTCGTCATCACGAGGATCGTGTTCGTGAAGTCGACGGTGCGGCCCTGACCGTCGGTGAGACGACCGTCGTCCATCACCTGGAGCAGCACGTTGAACACATCCGGATGGGCCTTTTCGACTTCGTCGAGCAACACCACCGAATACGGCCGACGGCGCACGGCCTCGCTGAGCTGACCGCCCTCCTCATAGCCGACATAGCCGGGAGGCGCACCGACGAGCCGCGACACGGAGTGCTTCTCCATGTACTCGCTCATGTCGATGCGCACCATCGCGCGCTCGTCGTCGAACAAGAACTCGGCCAACGCACGCGCCAGCTCGGTCTTGCCGACGCCCGTCGGGCCAAGGAACAAGAACGACCCGACCGGACGATGTGGATCCGACAGGCCAGCTCGTGAACGACGGATGGCGTTCGCAACCGCAGTGACCGCGGGGTCCTGGCCCACGACGCGTTCGTGCAGCAGCGCTTCGAGGCGTACGAGTTTTGCCATCTCGCCTTCGAGGAGCCGCGTCACCGGGACACCCGTCCACTTGGCGACGATCTCGGCGACGTCTTCGGCGTCGACTTCTTCCTTCAGCATCGCGGTGTCGCTCTGTAGCTCGGCGAGTTTCGCGGTACTGGCGGTGATCTCACGCTCGAGTACCGGCAAGTGCCCGTAGCGAATCTCGGCCGCGCGCTGCAGGTTGCCCTCACGCTCGGACTGTTCGGCTTCGAGCTTCATCGCCTCGAGCCGCTCCTTGTCGGCGCGGATCGCGGCGATCGCCTCTTTCTCGCTCTGCCAGTGCGCGACCATGCCGTCGCGCTCTTCGGCCAGACTCGCGAGTTCCTCTTGGAGCGCGTTCAGCCGAGCCTTGCTCGCGTCGTCGGTCTCTTTGGCCAGCGCGGCCTGTTCGATTTCGAGCTGGCGGATGCGGCGCTCGACCACGTCGATCTCGAACGGCATCGAATCAATTTCGATACGCAGGCGCGATGCGGCCTCGTCGATGAGATCGATTGCCTTGTCGGGCAAGCGCCGGCCCGTGATGTAGCGCGAGCTGAGCACCGCCGCGGCGACGAGCGCGGCGTCTTGGATACGCACGCCGTGGTGCACCTCGTAGCGCTCCTTCAGGCCACGCAGGATCGCGACGGAATCTTCCACCGAGGGTTCGCCCACGAACACCTGCTGGAAGCGTCGTTCGAGCGCGGCATCCTTTTCGACGTACTTGCGGAACTCGTCGAGCGTCGTCGCGCCGATCAAGCGCAGCTCGCCGCGGGCCAGCATTGGCTTGATCATGTTGCCGGCGTCGACAGCACCCTCGGCACCACCCGCACCGACGATGGTGTGCATCTCGTCGATGAACGAGATGACCTCGCCATTGCTGTCGGTGATCTCCTTCAACACGGCCTTCAGCCGCTCTTCGAACTCGCCGCGGTATTTCGCGCCCGCGACCATCGAACCGATGTCGAGCGAGATGAGTCGCTTGTCGCGCAGGCCTTCGGGCACGTCGCCTTCGACAATGCGGCGCGCGAGACCCTCGACGATCGCGGTCTTGCCGACGCCGGGCTCGCCGATCAGGACCGGGTTGTTCTTCGTGCGGCGCGAGAGCACCTGGATCACGCGCCGGATCTCCTCGTCGCGCCCGATCACGGGGTCGATCGTCCCCTTGCGCGCGGCCTCGGTGAGATCGCGCCCGTAACGCTCCAGCGCTTGGTACTGCTCTTCAGGGTTGTCGCTCGTGACACGATGCGAGCCGCGCACGTCCTTCAACGACGCGAGGACCGCGTCGTGCGACACCCCTTGCGCTCGCAGCACGTCGCCGACACCACCGGACACATTCGCCATCGCGAGCAGCACATGCTCGGTCGACAGATAGTCGTCGTCGAGCTGCGCTCGCTCGCCGTCGGCGCTTTCCAGCAGCCGATACGTGTCGGGGGCGAGCTGGGCTTCGCGCACGGTCGCGCCGCTGATGCTCGGCCGGCGCGCGAGCGCCTCGTCGACCTTGGCCCGCAGCTGCGCGGGCGCTACGCCGATGCGTTCGAGCACACCGCTGACGACGCCCTCGGAATCGGCGAGCAGCGCGTGCAAGAGGTGCTCGGCCGTGACCTCGGTGTGGCCCGACGAACGAGCGCTCGCCGAAGCAGCCTGGAGCGCTTCGGTGGTCTTGCGGGTGAATCGGTTCGGGTCGAGCGGCATCAGCTTGTTCTCCTCCGGCGCGGATCGGTCATAGAAGTTGACAACGCAGCTATCAACTTTGTTCCCGATTTCGCCACTTGCTCGCGCGGTTCACGACGCGCCTTCACGACTCGGGCTTCACGACGCGGGCTTCACGAACGACCGCGGCGCGCGGGCTCGGCGCGCACCATCGAGTTCGGTGGCAGCGGCACGATTTCGCGCCGGTACGTGCGATGCACCGCTTCGACGGCCTCGGCGGCACGGCGATGCGCGGCCGCGAGTTCGCGTTCGAGCGCGCCAATGCGGTCGAGTGCCTCGGCGAGGCGCCCCTCGAGATCGAGAATCCGCTCCACGCCCGCGAGACCGACGCCGTCGTTCGTGAGCTCTTGGATCCGGCGCAACAGCACGATGTCGCGCTCGCTGTAGCGGCGGCTGCGTCCACTCGTACGCGCGGGCGAAATGAGTCCCTTACGTTCGTAGATTCGCAGCGTCTGTGGGTGCACGCCGGCGAGCTCTGCGGCCACCGAAATCACGAACAACGCACGATTTTCGCGGGGATCAGGTTGTTGGTTCATCGCCACTCCTTCGCCGCGCGCCGACGCTGAGGTCTGCGCGCGGGTCGTCAGGGAACGCGGCCGCGAGGGCCTCGATCGCGCTGCGTTGCTCCGGCGTGAGGTCGGTGGGTACCTGGACCTCGACCGTTACGAGCAACGCGCCGCCGCCGATACCGCGTTTGGCGACACGGAACGTCTTGATCGCCGGCGTGCCCGCCGGCACCTTGATCGTGACCGACTCGCCCTCGATCGTCGGCACCCGAACCTGCGCGCCAAGCGTTGCCTCGGCGAACGTGATCGGCATGCGCACCGTGAGGTCGTTGCCCGAGCGCCCAAACAGTTGATGGGCGCGCACGTGCACCACCACGAACAGGTCGCCGGGCGGGCCACCGTTCGAACCAGCGCCGCCCCGTTCTTTCACACGAATGCGCGATCCGTCGGCGACACCGGCAGGGATGCGCACCTTGACCTCACGCGGTCGGATCTCGACGCCGCGACCCCGACACGTCGGGCAGGGGTCGCGCACGATCTGGCCGCGACCACCACAGGTGCCACACACTTGCGAGAACGAGAACGGACCCTGGTTCTGCGCGATCGTGCCACTGCCGCCACACGTAGCGCAGCGTTCCGGGCTCGTGCCCGGCTTGGCCCCGTTGCCGTGACACGTGCTGCACGCGGCCTCGGCGGTGAAGCCCACCGACGCGGTCACGCCGTGGACGGCCTCATCGAACTCGATGTGCAGTTCGGTCTCGAGATCGCGCCCACGCTGCGGACCACCGCGCGGTCTCCGATTGGCGCCCCGACCGCCGAACAGACCGCCGAAGATGTCGCCAAGCCCGCCGCCGAAGCCCTCGCCGTCGGTCTCGAAATGGAAACCGCCGCCAGGACCACCGGGACCAAAGCCCGGACCACCAGGTCCGCGGCCCGACTTCACCATCTGGCGCACCTCGTCGTACGCCGTGCGCTTTTCGGCATCGCCGAGCACGTCGTACGCCGCGCTCACTTCTTTGAAGCGCTCCTCCGACGCACTGTCACCGGGGTTCTGATCCGGATGCAACTTGCGCGCGAGATCCTTGTACGCGCGCTTGATGTCTTTGACCGAAGCACCCTCGGCCACACCAAGCACCCCGTAATAATCCTTCTCGAACCACTCCCTCTGAGGTTCCCTGTCCATTGCGCCTACTCCGTCCGGCGCAGCGAGCGGCCTGCGCACCCGTATCGCTCGTCCCTCGCTCCCGGGCTGCTTCGGTCGCCGCGCGCGAACGAGAGATCAACCAGCACGCGACACCTTCACCATCGCGGGGCGCAGGACGCGTCCGTTGAGCTTGTAGCCGTTGCGCAACACCTGGGCCACGATCGGCTCGCCGTCACCATCGTCGTGCAGCACCGCCTCGTGATCTTCGGGATCGAAGGGCGCACCCTCGGCCGTCATGCGCACAAGGCCGGCCCGTTCGACCGCGTCACGCAATTGCCCGACTGCGAGCACCACACCTTTGGTGAGCTTGTCGATGTCGACATGCTCGGCGTCGTCGAGCGACGCGACGGCCAGCTCGAAACTGTCGAGCGCGGGCAGGATGTCTTCGAGCAACCGCTCGTTCGCACGCGCGACCACCGCGGCTTGTTCGCGTTGCGCGCGCTTTTTGTAGTTCTCGAAGTCGGCCTGAAGGTGCTGGGCGACGGCGCGCAGTTCGTCACGCTGCACGGTGAGCACTGCGATCTCACTGTCGATCTCGGCTTCCATCGACGCGAACGACATGTCGCTCGCGTCGTCGCTACCCCGCGCGTCGTTCGAAGCCTCGGGCGCGTACCCGCCGAGGTCGGGGTGCGCGTCGCTGCGCACCCCTTCCTCTGCGGTACCCGAGTGGTCGTGATCGGTCATGCTTGTTCGTCGACGATCTCAGCGTCGGCGACCTCGTCATCGTTCGGCGGCGTGGCACCACCCGCTGCGCCAGCACCATCGGCGTCGGCAGTTGCCTGCGCGTTCTGGTACATGCGCTGCGAGAACGCCTGGAACTCACCGATCAGTGCCTCGTGCGACGCCTTAATGGCCGCCACGTCGGTGCCGTTGAGCGCTTCTTTGGTTGCGGCGACCGCGTCGTCCATCTGCTTTCGGTCGGCCTCGCCAATCTTGTCGCCCTGCTCCTTCAGGAGCTGCTCGCAGCGATACACGAGCGAGTCGGCATCGTTGCGAGCCTCGGCCTCTTCGTGGCGCAGACGGTCTTCTTCGGCGTGGGCCTCGGCCTCTTTCATCATGCGGTCGATCTCGTCGCGACCGAGCGCCGAACCGCCGCTGATCGTCATCGACTGCTCTTTGCCCGTACCGAGATCCTTGGCACCCACATGCACGATGCCGTTCGCGTCGATGTCGAACGTGACCTCGACCTGCGGGACACCGCGCGGCGCCGGCGGCAAGCCGGTGAGCGTGAACGTACCGAGCAACTTGTTGCGGTACGTCATGTCGCTTTCGCCTTGCAACACACGGATCTCTACCGACGGCTGGTTGTCGTCGGCCGTCGTGAAGGTTTGGCTGCGCTTCGTCGGGATCGTCGTGTTGCGCTCGATCAACTTGGCCATGATCTGACCCTTGGTCTCGATACCGAGCGTGAGCGGCGTGACGTCGAGCAGGAGAATGTCTTTGACCTCACCCTTCAACACGCCGGCCTGAATCGAGGCGCCGAGCGCGACGGCTTCGTCGGGGTTGACGCCCTTGTGCGCGTCCTTGCCCGTCAGCTCGTGCACCAGCTCGGTGACCGCAGGCATACGCGTCGAGCCACCAACAAGAATGACCTGCTCGATTTTGTCCTTGGTCGTGCCCGCATCGCGGATGGCCTGCTCGAACGGGCCCTTGCACGCGTCGAGGAGATCGCGCGTCATGTCCTGGAACTTCGCCCGCGACAACGTGAGTTCGAGGTGGAGCGGACCGTCGGCCGTCGCCGTGATGAACGGCAGGTTGATCGATGTCTCGAGCGTTTGGCTCAACTCGATCTTGGCCTTCTCGGCCGCTTCCTTGAGTCGCTGCGTCGCCATCTTGTCGGCGCCTAGGTCGACGCCGTGCGCGTTCTTGAACTCGGCGACCATCCAGTCGATGACCTTTTGGTCCCAGTCGTCGCCACCGAGGTGCGTGTTGCCGGCGGTGCTCTTCACTTCGAAGACGCCGTCACCGATCTCAAGCACCGACACGTCGAAGGTGCCGCCGCCGAGGTCGAACACGAGGATCGTCTGGTCGGCGCCGTCCTTGTCGAGGCCGTACGCGAGCGCGGCTGCGGTCGGTTCGTTGATGATGCGCAACACCTCGAGGCCCGCGACCTCGCCGACCTCTTTGGTCGCCTGGCGCTGGGCGTCGTCGAAGTACGCCGGCACCGTGATCACGGCCTGGGTGACCGAGTCGCCCAAGTACGCCTCCGCGTCGCGCTTCAGCTTCTGGAGCACGCGCGCGCTGATCTCTTGGGCCGTGTAGGCGTTGCCATCGATGTCGAGCGACCAGTTGGTGCCCATGTGGCGCTTCACCGAACGCACGGTGCGGTCGGGGTTCGTGATCGCCTGACGCTTGGCGACCTCGCCCACCAGCACCTCGCCGGTCTTGGAAAAGGCGACCACCGAGGGAGTCGTACGGGCGCCTTCGGCGTTCGGGATGACGGTGGGTTCGCCGGCCTCCAGCACGCATACGACAGAGTTCGTGGTGCCGAGGTCGATGCCGACTGCCTTGGCCATGGGGGTTCCTCCTTGGTCCGATCCCAGATCGGACGCCTGACTGAATATCGGACGGTAAAGCTGATAGAGACTCTGACTGAGAACTTGACGGTACTCGAAGCATAGAACCTGAGTGCATCACCATCAATTCCCAGATGAGGTCGGTTTCCTCGAAAGAGAGCGCCAAACGTCGTCGTCAGCGAGTGCCCGGGAACCGACGAGAGCGCGGGTCGAGGTTGCGGTTGTGGCAAGCAGGTGCCCCGATGAGACATGATGCTGGCATGTCCAGCCGATCTGATTTCCTCGCCCACCTCGCCGGCGTGCCGCTGTTCGCCGCCCTCTCCCGCAAGGAGTTGGGCCTCATCGCTCGCCGGGGCGAGGACGTCTCGGTGAAAGCCGGGAAGGTCCTGTGCTCGGAGGGCGAGATGGGCCATCAGTACTTCGTAATTTTGGCCGGTAATGCCAACGTCACCCGGCGGGGCCGCAAGATCGCCACGCTCGGGCCCGGCGCCGGTTTCGGCGAGCTCTCCTTGCTCGCCCGCCAGCCCCGCAACGCGACGGTCACCGCCGCTACCGACATGGAGCTCGTCGTACTCGGCCAGCGTGAGTTCGCCGGGCTGATCGACGACGTGCCCGGCTTCGCGCGCAAGTTGCTCTCCACGCTGGCCTCCCGCGTACGAGATGCCGACGCCAAGACCATCGGGTAGGCAGGGCTCGCCACAGGCGAGTCTCACCTTGAGGGCTGCTACCCGGTAATTTCAGCGCGCCCGTCACCTCGCTAGGAGCGTCCGTGCTGCGTCGTCTGCGCGTCAAGCCGCACCAACTCGTGCTCGCGATCGGCGTGCTCGCCGCGGTCGGCGCACTGGCGTCGGGGATCATGCCGCGGGTCACGAAGTGGGAAGACACGTCGCGCACCCAGCGCCACCTGTTCATCAACATCCCCGACCCGATGTATTGGGCCTTTTACATCACCATCGCCACAATGTTGTTCGTCACGGCCTGGTTGATTTCGCTGCGGGTGCGCAACTACGAGCGGGGCCAGGCCGACGACCGCCGCACGACCAAAGCCAACGCCAAGCGCCGCTTCGGCGACTTCCGTGCCGGTGTGTGGATGCGCACGCTGCTGCGCGATCCGGTCGCGGGCATCATGCACAGCTTCATCTACTTCGGCTTCCTCGGACTGCTGCTCGCGACGATCATTTCCGAGGCCCAAGACCAGGCTCCCGAGAAGTGGAAGCTGCCGCTGATCCACGCCAAGGTGTCGTTGAAGTTCCTGCACGGCCGCACCTATGAGGCGTACGCGTTCGGTGCCGACTTCGCGGGCGTGTTGTTCCTCATCGGTATTGGTTGGGCCATCGCGCGTCGCTACGTGCAGAAGCCCTATCGGATCAGGATCAAGACCAGGCCCGAAGACGCCGCCATCCTCGCGACGTTCGCCATCATCGGCGTCACCGGATTCACGACCGAGGCGTTGCGCATAGCGACGCAGGGTGAGCCGAGCTTCGAGAAGTGGTCGTTCGTCGGCTATCCGGTGTCGAAACTCGTCGACGGGTGGGCCCTCAACACCTTGAGCGACGTGCACCGCTGGTCGTGGGGCATACACGTCGCCGCGTTTGTGGCGTTCCTCGTGTTGCTGCCCACCACGAAACTTCGCCACATGGTGACGTCGCCCATGAACATGTACCTGCGCGACAAGGATCGCCCCAAGGGCGCGATGAAGGCCATGCCGAACTTGATGGATCCCGACCTCGAACTCGAAACGTTCGGCGCGTCGGTGATCGAGGACTTCACGTGGAAGCAGCTCTTCGATACCGACGCGTGCACGGTGTGCGGTCGGTGCACGTCGGTGTGCCCGGCGCATGCCACCGGTAAGCCGCGCGAGCCACGTGAGCTCGTCCTCA
>JBBREP010000105.1:0-11098 GCA_038202885.1 Acidimicrobiia bacterium | reverse complement strand
ACAGTTCGAGCTGCGTGAGGTGCGCGCACGCGGCCGAAGCCACCAGGTCGGTCGCGCTGTAAATCGTCTCGCCGTCAAGTACTCGCAAATCTCATTCCAATGATCGTTTCCGTCTGCGGATCGCAGTCTCCCCCAAGGGTGGGACGCGATCATCCGGTGAGGAATCGGTCACGCGCACGACCTACGAACGTCGATCGAGCTCGAGCTCAATGGGCCTTGTCGACGTCACCCGAACCTCAGGGAAAACGGCTAGCAAGGCGCAAACGAAGGCCGAGCGCTTGACATTCAGGTCATGGAGCAGCTCTCGACTGGTCAACCGTCCCCGCTGCCGCAAGCGATCCCATGCGACCTCGATCATCCAGGCCGGTACGACGGGTGCAGTTCCGGCGCGTCTCGACCTCGCGGTGTCGACCCGTATCCCCGATCGAGTGACCTCAACGAGTTGATTTGCTTGATTGCGCGCGAGCGTATGGATGGTCTCGTGGGCACTCGCCACTTCCGAAACCCGCGCGTACAGTTCGTCGGAAAACGGCGCGCTTCGATCCACCACGTGTGAACGTTCCTTTGTGAGACGATTTGGCATGAGCGTCGAGTCCGCATACGTGTACTTGTGTACGAGGCGTGTCGCGGCGCTCGCCATACTCGCATGCGCGTTCGTAGTCGGGACAGCCGATCGGGCGTTCGCTCGGACCGGCACAGTTGGACCGACCACGACAATCCCGCCGGCAAAGGCCGTGACTGATGCCACGACCGCGGCTCTGAAGCCCCTCGTCGTGCTAATCGCCGTCGTCATCCTCGCGTCCTTTCTCACTAACCAAATCGGTCGCGGACGCCGCCGACGAAAGCCCTCGCGCAAGCGCCGGACGACCGCTCCTAGGAAGAGCACGTCGAAGCGGTCGCCATCACGGTCGAAGCGCGTGCGTAGCTCGGCGATTCCGGCTGCGCCGAGTCCTGTGCCGCCGAGGCCCGATGCGCCAGATAGTCGTGAACACATGTGGGGGCGTCGGCCCGGTCAAAGTGTTGGGGACCGAATAGCCGAGCTCGACGCCGAGCGCGCCCAGTGGGTCCGCGGCCAACACGGCGAGATACGAGTCGGGGACGAGCTCGATCATCTGCCAGAGGGGGAGTGGTGGGTATTCCATGCGATCCCGCGCGGGCCTTCGGGAACCGATATCGACCATCTGGTGATCGGCGTCGGCGGCGTCTTCACGGTCAACACCAAGAACGTGACGGGGAATGTCTGGGTCGCGGAGCGCACGCTCATGGTCGCCGGCGCCAAGACCAACTATCTCCCTGCGGCGACGCACGAGGCGCGTGACGCCGCGGCTCGGTTGTCGCGCTCGATGAATCAGTCGATCAATGTCTTCCCGCTGCTGGTCTTCACTCGGTCGATCACGGTGAAGGCGCATCCGACTGACGTACGAGTTCTCGAGGCCTCAACGGTCCGACCTTGGCTCATCGCCCTGCCGCGGGTGCTGACTCCTGATGAGGCGTACAAAGTCGCGCTCGCGGCCGATCAACCATCAATCTGGCGATAGGCACATCGCTAAGGATCTAGTTACAGCCATGTAATTGTCCCACCCCGTTTGCAGACTGGTTTCAGTCGAGGGACGGGGACGACATGGCTTTCGTAAATGTGTTGCCGACGGTTGATGTGCGGCAGCGGACGTTGCACTTGGTGGATCTCGAGAATCTCGTGGGCGATCCGTTCGCGGAGGTCGACGAGGTGCAGCGGGCGCTCGCCGAGTACCTCGAGGTCTCGGGCTGGCAGCCCGGCGATCTCGTCTCGGTGGCGGTGAATCCCGGGCTGGCGAGCCGCCTGCTCTGGGATCTCGACATCGAGTGCACCGTCCACACCGCGGGCGGCGAAGACGGCGCCGATCTGGCCTTGCTGACCCACGCCGCGCCCGAGTTCGTCGAACGGCGCGCGGGCCGGCTCGTGATCGGGAGTGGCGACCACATCTTCCTCCAACGCGCGCTCGCGGTCAGAAATCGCGGCGTGGGGGTGTTGGTTGTCGCCCGGCCGGGCACCGTTTGCTCAGGCTGGCGGGCCCACGGATTTCCCGTAATGCACCTCGGCTCGATGGCCCGGGTCGCGGCGTGATGTTTCGACAAGCAACAGAGAGAGAAGCAATGACATTCAGGCAAGAGGCGGATGCCGCCCAGATCAATTGGAAGCAGGAGACGGCGACCCTCGACGACTGCGAACGTCGGGCGGGGGAGTACCGCGGGTACGCACGGGACTTCTGCGTTCCGCGGGCGGCGGCGCGGAAGAACCTGCTGCCCGACGCCCACGGTGCGATCGACTACTTCGCGGCGGCGGGGATCCCGTGGCACGACGGTATCGACTGCGGTCCGTCGAACCACTTGTGCAGCTCGCAGGTGCAGTGCGCGAACGCGCTGATGCCGATGGCGGGCCGACCTGACGCGATCGAGCGGGTCTTCGGCGACGCGTTGCAGATCGCCACGCCGCTGCCGATGTGTGACCCGGTTGCGCCCGGCGCCTTCGTCGCCTTCGAGTCGATCGGCGACGGGAACCCGCTCGGCGAATGGAAGAACGGAGTGGGCACCCGCGGTGCGCACAACACCAGCGCCGACGCCGCGCTCCGCTACATCGACACGGCCGGGCGCGAGGTCTTGACGCTGATCGAGTGGAAGTACACCGAGCAGTACGTGGGCGCGGGTGAGCTGCAAACGTCGACGACGAGCATGGCGACGCGCGACGCGCGATATCGCCGCCTCTTCGATGATCCCGACGCGCCGCTGCGCCACGATGTGATCCCGTACGACGACTTCTACGTCGAGCCCGTCTACCAGCTGTTCCGGCTGTCGCTGCTCGCGTGGCGACTGGAGGTTGCGGGTGCGGCCGACATCGTGCGCGTCTTGTACTGCGCGCCCGGTCGTAATGCCGAGCTGTGGGCATCGCTGAATCGCGAGTCGCATGCCGGCGCGGGCAACGGCCACCTCGGTGATCTGTGGCGCAACATGCAACGGCGGCCGGATCGGTTCGAGATCTTCGACACCGCGCAACTCGTCGGTACCAATGCCGCGACGAGCGCGGAGTTCAAGTGTCGCTACGCGCACATGGCGGCGGACCGATGAGCGCGGTCGACGTGGACGTCGCCCCGCTCGCCGACGAGATCGCCGAGCGGCTCGAGGCGTTCATGCTGCACCAAACCCAGTTTCTCGTGATCGATCGCACCGGAACCGACTACTACGTGCAGTTCATTCCGACGCTCCAGGGTGAGCTCTATTGCGAGGCGGTCGGCAACGAGTACATCGAGCCCGCGCAACACCTCGACCAGTCGGCCGAACTGCACCTCATCGGGCTCGGTTGGTCGTCACCGACGCCGAACTTCTCCCAACTGTGGGACGAACCGATTCCGTTCGCCGACATCGGCAACCGGATCGCCCGCACGCTCATAGACGTCTACGGCGCCCGCGGCGATGACCTCACATACACCTACGGAACGCGAGCGAAGTGAACGACCTGAAACCGGAATCGCCGGCCGAACTGCTGTCCCGGCTCCGCATCGGGCGGGAGGAGTTCTGTCAACGGCTCCTGACCTCCCTGATTCTCGGCGCGCCCTACCCGAGTTGGAACACGCGCTCCTGGCCGTCGCCGCAAGGACTCGAGTTCCTGCGCGTGTTCTACGAGCTGTGCTTCCCAAACGGTTGGCCGGAAGGCGAGCCGGTGTTCGTCGACGAGTTCGAGCTCGCAGCGAGGCACGACGACGAGAAGGGTGGCGCGCCCGACTACGCCGTGCTCTGGGGCGACCGGCTCTGGATCATCGAGTTGAAAACCGAACGTGCGAGCCATCGCCCCGACCAGGTGCCGTACTACTTCGACCTCGCGCACCATCACTATCCCGAGGCCTGCGTCGACCTGACCTACCTGACGCCCGCGCTGCAATACGCGTTCGAACCGTCGAACGAACACGGGAGGTACGCGCACGCGACCTGGGACGACGTCTTGCCGCTGATCCGGGCGACGTGGGACTTCGCGCCGACGGATCCGTGGTGTGAGGTGGTCGAGGGCCTCTGCGATGCGATCGACAGTCTCGAATCGAAGCCGGCCGACTGGCGGGGGCAGTTCGAGACCGTCGCACGCCAGGATCAGATCGCCGACGGTCGGTTCGCGATCGCGATGATGCTGGTCGAGCGGACTGCGACCGACGGCGAGCAACGGGCGATCGAAACCGAGAGCGCCGACCTCGACGCGCTGCTCGAGCTGCGACTCCAGCTACGCGACGCGATCGCGACCACGCCGCCGACGTCGGCTCTGCGTCACGTCGTGCCGTGGCTCTGGCGAATCGAAAGCACCGGCGGCCCGCTCACCAAGAGCGGCGCCGAACACGGCTATGAGATCCGCCTGTCCCGCTACGAGAAGCCGCGCGACTGAGGCCGCGTCGGGCCTGCAGGTCGGAAGGCATCGGCGTTGTTGCGAACGATAGGTATTGCGCGAGACGCCCCCGAAAAATACACGTGCATGCACCGGTGCTAGCACCCGTGCTATCACGCGGTTTTTCGCGTGGCCCCTCGCGCTGCGGGCGAGGACCGCGAGCGAGATCAGGCGCCGTCGAAACGCTCTTCGGCGGTGATCGGTTGCGGCCGGTGCATGATCGCGTCGACGAGTTCGCGAAGTTCGCCCACGAGTATCTGACCCTCCGCGGTGAACTCGGTCGCCTTCTCCGCAAAGGTTTTGGCGAGCTCGTCGTAATACCACTCGGTTGCCGCCCGACCTTGGCGCGGATCGTCCTTCCCCATGGTGAACCGCGAGAAGAGCTCGTCGCCGAGCCGTTGCTGGTCGCGCGAGATCGCCCGGGCGTTGTGCAGCTTGTCGGCGAGGGAGACCAGCAACGCGTCCGCGGACGCGTCGGCGAGGTGCGCGATGTACTGCTCCTTGCGCTCCGGCCACGGCGGCTTCTTCGCCGGATCGTCGGTCAGGCTGTCGGAACACGCGTCGTGCAAGAGCGCCGCGATCGCCTGGGTCTCCGTGCCGCCCGCTTCCAACACGAGCGCGCATACCGACATCAGGTGCGAGATGTACGGGATCTCGGTGTGCTTGCGGATATCTCCGCCGTGCACATGCGATGCGTAGAGGAACGCCCGATCGAACTCGTCACCCAACTTGCTCAGCACCATGGTTCCCTTTCCGCGCGGCCCACGTGAACATATCTGCGAAACGCTGCTCCCGACCGAACTGCCGAACTGCCACACGAACCGTTCGATCTCGCCCGGCACCGGGGGAAGTCGAACGCCATCCACGCTTCGCGCGGCGCATCGGGCGATCGCGCGTCACGTTCGCATCGGCATTTCTGGACGTACTGATACTCGACTCCCTTCCACCACCACTCGAACGGCCCGCGCACCTCGGCGCACCGGCCGCAGATCTCGAGCGACGCGCCATACGGAGAAACGTCCACTAAAAACTCCTCATCGTTCCCGGCATTGCCACCGTGCCGCGTGGGTCGGTTGGCGGATCTTCAACGGGCCGGGCCCCTCGGATCCTCTGGATGAGTACAGCTGCAGCGTAACGAACGGGTGAGACACCCGCCGCGGGATTACGAGCCCTACGTGATCGTGAACTTGACGATCTTGGCGTTCCAGTCGAAGTGGTAGATGCCGGGCGGGAGCGCGCCGGCCGAGCTGCCGCTCGCGAGGCCGGCGGTCCCGTTCACCTGCGCGTGCGCGGCGCGCACCTCGTTCGCGTTCAACAAGAAGTGGGTGAGGTAGAGAGGCTTCACCGCGGTGTTGTACGGCGGCTGGCGCAGATCACCATCGGTGGTCCCGTGCGGCGTTGTCGCGTCGCACGGCGTGTTCACGTCGCTCGAGCACGGGCCCTGGTCCACATACGCGATCGCGAACCCGAGATGGTTCGTGATGGTGAAATCAACCGTGTTCGACGCACCCGATCCGGCCGTCACCGTCGCGGGCCGGTCAACGGTCAACGGGGGAGAGTCGGGCGCCGTGATCGTGACCGGCAACCGGGAAGTTCCGCCCGCGACCAACGCGTTGTCGACCGCGTACGACGTAGTACCGGCCGGCGCGGGTACGAGGTTGTTCGAATCGCCGTCATACAGACCGGCCGCGACCGTGCGCTGGATCTTCTTCGACGAGTGCGCGCCCACCGTGATCGTCTTGTGCCCTGCGCAATAGGTACGTGAGGTGACCGGAACCGGCCACAGGACGGGATGTACGCGCGAGCGCTTGTCGGGCCACACCTGATCGACCGGGCAATTCGCGTCGCCGAAGGTGCCGGCGGCGGCGCCGCTGTTGGTGAGCGTGAACGAGAACGTGGCCGTCGTCCCGCTCTTGATTGCCAGCGCGCCTCGATCGAACGTCAGCGTGATGTGCGCGACCGGACGCGTCGTCGTCGATCGCGGCGTGACGGGAACGGTGACCGGAGCGGTCGTGCTCGTGGACGTGGAGCTACTCGTCGAGGTGGAGCTGCTCGTAGACGGGTTGGTCGTGAGCGAATGAACCGTGGTGGTCACGCCCGACGTGGTCGTGATCCGCTTCGCCACGGTCAACTGGTCCGGCTTGCCCGAGCCGCCGCCGAACGCGGCGTTCACCGCCAGCGCCAACAGGGCGACACCGACGACTCCGCCGGCGACTTGCGCCCGCCGCATCCGTACCTTGCCGACGCGCATCGCGACCAACGGCAACGCGCGTCCGGGTGACGGCAGGAAATCCGGATCGAGATCGTCGAACATGCTCACACGACCCCGCCGAGCGCGCCGCGCAACGCGACCAGCCCCCGTTCGCCGCGCACGACGACCTTGTCGGGACGCCAACCGAGCACGTCGGCGGTGTCGTTTTCGCTGAGCTCGGCGATGTACCGCAGCACGACGGCCTGACGCTGGCGGCGGGGGAGTGTGGCGAGCGCGCGGTGCAGGTCGGCGCGGCGCTCATCAACCGGTGCGAGCGGCGACGAGACGTCAGTCGACTCCGGTTCCGCCCCCGGCGGATTGCTCACCGCGCGCGCCCGGCGATTCCACTCGCGCAGCGCGAGGGTCGTCGCCTTGTGCACGATCCACGGTCTCGGCTCGTGCCGCTTGCGGATCCGGTCCCACCGCAGGCACGCCTTGGCGCACGCTTCCTGCGCGATCTCGTCGGCCGCGTCCCGGTCGCCGAGAAGCCGGAACGCCGCGTGGAACGCCGACGCGTACAGGCCGGCGAACATCACCGTGAACGACTCGGGCAACCGCGCCCTCACCATCCGCGGTCTGGCCGCGGGAGTTGTTTCGACAGGGGTTGTCTCGACCGGTTCCACTGGCACTCATTGTGCCGGAGGAACCCGGTCGATCGGCGCCGCTACCGGTCGGGGTCGATCTCGTCGGCCTGGGCCTGCAGATCCTGCGCGTTCGGACGGGGGTCGCGGCGGCCAACCCTTGACAGTTGGAGCAGAATCTCTCTAAGGAATCGTCAATGAGTTGCGGTCGCCCGGACCCTGCGCCGCGCTCCCGGATGTCGCCGTTCATCGGCGCCGTGGAGTGCTCGCCTTGGGTACATCGA
Organism: Acidimicrobiia bacterium; assembly: GCA_038202885.1. Taxonomy (GTDB): domain Bacteria; phylum Actinomycetota; class Acidimicrobiia; order IMCC26256; family PALSA-610; genus JBBREP01. The sequence continues at coordinate 3,580 of JBBREP010000105.1, read as the reverse complement.
CTACCGACGCCACGAACGAGCAGTACCACCGCACGTTGCTCGCGAGCATCCGTGACATCGTGCTCGTCGCCGACATCGACGGGACCGTCACCTACTGCAGCCCGTCGATCGAAGCTGCACTCGGATACCAGCCGATCGACCTCACGGGCACGAACGAACGCGAGTTGATCCACGCCGCCGACTTCGCTCTGCACGACAACCTCGTCAGCCGCCTCCTCGCCTCGGACGATCCCCAACCGCCCGTAGATCTGCGGCTGGTCGATACCGACGGTGCCTGGCATTGGTTCGAGACGACCTCGACCAAGATGCTCGACGATCCCCACGCCCACGGGATCGTGACCACCGCCCGCAATGTGACCGCGCGCAAGGAAGCCGCCGCCGCGCTCGTCGACCTGAGCCTGCGCGATCCGCTCACCGGTCTGCCCAACCGCATCGCGCTGATGGATCGGATGACCGTCGCGCTCGCGCACTGCGAGCGTTCGTGCGACGTGCTCGCGTTGCTGTTCTGCGATCTCGACGGCTTCAAGCGCGTCAACGACTCGCTCGGCCACAACACCGGCGACGATGTGCTGGTTCAGATCGCCCGACGCATGGTCGGCGCGGGCCGCGCTTCCGACACCGTCGCCCGGACCGGTGGCGACGAGTTCGTGATCCTCTGCGAAGGTCTGCGCGAAGTGGAGGACGCGGCGACGATCGCGGCCAAAATCCGCGACGCGGTCGAAGCGCCGCTCGTGCTCGACGGCAAGAACGCGGTGTTGTCGGTCAGCATCGGCATCGTCACCGTGCGCCCCGACGAGGCCCGCCACGCCGATCCGATGCGGCTGCTCCACAACGCCGACGCCGCGATGTACAAAGCCAAACACGATGGCCGCGCCCGCTGGCAGTTCTTCGACGACGCGTTGGTCGACGAGGTCACGCTCCGGCTCGAGCTCGAAGACGAGCTCCGGACCGCGATCGAGCGCGAGCAGTTCGTACTGCACTACCAACCCATCTTCGACCTCGACGTCGGAACCGTCGTCGGCGCCGAGGCGCTCGTGCGTTGGGAGCATCCGACGCGCGGCTTGCTCTCGCCGTCGGCGTTCCTCCTCGTTGCCGAACAGACCGGGCTCGTCGTGCCGATCGGCACGTGGGTGCTCGCTACCGCCGCCGCGCAGGCGCGCGATTGGCACGAGCAAACCGGATGGGGCGGGTGGATGTCGGTGAACCTCTCGGCGCGCCAGGTCGCCGAACCGGGTCTCGCCGCGACCGTTCGGTCGATCCTCGCCGGCTCGCGCCTCGACCCCGACACCCTCTGGCTCGAGCTGAACGAGACCGCGCTGCTGCGCGCGGGACACTCGGCGACGGTCGAGCTCTCTGCGGTGCAAGCACTCGGTGTGCACCTCGGGATCGATGACTTCGGTACCGGTTACTCGTCGCTCACCAACCTCCAACGATTGCCGATCGACTTCTTCAAGATCGACCGCACCTTCATCGCGGCGCTCGACCGAGTGGAGGGGGAGCGAGTGCGCGGCAATGCGATCGTCGCCGCGCTCACGCAACTCAGCACGACGCTCGGCCTCAACACGATCGCCGAAGGCATCGAGACGCACGAGGAATGCGATCTGCTCCGCGCGTACGGCTGTCGCTACGGCCAGGGCTACTTCTTCGCCCGGCCAATGCCCGCCGGCGCGCATACGCGCCTGTTGACCGGAACGCCCGTCGGGTAGGGCTACGTCGTGGGAGTAGCCGGAGTCGCCGACGAGGCGACACCCGCCGCGATCACCCAGACTGCGAAGAGGCCGGCGCCGAGCATCAGGTTCATCGGGCCGCCGGGTGCGATGAAGCCGCGCCGCCCCATGACGGTGATGGTCTCGATCAGCTGCTCGGTCGCGAACACCGCGGAGAGCCATGCGAACCAGCGGGGGAGCCCGCCTTCACCCTTCCAGGCGGCGAGACCGAGCGGGACGACGATCAGGACGATCGAGACCGTGAGGGTCGGACCGAAGTAGGCGCCGATGTCGGCGAGCGTGCGGGCGGTATTGGGGTGCAGCGCGAAGGGGTGCAACGCGAGGCCGGCGTTGAACCACAGCCAAAGAGTGGTGGTACTGAGCAGGCCTGCGGCGCCTAGGAGCATCACGTCGCGGCTCGTGCCCGACAGTCGCGAGCGGAGATGGGCCAGCAGGACCGCGATCGGCAGTGTGGAAAGAGTGCCGCACCAGGCGACCACGCGAATCGCTGTGTCGTGCTCCCGGTAGAAGTGCACCAGCTTGGCGCCCGATGCGGTCACCTCGGGCGCGGTCGGCAGGATGAACAGCCCGACGAACAACAGCACCACATACGTGATCGCGGCATAGAGCGGCCAACGCTTCATCTTTATCTCCTTGTTCAGTCGATATCCGCGAGCGCGTTCGCGGCGCGTGCCGCGAGTTGTTCACCCAGTTCGGGAGGGACGCGTTGCGTCGCTTCGGTTGTGAGCGTTGCCCGCTCGAGCGACGCGACGGTGAAGAGTGCGAGTGTGCGGGCAACATCGAAGTGCCGATCGCCGAGCGTGGCGTCGGTCCAATCGATGATCCAGTGCTCCCACTCCGCCCCGTGGCGCGTAGCGGGCGACCCGGAACGCGCGGGAGCACCATCCACGGCAGCCCGAACGGATTGTCGCCTCCGATCGGTACCAGCGCGAGCGGCTCCGGCGCGGGGTAGCCACGCGTGGCGACGAACGAGAGGACGGCCGCTTCCCGCTTGGCGACGTCGTCTTCGCCGGGGGTCCCGAAGACGCGGAGCACGAGTGGTCGGGTCCATGCGTGTGGAAGGCCGGGACCGACCAGCCGCGCGAACCAGATGAAGGTCGACATCCCGTCGGTCGGTGCCGCCAACGGCTCGGCCAGCGCCGCGGTCGCGCCTCCGTCGACGTGCGCACCAACCCAGGCCAGGAATTGCTCCCCGACTGCATCGGCCGAAGCGGGATTGATCACGGGGCGAGAGTCTGGCGCAGACTGTGCCCGTTCCGCATGATCCCTGGGAGCGTGATGACCGAGCTCAACGAGTTGCAGCAGCTGATGGAAGCGACGTACGGGGTGCGGGACCGGGCACGTGGGATTCCCGCCACTGTCGCGTGGCTCGCGGAGGAGGTTGGCGAGCTGGCCAAGGCCGCGCGCAAGGGCACCAGGGACGAGCAGATCCACGAGCTCGGCGACGCGCTCGCCTGGCTCGCCTCACTCGCCAATCAGCTCGATATCAGCCTCGACGACGCGGTCGCCCGCTACGCAACCGGCTGCCCGCGCTGTGCCTCGGCACCGTGCGCGTGCAGCGAGTAGCGGAGTCGGCTTACCAACCGGCCCAGGCCGCGCCCACAGGCACGGAAACGGTGCCGACTACCACCGAGCAGACACCCTTGTTGTAATACGTGCCTGCGCTCGCACCCGTGGCGACGTCGGCGATCGAGAACGTGGTCCCCGACTTGGACGTCTCCTGGAGGCAAACGACGTTGCTGTCAGCAGGCGTGGCAACCACGTTGCCGACCGTGATGGCCGGACCCTGCACACCGGCAGCCGGGTTCCACTTCAACGACGGCTCGATCGCCAACATCGTCGCGGCAACCGCC
>JBBREP010000104.1:0-11139 GCA_038202885.1 Acidimicrobiia bacterium | reverse complement strand
GATCGAGCCGGTTCCGGAACCGGATCGATCCCGACTTCGAGATCGCCTCCGTCCTGGCCGTCTGCCGCACGGTGCTCGGGGTGCTCGCCGTCGATTCGGGCGATCGGGCCCGAGGGGCCGACCTCTTGGCCGAGGCCGATCGCCTGCGCGCCGAGGTGGGCGCGCCCGAGCCGAAGTTCCAGGTCAACGACCTGGAACGGGCACGCGCCGCCCTCGCCGCGAGCTGAGTAAGCCGAGGCCAAGCTCCAGGTAAGGGGTGCATCGGATCCTGCAGATCGTCCCGTGAACCGCGGGCTCGATCCAGGAGGACTTCCGTGAGTGCATTCCTGTACCGCCTCGGCCGCACCTGCGCCCGCCACCCGTTCCGCGTGCTGGCGATCTGGCTCGTTGCCGCCATCGCCGTCGTGACCCTCCAAGGTCAAGCGAACGGTCACTACGACAACGCCATCCGCATCCCGGGCGCCGAGTCGCAACGCGCTGCCGATGTCCTCACCTCCCGGTTCCCGGCGCAGAGCGGCAAGACCGCACGCATCGTCTTCCACACCAACGACGGCCGCCTCGACGACCCGACCGACAGGACGGCGATCGAACGAGCCCGGCAGAAGCTCGCCTCGGGGCATGACGTCACCAACGTCACCGACCCGTTCGGTGCGCAGTCAGCGGCACTGAGCGCCGACGGCCGCACGGCGTACGTGGACGTCGCCTATTCGATCGACAAGTTCACGACGACCCACCTCGTCGATGCCACCGCCGCGGCATCGACGACGCGCGCCGCAGGTGTGCAGACCAACTTCACCGGCGAGCTCGCGCAGGTGAAGCAATCGGCGCCGAGCAGCGAGCTCATCGGCATCATCGTCGCGATCATCGTGCTCTTGGTCGCCTTCGGCTCTGTGGTGGCGATGGGCCTACCGATCGTCACTGCGCTCATGGGTGTGTTCGTCGGCGCGGCAGGCGTCGGCGTGCTGTCGGCAGTGATGGACGTTCCCGAGTTCTCGTTGATCCTCTGCATGATGATCGGCATCGGTGTTGGCATCGACTACGCGCTGTTCGTCGTCACCCGCCATCGCCAGCACCTGCACGAGGGCATGAGCGTCGCCGAGGCCGCCGGTACCGCGACGGCCACGGCCGGCATGTCGGTGTTGTTCGCCGGCTCGACCGTCGTGATCGCGATCCTCGGTCTCTATCTCGCTGGCATTCCGGCGATCAGCTCGATGGGCGCCGCGATTGCGCTTGTGGTCGTCGCCTCGATGATGGCAGCGGTCACGCTGCTGCCCGGTCTGCTCGGTCTGGCCGGCAACAAGATCGACAAGCTGTCGATTCACCGCAAGTCGCACGTCACCAAGCCCGCGCACGAGACGGTCTCGGGCCGGTGGGCGCACCACGTCGGCCAGCACCCCAAGCGTTACGCCGTCATCAGCCTCGTTGCGCTCTGCGTGATCGCCGTCCCGGCACTGAAGATGCACATCGGTACGCCCGACGACGGCAACGCGGCCGCTGGTACGACACAGCGCGTCGCGTACGACACGCTCGCCCAGGGCTTCGGGCGTGGTTTCAACGGACCGATCCAGGTCGTCGTCAACGTGCCGACGGCCGCCGACCGCGAGGCCGTCGACCACGTGCGCAACGCGCTCCGCGCCGACGCCGGCGTCGCGGCCGTCACCGAGCCCGTGTTCAACGCGGCGCGTGACACGGCAGCGTTCACCGTCAACCCAACCACCGGGCCGCAGGACGCGAAGACGGACGCGCTCGTCGACCACCTCCGCACCGACGTGCTCCCAGCAACGGTCGCAGGCACACACGCCACCGTGATGCTCACCGGACGAGCGATGTCGACCGACCTCACCGACCGACTCATGCACCGGCTCCCGATCTTCATCATCGCCGTCGTCACCATGGCGTTCCTGCTGCTGATGATCGTGTTCCGATCGATCCTCGTGCCGCTCAAGGCAGCGGTGATGAACCTGCTGTCGATCGCGGCGGCCTACGGCGTGCTCGTGGCCGTGTTCCAGTGGGGCTGGGCCAAGAACCTCATCGGCCTCCACCACACTGTGCCGATCAACCCCTTCCTGCCCCTGATGATGTTCGCCATCCTCTTCGGACTCTCGATGGACTACGAGGTCTTCCTCCTGTCGCGAGTGCGCGAGGACTACGTGGCCACCGGCGACAGCCACCAGTCCGTCGTCAGCGGACTGTCGAGCTCAGCGCGGGTGATCACCTCGGCCGCACTTATCATGATCAGCGTCTTCGGTGCCTTCGTGCTCGGCGACGACGTCAACGGCAAGATGTTCGGCATCGGCCTCGCGGTCGCCGTGTTCCTCGACGCCACGCTCGTGCGCATGGTCCTCGTGCCCGCCACGATGAGCCTCTTCGGCCGGGCCAACTGGTGGCTGCCGAACTGGCTCGACCGCATCCTCCCGCACCTCGACCTCGAGGGCGGCCGTCCCGGCGTCATCGTTGTGCCGATCGACGTCCGGCCGCAGCCCGAGCGCGAGCTCGTCGTCGCCTGATTCACACGGTCAGTGGTGGTCGCCGTCGGTCCTCGACGGCGACTACCCCAGCCTCTCGTTCTTACTCATACACGTCTCGTACGAAGGAGCAATTCCAATGACCGTAACCACTACGTTCCCCGTCCAACTCGACCTCACCGCCGATACCCGAGTCGCGCGCTGGCGGCCGCTCGTGCAGTGGTTGCTCGCTATCCCACACCTCGCGATCGCGAACGTGCTCGCCACCTTGCGCAACCTGCTGACCCTGATCAGCTTCGTCAGCGTGCTGTTCACCAAGCGCATCCCACGCCAAGTATTCGACGTGATCGCGATGACATACCGGTACGAGTGGCGATCGACGAGCTACGCGCTGTTCATGCACGAGCAGTACCCGCCGTTCGACTTCCAGCCGAGCGCCGCAGACGACTCGGGGACGCCGCACACGACAGTCGACTTCACCTACCCCGGCGAAATGTCGCGCTGGAAGCCGCTCTACAAATGGCTCCTGGCGATCCCGCACTACATCGTGATCGTCGCCCTCGCCGTCGCGTCGATTTTCGTGATCATCTACGGGCTCTTCGCTGTCGTCATCACCGGCTCGTACCCTGTCCGGGCACGCGACTTCCTCGTCGGCGCCTACCGTTACGGACTTCGCGTCCAGGCCTACGTTGGACTACTCACCGACACCTACCCGCCGTTCGAGGTCCGGTCATGAACGACGAACTCCTCGACACCTACGACGTCGTCGTCATTGGTGGTGGGGCCGCGGGCTTGAACGGCGCATTGCTCCTCGCACGTTCCCGGCGCTCCGTCGTCGTGATCGACGCGGGCGCGCCGCGTAACGCACCCGCCGCAGGAGTACACGGCCTGCTCGGCCACGACGGACTCCCGCCCGCAGAGCTCCTGGAACGCGGCCGCGAGGAAGTCCGCCGCTACGGCGGGCACGTCGTAACAGGAGACGTCACGACCGTGATACGCAACGGCAGCCACTTCGTCGTCGGCCTTGCCGAAGGAGGCTCACCGACCGCACGACGCATCCTCGTGACCGCCGGCCTCGTCGACGAGCTCCCCGACATTCCCGGCCTCCGCGAGGGCTGGGGCCATGACGTGCTGCATTGCCCGTACTGTCATGGCTGGGAAGTACGCGACCAGCGGATCGGTGTCCTCGCCAACGGTCCGCGATCGGTGCACCAAGCCTCGCTATTCCGGCAGTTGAGCGACGACGTCACCTACTTCACAAACGGCAGTCCACTCACCGATAACGAGGTAGAGCAGCTCGCCGCTCGCAGCGTTCGCGTCGTCGACGGAAGACTCCACAGTCTCGAACGAGCCGACCATGAACTCCGCGGCGCCCGCCTCGAGGACGGCGCGCTGATCGATCTCGACGCGTTCGCAGTGATGCCACACATGGTCGCCCGCGCGCGCTTCCTCACAGAGCTCGGGCTACAGCTCGTCCCACACCCATCGGGGATCGGCGAATACATCCCCGTCGATGCCACAGGCCGCACGTCCGCCCCCGGAGTGTGGGCGGCCGGCAACGTCACCGACATCGCCGCGCAAGTAGGCGCATCCGCGGCCGCCGCAGCCTCCGCAGCACAACAGATCAATGCGGATCTTGTCGCCGAAGACACCGCTGAGGCAGTTGCCAAGTACCGGGCTCGGACCTGACTGGCGGAAACGACTCTGCTTGTCGCGTTCAGCAACGTGTTCGTCGCTCGCGGACAACCAAGGAGCGGTCCGGCGGCGTGACGTGCAACAAGCTGCGCGGCAAGAGTGTTCACCGGTCGACCGGCAGAGCGAAACGTCGCGCTACCCACGAGCCGCCCACTGATTCGTGCCGCGTCGGCGCGTCGGAATCCCCACACGTCTGAACGCGGCGAGCACGGTCCACGCCGCGACACCGAACTCGTCACCGACCCTCGCGAGCGACCAACCCTGGTCGTACAGCGTCTGAGCCAACGCGACGTCCTCCTCGGAGATGATCCGGTGGCGAACGGCGACACCTCGATCCTGCAGCAGTCGCACGACCGTCGTCCGATGAACACCGAACTCGGCCGCGATCGAGTTCGCGGACTCGCCAGCTTCGTAGCGCTCCACAGCCTCGGATCGTTGCGAATCGGTCAATCGGGGCCGCTGACGGGATAGCGATGGGACGGGTCGATGGGACACCCGATCACGTCCCTGACCAGAGAGAACGCGCTGTAGACGCGCCACGTCGTCGGGGGGTTGGAGTAACGACCCATGAGCTCCACTGGCGTTGTCGTTTCGACAACGTTTGCCCGTGGTCAGACGCGGGTTCTAGTTGCGGCCCTTGGGTGTCGCGCCCAGCACAAGACGACGAGCTCAGCCCCTCCCGACGCGGCGATGACGTCACGCAGTTGTCGTTGGGGTCGGGCTGCAGGTGCGTGGCGTGGTTGCTCAGGCTTCTGGGGCGACGTTGGCGAATGCGTTCTCTCTGTCGTTCTTCGCATCGCTCGCTTCAGTCTGATCTGCACCCTTGACGGTGTAGTCGGCAGCGAACTCGGTGCGTACGTCGCCAGCGTTGTCGAGCATCCATGGGGGTGCCATACGGCGCGGCACGGTCACGACGCCCGGCTCGTCGTACGTGCCGAACAGATGGTCCCAAACCGGGCTGGTCACACCGAAGTTTCGCGTCGGCGCACCGAAGTGGTGGTGCAGGTGGTTGCGTCGGGCCCATCTGCTGTAGCTGCTCGTGGGTGGGTGCGTATGGGTACGGCGGTGGGCGACCTCGTACCCGAAATACATCGCCAACAGCCCAGCCGTGAACGCGATGGCCCAGCGCCGACCGGCAATCGATGCCGCCAGGGGGTAGGTGAGCACCGTGGTGCCGGTAGCCGACGCGAGCTTCTTCGATGCCGGCGAGAAGTAGGTCACATCGGCGTGGTGCTTGAGGTGCTCGACCGACGCCAAGCCCCGGCCTCGCAGTTCGTGCATGACGAATCGGTGAAGGCCATACTCGACCGCCGTCCACGACGCGGCCCCGGCCACGACGGCGACTGCACGCGAGCTCAAGAGCTTCATGTCACCAGCCTCGCGCAATGGAGCAGGCATCTGAGTCCCCGACGACCGCGGAGAACTCCGGCGCGTATTTGCGCCGCGTGGGCGACACCATGGTGGTCGTCGAACCGGTGCGGAGCATCGTGAGCATCCGCTCCGGGCCGTGCCGATCACCACGTCGTGGCGTGTTGAGGTAGGGACGGCGTGTCCGCTTGGGGCCGATCGGCCCTACTCGGCGAAGGCCGGTCGGCGCAGCATCGAATGAGGAAGCGGCACAGGAGGCATTCGATGAGTTTGACACGAGCTTCACTGCGCGCGCTCGGTGCAGCCGTCGCGTTCGGGGCGGCGCTGGCCGGCCTAATCGTGCCGACCAGTGGGAGTGCTGCAATCACGCCCCGCGTGCCGACCGTGCTGACCTACCCGGGTTCTGGTCCGCCCACCAGCATGGTCGAAGTGCACGGCACCGGCTTCGCGTCCGGTGAGCGGGTCGACGTCTACTTCGACGCCACGACCGCTGCGCCGCTCGGGTCGTTCGTCGCGCCGGCGGCCGGCGAAGGTATCACCGCCGTCAAAGTCCCGGCGTGGGCGAAGCCGAAGCAGCACGTGTTCATCGCGCTCGGTGCGAGGTCGAAGCTGCGCGGCACCGGCGCCTTCCTCGTGCGGACCGACTGGCCGCAGGCCGGATTCGACGCTCGCCATACGTCGTTCAACCCTTACGAGAACGTCATCACGAAGACGAACCTCACGAAACTGGTGGGGAAGTTCGACCTCGGCTACCCGAGGTACCGCCCGGTCGTCGGGGGCGGGATCCTCTTTGCCAGTGAGAGCGGAAAGATCGTCGCCTACGACGCGCGTTCGCTGAAGGAGCTGTGGCGCCGCGACACCCACGGCTTCGGCAACATCCTCGCGGCGACACCCGCGGTGGCCGACGGGCAGCTGTTCGAGATCCAGGATTGGGGAGGCGGCAGCCAGATCGTCGCCATGAATCCGGCAACAGGTGTCGAGGAAGCGTGGTCGTACACGGTCCCAGCGACCGACGCTCGGCCGTTGACGGTGTCGAATCACGTGCTCTACGCGGCGTTGAACGGTGGCGTGTACGCGTTCCAGACGGTGGGCGGCAAGCTGCTGTGGCGCCGGAACATCGGCCCGCTCGGGTCCGGCAGCGGCCTCACCGGCGCGCCGACGATCGCGAACGGCATGGTGTACCTCACCGTGACGGGCGGGAGGGTGTACGCGCTCGATGCTGCGACCGGCGCGGTGAAGTGGTCGGTGCGGCCGCGTGTCGTGACCACGAGCTGGGTCGAGGATGTCGTCGTGAGCGGGTCCACCGTGTACACCACGCTCGGCGGCCCCCAACCGATCGCGGCCAACATCTTGTACGCGCTCGACTCCAAGACGGGCGCCGTCCGCTGGCAGCGGCGATCGATCGGCGGGCCGGCCGCGTTCGCCAACGGGGCGCTCTACGTCGCCGGCTACGACTCGTACGTGCGGCGCATCGCGCCGGCGACCGGCGCGGGCCTGTGGTCGAAGCCGTTCGACGATCCTGGCATCGGAGGAGTGTGGGAGCCGCCGACTGTCGCCAACGGCATGGTTTTCACCACGTCGGGCTTCGTCGTGCAGGCGCTCGATGCGGTGACCGGGAAGCAACTCGGTACCGCGGGTGGCGGCAGCTACCCGACGATCGCCGACGGGATGCTGTACACGACCGGAGAGGTCTACGGGTTCTGATCACCCGCACCGCTTATGGCGAGCCGGCACGAACGCCACGCCGACGGCCTGATCTCATCCGTGTGGTGGCAAGAAGCACGCTGACCCGCGCCACTGATTGGTCCCAACGTCACGAGTGACTACACCAGCACGTTCGAACAGCGACAGGATCGTCCCAGACGAGACACCGAGCTGCTCGGCGACTGCCACGAGCGAAGAGCCCGACTCGTACAACTCGCGCGCAGCATCAAGGTCGACCCTCGCGCGGTAACGGACCTCCGCACCGGCCCGCCGCATGAACGCCGTCACAGTGCGACGATCGATACCGAACTCACGCGCCAGCGCGTTCGAGGACTCCCCCGCCACGTAGCGCTCGACGATCTCGGATCGTTGCGAATCGTTCCATCTCGTCTGTTTCTGGCGTAGCGATGGGACGGGTCGATGGGACACCCGATCACGCCCGTGACCAGAGAGAACACGCTCCAGACGCGCCACGTCGTCGGGGTGGAGTAACGACCCATCAGCTCCATTCGCTCGCGAGATCGACGAGAGCAGCCTGGTCAACGGTGATGTCGGGTAACCGTTCGCGGCGCGAGCCGGGTCATCGCCAAGTCAATTGCGCTCTTCGAAGAGATTCGGTTGGTTGGAGCCGTACACCAGCGCGCCACCGATCGCGTAGCACGTCGTCGCTGAGGGGCAGGCGACGTCGCCGAACTCTGCGGCGCCCTGGGGCGACGGAGTCGATTCGACCGCCCAGTGACTGCCTGCTCCACGATCGACGAACAGCGTGTTGGGCGCCTTCACCGATGACCCGACGTACCCGGTGACGGTGCACACCTGCACTGTGCACGTGAGCGCGCTGAAGGAGTCGTAGTCGTCGGCGCCTCGAGGAGGTGCGGGCGTGTTGACGATCGACCAGCGTGAACCGTCCCAGTGCTGCATGTAACGGTGACCATTGTCGAGCGCCGAGCGCCCCACCGCGTAGCAGTCGTTCTGTGCCGGGCACGACACGTCGCTCAGGTACGCCTTGCTCGTGCCCGGCGGGAGTTGGGCCGCTTCGCTGGTCCATACGCGGCCGTTCCAACGCGCGATCGACGGCGCGAAACGCAACGTCTCGTCGGGACCGACGGCGACGCAGTTCGAGGCACTGGAACAGCTCACCGCGGCCAGGATGAGCGTTGACGGCAGGGTGTCGCGCGACCACGACCGCCCGTTCCAGTGGATTGCGAGCGGCCCGTCGTGCCCATCGCCGACCGCGACGCAGTTCGTCGTGCTGACGCAGTCGACGTCGTCAAGATGGCCACTCGTACCGCTGATAGGAACCTTCGACGACCATGACTTGCCGTTCCAGATCGCGGTGAACGGAACCGTGTTGAACTCGAAACGGGAGCCGACCGCGACGCAGAAGCGGTCGGACAAGCAGCGGATCGACCTCAAGAATCCCGACTTCCCGCCCTGGGGGAGCGGAATCGTGCGCGGCGCCGACCAGTATGAGCCGTTCCACCGCTCGACCACCGGCTTGGCGTTTCCAAAGGGCGGGTCCCCGACCGTCCAGCAGTCGGACACCGACATGCAACTGAGCGAAGCCGCTTCGTATTGTGCGGCCGGCCTTGCACGCCAGATCGCGGACGCGGACGGCGCAACCCGCGCCGACAGTGGCACCACGCCGGCACTCACCGATACGACGAGCACGGCCACACTGCCAATTAGATACCGCGTTGACTTCATCGACCGCACCTCTCAGAGTTCGCCGCGCGCCCGCCGCCATGCCCCTCGATACGACCACTACCCACGCGCGCCGCGCACATAAGTGTGCGACCGAATGCGCCGCAGGTCAAGGCCCTGCGAGACACGCGTGACCCTTGGCCCCACGACGGCTCGAACTCGAACTCATCGTGAACCCCAGCGCCGCGGTTATCGCCGGAGCACCGGCGCGCCGACCTGGGCGCTCGGGTTCGAATCTTGCGAAGCGCGCGCGAACCCGACCAGATACGCGAAGGCGCCTGGATCGTCGTTGGTTCCAGAATGTCCGGGCGGTCGCTCAGGTGGTGCAGATCGAGGGCGACCTCGGACCCAGGCAGGACCTTCTCGACGACGACCCGGTGTCGCCAGTAGTCGCCGAAGTCGTACGTGTACTCGAACGAGGCCCCGGCCGCGGAGACGGAATCGAGGCGGGCGCGGCGCTCGTCGAGCGGTGGCTCGCCCCAGTCTTCGTCGGGATCCGGCACCGCGTAACGACGGCCGTCGATCTCGAACTCGTGCAGGTGATAGTTCCACCAACCGAACGCCGCTTGAATCACCTCGTGCACATGGTCGATCGTGCGGGCACCGTCGATGAGGACGCGACGCCAGATCGGTGGCTTCGTCGCGAGCAACGTGACCTTCAGTTGGTACACGCTCCCCCGTTTCGCGGCCGCGGCCGTCGTGCTGGTCTCGACACGGCGGCCTGGAAACGGGATGACCGTGGCGCCGGTCGGATCGTCGCCGCCAAGAATCGCTGCCAGTTCCCGGTCGGGAAAGCCGCTGCGATGCCGTAGGGGGCCGAGCGGCATACCGGCCATCCGCAACGAGAGAACTCGCAGATCCCGTAGGCCTTCGTTCCAGTGCAGCTCACCATGGAAGGCGAACTCGTTGATGACTCCGACAACACTGCGATCATTGGTAGGCGCGATCCGAACGTCGCGCATTTCCTAATTCGGAACGACGCTGGCACTGTTGCGTTGAGCGTGCGTCGGCGAGACTCGCCGGATGAGTAGGCGCCGTTCGTATCGGTCGTGTGGGGTGCCGATGTCGGCGTTTCGCGGGTTTCGGCACCAGCGCGAAGTGATCGTGCTCGCGGTTCGCTGGTATCTGCGGTATGGACTGTCGTATCGCGATCTCGAGGAACTCCTCGCTGAGCGTGGGATCGAGGTCGATCACGTCACGCTGTTCCGGTGGGTGCAACGCTTCGCGCCGCTGCTGATCGATGCGGCTCGGCCCTGCCGCCATGCGATGGGCGACCGTTGGTTCGTGGACGAGACGTACGTGAAAGTCGCGGGCCAGTGGCGGTACGTGTACCGGGCAATCGACCAGTACGGCCAGATCATCGATGTGTACGTCTCATCTCGCCGCGACACCACTGCTGCTCGCCGGTTCTTCGCTACCGCGATCCGTGCTCATGGCGAACCGGTTGAGGTCGTGACGGACCGTGCACCGGCGTTGGCGCGAGCGATCGACGAGCTCGCCGAAGCGATCTGACCGGTCGGCGCCGACACCGCTAGTCACCGCGACGTCCGATCCCTCAACGCAACAGTGCCATCGCGAGCGCCAACGCTGGCACCCCGCGCGACCAGACCGACTGGCAGGTCGTCATCCTGAAAGTCTCGTGAATCCCGAATCAACGCAACAGTGCGGAACGTCTCGACGGGGCATGCGAGGGTCATGTACCGTCTGACACCGGAACGAGTTCGCGACTTCGTGAGCCACCGTGGACAGGCTGGGGTGCTCATGTCGCTGATCCGTGGATTCCGGTTCGATGCTCGTCGGCGTGTGGCGCGCGCCGCTGCTCCGATGCTTCTGATGGGGGCTGTGTTCGTAGCGCCCGTCGGGCCGGTTGCGGTGTCGGCGGCGCGTGCGAATGCGGTGGGAGTGTCATCGGATTCGGTTGCGCCGCACTGGGTTGGGACTTTCTCGACGTCCTACAGCTACAGCTTTGGATCTATCTTTTTTGTCCCGCCCGGGCCCCTGGGTGGTGGGGATTACTGGAGCGGTTCGACGGAGGCAGTGACCGGCAATGCGGTGTATGACGGGTTGTTCAGCCGTGGCGGAAGCAAGGACGACGCGTACCTGAGTGCGTCGCCCCTCGGGCATGAGAACTTCGTCCTTACGTATGGCTGTACGGACAACCCATCGGTTAAGGGAAGTCAGACTCTGAACTTCGACATTCGTG
>JBBREP010000103.1:0-11229 GCA_038202885.1 Acidimicrobiia bacterium | reverse complement strand
ACAACTATTCAACGGCAGGTACCAATGGACGCCTTCGGGAGCCAATCGGGGCTCGCAGTAGGGTGCACGGCCGTGCGTCGAGGTGGCGCGCAGAGGAGATGGTCATGACCGAAGCCGTCATCGTCGCCGCGTGTCGCACTGCGATCGGAACGGCGCGTAAGGGAACGCTCGTCGATGTGAGCGCGTTCGACCTCGCCACCTGGACTGTGCGCGAAACGCTCGCCCGAAGTGGTGTGGCGGCCGAGGATGTCGACGACGTCGTGCTCGGCGAGGTACTCCAAGGCGGTGGCGACATTGCTCGCTACGCCGCCATCGAGAGCGGCCTGGTGCACGTGCCCGGAGTCGCCCACAACCGCCACTGCGCATCGGGCATGGCCGCCGTACAGACCGCGGCCGGAAGCATCCGCGCCGGTATGGACACCGTGGTCATTGCAGGTGGCGCCGAATCGATCTCAAGTTCGCCGTCGTCGATGAAGCGAGTGCTCGGGACCGACGAAATGCAGCCGTGGATGTCGCCGAGCCACCGCGACACGCCCGACGCACCGGCATTCGACATGACGATCACCGTCGGCTGGAACGCGGCCAAGCACGCCGACGTGACCCGCGAACAGATGGACTACTGGGCCTACATTTCCCACCGGCGCGCGCTCGCGGCGATCGCCGAGGGTCGTTTCGAAGACGAGATCTTCGCGATTGAGGCGCCGCGCCGCGACGGTACGACGGTCACCTTCGAGCGTGATGAGCATCCACGCGACACAACGATGGACAAGCTCGGCTCGCTGAAGCCGCTGCATCCCGAGATCGACGACTTCCCGATCACGGCGGGGAACTCGTCTGGCCTCAACGACGGCGCGGCCGCACTGATGATTGTCAGCGACGCCTACGCACGCACCCACGGTCTGCAACCACTCGCCATCGTGAAGGGTTGGGCGTCGGCCGGTGTGCCGCCGGCTGAGACCGGCCTCGGTCCGGTGCACGCGATCCCGAAGGCGCTCGGGCGTGCGGGCGTTGCGCTCGACGACGTTCGGTTGTTCGAGATCAACGAGGCCTTCGCGTCGATGTGCGTCGCCACGACGAAGATTCTTGGTATCTCGCACGACATCACGAACGTGAGCGGCAGCGGTTGCTCGCTCGGCCATCCCGTCGCAGCAACCGGCGCTCGGATGATCGTCACGCTCGTGCATGAGCTCCGTCGTCGCGGCGGCGGTTACGGCGTGGCAAGCATGTGCGCCGGTGGCGGCATGGGCAGTGCCACGGTCATCGAGGTCCTCCCCGCCTGACCCGCGCCACAACCGCTGGGTTGTTCAGGTGGCGAGGTTGCGAAGTTCTCGCAGCGCCACGGACAGCGTCGGCAGGTTGTAGACCGCGCCGTGGCGCACATCGTCGAGCACCGTGATCGCCCGTTCGAGCGCGCCGCGGTGTTGGTCGGCCCACCGTTCGAACCGCGCCGCGGGATCGTCGTCGGCCTGTGCGCTGCGCATCACTGCGGTGGTGATTGCCCGGTGCTCGCCGTACGCGTCGTCGCGCAGCGCGCTGCGGGCCAGGGCATTCCAACGGTCGCCGCGGCGAAGGTCCTCGACGATGCGGTCGCGTAGCCAGTCGAGCTGGAGCCGGTCGCCAACGAGCGCATAGGTCGCGGCGATGTCGTCGATCGAACTCTGCGTCTCATTCGCGATCTCGACGATGTCGAGCGCCGCGAACAGCGACTCGAACCCTCCGGCCTGGAGCGCGAGCGCCTCCGGGACGCCGGCACCGACGAATCGTTCGCGACATTCCGCGATCCACACCGCCTCGTTGCTGAGCAGGACGGCGGGCAGGATCTCGGCGCAACGTTGTACGCCGCCGCGGAAGACCTCGATCGTGGCTGCGATCGGCAGCGGGGTACGGCGATGGCGCAGAAACCATCGGGTGCCGCGTTCGACAAGCTTGCGACTCTCGAGGTACAGCTCGACTTGGATCGCGGCCGACGCCTCGTGGTCGAGCGCGGCTACGGCATCCCAGAACCGTTGTTGGTCGAACACGCGCCAGGCCACGAAATGCGCGCGCACGACGTCGGGCTCGGTGGCGCCTGTCTCTTCCATCATTCGGAAGGCGAGCGTGGTCCCGCCCGTGTTGACCATCGCGTTCACGAGGGCCGTGGCCGTGATCTCGCGTCGCAGAGGATGACGCGCGATCGCGGCGGCGCCGCGGCTGCGTAGCGGTGTGGGGAAGTAGTCGTGCAGTACGTCGACGACGTCGGGATCTTCGGTGACGTCGCTCGCGAGCACGGCATGCTCGATCGTGTTCTTGCAGTAGGCGAGCATGACCGCCAACTCGGGAATGCACAACCCTTCCCGCCTCGTGATGCGGTCGGTGAGCTCCTCGGTTGTGGGGAGGAACTCCACCGCGCGGTCGAGGCGGCCGTCGGCTTCGAGAGCGCTCAGGTACCGCATATGTACGTCGGCCAGCGACGCGGTCTGCGCGCCAGCGAGTGCGAGCGCCCGGTTCTGTTGATAGTTGTCGGCGAGTACGAGTCGCGCCACCTCGTCGGTCATTCCCGCAAGCAGCGGCCCGCGCTCGGTGGCAGTGAGGTTGCCGTGCGCGATCATGTCGACGAGCACGATCTTGATGTTGACTTCGTGGTCGGAGGTGTCGACGCCCGCCGAGTTGTCGATGGCGTCGCTGTTGATCAGCACGCCCCGGCGCGCGAGTTCGATCCTCGCCCGCTGGGTGAACCCGAGATTGCCACCCTCGCCGACGACGCGGGCCCGCACCGCCGGGGCGTCGACCCGTACGGCGTCGTTGGCCTTGTCTCCCACCTCGGCGTTGCGTTCCGTCGAAGCCTTCACGTACGTGCCGATGCCGCCGTTCCACAACAGGTCGACCGGCGCCCGCAAGATCGCAGCGATGAGCGCGGCCGGGCTCATCGCAGTCGTGTCATCGCCGAGCTCGAGCGCCGCACGAACCTGCGGCGTGATCGGAACGCTCTTGGCCGTGCGCGGGAAGACGCCCCCGCCATCGGAAATTCGCCTGGGGTCGTAGTCGGCCCACGACGAGCGGGGGAGTGCGAACAGCCGGGCTCGTTCCTCGAAGCTCAGCGCGGCGTCAGGGTCGGGATCGAGGAACACGTGACGGTGATCGAACGCGGCGACGAGACGGATGTGATGCGACAAGAGCATCCCGTTGCCGAACACGTCGCCCGACATGTCACCGATGCCCACCACGGAGAACGCGTCGGTCTGCGGGTTGATACCCAGGTTCCGGAAGTGTGCGGTGACCGACTCCCACGCGCCCCGCGCGGTGATGCCCATCACCTTGTGGTCGTAGCCCGCGCTTCCGCCCGACGCGAAGGCGTCGCCCAACCAGAAGTTGCGGGCGACGGCGAGGTCATTGGCGATGTCGGAGAACGTGGCCGTGCCCTTGTCGGCGGCGACAACGAAATAAGGATCGTCGCCGTCGTATCGCACGACGCGGTCGGGCGGTACGGTCTCGGGCGCCGTGTCAGCGGTCGTCGCGGCGCTGCCGGTTGCGTCGGGGCGCGTCGAACCCGGCTGGACGACGAGATTGTCGGTCACGTCGAGCAGACCGCCCACGAAGATTCGGTAGCACGCGATCCCTTCGGCCAACCAGGCGTCGCGATCGCCGATGCCCGGCAATTGCTTCGGCACGAAACCGCCCTTGGCCCCGGTCGGCACGATCACCGCGTTCTTGACCGTCTGCGCCTTGACGAGACCGAGTACTTCGGTGCGAAAGTCTTCGCGGCGGTCGCTCCAGCGCAGCCCGCCCCGCGCGACCTTCCCCATGCGCAAGTGCACGCCCTCCACGCGCGGCGAGTACACGAAGATTTCGTAGGCGGGCACGGGCCGTGGCACATCGGGCACGCGGCTCGGATCGATCTTGTAGACAATGTGCGACGGTGGCGCGGCCCTCGTGGGCGGGGCGTGGGCGGCGAGTTCCAGGGGCCCCGGGCTGCGTTGGAACCAGTTCGTGCGCAGTGTGGCATCGATCAGGTTGAGCAGCGCGCGCAGGATCCGGTCGTCGTCGAGGCTCCTGACATCGTCGAGCATCGCCTTGATCACGTGTCGCTGCGCGCCTTGCTGTTCGGCGTTCGCCGTCGCTACGGGGTCAAAGCGACCTCGGAAGTGCGTCACGAGCGCGCGCGCGACGTTGGCGTTCGAGGCGAGCGCGGCCGCGATGTAGTCGTGCGAGAACAGCGTGCCGACCTGGCGCAGATACCTGGCGTACGCGCGCAGCAACGCCACTTCGCGCCACGTGAGCGCGGCGGCCAACACCAACGAGCCGAACGCATCGTTTTCGGCATCGCCATGCAAGACGGCTGCGAACGCATCCTCGAAGTTGTCGCGGCTTGCGGCGAGGTCGGCGCCGGGCGCAGTGCTGCGGATGCCGAACCGGGCGAGGAAGAATGCACGGTGCGCGCCGTCGTCGCGCGAGACGAGGTGGATCGCGTAGGGATGTTCGTCGACGACGGCGACACCGAGGTTCGCCAGGATGGGCATTACGTCCGACAGCGCGAGTTGGGTCACGCCGAACACGCTGAACGGCACGAGGCCATCGGGTTCGCCCACGTCGAGCCGTAAGACGGTGATACCGGTTCCAGCGAGCTCGTCGAGGCACAGCACGTCGGCGACCGCTTCGGCCGCAGGCACATCGTCTCGGTAGGCCGGTGGGAACGCGTCGCCCCACCGCCGCGACAGCGCCGCGCCCCGCGACTCGCCCTCAGCGGCCACGAGGGCGTCGCGCAGCTCGTCGGTCCAGGAACGACACGCCGCGCTGATGCGGTGTTCGAGTTCTCGGGTGTCGACGCCGTCGAGCGCGCCGGGCGGCACTCGAAGCACGAAATGAAGGCGTGCAAGTACCGAGTCACTCACGCGTGCGGTCCACTGCGATTCGGTGGCATGGAGCGCGTCGGCAAGGATCGACGTGAGGCGCATGCGCAGCGTGGTCGTATACCGATCGCGGGGTATGTAGACCAGCGCCGACGCGAACTGGCCCGAGGGATCGGCGCGCAGGAACAGGCGAACACGCTTGCGTTCCTGGAGCTGCAACACGGCCATCACCGTGGCGAAGAGTTCGTCGGCGTCCATCTGGAAGAGCTGGTCGCGCGGGTAGCCCTCAAGGATCTCGACGACATCCTTACCGGCGTGCGAATCGTGGGGGAATCCCGCGCGTTGCACGACCGCAGCAACCTTGCGGCGCAGCACGGGGATGTCGATTGGGCTGGCGTTGTACGCGCTCGACGTCCACAAACCTACGAAACGCGCCTCACGCGTCACGTTGCCGTCGCGGTCGAGGCGGCGCACCGCGACCGAGTCGAGGTACACGTCGCGATGCACCGTGGATCGTTGCGCTTCCTTGGTGACGACAAGTGGAATCGGCGCGTCGATCGGCGGCTGCGGGGCGTGTTCGGGGTCGCGCAAGATGCCCAGCTCCGAACCCGCGACGATCGCCGACGGATCATCGGGCGTCGGCTCGATCTCGCACGCACCGAGGAACGTGAAGTGGTGATCGGCCATCCACTCGAGCAGCGCGCGCGTCTCGGCGAGGTCTTCGATGGCGGTGAACGGTTGGTCGCGGGCGAGGTCGTCGCCGACTCGTCGCACCGCAGCCAACATCTTGACCCAGTCACTCGTTGCCGACCGCACATCCGCGAACACCTGGCGCAGGTCGTCGACGAGCGCGGCCAGCGCCGTCGTGTCGTCGATGCGGTCGAGCTCGACGTGTACGTACGACTCGACGACGAACACCTCGTCGGCGTTCGCCTCGGGATCGCTGGGTGGCGAACCCTCGGGCGCGACGCCGAGCAGCTGGCCGTCGCGCGTGCGACGGACCGTGACGATCGGGTGGATGCTGAGCTGGACGATGCCGAGGCGGCGCTCGACGGCAACTGTGACCGAGTCGACGATGAACGGCATGTCGTCGCTCACGACCTCGATGACGGTGTACGGCGACGACCAACCGTCGACGCCCGGCGTCGGGTCGTAGGCCCTGATGATCGGCGCACCGAACTCGCGGTGAGCGGCTACACGCCACAGTGACCGCGCTGCGCCTGCGAGGTCTTCGACGTTGCGCTCGGCGAGGTCGTCGTCGCTGACATCGGCGTAGAAGCGCCGGATGAATTCCGCGATACCAGGTGGTTCACCCGCCGCGACGTACGCGGCCGCCAGGCTGGAGACCCGCTCGACGAGCAGGGAACGGTCGTTGCCGTCCATCGTGTCGCGAGAGTACAGCCCAGTATGTAGCGTGCGCGGCCATGGAGATTGCTGCGGCCCTCGACCTCGCGCTCGAGCTCGCGGATCGTGCGGACGAGATCACGATGGCGCGCTTTCGGGCGCTGGATCTGGTGGTGCACACCAAACCCGACCTCACGCCCGTGAGCGAGGCCGACCACGCGGTCGAAGAGATGGTGCGGGCCTGCCTCGCAGAGCGCGCGCCCGACCACGGTGTACTCGGCGAGGAGTTCGGCTTCGACGCGCACACCGACGGCCGTGAGCACCCCTACCGGTGGATCATCGATCCCATCGACGGCACCAAGAACTACGTCCGCGGCGTACCCGTGTGGGCGACGCTGCTCGGGCTCGAGCACGACGGCGAGGTGATCGTCGGTGTCGTCAGCGCGCCCGCGCTCGGGAGTCGCTGGTGGGCGGGGCGTGGTCTCGGAGCCTTTCGCGACGGCCAGCAGATACGCGTATCGCAGGTGGACGCGCTCGCCGACTCGCAGCTCTCCTTTGCGTGGGACACCAAGGAGCGTTTCGGTGCCGACGCCATCGGTGATCGCATGATTTCGTTAAGCCATCAGTGTTGGCGCACGCGCGGCCTCGGCGATTTCTGGCAACACGTGCTCGTGGCCGACGGCAGCTTCGAAGTGTCGATCGATCCCATTGTGGCGTACTGGGATGCGGCGGCACTGCTCCCGATCATCGACGAGGCCGGCGGACGCTGGTCGACCCTCGATGGGCGCGTCGACGCGCGCACCACCGACTCGCTCGTGTGTACGAATGGGTTGGTGCATGGCCGAGTGCTCGACGCCTTGCGGGCGAAGTAGCGATGGCGCCGAACCGCCACATAACCGTCGGCATCGATATCGGTACGTCGTCGGTGAAGGCGGTCGCGGCCGACGATGACGGCAACGTGGTTCGCCGCGCGCGCGTCCCGCACTCGTTCGCTATCCCGACACCCGATCACTTCGAGCACGACGCCGACACGGCATGGTTCCACGGGCCGCGTGCGGCGCTCGACGCGCTCGGGTTACGCGACACCGACCTCGCGCCGAGCGCGGTGAGCGTCGCCGCGATGGTGCCGTCGTTGACCGCGGTCGACGAGCACGAACGGCCGATCGCGCCGGGATTGTTGTACGGCGACGCGCGCGGCCGCAGCCCTGAAGGTGCAGCCGCCACCGGTCCGGTTGGCGAACACGGCGAGTTGGGGCGCTTTTTGGCGTGGCTCGCACGCGAGCATCCCGACGCGTGGGGTTTTCGTACCGCGCAGGCCGTTGCCAACGCGGCACTGAGTGGCGTGCCCGTGCTCTCCACGACCGCGGCAGCGGCGTGTTGGCCGTTGTTCGACTTCAGCGGATGGAGCGCCGAGCTCGTCACGGCGGCGGGCGCGCGCGTCGAACAGATGCCGCAGCTCGTCGTGGCCGGGACCGCGGCTGGCGAGGTGCTCGGGTACGACGGTTGCGTGCTCGAAGGCGGCACGATCGACGCGATGGGTGAGCAGATTGTGGCGGGTGCGCACGAGCCGGGCGACATACTCGTGATTTGCGGCACAACCTTGATCGTGTGGTGCGTAGTCGACGAACCCGTCGACGTGCCTGGATACTTTCCGATTCCGCACACGACGCCGGGCCGCTACCTCATCGGCGGGCCGTCGAATGCGGGCGGACTGTTCCTCAATTGGGCGACCTCGTTGCTCGGCGAGGGCGGCGATGCAGGTGAACTCGACGTGCACAACGTGCCGCTGTGGGTGCCGTACCCACGCGGCGAACGCGTGCCGATCAACGACCCGTCCCGGCGGGCCGAGCTCCATGGACTCGACCTCACGCACAGCGCGCGGTCGTTGCGCCGCGCCGCGTTCGAGGCCGCGGGCTTTGTCACCCGGCGCATCATCGAGGCGTCGCCCGTGCGCGCCCGGCGCATCGTGGCCACCGGGGGTGGAGTCGCGGTGCCGGAGTGGATCGACGCACTTGCCGCGTGCACGGGGCTTCCTGTCGATGTCGTCGACGTGCCCGAAGGCGGTGCGCTCGGCGCCGCGTTCTGCGCGCGTGTGGCCGCGGGATTCGAGACGTCGCTTGCCGACGGCGCACGGTGGGCACGCCAGGCGCGCACCGTCGATCCCGATCCCGTCGCCGTTGAGGCTGCCGCCGCGCGCTACGCGCGCTGGGCCCAGCTCGCGAGCTGACTCGCGGGCGCGCGTGTTTCATGCTGCGTGTGGGTGGTTGATGGGGATTGGTGGTGGGAGGCCGGGTTGGGTCCAGGTGCCGTAGTAGGTCTGGTCGGGTCTTCGCCATTCGATCCCGCCTGTTGATGTGCGGCTGATGGTCCAGTGCAGGTCGTGGACTAACCGGTGGTGGGTCCAGCAGAGGAGTGCGCCGTTGTCGAGGTCGGTGGGCCCGACGGGTTGCCATGGGTCGATGTGGTGGGCTTCGCATTGGCGGGCGTGGCGGGTACAGCCGGGGAAGCAGCAGCCACGGTCGCGGTAGTGCATGGCTCGGCGTTGCGCGCGGTTGAACAGGCGTCTCGTGCGGCCGAGGTTCACGATCTCGCCGTCGGGGTTGATGAGGATCCGGCCGATCTCGGCGTTGCAACAGAGCCGCCGGACAACCTCGACCGAGAGGGCGAGGCCGGTATCGGTCTCACACAGTCCGGCCTCCAACCCGGCGAGGGTCTTGTCGGTGACGATCACGCTGACGTTGGTGGGGTTATCGGTCGTGGGGTCGAGACCGTCGATGACTTTCTTACAGATCGCGACGAGCGCATCGGCGCGTTGTTGGTCGATGGTCCGTTCGTCGTCTTGGACCCATCCGGCTTCGCGTTCGTGTTCGATCGCGTCCCACACCGTCTCAAAGTCCAGGCCGTCAAGACGCGCGTCGAGTAACCCGACCCCGAGACATTTCGATCCGGCCAGCATCCGCCGTGCGATCGCACCGGCCGCTTGTTGGTCTTCGGCCGGGCGGGTGTTATCGACGCGGTCCATGAAACTCGCGAGGACGTTGCCTAAGAGTTTCGTGTCGTGCTCGGCGCACAGTTCGGCCCATACCGGTGCGAGGGCGTCGAATTCGCGGTCGGCTTTGGCGAGGTGGCGTACCCGCGCCAGGCGCGACACGTGCGCGCTCGTTGTGGCACCTGTTTCCCACAGTTCGCGTACGGACGGGACCGCACGCAGCATGCGTGCCGCGCGTACCTCTCGCGACGCGTCGCCGGGGTCCATACGACAGTTCGCGGACAACCAGCCGACAGTGGAACGGTGCCCATCACAACATGCGTCGCCCTGGGCATCAAAAACCTCGACCCGGCGCGAGAACTGGGCCTGCAAACACCCGATCAGCGCTGCGAGACCAACCAGGTCGTCGCCCATGAACCGGCCATCGACATCTTCGGCCGCGAGCGCCGCCAGGCCCTCACGCAGCATGTCGACGCCATCACCGCCCATGGACACAGATTATCAGAACAGGTGTTCGTTCACAATCCCTCTTGCCCAATTCTTTACTGTTGTAGACAGTCTGTGAGAATCAGACGCAACCCGGCGCGCGTCGCCCAGCGGCGTGTCGATCGTGTTCCGGGCAACACCAGTCAGATGGGAATAGCCCGTAGCGACATGCCCTCGACCAACGGGCCGATGATCTGTCCGCTACCCCTGGCGCACCTGCTCTGGGGTCCAACCACCACGTCGGTCCATGTGGAATTGAGGCACGCTCCTGCTCACGCGACGGCGAGCGGCCCGTCTGGTGGCGCGGTATCCGTTCGCACGTTCAGGAAGATCGGATGCGCCGGACCGACGACATACGACTGGTAGCCACCGCCGTCGTGTCGCCAGCACCACGCCGCGAACGAATCCGGACGCGCACCCGCATACAGGTTGGTCCAGGGATGCGCCGT
Organism: Acidimicrobiia bacterium; assembly: GCA_038202885.1. GTDB lineage: Bacteria > Actinomycetota > Acidimicrobiia > IMCC26256 > PALSA-610 > JBBREP01. Next base: position 1,135 of record JBBREP010000103.1, on the reverse strand, counting down.
GCGGCGGCCGCCAGTGATCGCGTGGATCGCGCCGACCGTTGTGGGGGTGCCTTTGACGAATGTGTGCGGCGATGCCGCACGGCACTGGGTCTCGGCCCGCACCGACGGTAGCGGCGGGTCCGATATCGCTCGTGATGAACTGCAGCCCGCTGCCAGGAGCAGAACGATCCAGAGCCGTCGCATCCCCATGAGACGCAGCGGTAGGCCCAGCAGTTCCCATTTCACACTGACCCCACGACCGAATCGCGAGGCGACGGGTCCGACGCATAGCGTGCATGCCGTGGCTCTTGATATTCGTGTCGATCGCGACACCTGCATGGGTTCGGGCAACTGTGCGTTCTGGGCGCCCGGCGTGTTCGAACTCGACGACGATGGCATCGCCACGGTGCTCGACCCGGCCGCGGTAGAAGACGACAAGATCATCACCGCCGCGCACGGTTGTCCCACCCAGGCGATCACCGTGTACCGGGGCGACGACAAACTCGTCTAACGCCACTCCGGCGCTGTCGAGCCGCTCGCGCGCTGCGTGAGCCGTAGCGGGCCGTCGACGAGGTGATCGATCATCCCGTACGCAAGGGCCTCGTCGGCATCGAACCAGTGATCGCGGTCCGCGTCGGCGATGACGCGTGCGACCGGTTGGCCGGTGTGGAGCGCTGTGAGTTCGGCCATCGCCTGACGTCGGCGAGCGAAGTGATCGGCGTGGATGCGGATGTCGGACGCGAAGCCTTGGACGGAGCCGTGCGGTTGGTGCATCAGGATCTGACTGTGGCGATGCGCGTACCGAAGTCCGGGAGTGCCCGCGCACAACAGGAACTGACCCATCGAAGCGGCGAGCCCCGAACATACGGTGGCGACGTCGAGACCGAGCGTCTGCATCGCGTCGTAGATCGCGAAGCCGGCATCGACCGAGCCGCCCGGTGAGTTGATCAGCAGCACAATCGGGTCGCGGCACGTATCGTCGGCCGCGAGCACGAGCATCTGCGCGCACACGAGGGCGGCCGAGTTGTCGTTGACCTCGCCCGTGAGCATCACGTGGCGTTGGCGCAACAGGTTGCGGCCGAGGTCTTCGGCGAACGACGTTGGTGCTGGTCCTGGTCCCGGTGTTGGTGTTGGTGTGGTGTAGGGGTCGGGGTCG
>JBBREP010000102.1:0-11246 GCA_038202885.1 Acidimicrobiia bacterium | reverse complement strand
CACGTCGACATCGGGATACAGCGCCGCGAGGATCGCCGTAGCACAGGTGCCGAGCGCGCCCGCGCCGTACACCATCGCCTTGCCGCCCTTCGGTGGCGGATTGCGCGTGATGCCGTGCAGCATCACTGCGAACGGGTCGGCGAACACCGCGGCCTCGTCCGACATGGCGTCGGGCACCTTGAACAACATCGAGTCGTGCGCCGGCATGAGGTCGGCCCACCCGCCACTGGCATCGCGCGACGTGCCCGTATGAATGCCGGCAGCAATCGGCGGCGCCGCGAACGACGAGCACAGCGAATAGTCACCGATCGCGCACGCGGCGCACATCGGCGACACGCCGCGCGGGCCACAGGACAGCCACGGGTTGAGCACCACGCGATCGCCCACGTCGAGCCCCTCGGCGTCGGGGCCGAGTTCGACCACATCGGCCACCACTTCGTGGCCCAGCACCTGCGGCAGCGAGAAAAAGCCCTTCATGGGGTTGTCGGGCGAGCGGGTCTCGTCACCCCAGTCCATGAACACCTGCTTGGAGTCAGAGCCGCAGATGCCGGTGAGCCGGGGCCGGGTGACCACCCAGTCGGCCAGCAAGGGCCGCGGATCGGGATAGGCCGGGTCGAGACGCATCGGCGTGACCGCGAGCTTGCGCAGGAGCACATTGTCGGTTTCGGGCATCTCGCATGGCTCGGGCGCCACGCCGAACACGAGTGCACGCACAGTGCACCTCCTGTCGCAACTCGTCGGACGCGAAGCGTACGGCAACCGCTGGTGCTCGGGCTGGGCCTCCTCGACCGTCTACGATCGCCCGCAGGTCGCCGGGGCATTGCGAGGAAACCGTTGGTCACCACCACCGACAAGACGATGGTCGCGTACGTCCCGCGGCTGACGGCGTTGAACCGGCGGTACCACTGGCGCGCCATCCTGCTCACCGCGTACGTGATTGCAGCGTTCGCATCGCTCGGACTGTCGGGAGTACCGGTCGACCGCGAACAGGTCGTGCTCGTGATCATGGGCGGCTTGGCCCTGTCGTGCATCGGCCGGCCCCGGCGCGAGATGGCGCGCATCGCGTTCGACTGGCTGCCGTTCACTACCGCGCTCGCCGTGTACGACCTCGCTCGTGGCGCGGCACACGCGATCGGGCGACCGATCGCCTACACGTGGCAGATCCATGTCGAGCGGTTCATGTTCGCCGGTCATGTGCCTGCCGAAGTCTTGCAGCAACACTTCTACAGCGACACGATCCGTTGGTACGACGTCGCCGGTTCGCTCATCTACATGTCGTATTTCCTGGTGCCGTTCATCGTCGCCGCCACGTTGTGGCGCCGCGACTGGCCGGCGTGGCGCGCCTTTGCGACGCGCTTCGTGGTGATCGCCTTCGTGTCGGCGGCATGGTTCGCGATCATGCCGACCGCGCCGCCGTGGGCCGCAGCGCGCGACCACAACCTGCTGCACCTCGAATTGCACGATCAGAAGCCCCACAGCACACGCGGGCTCGCGAGCATTGGTCTGCATCAGGCCACAAAGCTCGTCGACAAGGGGCGCGCCTCGTCGAACGACTACGCCGCGATCCCTTCGCTGCACAGCGGCTTTGCGATGCTCGTTGCGCTCACGTTGTGGCCGCGCATGAAACGACGATGGACTCGATGGCTCGCGGCCTCCTATCCAATACTGATGGTGCTCACGCTCATCTACAACGGGGAGCACTACGTCGTCGACGCGCTCATAGGTTTCGCGGTGGTGGTCCTTGTCAGCGCGGCCGAGACGATGACCCGGGAGCGGCGCGCCGCGTATTGGGCCGAGGTTTCGGCCCGCCGCTGGCCCAAGCTCGCCGCCCGGCTCGCGCCCCCGAACAGCGAAGACGACCCAGTGCCGGCCAAGGTCGCGGCCTCGCTCTAAGCATTTTCGCCAGAGGCACGGTCCGTGGCACCATGGGCTCATGCGCCGCCTTGCTGCCATCGCGTCACTCGCCGTCGTCCCGCTGACGCTCGCCGCCACCTTCGGGCCGGGCGCCCACAGCGCCGACGCGGTCGGACCCAGCGCGGCGCCGTGCTCGGGCGTGAATTGCTTGCGGATCAATCAGCTCCAGATGCTGTCGACCCACAACAGCTACCACGTGCAACCCGAACCCGATGTGCTCGCGGTACTGAACGCATTCGACCCGACGCTCGGCATCTCGCTCGCCTACACCCATCCTGCGTTGAGCACGCAGTTGGGTTTCGAAAAGGTCCGCCATCTCGAACTCGATGTGTACGCCGACCCTTCGGGCGGCCTCTACTACGACCGCCACATCCTCTCCCTGTTCGGACGGCCGACGGCATCGAAGCTCCCGGCGCTCAAGCGGCCGGGACTCAAGGTGATGCACGTCCAGGACGTCGACTACCGCTCGCAGTGCCTCACGTTCGTGTTGTGCCTCACCAAGATCAAGGAGTGGAGCGATGCGCACCCGATCCACCTTCCGATCGCGATCCAGGTCGAGGTCGAAGAAGACAAGATCCCCGACCCGGTCAACCTCGGCTTCGTCGTGCCGCCACCGTTCGACGCCACCCAGTTGGATGAGATCGACACCGAAATTCGCTCGGTGTTTGCGCCGAGCGAGGTGATCACGCCCGACGATGTTCGCCACGGCGCGGTCACGCTCGACGCGGCCGTGAAGACCGGCAAGGCCTGGCCCACCGTCGCGGAAGCGCGTGGCAAGGTCATGTTCCTGCTCGACAACGAAGCCAAGCGCAACCTGTACTTACAGGGTCATCCGGCACTGGCGGGCCGCATGCTCTTCACGCCGTCCAGCCCCGGCCAGCCCGACGCCGCGTTCATCAAGGACAACGACCCGGTCGGCAACGACGGCCTCGAATGGCAACGGATCCAGGGGTATGTAGCGAGCGGCTACATGGTGCGCACCCGCGCCGATGCCGACACGCTCCAGGCCCGCGCGAACGACACATCCACCCGCGACGCGGCATTGCGTAGCGGCGCGCAGTGGGTGTCGACCGACTATCCGTCGATTCACGACAACCCGTTCCACACGCCGTACTTCGTCTCGATCCCTGGCGGTGGCGTCGCGCGTTGTAATCCCATCTCGTCGCCGCGAGCGTGCGCCGTCCGGTACGGCTGACCCTCGCCGCCCCGCGGGCTCGGCGCGCTCGCGCGCTCGCGCGCTCGCGCTATTCGGATCCGCGATCCGAAGACGCCACGCCAACAACCGCACGCACCGGACCGTCGGTGGGCACCGCAACCTTCGGCAGCGCGCCGTCGCGCGCCGCAAGCTTGATCTCGGTGGCTGCCAGCGTGACGGCCGCCGCGTCGAGCAGGAACACCATGCGTTCCACGGCTTGGGCAACACCTACCAGGGCGCCGCGCTTGCGTTCCGGCTTGACCACCCGCACGCCGGCGCCACCGCGGGCCTGCACCGGAAGTTCGTCGGCCCGCACCCGCTTGGCGTAGCCCGCATCGCTCGCGAGCACGACGATCTCTTCGTGCGCGACTGCGCACGCCCCCACGACGGTGTCGTCGCCCCGCAGCTTCATCCCGCGCATTCCACCGGCACCACGACCGGTCGCGCGCACCTCGGATTCGGCGAAGCGGATGCCGTAACCAGCGCGGCTCACCACGAAGACCTCGAAGTCGTCCCAGCCCGGGAACACCGCGACGATGCGGTCATCGCCGGCGAGTTTCATGGCTGCGATGCCGGTGGTGCGCCCGGACGCTTCGGCGAACTCCGCCAGCGCCGTGCGCTTGATCGAGCCTTGCGCGGTCACGAACACGACGTATTCATGTTCGGCGGCGACCGCAGCATCAACGACGGCAACCACGCGCTCGCCGTCGCCGAACTGGAAAAGGTTCGGGATTGCAGTAAGACGCGCCTTCGGCAGGTCGTGACACGACGCGCGATACGCGCGCCCGAGCGAGGTGAACACGAGCAGCGCGCCGAGCGCGCTCGTGTCGATCGTCTTGGCCACCGCGTCGGCTTCGCCGGGGTCGGCGACCTTGGCGCCACGCCCGCGGGCCGAGCGCGCTTGCACGTAGCCCCGCGCGGTCACGGTGACGACGAGCGGTTCGTCGTCAACGAGTTCCTCGGCGCTGATCTCGCCGGTGTCGTCGCCCACGATCTGGGTCCGGCGCGGCCGCTGGTAGGCGTCGCGGATCGCGGCGAGCTCATCGGCGATCAGGGTCATCAGCGTGTTGCGTTCGGCGAGGATCTTGCGCAGCGCCTTGATCGTTGCGTTGAGCTCCTTTTGTTCGGCGAGCAGCTCATCGCGTCCGAGCTGCGTGAGTCGCCCGAGCATCAGGTCGAGGATGTGATTCGCCTGGATCTCGGAGAAGTCGAACGGCTTGGCCATCAACGCGGCGCGCGCCACACCGCGGTCCTTCGACGCGCGAATCGCCTTGATGATCGCATCGATCATGTCGACGGCACGCACGAGCCCGTCGATGATGTGCAAGCGCGCCTCGGCTTTGTCGAGCCGGTATCGGGTGCGGCGGGTGACCACGACCACCTGGTGGTCGATCCAATGCTGCAGCACCTCTTGCAGGTTGAGCGTGCGCGGCACCCCATCGACGAGGGCCACGGTGTTGATACCGAAGCTGATTTGCGCCGGCGTGTGCTTGAACAGGTTGTTCAACACCACTTGTTCGTTCGTGTCGGGGCGCAATTCGATCACAAGGCGCGTGGCACCCTGACCCGACTCGTTGCGGATGTCGCGCACGCCGTCGATACGGCCCGACTCGACCGCTTCGGCCAGCTTGCCGGCGATCGCGTCGACACTCGTCTGGTACGGGATCTCGCTGACCACGATCGCTTTCCCGCGGCGCGTCTCCTCGATGCTTGTGACGGCCCGGACTCGGATGGTGCCGCGGCCCGTGCGGTACGCGTCTTTGATCGCGTCGGAGCCCATGATCAAGCCACCCGTCGGGAAGTCGGGGCCTTTCACCGACTTCATCAGCTCCGAGAGCGTGGTGTCGGGCTTGCGCATCAACTTCAGCGCGGCGTTGCAGACTTCGGCCAAGTTGTGCGGCGGGATGTTGGTCGCCATGCCAACCGCGATCCCCTGCAGACCGTTCACGAGCAGGTTCGGGAACCGGCCCGGCAACACGACGGGTTCCTCGTCGCCGCCGTCGTAGTTCGGCTGCACATCAACCGTGCCCTCGTCGATCGCCGCGAGCAGCTCCATCGCGATCGGGCTCAGGCGGCACTCGGTGTAGCGCGCGGCCGCCGGCGGATCGCTCGGCGAACCGAAGTTGCCGTGCTTGTCGACGAGCGGATGCGGCAACGAGAAATCCTGGCCCATGCGTACGAGCGCGTCATAGATCGCAGAGTCGCCGTGCGGGTGAAAGCGTCCCATCACGTCGCCGACGACACGCGCGCACTTCACGAACGCCCGGTCGGGGCGCAAGCCGCTGTCGTGCATCGCCCACAGGATTCGGCGGTGCACCGGCTTGAGCCCGTCACGAACGTCGGGAAGGGCGCGGGCGACGATGACGCTCATCGAGTAGTCGAGGAACGACGACTCGACCTCCTCGGCGAGCGTGCGGCTCACGATTGGCGCGGTGAACAGCGATTCGGTGGTGGCAACCTGGGACTTGCGACGGGCCATGAGTCCGAAGATAGGTGACCGCCACGACACCACCGCGCCACCAGGGTCCCCGGTCGGTAGTGTCGCCCGCAATGGCGAGTCGTCCATCGCTCGGCCCGGCATTTCGAAGGCTGTGGACCGGAGCCGCAGTCTCCAACTTCGGCGACGGCCTCGTGCTCGTGGCGATGCCGCTGCTCGCCGAGGATTTGACCCGCAGCAACGGTTCGGTGCGCGCCAGCGCGGTGCTCGTAACCGGGATCGTCATGATGCGCTACGCCGCATGGCTGGTGCTCGGCCTCGTCGGCGGCGTGGTCGCCGATCGCGCCGACCGCCAGCGCGTCATGGTGTATGTCGATCTGGCGCGGACCATCGCCATCGGCATGCTCGGCATCACGATCGTGCAGGGCCGGCCTCCGATCGCGCTGCTTTGGATCACGGCGTTTCTCCTCGGGTGCGGTGAGGTGTTCTTCGACACGGCGTCCGAGGCGATGCTCCCGAACGTCATCGACGACGACGCGCTCCTCGAACGAGCCAACTCGCAGCTGTTCGTGACCCAATCGGTGGCCAACGACTTCATCGGCCCGCCCGTCGGCGCGTTCTTGTTCACCGCGGCGGCCGCACTGCCGTTCCTGCTCGACGCCTGGTCGTTCCTCGCCGCGGCCATGATCGTGCTGACGCTGCGAGGCTCGTACCGAGCCAAGCCGATGGCACCGCCCGCCGGCGATGACAGCGCGGACAAGGCGACGACCCCGTCGGTGCGCGCCGACATCGCCGCCGGATGGCACTACACCCGCAGCCACCGGTTGCTGCGCTCGATCATCCTGCTCGGCTGCGTGTGGAACTTCTTCGCCGTCGGTTCCGAAGCCACCACCGTGCTGTTCGCGAAACGTGAACTCGGTATGAGCAACGGCGCCTATGGCCTCGCCGTCACCGGGTTCGCGGTGGGTGGAGTGCTCGCAGCGTGGCTCACCGAACGGATCGTCGCCAAGATCGGCCCGGGCACCACGATCCTGCTCACGTTCCTACTCGGCGGCGTCGCCGGCATCACGACCGCACTGTCGCACAGCCCCATTCTGTTCGCCGTCGGTTTCGCGTGCAGCTTCGCCGCGGGAACCTCGGCGAGCATCGTCGTGGTCACCTTGCGCCAACAACTCGTTCCCGACGAACTGCGCGGCCGAGTATCCGCGATGTTTCGCGTCGGCATCTTCGCGTCGGCCGGGGTGGGCGCGCTCGTCATGGGCATCCTCGCCGGATCGCTCGGACTGCGCGCTCCACTGTGGTCACTTGCAATCGCGGGCTTCGCGCTGTTCTTCGCGGCACTCGGCGAAGTCAACAACCGCACCATCGCAGCAGCTCGCGGGTAACCAAACACTGTCCCGACGGGTGAGGTCGCTTCTAGGGGGTCACCCCCCAGGATGGCGGAGCGAGTGTGCCGCGCTATGGCGCGCTCCTGCAACCGCGGCGGAGCGTCAGCACCGCCGTGTCGCGTCCAGGTCGGGCCGCCGCCCGTAGGCCCGACCTGGGCGCTTGCTCTGTCTTCTGCGCCTACTTCGTCCGGCGCGGGCGAGCTTCCTTCGCACCCATCTCGCTCGTTCCTCGCTCCTGGGCTGCTTCGGTCGCCGCACTCCCGCGCGCGTTCGCGACCTGAGATAGGTAACCGAAGACTGACCTGTGGGCAAAGGTTGCGGCGGGCCGGTTCCGGGATGATGGATGAGTAACACGAACCCGGGGTTGGTTTCCAAGGAGGTGCACCATGGTCCGTCGCAAAGGCAGCGCCTGGCGCTAAAGAACACAAGCCGTAAGGCTGGGGGCTCCGCCGCAAGCGGAGCCCCTCTCGCGAAGACGCCCGATCTACCTCAGTAGCGGGTGCGAGTGAGCGCCCACTGTTGGGCTCGTAACGCCAACGTCTCCTTGTTCCGATCATCGTCGAACAAGTCGAGCTTGTCGTAGAGGCCCTGCAACACCATCTTCACCGCCGCCGTGCTCGTGAACCGGCGGGTTGCGATCTCGCTCAGGGTCGCGAGCCGGGGCGACGGCCGACCCTCGTCGTAATACGCGAACAACAGCTCGAGCACCTCGCCCTCGGTCGGGGTGAGGCGGATCTGGCGCTTCGCGACCTGGCGCACCGTTTCGGCCACACCACCGGCGCGCTCGGCCTCGGTGAGCAGAAAGTCGAATGTGGCCGCCCCACCGCCGAGTTCGACGACCGCGCCGTGCTCGAGCGCCTGCGGCTGCCACGGCCGAAGCGCCGCCGTGTCGACCCTGGTGCCGTTCGTCGATTCGCAGTCGATGATCCGCCACACGCCGGCCTCGAGTTCCACGCGCGCATGGAGCCGGCTCACCGCCGGATCGTCGATCGCTATCTCGCTGTCGGCCGCGCGCCCGATGCGCACGACCGGCGTCGTCAGTTCCCAGTCACCTCCGAGGTGACCGCGCCCGCGCAACCTCGCCATCGATGCAGATTACGACCCTGTGCCCACGCAACGTGGTTCTCGACCCGCAACCGCGGTGCTGTCAGCGCCACTGACCGAGTGAGGTCACGGCTCGCTCGAGCGCTGCGAGCGGCTCGATGCGCTTGGGTTCCCATGTGCGCAGCCAGTCGTTGAACGCGTCGGCGGGGATGGCCCGGCTCATGTAGTAGCCCTGCGCGATGTCGCAACCCTGACGGGCGAGCAGATCCCACGACACCCGGTCTTCCACGCCTTCAGCCACCACACGCAATCCGAGGTTGTGGCCGAGGTCGACGATCGACTTCACGATCGCGGCGTCGCTCTCATTGGCACCCATCGTCATGACGAACGAGCGGTCGACCTTGATCTCTTGCACCGGCAAGCGCTGGAGGTGGGTCAGCGAGGAGTAGCCCGTGCCGAAGTCGTCGATCGAGAGTTGCACGCCGAGGCCAGCGAGGCGTTCGATCGCAGCGATCGACCGGGCCGGTTCCATGATCGTCGTCTCGGTGATCTCCAGCGTGAGCTTGCGCGGGTCGAGGCCCGACTCCTCGAGCAACTCGCCGAACAGGTCCGGCGTCGAGGCGTCGAGCAAGCTCACGGCCGACAGGTTGACCGCGATCGACAGGTCGTAGCCGGCGTCGCTCCACTCCTTGCACTGCATGATCGCGGCACGCGCGACGAGCCGCGTCAGCCCGCCGATGAGGCCGGTGCGCTCGGCGATCGCGACGAACGCATCCGGCGACATGAACCCATGTTCAGGGTGGATCCAGCGCACGAGCGCTTCGGCGCCCACCACGACTTCATCAGCGAGGCGCACCTTCGGTTGGTAGTACACCCGCAGGTCTGCGTTATCGATCGCTTCGCGCAACGCGCCGACGAGCGCCAGGCGTGTCACCGTGTTCTCGTCGTTCTCGGCGTCGTACACATCCACACCCGACGGTTCGCGCTTGGCCGAATACATCGCGATGTCGGCGCGCTTGAGCAGCGTGTGCGCGTCCTCGCCGTGCTGCGGCGCGACGGTGACACCGATGCTGCCCGCAACTTCGAGTGCGACCCCGCGCACCGAGAACGGAGGCAGCAGTACTGATCGCGCCTCAGCAGCCAACTCGACGGCCGCCTCCACGTCGGCGACGCGCGGCATGAGGATGGCGAACTCGTCTCCACCGAGGCGGGCGACCGTCACGCCGTCGCCCAGCGCACCCGACAATCGCGACGCAACGAGGCAGAGCACTTCGTCGCCCGTGTCGTGCCCGAGCGTGTCGTTGACGTCTTTGAAACGGTCGAGGTCCATCAACATGACGGCCACGCTGCTGTCGCCGCGGCTGACCAGGGCCGCGCGCACGGCGTCGACGAAGCTCGTGCGGTTGCGCAACCCCGTCAGCGCATCGTGCGCGGCTTGGTACTCGCGCTCGCGCGCTTCTCTGGCAACCCGTTCGACGAGGCGACCGTTCTCGAGCGCCACACCCGCGTGGTTCGCAAGTGCTTCAAGCAGCCGAGCGTCGCCGGCGTCGAACGTGCTCACGTCGCCGAGGCGGTCCGACACCAACAGGTATCCGGCCACTCCCTCTTCACCGAAGAGCGGCGCGATCGCAAGATCTCGAACATCGAGTTCACGCAGGAGTTCGGCGCGTCCGGCGCGACGACTTGCGCGCGGCACCAACACGACTTCGCGCCGCTGGACCACGGCCTCCCAGAACGGTGCACCGGGCTCGATCATCGTGGACGTGGCGTCACCGTCACCCGAGAGTCGCATCCGCAGGCAGCGCTCGTCATCGAGCCCGACGAGTACGAGTTCGGCGGTGTCGGCACGGAGCGCGCGGCGCACCTGTTCGAGGATCGCGCTCAGCACCGACTCGGCGCGCCGCGCACCACTCACCGCACGCGTGAAGTCGTAGAGCAACTGCAGGCTCGCATACCGCTGCGAGAGCGAGCTGTACCCGCGATACGCGCCGTAGAGCACCACGCCGATTGCCAGGAGCAGTAGGGCTGCTGCCGCAGTGAAGTGGATCAACAGAGCCGCGGCCAGTGCGAGGCTCGTGTTCGCGACCGCGGTGCCGATGCCCACAATCAACGTGGTGAACGATTCGCGGTTGCCGCCGTGCCAAGCAATCACCGTGCTCACACAGACCCAACCGATGATGTCGGCGACCAAGACCGCCGCAATCGCCGCCAGCCACGTGCGCGGCACCGTGATGTCCGCGGTCGTACACAACATGCCGAATACCGCGAGTGCGGCCGCACTTTCGCATGCGAACAGCGAGAGGTTGAACAACACCTTGCGAGGCGAGCGCAGCTTCGGCACCCATACCAACAGTTCGCCGGCGACCCGTCCGAGCACGAGACCGAGCGGCGAGGCGAGATAGAGCGCGACGGTCAGCGGGACCTCGGAGAAGGTGAACGCGTGCGCCTCGCGCCGCACCTCGATCTCGACGACGAACACCGTGCTGGCGGCGAACGCGAGCACGAACGCCCAAGCCGGCAGGATGCCATTGGCGTGCACCGGGGCGTAGCGGGCCGCGAGCGGCGCCAGCAACGCCAGGCCGACCAGCAAACCCGCCGACAGCAGGACGACCCGACGACCTGCGTCGGGCCGCGCTGTACCGAGGGGTGGCCGCCCGTTCGGCTGCACAGCTTCGTGAGTCATGGATGCCTGTTCTCCGCAACGCTGCGGACGCCTTCCTACGGCGGTATCGGCACCCATTTCCCCGCTCTGGAGACCAAGCCGCGCACGCCACATACGTCACACCAGGTGACATTCGCCACCAATTGCGTACAGGTGTCAACCACGGACCGTGGCGAACCGAGAACTCCAGTACCCCCCTACTCAGGAGTTCACCAAAATGCGCAAGCTTTCAATGGCCGCCCTGGCCGCAGTTCCGGTCATCGCCCTCGCCGTGGCGCAGTACACGCCAGTGTTGGCGGACATCCTTCACCACTGAGCTAAATCACGCTCCGAAGGCGTGCTCTCAGCCAAACACCGACACTCTCGTCCGGCTGAACGCGTCTCACGATGTCCAGGCCCGCGGACGCAAGTTCGCGGGCCTGCGCGTGTCCTCTCTCTGCGAGCAGCGCAGCGCAGATCGCACGGTGAATCGCCCAGAGGTTGGGATATCGCGGCGTGAGGATCTGGCGAAGTAGCCACTCCCGCCTTGGCCGAACATCGTCCGGCCCAAGCGCCATTACCAGCGGTCCTGGAAACAGCCAGTTGTACCGTTCGTAGGAAGACCCG
>JBBREP010000101.1:0-11260 GCA_038202885.1 Acidimicrobiia bacterium | reverse complement strand
CATGCGCGGACCGCGTGCTCGACCAGTCGGTAGGTGTCGCGCGACACGAGGACGGGGGCGCCGAGCCGCGTGTTGAGTTGCGAGATCTCGCTCGACGCCCGAAAGCGCGACCAGCGCGCTTCGAGTTGCTCGACGCGCGCGACGGCAGTGTCGAGGCCTCCGTACGCGGCATCGCTTGTGTCGCCCACGACGATGATGTGGGCGTCCGAGCCCATCGCGCCAAATCGGCGGTCGGCGACGAACGCGCCTCGCGTCGGTAGATCGGTGAGCACCGATCAGTCGTCGTCGCCGTGGTACTGGCCGCTGGCCGCGGTCGTCGTGGTCACGGGGGGCACCGTCGTCACCACCGGCGCCTCGGTGGTGGGCGTGTCGTGGTGTTGCGACGTCGTTGGCGGTTCGTCGGGCTGCTTCGGTGACGGCGTTCCTGCTGGCGGCGCTGGCTTGGGGTCGCGCGCAGTTCTGGGTGGTATCGCCGGCGGCGGCGACGACGGCGCGTCGTGCTGCGACGAACCGGGCAACGCGTGAGCGATCACACGGGTCTTGATGGTGATCGGCGTCGGCGCACCGGCGACCGTCGTGGTCGGGTCGTCGACGTACACCGTGACGACCTTCGGCCTCGACGGTGCGGCGACGCCACCAGCTTGTCCGGCCGCCTGCGCGCCCGATGCCACTGCCACATTCTGATGCGCATTGACGACCGCGGTGGCCGCGCCACCGAAGGTCAACGATGTCGCAGCTGCCGCCGTAATGGCGTTGCGCTTGCGCATGGACCGACTCCCTCCTGCGTCGTGTCTCGGTCGCCGATGTCCTACCGATGCGACCGTATGCATGCATCGGCACAACGAGGTCCGCGATTGAATAAACGCGCGGCGGGGCGCTCGCGATCGTGTTGCCAGATCGCGGTGCCGGATTGCGGTGCCAGATCGCGTTGCCAGATCGCGGTGCCAGATCGCGGTGCCAGATCGCGATGCGCGTCGGGTCGGCTCGGCGTAAGAACGATGTGAGAAATCCCACGCGGCGCTTGGCTTTTGGTACCGAAGCTGCCGATGACCGAAGCGTCGAAACGCGATGGAGTGACGCGCGCAGCGTTGCGCCTCGATCCAGGGGGAACGAATGAGCAAGCGACGCAAGGCCGGGGCGGCAGCCAAGATCATCGCGTCGTCGGCGTCGGTGGCCGCCACCGTCGCGGCGACCGGCACCATTGCCGCCAACGCACAACGTTCCGCGCTCGCCGCCGCGCACGCGGCGCCGACTGCGGTGCTGCTCCCGCCTGTCGTCACGACGGTTGCGCCTCGCGTTGTCGTCGTGCACCGCCACGCTGGTGCGCCGGGAACGGTGAGCGACACGACGAACGGCACGGCGGGAGGGCCGGGCGGGGCAACGGGCGCGGGAACGGGAGGGGCGACGCAGACGCCACGCGGCACACCCACCCAATCCGGCACACCGACCGGGCCAGGCTCGCCCTCCGCCCCCGGTGCCGGCAACGGAGCCGGCGCTGGAGCTGGAGCCGGGACCGGCACCGGGTCCGGTGCGGGGGCCGGCACCGGTTCGGGGCCAAGTCCGGTGACGACGCCGGTGGCGGTACCGGGAGCACCGCCGACGACGGCGGCGCCGCCGGTGACCAGCCCGCCGCCACCGCCACCCACTGTGCCCGCGCCGCCGACGACGAGTTCGGGTGGGAGCCCCGTGAAATGAACGCCCATCTGTGGTGGTACCTGTCGCGCGCGACCGGCCTCGTGGCGTTTGGTCTCCTGACGGCGTCGGTCGCGTTCGGCCTGACCTTGTCGACGCGGCTGTTCGGGCGCACGATCGCGCCGGTCTGGTTGACGGAGCTGCACCGGTTCCTTGGCGCGCTGTCGGTGATCGCGACCGGGGCACATATCGCCACGCTCCTTGCCGACAGCTACGTGCAGTTCCGCCTCATCGATTTTGTCGTGCCCTTCGCGGCGCGGTGGAAGCCGGGCGCGCTGGCGTGGGGTGTCGTCGCCTTCTGGCTCTTGCTCGCGATCGAGGTGACGTCGCTGATGATGAAGCGCATTCCTCGCAAACTCTGGCGGATGGTGCACATGACGAGCTTCGCCCTGTTTGGTGCTGCGGTCGTGCACGGTCTGCGTGCGGGAACGGATGGTTCGACCGCGCTGGTCCAGACGGGGGCGATCGCCACGGTGATGATCGTGTTGTTCCTCGGACTCGTCCGCCTGCTCGCGCCGCGCGGCGCGGCTCGTCGCAACGCGTCCCGCCCGGCCGCGGCCGTGGCCACCCCGACGTCGTGATGCCATGACCGACACACCGACCGAGAGCGTTGAACGGACGAATGGCGCCGCTGACGATTTGGTGCCGGCCGGACGACGCAACGACGGCTCCGAGCGCATCAGCCGCCCCGCGACGCGTGCCAGCACTGCGCACACCAGCACCGAGATCGAGGAGCGCCTGGCCCGGCTCGGCGCGCGTCGAGCGCCCCGTGCCGCGAGTGCGGCCCGTACCGCGACCCCAGCGGATACCCCGGCTGCGACCCCGGCCCCCGAACCGCGCGACGCACCGGCAACACCGCGACCCGAGGCAAAGCCCCAACGCCCGGTGCGCTCTGTGCGCTCTGTGCGCTCTGTGCGCACGACCATGCTGCGCATCGCCCGACTCTTCGGCGCGATCGCGCTGTCGGTCGCATTGCTGGGCGGTGCGGGGGTCTACGCACATCACGCCTACATCGGCGCCGCCGAACCCGCGCCGGCTGACCCACGCGGGATGATCGTGATCCCAGGCGCTCGGTACACCGTCGGCGCCGCGTCCGCGAGCACCGATGAGCTCACGGCCCGATCGGTAGTCCTGGCCCAGTACGCGATCGATGCTGCGCCCGTGAGCGCCGATGACTACCAGCGATTCCTCGCTGCGCACGCCGAAGTTGCTGCGCCCACGTCCTGGGGCGCTCGCGTCGCGCCGATCCATCTCGCGAACCTCGCGGTGTCGGGCGTGGCCTACCGCGGTGCCGTCGCGTACTGCCGCGCGGTCGGCAAGCGCTTACCGACCGAATTCGAGTGGGAAGCAGCCGCACGTGGCTACGGGACGCAACGCTTTCCGTGGGGCGATGCCGCGCGGGTGCTCCCGCACACTGACCTTCCGGCGCCCTTCGACACCGGGCCTTTCGGCGTGCGCGCCGCGGTGACGGGGCCCGCGCAGTGGGTCGGCGCTCCGGCGATCCCGACGGCGAGTGGCATGGCGATCGCGCGCGGCGGACGACACGCGGGCGTGGCGTCAACGGTGAGCCGACGCGCGGTCGTCGCCATCGACGACCCAACCGGTGCGGGTGTTCGCTGCGCAGCCGATCGGGTCGCCGACACGTACGCGGCCGACCTCCACAGCCCGCAATCAGGATGGCCGACCACCCGAGATGGGCGTGTATCGATCGGCTTCGCGCCGCCAGCCGGCTACGCAGTCGGCGTGTACGCGCCCGGGACCACCGCAGGCGTGCCGATGCACCTCGACGTGGCCGACGGGTTCGTCGAGGCCCACATGCAACTTGATCGCACCACGGCGCGCGGCTCGCTCGAGTACGGCATCACGTTCCGCTCGGGTGCGCGGGGATCGTTTGCGTTTGTGCTCGCACCATCGACGTCGGAGTGGCGGCTCCTCCACGTGTCAGGCCCGCACATCCGCGTCGTGGCGCACGGCCGCCCAGCCGCGTTCGGTGGGTCGGCCGCGCCCGACACGCTGCGGGTGGTGATGCACGGCGCGCGCCTGGATCTCTTCGTCGACGCCCAGATGGTCACCCGCGTCACCGACCGGACGTTTGATCGTGGCGATGTCGGGCTGTGGATGCACACCGCGACTTCACGCGCGGCACGCGTTGTGGTGGACCGCTTCACCGCGTCGTCGGGGTCGCCGTGGCAGTGAGGTGCATTCAGGATTCAGCTCGGACGGCACCGCGTCCGGTCGACCGCGAACACCTCGTACGCGCTCGTCGAGGCGACGGAGCGGATCCCGACCATCGTCGTATCGTCGCGTGCGAGCTGACGTAACACGGCGTGCTCGTTCGTATGGCGGGTGTCGTCGTACGTCTTGAAGTCGACGACGGCATCGACACCTCGCTTGCACAGCATCTGCGTATAACGCAACGATGAAGGAAAGCTGGTGAGCGCTGCGCTTTCTGGGAAGAACTCCGAATCGAGGCGCCCGCCCGCCTTCAACACCGAGTAGAGGCCGAGCTTCGAGTCGCTCCCGCGCAAGATTCGATAGACGTCGCCTCGGTGGAACTGCGGTGACCGCGTGAACTCTTGAATCGACGCCAGGTCGGGCTTGCGCCGCAGCGAGCGCCACGCGAGGTTGGCGCGCACCGGTTCCTGGAGCGCGAGGTTTGCGAACAACGACACCGCAAGCGCAAGCGGAGCAAGGACCCTCCAGCGCGAGCGAAGCATCAGCAGGAAGCCCACCGGAATGGCAATGATGAGGATGCGGGGCCCGAGCGTCGAGAAGAAGTTCACGATGCGATCGCGCATCGTCGTGTCTTCGTATGCAGGCGAAGCAAACACGAGGATTGCGGCTGGCAATGAGATCAGCGTGGAAAGCGCGTACCAACGCAGCAAGCGCTGACGGTTCGGTTCGAACCGCAGCCACACCGCCACCATGATCAGCCCGATCGGCAGCACGACGGCCGGATGGTTTGCCTGTCCGAGCCCGACGAGGATCGCAGCCGCGAGTGGTCGCTCGCGACGCCAGCATGCCACTCCTAGCAGCAGCAACATCGCCGCCCACGCAAACGACTGCTGTCCGAACAGAAGGGCCAAGATGATCGCCGGGTTCGCCAAGACCCCCGCCGCCCACCAGCCGCGCCGCAGCTCAGGAAATGCGGCGAACGTGGCGAAGATGCAACCAACCGCGCCGAGCGCGGTCCACAACGTGATCGCCCAGTCACCCAGGATCGGCCACACCAGCGCGGCCGTAGTCCAGTTCACGATGCCGTAGGGATACGTCAACGCCTGGCCGTGGCCGATGACCGGCATCGACCAGGGCAAGGTCGAACGATGCCAAATGCCGCCCGCGATCCACCACACGTGGGCGTAATTGTTCATACTGTCGGGCGACAACACGATGCGCTTGGCGAGGTAGATCGCGAGCACGACAATCCACGCCAACGCCACGAGCACAACGGCGACCTGCCCCCCAAGGGGCGCCCCACGGATCAGGCCCCCACGAATCCGGGCCTGCTGTAACCGGCCGGGCGCGTTGCCCGCTTCGGGCACGTTGGTAGGTTCGCCGATATCCATATGCCCCGTCGATATCGTAGCGATCGAAGCGCCGCGCACCCCGAGCAATCGCGTGAAGATCTCGCGCACTCGCCGGGCGCGACGCCAATCGCGGCTGGTGTCAGGGCCGCCACGGTCGTGGCGTGTCTCGCGTTCGTTGCGTTCGCCACAGACCGGCGCGCAACACAGGGCCCGTTCGCCATCATCGGGGCCACGCTCGTCATCGCACTCAGCGCCATGTGTGCCGGTCGGGTGGTGCGACGCGGCGCCCTCACCCTCCTAGGAGCTGCGAGCGCATGCATTGCGGTGTGGCTCGCGCCGCAACGCCCCGATGTCGGATCCCTGCTCGTCTTGGGCGCGTTCTTCGGCATTGGGGCCGGCCTCGCCGCGGCGTGGGTGCCACGGTTCGGTCGGCGCGTGGTGCCGGCCTCGGCCATTGTCGCCATTGTCGGCATCGTCGCCGTCGTGGTGCTCCGCCTCGCGCACGACGACACCGCGCTGTTGTGGGTCGCGGCGATCCCCGTCGTGGGCTCGGCCGTGGTGACGCGCGTCGTGCACGGTCGCGCCCCCGCGGGAACGTCCGCGGCGCGCGAGCGCACGATTGCCGCCGCGCTCGTACTTGTCGTGGCCGGAACGACCGGTTACTTCGGAGCGAGCACCGTCAGCGCGTCGTGGTTCGGCGGAGGCATCACCCACGGTGCGCGTTCGTCGCGGATGGTCGCGCTCACGTTCGACGACGGCCCGAACGCGGCCACCACACTGCCGCTGATGCGCCTCCTCGACGCGCACGGAGTGAAGGCAACGTTCTTCATCGTCGGCAAGGCGCTCGACGCCTACCCCGAGATCGTTCGGCTCCTCGTCAACGACGGCCACCTCGTGGGCGACCACTCGTACCAGCATGACCAGTGGCGATGGCTCGATCCTCGTTACCCCGAGCTCGATCGCACGCAACAGGCGTTCGCGCGCCACAACCTGCCGTGCCCGGCGTGGTTCCGACCGCCGCACGGCCAACGCACACCGTTCGTAGCGCGCGCCGTCGAGGAGCACCACATGCGGATGGTGCTGTGGGATGCCGCGGCCGGCGACTGGGCCACGAACGACGCGGCCCTGATCGCGCGGCGCGTCCTCGCGCACGCGCGCGGGGGCTCGATCATCCTCCTGCACGACGGCCTCGACGGCAATCCAGGCGCCGATCGACGCGTGATCTTGCGGGCGATGCCGCTGATCCTCGCAGGGTTGAAGGCACGAGGCCTCGAGCCTGTGCGCCTCGATACCCTGCTCGGCGGCGCGGCCTACACCCGTTGCTGACGGCGTCGGCGTGCACCGCGCCGAGCCGTAGCGACGCCGACGCCAACGCCGACACCAACGCCCGCCGCCGCGGCGGCAGCCGTACCACTCGCTGAGGCGCCGATCCGCGAACGCCGGCGCCACACACGAAACGCGGCCCGCGGCATCACCGCGAGGTCGATGACTGCATCGCGTGCGCTCGTGCGCGAACGAAACACGGGAACGGGCACAAGCTGGTCGTTGCGCACGCGATAGCCGAGGCGACACAGCACCACGGCGACCTCGACGGTCTCGGAGTATTGATAGCCCTGGTAATAGTCGAGCGCGTGCGCGAGCGCGCCCAAGCGGAAGATGCGATACCCCGACTCGACGTCGTAGAGGCGTTGACCGGCCCACACCGACGCCCACGCGCTCATCACCCAGTTGCCGATTTTTTTGATCGCGGGATAGTCGCAGAGGTCACGACGAGCCAGGTTCGCGTCGAGGCGTTCCTCGAGCATGACCCGGGTGAGCGCGTCGAGCGCATCGAGTTCGTGCTGGCCATCGGCGTCGATCGTGAACACCAGATCATCGGCGTCGAGCTCGCCGGCCCGCAGGCGTTCGCGCAGATCAGTAAGCGCGAGGTAGTACGCCTCCGACATCCCCTGATTTTCGTCGTGCCACAAAAAACGCACGTGGTCGTGGCCCGGCAACCACTCCTGCACCACCTTGCGGGTGTGGTCCACCGAGCCGTCGTCAACGACGACGAGTTCGTCGACGAGCGGTGCGAGCACGTCGAGCACACCCTCGACCGTGGCTTCCTCGTTGTAGGCGGGTACGACGGCGATCCTGCGCACCGTTCGGGTCATACCGACCCCGCCCGGGCTCGGTACCAGTCGATCGTCGTGCGCAGGCCGTCCTCGAAGGAATGTCGCGGCGTCCAGCCGAGTTCGTCGCGCGCTCGATCGGCCACCACCACCCGGGCCTTGTAGTCGCCGGGGCGTGGCGGACCGAACGACACGTCGGTGTCACCCACGAGGCGGCCGATCGTCTGCGCCAACTCGCGGATCGTGGTCGGTTCGCTTGCTTCGAGGTTGTACGTGCGGTTCACCGCCACGTCGCTGAGCGCGAGCGGATGCGCCGCGGCAAGATCCTCGACGTAGACGAAGTTGCGTTCCTGGCTGCCGTCACCGTCGATTGTGAGCGGCTGGCCTGCGAGCGCGCGTTCAATGAATGCGGCGATGACGAGATCGCCGCGCATACGCGGCCCGAACGGGATGCCGTAACGCAGAATCGTGTAGTCGCGCCCGAAGAGATTGGCGTAGTCGCCGCAGAGCATCTCCGAAGCGATCTTCGACGAGGCATAGATGTGGCGTTGGGTGTCGAGGTGGAACGGCGCGGTTTCGTCGACCATGTCGCCCTTGGTCGCCGCGTACACCCACACCGTGCTCGAAAAGATCACCCGGCCGGCGTCGGCCCGGCGGGCGCCTTCGAGCACCCGGGCCGTCCCCAACACGTTGCGCTCGACACTGCCGGCCGGATCGGCCACCACGTCGTTGACGTCGGCCATGGCTGCGAGGTGGAAGACCTCTCTGGCGCCCTTCAGCGCATCGGTCAGGGTGTCCTGGTCGAGGATGTCGACTTCGGCCCACTCCACATCATCACGTTGCGGCGAGTGTGCATCGAGCACGCGCACCTGATGTCCGGCGCGCACCAACGCATCGACCACATGCGATCCGACGAAACCACTTCCGCCGGTGACCGCGATCACATCCCCAACGTCATGTTCCATGCGCCCGCCCTGTGCGTCGTATTGCGGTTCGAGTTGCGGTTCGAGTTGCTCGACTTGGGGTGTCGGTGTGGCCGCTCAAGGTGTCGATCCCGGCGTCGCGCCGCTCTCCGCACCGAGTTGGTGCAGCGCAGCTGCGAGGGATTCGATCACGTAATCGGCGTCGACATCGTCGAGTGCAGGGTACAGCGGCAGGCATACGTGACGCGCGCACAACCACTCGGCGCCTGGAAGCGACACGGTCCCCTGCTCCTCCGCGAGATGCGCGAACACCGGCTGATGGTGCAGTGGCGTGTCGTACACCTCGCCCGACAAGCCCACGTCGTAGCTCTCCCGCAACAGTTGCTTCAACACCGTGCGGTCGATGCCTTCGGGGAGGAACACGACGTACTTGTAGTAGTTGCAGTGCGCGTCGGCTGGCACCGCGACCGTGCGCAGACCGAGGTCGACGAGGGCGGCGTCGTAGCGCCGCGCCAGCTCCTGGCGTCGCGCAATGAACTCGTCGAGGCGACCGAGTTGCGACAGCACGATCGCGGCGTGCGGCTCGCTCATGCGCCAGTTGTGGCCGAGCCGCGTATGAAAGTTGGCGAGGAAGCTGCCCTTGCCTTGGTCGCGATACACGCGCGCTTCTTCGGCGATGGTGTCGTCGTTCGTGATGATCATGCCGCCCTCGCCCCCGGCGATCACCTTGGTCGGATAGAACGAGAACGAGCCTGCGATGCCGAACGTGCCGGCCCATGTGCCGCCGAATCCGCTGCCGTGCGCGTGGGCCGCGTCTTCGACGAGGTGCACGCCGCGAGCTGCACACAGCTCCTGCAAGCGCACGATGGCTGGCGTGATCAGACCACCGATGTGCACGACGACCACCGCGGCGGTGTTCGGCGTGATGAGTTCGGCGACCCGGTCGACATCGAGCGCCATCGTCTCGGGGTCGCAGTCGGCGAAGCGGACGGATGCGCCCGCGTGCATGGCCGCGGCCGCGGTGGCAAAGAACGTGTTCGCCGGCACGATGACCTCACGGCCCTCGACGCCGAGGCCGCGCAAGATGATCTCGAGCGCGCTCGTACCGGAGCTGACCGCGACGGCGTGACGGGCACCGTGGCGGGCCGCGAAGGCAGCCTCCAACTCCGCACCGATGGGCCCCAGGGTGAGCTGCCCGCTCGTGAGCGCGCCGTCGATGCGGCGCAGCACCTCGGCCCGATCTTCGGCCGGAAACAGGATCCGTGCGGGAGGAACTCGCATGGCGTGGCAATCTACTGGCGTACCGCGCCGTCAAGCCGGATCAGCAGCGCGATCCCCGGTCGCCACAGCTAGTTGTCGTTGACGAGGAGCAGGCAGCCGCAGGTGTTGCCGCCGCCGGCCGCGGCGATGCCCACCTTGACGTCGCGAGGGATCTGCCGTTCGCCGGCCTGTCCCCACATCTGGGTCGCGGCCTCGTGCAGGAACCCGTAGCCGTGGAGTCGACCGGCCGAGAGCTGGCCGCCGTGGGTATTGAGCGGCAACTCGCCGTCACGAGCGATCCGGGTACCGCCGTCGATAAACGGGCCGCTCTCGCCCACCTTGCACAGGCCCAACGCCTCGATCCAGCTCATCGTGAGGAACGAGAAGCCGTCGTAGGCCTGGAGCATCTGCACGTCGGAAGGGCGCAGGTCGGTGCGAGTCCACAGCTGTGCACCCGCGTCGCGGTTCGCCATCGTCGAGAGGTCATCGAATTGGTCCCAGCTCGGACGCCCGTGGATGGCACTGCCGACGGCCTCGACGCGCAGCGGCGGGTTCCGCAGATCGCCGGCGCGCTCCACACGCGACACGATGATCGCAGTGGCGCCGTCGCATGGCACGTCGCAGTCATAGAGGCAGAACGGCGACGTGATCATCCGAATCCCGAGATAGTCGTCGAGCGTCATTGGATCGCGATAGATCGCATTCGGGTTGAGCATGGCGTTACGTCGGGCGTTGAGCGCGATCCATGCCATCTGTTCGCGGGTCGTGCCGTAGAGATGGAAGTGACGTTGCGCGAACTGCGCGATCCAGATCGCCGCGCTGGGCGCCGAAAATGGCAGCGTCCACTGCATGAATCCACTGGCCTTGAATCCTCCGCCGCTCTCGCCGCCGGGCATCACCGCTGAGCGACCCTCCTTGCCTTGCGCGCTCCCCTCGTAGACGCTGCGGAAACACAGGACATGGTTCGCAAGACCGGCCGCGACCGCGAGGCAGGCGTTGATGACTGACCCGAGCTGGCCCGATGTCTCGAGCCCGCTGTTGTACCAACCGCACTCCAGGCGAAGCGCGTCGATGACGTCGTACGCGCCGGCACCGCTGAAGCCGGCTGGCTGCGACATGGGGCCCGGATAGGTCGACAGGCCGTCGATGTCGCGCGTCGTGAGCCCAGCATGGTCGATCGCGGCAAGACACGCGTCGAGCGTGAGCTCCATCGGATCGCGAAACAGGCGCCGACCGATCTCGGATTGGCCGACACCGGTGATGCACGCACGGCGTTCGATGATCTCGTTCGCGGTCATGGCACTCATCGCTGCGCTCCCGTGTCGCTCGCCCCAACGGATATGCCAGTGGATGTGCCAGTGGACGCGCCAATGGATCTAGGGGCGGACGACGATGGGTCGGGCTCGAACAGCGGCAACCACACGTCGCCGTCGGGATCAGGGTGGTGTTCGAACGTGACGCGCAGCGCCATACCAATGGCAATGGCGTCGAGCTCGCACTGCACGAGGTTCGTCGTGAGCCGCACCGATGGCTGTTCGACGATCTCGATGATGGCCACCACGTAGGGCAGTTCGGGGCCGGGCATCCATGGTTGGTAGTTGATCGAGTACGACGTGAGCGTGGCGCGACCCGACACGGCCTCGACGGCGAGTCGCTTGGAATGACACATCGGGCAGAGTGGCTGCGGCGGATGGATGTAATACGAGCAGTCCTGGCAGCGCCAGAAACAGAGCTCGCCGCGTGCGCC
>JBBREP010000100.1:0-11357 GCA_038202885.1 Acidimicrobiia bacterium | reverse complement strand
TACCCCACCGGGCCGACTCAACGAATACGGGCACACCATCAAGATCTTCATCCAGCACCACCTGGACCACCGGGGCTACCGGGACCACCGGGATTATTCGTATCGCTCGGCCAGTTCGGCTGCATGAGATGCCATTGTTCGGGCGCCGCGGCGATGAGCGGTTCGAACTCGCGAGCGAGGTCCTGGGTGATGCGCGCGACATCGTCGCGGAGCTTGCCCTGCCGTTGCGTGTCGAGCGCGGGGCGCACAACACCAAGATGGCGGCGCCGACCACCGAAATACACCGCGCACGGCAGGATCGGCGCGTGCGACCGCAACGAGAGCAACGCGGGCCCGCCGGGCAATGTGGTGCGCTCGCCGAAGAAGTCGACCTCGATACCGTCGCCGCTCAAGTCACGATCGCTCACGAGGCAGACAATGCGGTTCTCGCGCAACGCCGCAATCGCGCGTGACGCCGCGCCGTCACCAGCTGCGACCACCTCCATACCCATGGCCGCTCGCACGTCCGCGAACCACTGGAACAATTCGGGTGGCTCGACCGGCTCCACGATCACGAGGATGTGTTGGCGTTTCACGACGTGCAACCAGGCCCCAGCGAACTCCCACCCGCCGAGGTGCGGCAACGCGAGTATCACGCCGTTGCCCGCGGCGAGCGCGGCCTCGATGTGCGCGTAGCCGTCGATCTCGACCTGCTCATCGATGGCAGCCCGACCTTCCTGCGGCAGCCGGAACATCTCGAGCCAGTAGCGGGCGTACGACTCGAACGCACCGTTCACCGCCCGCTCGAGCGCGAGGCCGCGCAGGGTGCCGCCGCTCGCTCGTTTCAGATGCCGCGCCGACATCCGCCGTCGCGCCGGCATGGCCACACTCAACGCGCGCCCAATCCCGCGCGCGGCGGCCTCGCCGACCGGAGCAGGTAGCGACTGGGCTGCCATCGCACCGGCCCGATAGGCCCAATAGACCGCGTTGTCACGAGCGTCGGGCACGCGTGCTTCGACCTTCGACCGATCTTCGGTGGCCGCGCTCAGGGACGCGTGCGACGCCGCGCCGGGTGGACGCGCCTCGCACTGTCCATGCGCGTCGTGCGCGCCTCGAACCAGGTCCGCAATCTCGGCGTGGCCGGCCCAGTCGCAAGCGTCGCGCGCGTCCTTCGGTCGCGCGGCGCACGGGTCAGCGGCGGCGGACGCTCAGCCTGGCTCCAGACTCGCACGAACCGCTGCGCGGCGGTGAAGGCTGTCAACGCGAGCATGAGCCACAACACGGGCACGAGCACATCGAACGCCATACCGACACCGAGGATCACGTAGCGCTCGGCCCGCTCCATTAGACCGCCCTTGGCCTGGAATCCGAGCCCTTCGGCCTTGGCACGCTCGTAGGAGATCAGCATCGACAGCGTCGCCACCGCGAGCGCCAACACCGGTAGGTGCGGATCGGTGCGCCCGACGTACCAAGCAACGCCACCCAACACGAGCGCGTCCGACACCCGGTCGGTCACCGAATCGAAAAACGATCCGCGGCGCCCGTTGCGACCAGAGCTTCGGGCCAAGTTGCCGTCGAGAAGGTCGCCCAGACCAGACAGCGCGATTCCGACGGCGCCCCACACCACATGCCCGCTCGCCACGGCAAGGGCCGTCCCCGCGGCAAATGCCACACCGAGTACCGTCAACGCGTCCGGCGTGATACCGACGTGACCGAGCGCCTTGCCGAGCGGTGCCAGCCCACGCTCGACGCCAGCTCGCAGGCGTCCGTCGAGCATCGTTCTCCTCACGTCACACAGGTCGTCGAGCAGGTCGTCGAGGGGTCGTCAAGTAGGTCGTCGCGCGGGCGTCGCCACAGTGCGCTGCACGCGCTCGCGTTCGCGAGCACGCTACCACCCGGCCTTCTCGCAGCGGTGTAGCCCGCTGGGACCCCGCTGAAACGCGCCAGAGGACAACTCGCCCGATCGCTCGTAAGCTTCTGGCCCTCGCCGCAGGTCCCGGGGGTTGCCCGTGAAGTCGTTCCCGACCACCAAGATCCGCAACGTCGCGCTGGTCGGACACGGCGGAGCCGGCAAGACAACGCTGGCCGAGGCGCTCCTGCACAGTACGGGCGCAACGAGCCGCATGGGTCGGGTCGAGGACGGCACGACCGTCAGCGATCATGATCCCGAAGAACACAAGCGCGGGCTGTCGCTGTCGCTGTCGGTCGTGCCGTTCGAACGTGACGGCCACAAGGTGAACATCATCGACGCCCCCGGATACGCCGACTTCGTCGGCGACGTCGCGGCGGCGCTCCAGGCGGCCGATCTCGCGGTGTTCGTAGTGTCGGCCGTGGACGGTGTCGCGGTGCAAACCGAGGTGGCCTGGCGGCTCGCCGAGGAGCGCGGCCTGCCCCGCGCGGTGTTCGTCAACAAGCTCGATCGCGAGCGCGCGTCGTTCGAACGCACCTTGGCCCAACTGAAGGATCGCTTCGGTCCCGGGATCGCACCGCTGCAACTCCCGATCGGCGAGGAGGCTTCGCTGTCGGGCATCGTCGAACTGCTGAACGACACCGCGGTCACCTATACCACCGACAACCCGGCCGGACAGACCGGACCGATCCCATCCGACATGCAGGCCGAAGAACACGCCGTGCACGACGCGCTGATCGAGGGCATCGTGGTTGCCGACGACGAACTCATGGAGCGCTACCTCAACGAGGAAGCGATCTCACCCGCCGAACTGCAGCACGCACTCGCCAAAGGCATCGACGAGGGCACCGTGTTCCCAGTCCTCTGTGGCAGTGCAGCGAAGCTCGTGGGCGTTGACCGCCTGGCCGAGTTCATCGTGGAGGAAGGGCCAGCGCCACACGTCGGCGAGGGACCCACCGCAGTGTCAGTGTTCAAGACCATCATCGATCCGTACGTGGGCCACATCAACCTCTTCAAGGTGTTGCGGGGCTCGATCAAGCCCGACGAACATCTTGTCAACCTCCGCACCCACTCCGACGTTCGCCTCCACCAGATCTTCGCACTGCGCGGCAAAGAACAAGACCCGCTCGCCGAGATCGCGGCGGGCGACATCGCGGCGGTCGCCAAGCTCGCAGAGGTCACGACCGGCGACGTGCTCTCCGCCGGCGGCGCGGCCGTCGAGACCGAGCCGCTCGCGCTGCCCGAGCCGCTCCTCGCCGTCGCGATCCACGCGCATTCCAAGAACGACGAGGACAAGTTGGCCAACGCGCTGCACCGCCTGCAAGAAGAAGATCCGGTGCTCCGCATCGAGCGCAACCCCGAGACGCATCAGACATTGCTCTGGGGTACCGGTGAGACGCACATCAACATGACGTTGTCGAAGCTCGCGACCAAGTTCGGTGTACCGGTCGACACCGATGACGTCCGTGTCCCGTACCGTGAAACGATCAGCGACCTGGCCGAGGCTGAGGGTCGCGTGAAAAAGCAGTCAGGTGGGCACGGCCAATATGCCGTCGCATGGCTGCGCGTGGAGCCCAAGGAGCGAGGCGCGGGCGTCGAGTTCGCCGAGGCGATCGTGGGCGGCGTGATCCCCCGCCAGTTCATCCCGGCCGTGGCCAAGGGTGTGATGGAGACCACCGAACACGGTGGCGTGTTCGGATACCCGATCGTCGATATCAAGGTGACCGTGTTCGACGGCAAACACCATCCGGTCGACAGTTCCGAGATGGCGTTCAAAACCGCGGCGTCGCACGGACTGAAAGAAGCCATGGCCAAGGCCGGCCCCGTGCTGCTCGAACCGGTGAGCGAGGTCGTGGTCACCGTGCCCGAGGCTCATCAGGGCGACATCATGGGCGACATGAACGCTCGCCGCGGTCGCATCCAAGGCACGGCCGCGATTGGCGGCGGCGAGGCCGAAGTGGTCGCGCACGTGCCGACGAGCGAAATCATGCGGTACACGATCGATCTGCGCTCCATGACGGGTGGGCGCGGTCGCTACACCGTGACCCACTCACACTACGAGCCGGTCCCCGCGCACCTCTACGACAAGATCACCGCTACCAACGGCGCGTCCACCTGATATTCGTCAGCGCGTCCGCAGGGCGTCGCGGATTTCGGTGAGGAGCACGACCTCGTCGCTGGGCGCGTCGGCCGGCTTGTTCTTCTGGTACTTCTCGTAGGCCTTGACGATCAAGAACAGCACCAGGCCGATGATGACGAGGTTGATCACGTCGGTGATGAACGCGCCGTAGCTGATCCGGCCCTTGCCGATCTTGAGCACGTTGGCGAAGGTCGGCTTGCCGACGATGGCACCAATGATCGGCTGCACAATGTTCTTGACGAACGAGTCGACCACCGCCTTCGTCGCGCCGCCGAGGATGAACGCAACTGCGAGCAACAAGACGTTGCCGGTCATGATGAACGCCTTGAAATCGTTCAGGAACTTCTTCATGGAGCTTCCCCTTCAACCACCGTTACGTGGGCCCGTCATGCAAATTCGGCCGGACGTTACTGCAGAGTATGCAGCGGGACTGGCAACCGTGTGGTCAGTTCGCGGGGCGTGGTGGCGCGGTCACACCGAACTGCGACCAGTCCTCGGGGTTGGGCTCCGACGTGGCGTACAACAAGTGACCGTCGACCGCGTCGAGCTCGACAATGCCGCGAAAGCTGGGGGGTTCGTCGGCGCTGTAGACGAGCACGCGCCACATCGGACGGCTGCGCAGCCCACGCCATGTCACCTGCGCGGAAGCGTGTCCGACCGGAAAGCCGACGGCGCGGCTGGCGACGGCCAGCGCCTCGGTCTGGTCGACCGCGAGTGGATATGCGCACGCCAGGTGATAGAGCGCAGCTGCGCCCACGAGCGCGCCACCCACGATCAGACCGACGTTGCTCGCGCGCACGCCGGCGGCGAGGGCCACGGCCGCGACGATCGCGTAAAGCAGTGCGGCGAGCCGGCGCCGGCGCACGTTGGGAAACTGGTACGGACCGACGTACGCGCTTTCGAGTGTGAGCTCGTCGGGCAGCACGTCGCCGCCCTCGGCCCGGGGCTGATTCTCCCCGCGCTGGTCGTCCCCACGCTGATTCTCCCCGCGCTGGTTCTCCCCGCGCGGATTCTCAGGGTCTGGCATCAGCCGTGACGCTACCGGCGCAGGTCAGCGATCCGGCCACGCGGCGCGCAGCTTGGCCCAACCGACCTCGAGTTCCTCGGGCAACACCCGCGTGTCGGCAACCGACGTCATGAAGTTGGTGTCGCCGGCCCACCGCGGCAAGGCGTGGAAGTGCAAGTGGGCCGGCAGCCCCGCGCCCGCAGCAAGGCCAAGATTGGCGCCGAGGTTGATGCCGTCACAGCTGTACGCCGCCTGGATCGCGCGCACCGCTCGCCGCTGGCCCTTCATCAGGTCGCCGGCCTCATCGTCGGTGAGCGCTTCGAGCTTGCCTTCATGACGGCGCGGCGCCACGAGCAGATGACCCGATCCGTACGGGTAGAGGTTCATCACGGTGACAGTGGTCGGCGTGCGTTCGAGCACCAAGGTCTGCTCGCTGATGAGATGCGGATCATCGTCGAGCGCGTCGAGCGCGCAGAGGAAGCAGTCGAAGCCCTTACCAGCCTCCTCAGTGACATAGCGCGAGCGCCACCCCGCCCACAGGCGTTCCAACGTCATGCTCGGGATTCGACCTCTGCGGCAATACGGCTCGTGAAGGTGTCAACGCCCACGCCGCGCTCGGGGGCATCGCCGCCGCGTGCATTCACACCGACGGTGTCGTTCGCCACGTCGTCGTCACCCACCACGAGAACATACGGGACCTTTTCGAGTTTGGCGCGCCGGATCCGCGCACCCAACGCGCCGGCGTGGCCATCGATCAACTCCGCCCGTACCCCCGCGGCATGCAGGCGCTCGACCACCGTCGCCGCGTACGCGTCGTGACGATCGGCAACCGGCAGCACCGTCGCCTGCACCGGCGCGAGCCACACCGGGAACGCGCCCGCATAGTGCTCGACGAGCACCGCAAAGAAGCGTTCGACCGACCCGAACAACGCGCGGTGGATCATGATCGGGCGATGGCGTTCATTGTCGGCGCCGATGTACTCGAGCCCAAACCGCTGCGGTAACTGGAAGTCGACTTGGATCGTGCTCATCTGCCAGGTGCGACCGATCGCGTCGCGTGCCTGCACCGAGATCTTCGGCCCGTAGAACGCACCACCACCTTCATCGAGCACGAGCTCGAGGTCCTTGGTCGATGCGGCTTGGCGCAAGGTCTCCGTCGCCTCGTCCCACTCGGCATCGGTGCCCACCGCTTTGCCCGGCGGCTTCGTCGACAACTCCAGATAGAAATCGGACATGCCGAAGTCGGCGAGGAGCGAGAGCACGAAGTCGAGCAACGAGGCCAACTCGTCGCCCATCTGCTCCTTGGTCGTAAAGATGTGCGCATCGTCCTGGGTCATGCCGCGCACCCGGGTCAGACCGTGCACGACACCACTTTTCTCGTAGCGATACACCGTGCCGAACTCGAACATCCGCAGCGGCAGCTCTCGGTAACTGCGTGTGCGACTGCGAAAGATCAGGATGTGGAACGGGCAGTTCATTGGCTTGAGGTAGTAGTCGGTCTCGCCGTCGATCTCGATGGGTGGGAACATGCCGTCGGCGAACCAGTCGAGGTGACCGCTCGTCTCGAACAGGTCCGACTTGGTGATGTGCGGCGAGTACACGAACTCGTAGCCGGCTTCGGCGTGGCGGACTCGCGAATAGTCCTCCATCAAGCGACGGACAATGCCGCCTTTGGGATGGAATACCGCGAGACCCGAACCGATCTCTTCGGGGAAACTGAACAGGTCGAGCTCCACACCGAGCTTGCGGTGGTCGCGCCGCTCGGCCTCCTCGAGGCGGTGGAGATGGTCCTCGAGCGCCTTGGTGCTTTCCCACGCGGTGCCGTAGATGACCTGGAGATGAGGACCTATATCGATGCCGCGCCAGTAGGCGCCCGCGACGCGCATCAGCTTGAAGGCGCCAAGACGCCCCGTGGATGGCACATGAGGGCCGCGGCAGAGATCGGTGAAGGCGACCGCGCCGTCGGCATCGACGTTGCGATACACGCTCACACCGTCGCCACCGACCTCGCCACCGACCTCGCCGGCATCCTCGCTGTCGGCCGCGCCAGCGCGCACCTTCGTGATGATCTCCTGCTTGTACGCCTGGTCGGCGAACACCGCCAGGCCGGCGTCATAGTCGAGATCTTCACGGGCGAAGCGTTGGTCGGCCGCGACGATCGCGCGCATCTCGACCTCGATGCGCGCGAGGTCGTCCTCGGAAAAGGTCGCACCCAGCGGGAGCTCGAAGTCGTAGTAGAAGCCGTCCGAGATCGCCGGTCCGATCGCGTACTTCGCGCCGGGAAACAAGCGTGTGACGGCTTGCGCGAGCACGTGCGCCGTGCTGTGGCGGAGCACCTCGCGGCCTTCTTCGCTCCCAGGGGTCACGATGGCCACGTGCGCGTCCGACCTGAGCGGCCGGTTGAGGTCGACCCATTCGCCGTCGACCCGTGCCGCGATCGCATCCTTGGCCAGACGCTTGCCGATCGACGCCGCAACGTCGCCCGGCGTGGTGCCCACGGGATATTCGCGGGTCGAGTGATCGGGCAGCGTGATGGTGATGGGCTCGCTCATGCGCGCCGGAGTCTACGAGTCGCCTTCTCCGGCCGACGGGACATTCCGGCGCTGCGCCGCGATGTCACGCGGATGGCGACAGTGGTCGATCGAGATCGACGCCGAGCAACGATCCCAACTCGCGGAGCACCGCGTGCGCCGATGCGTCGCCACCCCCCGACAACATTGCATCGGCCAGGTCGCCGAGCGCCTCGATCGCCCGCGGCGCATCGAGGTCGTTGTCGAGCGCGGCGCGCACTCTCGCCGCGAACGGTGCGGGATCGGGCCCGGCGACCCCTTGGGCCGCAGCAAGGAGGCGATGCAGCAAGGCCGAGCCTTCGTCGATGTCGGTGTCGAACCATTCGAAACCACTGCGATAGTGGTGCCGCAAGAGCGCGAGCCGGATGGCGCGCGGGTCGGCGATCTTCAGGAGGTCACTCACGAATACGAGGTTGCCGAGCGACTTGCTCATCTTCTCGCCCTCGTAGTTGACCATCGCACTGTGCATCCAATGGCGCACGAACGGCTTGCCGGTGAGCGCCTCGCTCTGCGCGATCTCGCACTCGTGGTGCGGGAAGATCAAGTCGGTGCCGCCACCGTGCAAATCCATCGTGGGGCCATGCTCGGCCATCGCCATCGCGCTGCACTCGATGTGCCAACCGGGTCGCCCCACACCGAAGGGCGCGCGCCACGCCGGCTCGTCGGCCAGGCTCGGCTGCCAGAGGACGAAGTCGAGCGGAGCCTTGCGGTGCGGATCGTCGGGGTTGCCGCCTCGAGCCCGGGCGAGTTTGACCATCCGGTCCTCGGGATACTGCGACAGCGCACCGAAACGACCGAACGTCGCCACATCGAAGTACACGGTGCCGTGGCTCATGTAGGCGTGGCCGTTGTCGAGCAGCTTGCCCACGAGGTCGATGATGGCGTCGATGGCGTCGGTGGCCCGGGGTTCAGCGACCGCCGGACGCATTTCGAGCGCCTCGAGGTCGGCGTGAAAGCGAGCCATCTCGGATGCCGCGAGCTCCAGGTAGTGCACGCCAAGTTCGCGGGCCTTCGGCAGGATCGAATCGTCGACGTCGGTGACGTTGCGGACCATCCGGACCTCGTGACCGAGTTCTTCGAGGCGGCGGATCAGCAGGTCGTAGGTGAGGTACGTGGCCGCGTGCCCGAGGTGGGTCGAGTCGTACGGCGTGATCCCGCACACATACATCGACACGACCGGCCCCGGCTCGAACGGCACGACTTTGCGTCTGGCGGTGTCGTACAGCTGCATCACGCCCGACGCTACTTGAGGGCTCACGCGGAGCAGGGGCCCCGGTAAAGGGGCCCCTGCTCGCTGTGGTCGCTCGTCGCTCAGCACGCACCGGGTTGGTAGGGCTGCATGGCGTTGGTCACCCAGCCCGACCCCACACCGGAGATGGTGTAGTCGACCTCGGTGTACCACCAGGTCCGAGGACCGCCGCAGACACCGCCGGTGTGGAGCTCGCGATTACCGAAGCCGTACGAGTTGTAGAAGGTCGTCGTGCGGTCGGTGCTCGTGAAGTGGCGCCACGACGAGCCGTTCCAGAACCACAGGCGAACCGTCACCGTCGTGTAGGCGTGGCGGTATGCGCACGGCGCCGCCGCAGCACCGATGGCCCAACCGTGCGCCCCGTCATAGGCCGCACCGGCGGTGACGACGCAGTCGCCGGCCCGGACGCTGTGCGTTGGCACGTACGGGCTCATCGCCGAACTGGCCGAGGCGCTGGCCACCAGGCCGACGCCCACGATCGCTGCGAATGCCGCCGCCCGCATGGCCCGTCCGGCCTTGCTGTGGGAGGTGAAGGGGTTCGAGATCATGGTGTCCTCCTCGGACTGTGGTGCCGGTGCTCCCCGTCGGAGCGCCTTGCAAGATCCACAATCCGCCCCGGTCCTGAAGCCGCACTGAAACGGCGCTGAACCGGGGGACGAGGACGATTACACCGTCATAAGGCGGAGGCTCGCTCGCATCTTGTGCCGCACGTTGATCGTGAGCAGTACGGCGGCGAAGGTCTCCATCCCCACGGCGTTGCGCAGCGACCCGCCGTCGAGTGGGCGCAGGTGCGGGATGGAGCTCGTGATCTCCATCAGGGTCGCCCTGGCTTCGTCCTCGTCGCCGAGCACGACCACATCGCTTTCCATCGTGTTGTCGAGGTCGGCGAACTCGGCCGCGGGAACGAGATGGAACGCGGTGCACACCCGCGAGCGCCACAGCAACGCTTGGATCTCGGCTGCGACCGAGCCGTGCGGGGGCAAGACGGCATTGAATTCGTTGCCGTTGCGGGTGAGGTTGTTCGCCATCGACACGACAATCTTGCCCGCGAGCCGTTCGGCGTGCTCCCGAACCGTCGGGATCACCGATTCGGCGTGCACCGCCAGCACGACAACCGGGGCATCGCACGCCCACGCGTTGTCGCACGGGACGAGCCCGGCGACCTTGTCACCCCAACGCTGCTGGAGCTCGCTGACCGCCAACTTGGCCTTGTCGACCGCACGCGAACCGAACAACACCTCGTGCCCGACACTCGCCAGCCGTGCCCCCAGTCCCGCACCCGCTGGCCCCGTCGCTCCCAGAATCCCAATTCGCATAGCCGCAAAGTCAAGCACGTTTCTTTTGCGCCTACTCCGTCCGGCGCGGCGAGCGATCGCTCGACCCAATCTCCGCGCACGAACCTGTGCCGGAATTCTCCCTCACAGGGTGAGAAATGCCCCAAGAACGACGCCGGCGACGGCTATTTCACCGAGTCGGCGCCGAACGCGACTCGCAGCTCGGCGCAGAGGCCACCGCTGCCGTCGCAGTTGAATTCGTCGTCGAGGCGCAACACCGTCTCGGAGTCGCGTCCAGCGAGGTGCACGAATACGGGGCAATCGCCTGGGTGCGCGAGCAGGAGTTCTTTCAACCTCGCCACCCGAGTCTCGTCGAACATCCCGGCCCGCACCTGGATCCGCACCGGAGGGCCAGAGTCACCGAACAACTCCGGCACCGTGAGATCCATCACGATCAGCTTCGGCGTGTCTTCGCGCTTGTCGAGGCGGCCCTTCACGACCGCGATCGCGTCGTCGAGGAGGCGACTGCCGACCGTGAGCATCGTCTTGGGGAACACCATCGCTTCGACCGCGCCCGAAAGGTCTTCGAACACAAACGTGGCCATCAGGTCGCCGCGCTTGGTGTACTTGCGCTGCACGGACGTGACGATGCCGGCCACGTTGCGCAGCGCGCCGTCGTCCATTTCGCAGAATTCGCCGATGGTGCACTCGGCCAGACGGGCCAACGCGCGGCGCGCGCCCATCAACGGATGCTCGCTCACATAGAGGCCGAGCATCTCCTTTTCGAGCGCGAGCCGCTGGCGCTTTTCGAACTCGAGGTCGGGAATCGCGACCCGCTCGTCGAACACTGTCGCCGCGCCTGGCGGACCGTCCTGCTCGAACAAGTTCATCGTGCCGAGGTCGCGCTCACGACGACGCTTCAAAGCCTGTTCGATGATCTGTTCGAACACCGCGAGCAGGCCACGACGCGGATGACCCATCGAGTCGAAGCCGCCGGCCTTGATCAGCGACTCGACGGTGCGCTTGTTCAACGCAGTCACATCGACGCGTTCGCAGAAATCGTGGAAGTCGACGAACGGACCCTCGGCGCGACCGGACTTGATCTGCATCGCCACACCGTCACCCACATTGCGCACGGCCGACAACCCAAACAAAATCTCGCCGCCTCCACCCCCGCGCGCCAACGGCTCGCGCCCCGCGGGGCTCACTTGTGCACCCCCCCACGCCGTC
>JBBREP010000099.1:0-11412 GCA_038202885.1 Acidimicrobiia bacterium | reverse complement strand
GTCAGCGTGGTGGTCTCGGCCATGGCCCGCCATGGTAGGCGGGGCCCCCAACCCAAGACCGTGTGCCGATCTACCCGTCGCCTGTGCCGCTGGAGCGGCAAACGGTTGGGGTGGGTGGGGGGTGGGGCTGGTTAGTGGGGGGCGACGAGGGGCCAGGGGCGTTCGCGCTCGACGATGCGGGCGAGGTCGAGCAGCCAGTCCTCGCGGTGATGGGGCGCCAACACTTGCATGCCGTACGGCAGCCCGCCGCGCTCGACCGACACACCAATCGGGATCGACACCGCCGGGTTGCCATAGATGTTCGACGGGATCGTCAAGGCTCCGTTGTTACCGAGCTGGGTCGTGACGCCGCCAACCTTCTGCGGCATCGGCCCTGCGCTGTCGAACGCGACGTCGGGATTCGTCGACGCGATGACGATGTCGACCTGGTCGAAGATCGCCGCCATACATTCGTTCATGGCGATGCGCTGGGCTTCGATGCGCCCCCGGGACTTGATGTCGTACACCTGGTGCGCGACCTTCATCCCGAAGCCGATCTCCATCGTGAGGTCGTCCTCACATCCCGGATAGCTGTCGCCGAGCTCCATCACGATCTCGGACAGTCCCGCGATCGCCCACTCGAACGACAGCTCTGGCACATGAATGTCGAGTTCGACGAGCTCCATGCCGGCGTCCTTCGCGAGAAGCTCGCCGTGGCGCCGGACGGCTTCTTCGAGTTCGGGGTGGACGACGGCCGTGCCCAACGACGGCACGATTGCCACGCGCCGACCACGCAACGCGCTGCGGTGCGAGTCGAGACCGGCTTCGTAGCCCTCGACACGCGGCAACGAGAACGGGTCGCGCGGATCGAAGCCATTGGTGACGTCGAGCCATCGCGCGGCATCGCGGGCCGATCGAGCCAGACAACCCCATACCGCGGTCATCGAGGCCATGACCATCTCGGGACCCTTGGGAATCCGACCGTACGTGTGCTTGAGACCGAGCAGGCCGGTGAAGCCGGCCGGGATGCGGATCGACCCACCACCGTCACCGCCGCTGGCAATCGTGCACAAGCCGCCGGCGACCGCGCTGGCCGAACCACCCGACGAGCCGCCGGGCGTGTGGGCTGTGTTCCACGGGTTGGCGGTCGCGCCGTTGAGCTTCGTGAACGTGAGGTTGATCCCACCGAATTCGCTCGACGTCGTCAGCCCGAACGGTACCGCCCCACCGTCGTCGACCAGTCGCCGCACCATCGTCGCCGATTGCGCAGCGACGCGGTCCTTGAACACGAGCGACGCTTCGGTGTGCGGCCAGCCCTCCACCTGCGTGAGTTCCTTGATACCAATCGGCACCCCGCCGAACGGACGCTGCACATCGGCATCGCGAGCCGCCGCACGCGCTCGCTCAGGATCGACGTAGCTGAACGCGTTGAGCGTCGACTGCTCGACGGCTGCGAGCGAGGCTTCCAGCTCTTCGAGTGGGCTGCGTTCGCCGGCACGGAACGCGTCGACGAGCGAGCATGTGTCACCAAGCCACGGTGTGTCGGTCACGATGTCACCTCTCGGGTCAACGCTTCGGAGCAATCGGTGGGCCCGACGGTAGCGGTTACCTCCGCCCGCCGTCACCGCCGCTGCTGCCGGCTTCGACCGGAACATCACCTGGGACATCACCTGGGACATCGATCGGGCCGACCGCCGGGTGCGGGGTTCCTGGCGGTGCTGCCGCCCGGTCAACGAACGCGCTCGCGGCGGTGAGCACGATCGCGAGCCACCCGATCGTGTTGAGACGGGCGAACAGCGTGGGCCACTCGAACACGGCGGGATAGTTGTTGCGCCACTGACCCTGCACGACATACAGGCCGCACATGAACAGCAAGAACGGACCCGACCACACGAGGGCTCGCCGAGCCCAGCGCAGACGCATCGCCAGAGCCACCGCCACGGCCACACCCACGCCCACCCAGGGCCCGACAATCAGCGCCGCCACAGAACCGGCGATGGCGGTCGCCGCAGCCACCCGGGCCCGAGCGGGTGTCGTGCCGTTCGTAGTGACGAACTTGGTATCGAGCCACGTCGTGACTCGCGACATGGCCCGCGCCTTGCGCCGCGTCGCGAACGCAACACCGATGCACGCGATACACGCGACGCCCGACAGGCCCAATGCGACCCACACGCGTGTTTGCGGTTCCCATGCCACCGACACGACGAGCGACGTGTGGCCCTTCGGATCGATCAGCCAGCCGTTGGCAAACCCGTCGACGAGCGTCGACGGACCGAGATCACGCCCGCCGACTTTGACGTGCCACCCAGCGTTGTAGCTCTGACCGAGCACGAACCAGAACGGCTTGTTGGCTCCGGTGACCTTCGCCGTGAACTCGATGCGCCCTCGCGACACAGACACCGCGGGAGCGGTCGCGACCGCGGGAGCTGACGGTATGGCCGCGGCGACCGGCGCCGCAGCACCGCCCGCGGCCGACGAGAGCACCATGCGGTCGATCGACAGCGCAGTATCACTTCCCGGTGTGGTCTCGATCTCGTGCCGGCCCGCGCGTAAGAACAACGATGACGGTGCGTTGCCGGTGGTCGTACAGAGCTCGACACGCATGGGATCGCCCGCGATGGCATCGGCCGTGCGGCCTACGACGCGCGCCGCCACCGGCGCACCATCGACGCGCAGAAGATCCGTGCGGCACTGCGATGGCAACATTGTGGGCAGGGCCGGGACCTCGAAATCGGCGACCCCGAGCTCTGCGATCGCGACCGGCAGCGCCAGCAGCGCGTCGCCCGCGTAGTAGCTATGACTACACCCGAGAGGCGTGCGGCTCTGGTCGCCGTTGCAGCGTGTCTCGACACCGAGAATCGTCAGCTTGAAATGGCGCCCTGTCATCGCGGGGAACGACACGTGCACCTTGGCCAGGTTCCCCAACGCGGCGCCACGATGGATCGTCGGCAGGTTCACGACGTGCGTCGTGCCATCGACTGCGATGGCGAGCTTGGTTGGTAACGCGTGGTCGCGATCGGCGACGATCGACAGGTCGAGATGGTCGATCGTGAACGGTGTCGAACGTTCGACGGCAAGCCATTGGTTGAGCGCCGCATTCAACGGCGTCGTCCACGCCGTGTTCGGATCACCGTCGACGGCGGACGCGCCGCGACACGCAAGGCAGCCCGGGAGGAACTGATGGGCAAAGGCCCGCAACGATCCCTGCGCGCCGAGCACCTTGTCGATGTTGCGCGGCTGCGTGGCGTAGGGGAACACGCGCACGTCGCCGGTGAGCGCGAAGGACCGATCGGTTGGCAACGTGAATGTGCGCGTCAGGTTGGGCTCGACGTCGGATCGGGGCGGCACCTCGCGCACGCGCAGGCGGGTGAATGTGACCACGAGAGGATGCGTCAACGATGCCCGACCAAAATCTTGGAGCAGGTCTTCGGGAAGCCGCGTGACCTCATGAACGCGAATCGGCCGCTCGTCGCGGTCGTCGGCCACACGGATCTCCTCGAACCCGACGGCCGACATGCCGCTGAACAGTGGGCCGTTGGAGCGATTCGTCCCGGTGATCTCGATGGAGACCTTCGAAAAAGTTCGGGTCGGAAAGCGCAGCGACTGGCCGGCAACCTCGCGTGAGCTTGGGTCGAGTGCGAGATCAACCGACGGCCCGTTGTCGAACCGGAGTCGCACGCTCGTGATGTAACGGTCGCGTGGTCCGTGCAGCACCTGCACGACACCGATGTGGTCGGTGGTGATCGGGTGCAGCGTCTCGAGTTCGATGCGCTGGCCGACGACACGGTCGAACGCGCCCACCGACCAGCCGGTGTTGAGGTCGCCGTCGAACGCGCGCGCCGGACGATCTTCGGGCGTGAAGCTGATCGGGTTGCCGTACGCCGTTGCCTGCACGCTCCGCACACCCTGCTGTTCGACCACCGTGTACGACCGGTCGCCGGCCCCCGGGAAGACGTCGAGCCTGTTATCGCTCACGTCCTTGGTGAGAGGCGTTTCTCCGGCCTGTTCGGTGTAACCGAGGTTGTCGAGCACGGTGCTCCAGCGGCGACCGCGTTTGCGGTTCTCATCGGTGAGCACGAGGGTCGCGTGCGGGCCCGCGAGCTTGCGCAGGCGCGCCGGATCGTTCGCGTACGTCGCCGCCGACAAGACCACGCCGTTCCCCGCGAGCACACCGGCATCGGCGGCATCGATGAAACCTTCGCCATCGCCGGCGACGACCACGGGCGCGTCCGTGGTCTCGGCGCGCACGATGGGCGTCTGGTTCGGAACGCGCAACACCACGATCTCGCGAGGCTCCTTGGTGGCGAGCTCCTGAGGGTTCAAGGTGCGCTCATCGACGATGCCGAGCGAGTCGCTCGAGCTCACAACGGGCCCGAACGCGGTTTCGACGCTCAGCCCCGGCACCTTCGCGAGCAGTTGTTCGAGCTCGCGCGGCCGGATCAGGTTGTAGCGCTCCCATTCGATGTCGTTGCGCAGCACGACCTCACCGATTCCGGCCCGGCGCAGCACATCCACAAGTCCGGTCGGATCGAGCACGCCCTCTTGGATCCGACGGTCGAGCGCGTTGAGCAGGTCGGCCGAGGGCGCGCTGCCGTACGGGATGAGTTCGCGGGCCACGTACGGCCGGTCCATCATCCCGGGCAGGATCGGGTCGACGGTGTTGCCCCATCGATACGACGCGAAGTCGGCACCGGGGAGCGCGAGCACGCGCGTGGTGTTGGGCTTGCCGTCGAGGTACTTGGCGACCTGCTGCCACGGCTTGGGCAGCGCCTCGGGGCGTTCCAGGTTCTTGCCGTAGTACGTGCCGTTGTAGATCGCGGGAAACGCCGACAACACCGCGGCGCCGGCCAGTAGTGCCGGGGCCAGTGCGTACCGCGAGAAGCGCACATTGGCGTGCAACCACCCCACGGCTGCGGTCACCCCGCCGCTGAGCGACATCGCCAATCCGAGCACCACGAGAGGGATCGCGCGACCCGTGCTGCGCAGTGCCAGCCCCGCGCTGCTCGAGTTCGCGAAGGCCTTGAAGAGCGCGCCGAGCGGCGTCGGGTGATCGTAGGGGTAGGCACCGACGGCGATGACCACACCGATGAGCGTGAGCAACACGAAGTAGCCGCGGTGCTTCCATCGCACCAACGTTGCGGCGAGCAGCGACACCGCCGACAGCGAGTAGCCGGTGAAGATGACCCGCGGTCGGCGCGTGTAATTCGCCGCCGCCTCGATCCATGGTCCGAGACGGTCGCGGCCGTAGAAGAACCAGTAGCCGAGGCCCCGCAACACTTCGTTCGGCGTGGATGTACGCGCGACTGCCTTGATCGTCTCGGTGAAGTTCAAGATGTCGAGGCCGTAGCCGCCCTGGAGCGAGAGCCCCGAGATCCACCACAACGACGTCACCACCGAGAGGGCGCCGATGCGCGCGGCCACACCGAGCGCTCGCCGCGCGTCGATCTCGCGAGTACCCAACCACTGCCAGAGAATCCACGCCACAGGGCCGATGCCCGCGAAGATCAGCGCGGTCGCATTCACGCCGCCGACGAGCTGCACGACCAACGCAAACAGCGCCGGGTAGCGCCAACCTCCGTCACGCAATGCGTACACCGTGAGACCGATCATCCACGGCAGCGCGGCCCATGGTCCGAGCAGCACCGAGATGCGCGCGGCGTAATGCAACGAGTACGGGCTGAACATGTAGGCGAGCACCGCGACCGGGACACCCGGCCCACGCATCGACAGCGACCGGGCCAGATACAGCACGCCGAAGCCGGCGGCCGCGACGAGCGAGCCGAGCCACAGTCGTTGCGCGACCCAGTCGGGCACACCCAGCCGATCGAACGTGTAGTACCACGGCCCCATCGGGAACAGGTACCCAATGTTTTGGTGGGTGACAGTCCCAAAACCAATGTTCGGGTCCCACATCGCCGCCGCCCGACCGAGCATCCGCGCCGGATCGATATACAGGTAGCTCTTGGTGTCGGCCGCCACCTTGCCCGGATCGGTCTGCAGCGGCGGCAGGTAGGCAAGGATCGCGATCGCCGCGAGCCCGAGCCTGCGATTGCGGGGTGTGGCCGGATCGCTGGCCGTCACGGGCGGCGCGTCCGACGGCGTTGCGAGCACAACACCTCGAGGGTGCCGGTGGCTGTCGCACCCCATGTAAAGCGCTGCGAATATTCGAGCGCCCCCGCGGCGAGGCGTGCATGCAGTTCGGGATCGGTGAGTACGCGTGCCATCGCCGGTCCGAGGTCGCTCGGTTGCGGGACGAGAATGCCGCTACGCCCGTCGGCGACCGCGTCGCGATGGCCGGCAATGTCGGTGACGACGGCCGGCGTGCCGCACGCCGCGGCTTCGGTGGCCGTCATGCCCCAACCCTCGTGCGCCGACGCGCTGGCGAGCAGCCACGCTCGTCGATACCAGTCGACCTTTTCGTCCTCCTCGATGAAGCCCGTGAGCCGCAGCCAGTCTTCGGCATGGGCTTGCTCGATACGTCGAGCGAGCGCGTCGCGCTCATAGCCGTCGCCGACGATGACCGCTTCGAGGTTCGGCACCGCGCGTCGCGCGTCGACAAGCGCGTCGACAAGGAGATGGAATTGCTTCACAGGAACGAGGCGCCCC
This sequence comes from Acidimicrobiia bacterium, assembly GCA_038202885.1. Taxonomy (GTDB): domain Bacteria; phylum Actinomycetota; class Acidimicrobiia; order IMCC26256; family PALSA-610; genus JBBREP01. The sequence goes on along the minus strand of JBBREP010000099.1, from coordinate 4,827 downwards.
ACGGCCACCACGAGCGGCGTGGGCGAGCGAGTGCCACCTGGTGAATACTGCGAGCCGATCCCGACGGGCACCACATGCACATCGCGCTCGCGCAAATGCAGTCGATCGACGAGTTCGCGCTTGGACGATTGCGACAACGTCACCACGGGCGTACGGGTGAGCCGATACAACGGCGGGGCGACGCCGAACTCAATGGCGCGCCCGACGCGTGCGAGCCGGGGCGGCAGCGTCATCTCCCACATCGTGTCGTGCACGTGATGGAGCCACGTGACGCGGGGCCCGCGACACCACAGCGGCGCGAAGAAGGGCATGCCGTTCCAGATTTCCACGAGCGCGTCGCGGTCGCCGTGCCATCCCACCATCTCGCTGAACGCGGCGCGTGGGAACACGAGGTAGCGCCCAGCCTTGCGGATGACGCGATAGCCGTCGCGCCAGATCACCTGCGGTTTGCCGGCCGCGTACGAGGTGCGCATGTTGATGTCGATCCCGGCCGCGCTCCAGAGCCGGAGCACCTCGTGCGCGTGCAACTCCGAGCCCCCGGCTTCGGGGTCGTCGAGATCGCGCCACGCGAGCACGTGGATACGGCGAATGCCCGCGTTTGCCGCGAGATCACCGAGCTTGTCGATGACGTCGACGCCGGCCACAGGAACCCATCCTAGAAGTGACACACCGCTACGCTGCGCCGCCATGAGGTTGACCGGCGAGCGACCGATCGAGGGATCGACGCCCGATTCATTACTCGCACTCCATGAGGCCGGCTACCGAGAGGTCGCGGCCCGCCTGGGTCCCGGGACCGTACTCGACATCGGCTGTGGCGTCGGTGATGCGACGATGACGATGGCCGGCCCCGACCGCTTCGTGGTCGGGATCGACTACGACGCGCCGACGGGCGCGGCGGCCCAGTCCACCTACGGCACCGCCGGTCGGGCCGCGTTTGCAGCCATGGACGGTTCCCAGCTCGCGATCCGCGACCACAGCATCGATTGGGTCTGCTCCTCGCACGTGATCGAGCATTTCACCCAGCCCGAGCGTCATGTTGCCGAACTCGCGCGCCTGGTGACGAGCGACGGCACGGTGTTCGTGCTCACACCGAACCACCCAGCCGACTTCGAGAACCCATTCCACGTCTATGACTTCGAGCCGCCGCAACTGGCGTCGCTACTGGGCTTGTTCTTCGACGACGTCACGTTGCTCGGTCTCGACGGCGACGCGGCATTCGCAGCCGACTTCGCGACCCGACGCGAATCGGGCGACCGTCTGCTGCGCCTCGATCGCTTCGGGCTCCGCAAGCGGCTGCCGCGCCGCGCGTACGTGTGGTCGTACGAGCGAGGGCTTCCGATCGTGTACCGCTTGCTCGGTTCGAAGCGAACCGGCATCGGCTCGGGCCTCGATCACACGCACCTCTCGACGAACGACACCATCGCACCCACGACGCCGGTGCTCTTCGCTATCGCACGCCGGCCCCGTGCCCGAGTCGCCTGAATTCTGTCGAGAGGTCTGAAGTGCGCTCGCTCGTCTGCATACCGACGTACAACGAGATCGAAAACATCGAGATCGTGTTGCGCCGCACCCGCGCCGCCGCGCCCGACGTCGACGTGTTGGTCATCGACGACAACAGCAGCGACGGCACTGCGGCCCGAGCATCGGAACTCGCGGCGGAGCTGGGCCGCATCGAAGTGTTGGTGCGGCCGGGCAAGGCCGGCTTGGGAGCCGCATACCGGGCCGGGTTCATCATCGGGCGGGCGCGCGGCTACGACGTGCTGTGCGAGATGGATGCCGACCTTTCGCATCCTCCCGAGTCGCTGCCGGCGCTCATCGCGAAGGTCGAACAGGGCGCCGATCTGGCGATCGGTTCCCGCTACGTGCCGGGCGGCGCCGTGCCGAACTGGTCACCGTTCCGACTCGCGATCTCGCGCTGGGGCAATCGATACGCCCGGGCCGCGCTCGGCACACCGGTGAACGATCTGACCGCGGGTTTTCGGGCCTTTCGTTCGTCGACGCTCACCACCATCAACCACGGCACCACCAAGAGCGAGGGCTACCTCGTCCAGGTCGAGACCGCGTACAAGGTGGACCGGGCCGGAGGACGGATCGTCGAGGTGCCGATCACGTTTCACGATCGTGAGCGCGGCACGTCGAAAATGTCGACGCGCATCGTGATCGAGGCCATGGCGTGGGTCACGTGGTGGGGACTGCGCGACCGCGTGCTGCGTCGGCGCCAACCGCATCGGCGCCATGAGCGATAGCCCAGCGAGTCTCAACGACGGCGCAGGCCCCCAGGAGACCGATCCGCACCAGCGGACCCGAGCGCTGCTCGTCGCCGAACTCGACGGCCCGCGATTCGGTCACGCCGGATACCTCCAATGGTTTTACGACGACAATCCGCGTGGCCCAGCGATTCAGGAGCACGAGGACGACGAGGAGTCGCATCGACGGATCGCGCACTACAGCGTGCTGCCCACGCGCTTTCGTGATCGGTCCACGACAATCCCATTCATCTTCTCGACCAATGTCGCGACCGACTCGACGATCCGCCGTTCGGGCTTGTTCCGACGCATGGCCGAGCGCATGTACGAACGCGCCGCGGCCACCGGCGCGCCCGGCATGGTTGGCGTGGGCAACGACGCGTCCACCGTCGTCGTCGTCGAACGATTCGGATGGACGCGGCTCGCGCCGATGCGCGCCCGCGTGCTCGTCCCACGGCCCACGGGCCGCGCCGTCAAGAGCTTCGTGGTCGATGCCGCGTTTCTGGCGTCACAGGAGTTCACCGACGCCACGCGCGACCTCGACTGGGTCCCTGTGTCGGGATGGGCGCAGTCGTGGGACACCGACTTCCTGCGTTGGCGGCTCGCCCGCCCCGATGGTGGCTACGTATTGCACGTGGCCGATGACGCCATCGCCGTGAGCCACCGAACGCATGCACCGCTGCGGCTGCCGGCCGCAGTGCTGTTGAAGGTATTGCCTCGTCCCGGCGCGACCCTGCCGTTGGCCGTGCCGCACATCGTCGCGGCCACGGCGCGAACCCATCGCACGCCCCTCGTCGTGTACGCGGGCTGGAACGCGCACGTGCGCGTCGGCGGGTTCCGCGTCTCGCAACGGATGCAACCGTCGCCGCTCAACGTTGTGCTCAAGGTCCTCGACCCAACCCGCATCGATGCGGCATCGTTCTGCCTCGACACGTGGGAATTGCTCGACATGGACGCGTACTGACATGACTGCGCACTGACATGGCGCGTCCAGCCCGACAGCTCGCGCCGATCACGTTCACATTCGACGTCGAGGACTACGCGCCCGAGGGCGAAGCACTGCGCGCGCCCGAAGTGACCGACCGCGTACTCCAGTTCCTCGCCGACCGCTCCATTCGCGGCACGTTCTTCATCGTGGGCGAATTGGCCGCGCAGGCACCCGACGTCGTGCGCGCGATCGCGGCGGGGGGTCACGAGATCGGGCTGCACGGCTGGCAACATCGCCCCCTGATCGACTTCGATGCCCCGACGCTGCGCGCCGACGTACAACGGGGCCGCGACACCCTCGAGCAGTTGGCCCAGCAACCGGTGCTCGGGTTCCGCGCCCCGATGTTTTCGCTCGTACCGGCCGCCCACAACGCGCTCGACGCGCTCGTCGAAGCGGGATTCACGTATTCGTCGAGCGTGTTGCCGGCGCGCAGCCCCTTGTGGGGTGACCCCACCGCGCCGCGTCGGCCGTTCCGCTGGCCGAACGGGTTACACGAGTTGCCGTGCCCGATCACAACGTTCGGTCCCCTCGCCAACCCGTATCTCGGCGGCGCGTACCTGCGGGTACTCCCCCGCGCGTTCGTCCGCTACGGATTGGCCCGGGCCCAGCCCGACGAGATCCTGTGGCTGTACTGCCATCCGTACGACGTCGATCCAGGTGAGCCGTATCGACCACGCCCCGAACTCGGCCGCCACGGCACTCGGCTGATGTGGATCGGACGGTCGCGCATGCTGCAGCGGATCGATCGCGTGCTCGCCAACCGCGCCGGCGCGCCCCTGTGCGACAGACTGCCGTGAATATTGCTCGCTGTCGTCCCGGCTGACCGACGGGCCGCACAACAGGTCGCCCTCTCGGTGTGTCGCACGACCTACGCCTACTTCAAGTCCGTCTGCATGAGGCCGTACGCCCATCGACTCGCAACGCTCTCACGACCCGAACGCGCCATCATGACCATGCATTCTGCACCGGTTCACTGATCGGCGAGCGCCCATTGGTCGAACCGCAGCAAAGCTGACGCTGGCGTCATCCCGGGCGGTGTGGTGATCGCGCCTACCGTTGACCTCTCCGCTGCACGTCGCAGCGACACGAACCAAGGAGCGTCGCGTCATGGGTCTGCGGACTGCCGAGGAGTACCGCGAGTCGCTGCGCGATGGGCGGGTGCTGTGGTACCGCGGCGCCAAGGTCGACTGCGTGCTCGACGAGCCCGACCTGCGGGTCGCGGTCGACCATTCGGCACTCGACTTCGAAGCGAGCCACGACCCGGCCCATGGCGACCTCGCGGTTGCCGTCGATCCCGACAGCGAAGAGCCTTACAGCGCGTACTACCGCATTCCGCGCAGCACCGACGATCTGCTCGCGCGCATGCGCCTCATCGAGTTGACCACCGGGCTCGGCGGCACGCTGTTGTCGATCAAGGACGTGGGGAGCGACGCCATGTTCGCGTTGCTCGGGCTGTTACAGGATGAGGAACTCACACGGCTGCGCGCGTTCTACGACCGGGTGCGCCGCGAAGACCTTGCGGTGGCTGTTGCCCAGACCGACGTGAAAGGTGACCGTTCCAAGACTCCCCACGAGCAGGCCGACCCCGACCTC
>JBBREP010000098.1:0-11447 GCA_038202885.1 Acidimicrobiia bacterium | reverse complement strand
GCCGGTGTTCGATGCCTGCACCGCGAGGTCACGCATGCGGTTCAGCATGGTCGCGACTTCGTTCAGGGCACCTTCTGCGGTCTGCACGACGCTGACACCGTCTTGGGCGTTACGCGTCGCGACGTTGAGGCCACTGACCTGCGCGCGGAGGGCTTCGCTGATCGACAGACCGGCCGCGTCATCAGCCGCGCTGTTGATCCGGTAACCCGACGACAACTTCTGCACGCTCTTGCCGAGCGCCAGGTTCGTGCTCGAAAGGTTGCGCCAGGCGTCGAGCGCCATGATGTTCGTGTTGATGCGCATGAGCGCCTCTCCTCCATGATCGGTCCGTGCCCATCCATCGAGCACAAGTCGCGCTACGGGGTCCCGGTCGCGTCGACTTCGAGAAATGATCGGCGCGCGGTGCCGACCTAATAGGGAAATAGGCCCAATGTCCCAGGACCAGGGCGCAGTCCAGCCGCCGGAAAGGTCCATGAATCCGGACATTTCCGCACTATTCCTGCGATGAGGACAAATCGGCGAGGCTGTCGGTCGCCGGCCGTTGCGTCGCTCGCGACCGGCAGATCCCCATCGGCCAGAAGGCCTTTGATGGGGCTTCCCACGTAGTTACCGGTGATCACGATCATACCGGCGTCGGCCGTCAATCGGGATGTCGAGCGTCTCGGTCGACAACATTTCGTTCGCGTTGTGTGTGGATGAGACCGACCTCGCTGGTGAGCGCGAGTGACACGACCGTGGCGATGAGCGTGGTCGGCAGGAGTCGGAATCCGGTCATCTCACTGACGACGAGTGTCGATCCGAGCGGAGTCTTCGTAACTCCCGTATTCGCAGCGGCCATGAACGCGGCGACCATCACGGCTTCATTGGCGTCGGGGACAAGACCGTGGAAGGCGCGGCCGAAGCAAGCCCCCATGAAGAACAACGGGATGATGAATCCGCCGCGCCACCCGGACGAGAGGGTGATCGAAGTGCCTGCGAGTTTGGCGCAGGCCGCGAGAGCGAAGAATGTAACGGTTCCGCTGTGTTTGTTGAGGATCTCGGTGATTTGGGCTTCGCCGAACGTAAGGGAGTAGGTCGAGGCGAGCCCGAGTGCTGCAAGGAGTAAACCTCCGACGAACGGTCGAAGGTGGGCGGGCAGCCGGCGCGCGCATCCGCGCAGTGCCGTGCTCAGGTACGTGAACGCCACGGCAATGAGTGCGCCGCCGATCCCAGCGGCGACGGCCCAGCCGAGATCGCCCGGGTGGATGAGCTCCGGCGCTCGGAGGTGCCAGACAGGGGCAAGTCCGGCACTCGTTGCGACGACGTAGATCGAGTATCCCGTGAGGGATCCGAGCACCGCTGGAAGCAATGCTTCGTAGTACTGCAAGCCGCGACGATGCAGGATCTCCAACGCGAACACGGCTGAACCGAGTGGTGCGCCGAACAGGACCGTGAACCCAGCGGCCATCCCAGCAATGGTGACGATGCGCGAATCGCGCACGTTGAGACCGTTTCGTTTCGCTGTCCATGCGGCAAGCGTCCCGGTGGTTTGGACCAGTGGCGCCTCTGGCCCCAGAGCGCCACCGGCGGCAATGCAGAGCCATGACGTGGGGAGCAACGAGCGGAGCATTCGTACATCGGTTGCGTTCCCCGAAACGTGGATGTTGTCGACCATGAGTTCAACATCACCGGACGCCCCGAGGTAACGCACGATCACCCCGACGGCGAGACCGACACCCCCAAGGGTCGCGAACCTGATCGGTCCGCTCCATTCGTTCGGCCATAAGCCGCGCTGCAACACATGGAGCACGAGCAGAAACAGGCCTCCGACGACGCCGCTTGCGAATCCGCTCAGCATCACGACGCCGACAATGCGAGGCTCGATCCCGACGAAGCGAGCGTCGAACATGGGCGAGCGAGATCGAGAAACCACCAATACATCGTACTACGATGTATTATGCAGTGGTGGCAACTCGGCGACTTACGGATGCCGACTATCAGCGTCTTTGCGCCTTCCGCACCGAACTACGGCGTTTCCTGGCTTGGAGTGAGGAGCAAGCCGAGCGCGAAGGCCTCACTGCGGCACAGCATCAACTGCTGCTTGCCGTGCGCGGCCATCCAGGGCCCGACGCCCCAACCGTGGGCGATATCGCGGATGTGCTGCTGCTTCGCCAGCACAGCGCATCAGGACTGATCGACCGCGCGGTCTCAGCTGGGTATCTCCACCGCGCGCGCGACCGCAACGACCATCGCGTGGTGCGGCTCAAGATCACGCGGGCGGGAAGCACCAAGCTCGCTGGCCTCAGCCGACGTCACCTTGAGGAACTGGACCGCCTTCAAGTGTGGGCCGGCGCCCGTGTCGGTGAGGGACGCGACTCCCCCACCTGGGTGCATGTGGCTCCGGGGGAGAGACTCGAACTCTCAACCTAGTGGCCTCCGAGCGCGAGGAGGAACCCGATGAGCTGGACACTGAAGTACTGGGTCTCCGACGGCGTCAGCGCGTACTGGCGCATCACCGCCACGAGCGCGCCTTGGTCGGCGTCCGACCACGCGGTCGCGTAGCTGTGGGGGCCGCTGCTCGCTGGCGGCGCGACGGGCGACAACGTCGGCGAGGCGACGATGCCCGTGATATAGGCAATGATCCCGACCGAATCCAACTGGGCTTCGGCCGCGCCCGTGCCGAAGTATGCGGCGTTGCGAAGCAAGCGTGTGTTGTCGGACGCGTTGTACGCCGTCGTGTAACTGCGCGTCCCCGCGCTCGGTGTCGTGACCGGAGACGCCGCGGACGGCGCGCCGGTCGCCGACGCGTTCGTCGCCTTCACGGTGAACGTGTAATGCGTGCCGTTCGACAGGCCTTTGAACACGGCGCGCCGGCCGAGGAATCCCACGGTGACGGTCGCGTTGCCGGGCGACGCCGCCGCGGTGTAGCTCGAGATCGCCGAGCCACCTTGCGACGCGGGCGGGGTCCAGCCGACGATCGCCCAACCGTTCCCGGCCATCGTCGCGGCGTTGTCGATCGCGGGAGCGCCGGGAGCGCCGCCGGTGGTGCCAGGGATCTGCACGTTGCGGGCGAACTCCGACGTGCTCCCAATCGTGTTCGTGGCGGAGGCCGTGACGACCTTGCCCTTCACGCTGGCGGCGAGCGCGAGCGTGACTACGCCCGAAGCTCCGGCCGTCGCACTTTCGACATAGGTGGTGCCCGAACCGATTGAGCCTGCCGCCTGGTCGGCGACGAAGAGCTCGACCGTGCAGCCGGCGCAGGTCGCAGCGACGATGCCGGTCTCGGTCGCCTGCGACAAGGTCGGCGCCAGCATGGCGTCATTGGTGTTGGGGTCGGCGTTGCCCGCGTTGTTCACCGCGCCGAACGGCGCCAGGTCGATACCCAACGCGCTCACACCGTTCGAGCCGTTGTCGCGGATCGAGTTCTGAGTGATCGTGTTCCGGTTCGTCACCGACGGCGCGCTATTCGGTGGCTCGACGCCATCAGACTCGAGCTGTACCCCGTTGGCGTTGTACGCAATCTCGTTGCCTGGTCCGAGCACGTTGCGAACGGAACCGGCCTGGATGTTCACTCCGAAAAGCAGATTGCCCGCCGCCGTGCCATTCGCAGTGACGCCAATCTTGTTGCTCGCGATGACAGAGTCGTGCACGCCCTTGTCGACGAGCAGACCGCCCCGCCGCGAGTTCACGATGACATTGCCGGTGACGGTGTTGAAGCCTGCGTCGAGACCACATGGGGCGTTGTTGCACGTCGGGTCGCCCTCGAGGTGCACACCCCACTGCCCGTTCTGCGTCACGGCGCTCGCCGCATTTCCCGTCAAATCGGTGCCGATGTAGTTCCCGACGATGCTGTTGTGCAGCGTTAACGGGTTGTGCGATATCTCGACGCCCTCTTGGAGGTTGCCCGACGACACGTTGCGCTCACCGGGGTTGGTGCCGCCGATCATCGTGTACTGCGTACCAGTGTTGATATCGATCCCGTGCGACTGCGCAGCACGACGCTGCGTGCCTGTCGGGTCGAGGCCGGTGATGTTGTTCTGGATCGTGTTGTATTTCGTCGGCCAGTCGTAGGTGGCGATGTCCTGATGGTCGCAACCCGACACGACATTGCGGTTCGCGTTGCCGGGCGCGCCGATCTGGTTGTAGGCCGCGCCATGCTGCATCACGACGCACGTCGCCGAGCCCACCAGCGCGTATGTCGGGTCGTAGGCGCCGGTCGGCGTCAGTCCGAGCATGTTGCCCTCGACGAGGTTGTTCGTCGCGTCCGTGCCGTAGATCCAGATCGCGCGGTCAAACGCGTGCATGTTCAGCCCGCGGATCACGTTGTTCGCCTGCGCGACGACGAGGCCGTCGACGCCGGTCCCACCCGTGCCCTTGAGTTCAATGCCATACACCGCGTTGTCGGCAAGGTCGTCGGTATTCGGCGACGAGCCCGGCTGGGTGAAGCCGTCGATCGTGATCCCGCTCGGGTTGTTGAGTGACGGCAGTTGCGTGGCCGGCACGATCGTGTGGATACCGGTGCCCGCAATACTGAACGCGATACTGACGGGACCCGAGGCTCGGTTGGCCTCGGTGAGCGCAGCTCGCAACGTGCACTGTCCGGACGTGTTGGTCTGGCACACACCGTCGGCCGTCTTGTCGGCGCCGTCAGCATTCGAGTTCACGGTAAAAGAAGTGGTCGCCGCGGCGTGAACCGCCTGCTTCGACGGGCGCGCCGGCGCACGAGCGATCGCGCCCGCGACCGCCTGCAGATCGGCGATGCTCATGCATCCATCCCCGTTGAGGTCGGCACCCGGCGGGGGCGGCGGGCAGCTCATGTCGCGCTCCGCGCCACGGACCCAGGCCGCTGTCAGCGCCGCGACGTCGAGCGGCGTGACGTGACCGTCACCGTTCACGTCCGACGTGGCGCGTCCGGCGAGCGCGGCCGCAGGTCCGGCGACGGAGACGGACGGAAGCGGCGCCGCGACTACATCACCACCACTGCCGGCGTTGAGGAGCACGCGCGTCGACGTGCGGCCCAGCGACGCGCCGTTCGGCGCGACGAGCATGCCGCCGTCGATGCGCAAGTCGATACGCCCCGGGCGCAATGCCTCGATCTCGATCGTCGCCAGCAGCGCCGGCGCGCCGGCGGTCGCGGGCGCCGAGAGGCAACCGGGCCCGCTACACGTCCATCCCGCGACAACGGTGCGGTTCGGTGTCTCGACCGCCGACAGCGGCGTCAGCGCGCCCGCTCCGGCCAATGTCCTCGGCGAGCGCACACGGATGACCTCGAGCGCGGTGTGGTCGTAACGCAGGCTGGCCTGGAACGCGCCGATCACGCCTGGGCTCTCGCCGACAAGCCGCAACGAGGCGACGCGTCCGACGGCCACGCTGGCGGGACCGTCGAACCGAAGGGCGGGACGCTGAGCGGGCGTCCGCGTGCCGGCCCCTGCGGCCAGGGAGAACGCGAACATGGCGCACGCCGTGGTGCACGACAGCGCCACACGGACGCGTGCAGATCGCATACCCACTTGACGACGCGCGCGACGGTGGCTCGAATGAGCTCGTTGCACCATGAGTTGTGCCCTCGGATGTATGGCGCCGCGTTCGCGCGGCGCGAGGTGCGCGATTTGTCCCACATGCCCGCGCGACGCCGGCTGGAGCGCCCGTGGCGGACTGTAGCGCGCCATCGCTACAGATCGGCGAGCTCGTACACCAGGGCGTTGGCGTGCGGTGGGCCCAGGCCGGTCGCCTAGTCATAGCCCTTTTCGCCGTGGCACGGCGCCGGCGCGCCGGCGCTACCGACGGTAATGTCGTTGAACACGGCATTGTGGATGACGCCAGTCGGCTGGTTGCGCGCTCGCGGCGAGACACACCCCGTGTTGAGGCCACTCGACGCGAGGAGGTCGATAGCGCGCGATTTTCGGTCGGCACTGTTGCGTTGACGGTCGCCGCGACAACGGCACAGGATCCACGTAACTCAGCGCATGATGCCTGTGTGGCCAATTGAGTAGCGGCCCGGTTGGGGCCACACGGCGAGACCATGAGGACCGCTGCCGACAGCAATACGCGCGGCGAGGTGGCCGTCGGTGGTTGCAAGTGCATAGACCTCGGCCGTATACCGGCCCGACAGCCACAACGTCGTGCCGTCGGCCGACACGCCTCCCATGTCGGGTGATCCGCCCGGGATACTCCACGTAGCGACGACACGCCGCCGCGCGAAGTCCAGAACGCTGATCGTGCCCGCATCACGGTTACTGATGTAGAGGCTGCGGGCGTCGCGGCTCGGGTACAGGCCGTGAGCGCCGCGTCCGGTCACGATGAAGCCCGTGACCTTCATGGACCCCGAGTCGACGGTCCACAGTCCGCCCGACGTCATGTCAGCGACGTAGAAGACTCGACCGTCCGGAGAGATCTTGACGTCTTGCGGTTTCGCATTGCGCCGGGGAAGATCGACCGTTCGGACGACCGATTGTCGGACGAGGTCGACCTCGATCAGCTGTGCCGAGAACTCACAGCTCGCCAAGGCTATGCGACCATCGGCCGTGTAATCCATGTGATCGACGCCGCGGCAGGGCACCGAGAGCGAGTCGACGAGACGCATCGTGTGCGCGTCACGAAAGTCGAGGCGCCCCAGCCGCTCCGCGACGACGATCGCGAACCGGCCGTCCGGGGTGAAGTAGAGGTTGTACGGATCATCGACGGGCACCGCTGGGCCACGTGGACGCCCGGTACGCGGGTTGAACGGCGTCAAGCTATTGCCGAGATCGTTGGTGACCCACAACGTCTTGGAATCCCAAGATGGCGTGACGTGTTGTGGCAGCGCGCCAACTGCGAAATGGCCCACGATCTTGAAGGTCGTCGGGTCGATGACGTCGACGGTGTTGGAGCCGCTGTTCGGAACGTAGATGCGCGACAGCGCCGCGCGGTTCACGGCGCTGAGTTGACCCGCGCCGTCATGGCCGTAGACGTTCGTCGTCGCGACCATCGTGGATGTGCTCTCAGGAGCTGAGCCCGTCGTGTTCGTCTCCGACGACGCGCTCATAGTGGTCGTGATCGACGGGGCGGCCGCGGGTGTGTTCGTTTCGACGCGCGCGATCACGAGCGTGGCGACGCCGATCGCCGCGGTTACAAATACGATCGTCTTGGCTCTCGACACTGGCGACAACTCCTGGGCTGGCGGATTTCAGACTACGAACCGTGAGGTGACGGTGCCCGGGACCGGGTCAACGCGTGAGCCGGTGTCTGGCGAGCTCGTCGATGGATACCAGAACTAGGCGGCGACGCTGTTGGTTCGTCTTGAACACCACGACGGCAACGATCGATACCAGAAGGATCCACCAGTTGCGTAAGAATCGGATTGGACGGAGCTCTCCTCGAGACCAAACTTTCGCGTGATGGGCGCGCCGAGTCGGCGCACTACCCGCGAGTCTGTGGTCGGCGGCATAGCGGACGGCACCGCGGGCGAGTCTGCGCGCCGGGGCGAGTCCGTTTGGCCATTTGGTGTCAGTAGCTTGGGTCGTGCTGAGTTCGCGGTGCGCTTCATGTTTCCGCGTCGTCGTGGTGGTCGCTGTCGTGGTGGTCGCTGTCGTGGTCGTCGGCGGATGCGGTACTCACAGTCGTGACGCACAACCGTCTGCATCCACGCGACGGTCGACCGCATCAAGCACGTCAGGCGTGCCGACGACGGTCCGCCACGGGTCGACAACGACGCCAACGACGCCAACGACGGTTTTGTCGCGCATTGCACAACGCGTCGAGCCTCCGTTGCCGGTGCCGATGCAAGAGGCGGCGGCAGTCGCCGTCGCTGATCGTCTGTACGTTGTCGGGGGCTACGACACGGCTCGCAACAGCAGTTCGGCCGTGTTCGTGTTCAATGGATCGCGATGGGCTCGAGCGCCGTCGCTACCGGTCGGGTTGAATCATCCCGGCGCGACATCGATCGGAGGCGACATCGTCGTTGCCGGTGGTTTCACGGCCGGCGGGGCGAGCCGCCGTGTGTTCGTGCTCGCCCCGGGAGCATCGCTGTGGCGTGAGGTTGCTTCGATGCGCCACGCTCGCGGCGCGCTCGCGCTCGCTACGGTCGACGGCCGCGCATTCGCGGTCGGTGGGCGCGACGGCACGACCCAGGTCGCGGCCGTGGAAAGGTACGACCCGACTCGCAATGCTTGGAGCGACATCGCCACGATGCCGCAGCCGCGCAATCATGTTGCCGGGTACCTCGACGCCGGCTCGGTGTGCGTCGCAGGAGGCCGAACTCCGGCTACGAGCGCGGCGATCGATTGCCTCGACGTGCGGAGCGGCCGGTGGCGAACATTGACGATGCTTGCGACCGCGACGTCGGGAGCGGCCGCAGCGATGATCGACGGCGCGTTGCTCGTCGCCGGTGGTGAGCCAAGCGCCGAGACGACCGTGCTCGGAATTGTCCAACACCGTTCGGCGGGCGTATGGACGTCGGAGCCGATGCTGGTACCTCGGCACGGGACTGCGTACGCGATGTATCACGGTCGGTTCTGGATGTGTGGCGGTGCCAACGCGGCAGGCTTCGCTGCGGTGGCGACGTGCACGTCACTCACTCGATAGCCCGCCCAGGTAACAAGAATCCGTGGCTCACCGAGCGCGGGGCGCTGCGAGTGCCGGAGACGATTGCGGGCCGCCCGTCGCGCGATCGAGGCCGTTGTGTCGCGCGCACCGCTTCCGTACGGTCGCTCTGACGGCATTTCGACCGGGAGGCAGATGGTGAAGCAACGACGTACGTTCCCGAGGAGCGGCCTCCGGCGCGTGCGCGTGGCGGTCGTCGTGAACTACCAGCGGACGACGATCGAAGGTCTGATCGGTGCGCAGCAGTAACTACATATTCGACGTCATCGTTCGCGATGGGCAGGAGGTAACGCAATGGTGTCAAGTCTGAAGCGCACGATCGGTGCCGCACGCACGTGTGCTGCTGTCGGTGTCGTGCTGATCATCTTCGCGAGCGCGGACCCGGTTGGCGCCGCGGCGACCGTTCACCCGATCAGCGGTACGTCGATCGACACTGCCGTCGGGTGTGCGACAAATACGACGTGTGTCGCGGTCGGCGCGACCTCTGCGCACCGCGGCGCAGTGACGGTTGTGACCAACGGCTTGCCTGGCGCGACGAAGTCAGTGACAGCCGCTCTGACGTTGGTCGGCGTTGCCTGCTTCAGCGCCACGAGATGCGTCGCGGTCGGCCAGTCGACCAGCGCGACGCAGGGCATCATCGTGCCGATCACGAACGGAACGCCCGGTGTCGCGCAGCACGTCTCTGCCGCACAGGCGCTCGTCGGTGTGGCGTGCGCACCGCGACCGTCGACGACCTGCTACGCAGTCGGACAGGCCCCCGGTAGCACGCAGGGTGTCGAAGTTCCGATCCACAACGGCGTACCGAGTACGCCGCATTTGGTGTCGTCGGCCGTCGAGCTCGACGCCATCGCGTGTCCGGGGAACACTTGCTGGGCCGTTGGCCTCAGCTCGTCGTCGACACAGGGCATCATCGTGCCGTTCGCGAATGGTGTTGCCGGAACTTCGAAGCGAGTGGCAGCAGCGTTCCGCTTGACTGGCATCGGTTGCGCTGGCAGCACAAGCTGCTACGCCGACGGGCAGAGTTCTTCGCGCACGCAGGGCATTGTCGTGACACTCAAGGCGGGCGTACCAGGAGCCACGCATCACTACTCGGCCGGCACGCTCGCGCACATGGCGTGTCTCACCGGCGGATCCTGCCTCGCAAGCGGTTTCAATTCATCGTTCACGCAGGGCCTACTCGCGACGGTCACGGGCGGGATACCTGGCGCGCCTCGCCACGTCAGCGGCGCTCAGGACCTCTTCTCAGGTACCTGCACGACCGCAACAACGTGCGTGGTTGCAGGTGCAGCGTCGAACTTCACGCAGGGTTTGATCGTCGACACGCCAGTGTGATCGGTATCGACGTCGTGGTCGTGGCCGCCTCGTCGATGGCGCCAGCGAAACGGACTTGTGACCACACCGTGACCAGGCGGCCTCTTCGGAGAACCCGAAGCAGGCCCTGACCTGGGTGTGTGTGGCTCCGGGGGAGAGACTCGAACTCTCAACCTAGCGGTTAACAGCCGCTTGCTCTGCCGGTTGAGCTACCCCGGAATGGACGGCCCGCGCGTGGCCGGAGCGCGACGTTACCAGCGGCCCGGCCGGGGCCTGTGACCCTATCGGCGTGGCCAGCCTCCATCAGAGAGAATGGCCCTGTGCCAGCCATTCGCGCCGTGATCTTCGACCTCGACGGCGTCGTACGCCATTTCGATACATGCGACGCGATCGAGCGTCGGTATGGCCTACCGCTCGGCGCGGTCGAAGCAGTGGCATTCCTGCCCGAACTGCTCACGCCGGCGACCACCGGGCGCATCAACGACACGCAGTGGATCGTCGCCATCGCCGACGAACTCGCTCGACGTCATGGCGACGGCGCGCGGGTTGCGGCCGACGAGTTTGCGGCCCTCGCCTCCTGGGTCGACGCCGACATCACCGACCTCGCGCGCGAACTTTCCGACGGTGGGATCACGACCGCGGTACTCACGAACGGCACGACGCGCGTGGAACAGACATACGCAACGCTCGGACTCACCGATGTCTTCGACCACCTGTTCAACAGCGCGCGGATCGGGTACGCGAAACCCGATCGGCGCGTGTTCGAGCATGCGGTCGCGGCGCTCGGTGTCGACGCGACATCCTGCGCCTTCACCGACGACAGCGAGGCAAAGCTCGCCGGCGCGATCGAGATCGGTATTGCCACGCACCATTTCCGCGGCGCGCTCGCCCTGCGAACGTGGCTGCGCGACCTCGGCGTCGCCGTGGCGCCTGCGCCATCGCCGGCGCCGTAGCAACGAGCGACGCCTCGCACTGGCTCACGAACCGTCGAGGTGCTCTTTCAGCCGCTGTGAACGCGCGGGATGGCGCAGCTTGGCGAGTGTCTTGCTCTCGATCTGGCGGATCCGCTCGCGCGTCACCCCGAACGCGCGCCCGACCTCTTCAAGAGTACGGATCTGGCCATCGTCGAGACCGAAGCGCATCCGCACCACTTGCTGCTCGCGCTCGTTCAGTTCGAGCAACGCCTCTTCGATGTCGGCGCGCAGCATCTTCAGATCGGCCGCAGCCGACGGGGCGATCGTGTTCGGGTCTTCGACGAAGTCGCCGAGGAAGCTGTCGTCCTCTTCGCCCACCGGCGTTTCAAGCGACACCGGCTCCTGCGAGATGCGTTGGATCTCGCGCACCTTGTCGGGGCTGAGCTCGACCTTCGCTGCGAGTTCATCGACCGTTGGTTCACGTCCGAGTTCTTGCACAAGCGAACGCTGGATGCGCAGCACCTTGTTCATCGTCTCAACCATGTGCACCGGAATACGGATCGTGCGGGCTTGGTCGGCGATGGCGCGCGTGATGGCCTGGCGGATCCACCACGTGGCGTACGTGGAGAACTTGAAGCCCTTCGTGTAGTCGAACTTCTGCAC
>JBBREP010000097.1:0-11626 GCA_038202885.1 Acidimicrobiia bacterium | reverse complement strand
TATCGCGCGTCTATCGCGCGGCCGCTGTCGTTCGTTGACGTCCGCCAGCATGTGCGCGTCAGCTCTGACCAGTAACAATAGACACGGGTCGGTCGCCGAGGTCCGCCCTTATCGTCTTCGGGACGCTGAGGCCCCGGGTTCAAATCCCGGCACCCCGACCATTTCGTTCTTATTAGAACCATGGCCTGAAAGAACGCGGACCCAGAGGTCCGCGTTCGTCATTTCGGCCAGGGCGACTGGCTCGGTCTGAAGGCGTCGGCGCTTGCCGACGCCTTTCTCGTTGTTGGCACGACCGATCCGGATCTGGGCCTCGACGAGGTCGGCGAAGGGTTCCCGCAGCTCGTGATCGACCACCTCGTCCTCG
This sequence comes from Acidimicrobiia bacterium, assembly GCA_038202885.1. Classification (GTDB taxonomy): domain Bacteria; phylum Actinomycetota; class Acidimicrobiia; order IMCC26256; family PALSA-610; genus JBBREP01. The sequence goes on along the minus strand of JBBREP010000097.1, from coordinate 11,262 downwards.
ATGATGACCGGCTTGTCGAACAGGGCCTGGTTGAGCAGGCGCCGGAACTTCTCGCTCGACCGCCTGTACACGAGGCCCTCCGGTTGCTCAACGGCCGCCGACCGCCAGTCGAGCCGAACAGCTTCGCTTCGATCATCATCAAGACCGATTCGCGCTACGTCGTCGACAACTTCGACAACGCAAACCGTTTTGTGGCATCACGTTGTTTGCGCTGGTCATGCGGTACGACCGCACCCCGACCGCGGTCGCTCTCGCGGGAACGCGCGCAGCCACGCCCGCAACTCTGTGTCGTCGCCTGCTCGACCGGGCGGGTCGAGTCGTTGGGTCGAAGGAGAACCCAGTCCGGACCCGCTTGCTCCAAGCCGCGTCTTCTGGTGCATGCGCTTCGAAGTCCTCGTCTTCGTCCACGGGTGCGGGGTTGACGCCACTGGATGAGTTCGGTACGGCCCAGCGCAATATCGCCCACTCTCCGAGAACGCCTTGCCGGTTGCTGATTTCCACGGGCGTCCACTCGGAGACGCTCCCGAGAGAGCGCTCTTACTTGAGGACGGACGAAGGGTAGGAAGCTGTCAGCGGGGTCGAGAAACTGGCGCTGGTCCGCTTTGGCGATGTGCGCGCCTGAGGCGCACGTTCGCTCGCGGTGAGCCAACCTCCGGAGCAGGTCCGGCAGGTCACTCGCCCTTGAGATAGTGCGTAGTATCAGTAAGACTGCGGCCATGCGGGCAGGACAGAGTCGGCACGCGCGTCATGCCGTGATCATTGTCCACGGAATCGGCGAGCAGGTTCCGCTCGAGACGCTGAAGCGTGTGGTGCGTCGTAGCGACACCGACGACGAGGCGATCGTGTCCTCGCTTCATGCCATGTTCTCGGCGCCGGATCGTCTCACCGGCCATTCGTACTCGCGCATCTTAAAGACAACCTGGAATCACCGGGCGGCGCCGGGAGGTGCACTGGACCGGGAGGTCGCGGCCATTGTCAACGGCATAGGCGCGGTTTCGACCGTCGAGGTCGCGAGCAGTACCGACTTCTTCGAGTTTTATTGGGCGCCGCGGTTTCGCGATACGAAAATCAGCGATTTGGCGTCCTGGGCGCTCGCGATCCTGTTTCGTGGCCGTTGTAAACTGACGACAACCCGGCTGAGCGGTCGGAAGCGGCCAATGTGGGAAGCAGCGCTTGCCGCGCTCGTCGCGGCTGTCGCTTCCGTTGCCGTCTTCCTCCAGGAACAGCACGGCCCGTCCGGCGACTTGACGTGGGCGCGGATACCGGTGACGACGCTGCTCGGTGCGCTGGCGCACGGCGCCTCGGTCGCAGTTCCCTTCGTGCTCATCGTCCTTTCGGGGATGAGCTTTGTGCGTTTGGTCCGAGGCAGCGGCGCGCCGAAGGCTGGTCCGGTGGTTCGCGCTCTCATCGCCATGCTCGTTGGAGTTGTCGCGTTCGCATCGCTCAAGTGGGCGCCGCCGGGAAACCCGACCGAAACAGCATGGTGGGTGTGGAGCGCGGCGGGGGTCCTGTCCGTGGCTGCCGTCGCGCTTTCTTTCTCGAGTCGGGGTGGCCCGATCGCGTCGGCCCGAGTGGCGCTGGCGGTCGTGCCGGTGATCGCGATCACGTTCTCGGCAGCTTCCGCCGGCGGGCACCTACACATTCCTAGGGTGGTTGCCGGCCTGTTCGGTGCGCTGGTCCCGACCGTCACCGCCGCGATTGCACTGAAATTCGGTGACGTGCCGCGCTACATGGTGCGTTCGCCTCGCAATGTCGAGGAGACGGAGCGACTCCGCACCGATGCCGTACAGCTCCTCCGCCGGCTGCACGCAGCACGCAGTTCTTCGGGGAAGTTCCGCTACGAACGGATCGTCGTCATCGGGCACAGTCTCGGAAGCGTCATTGCGTACGACGCGTTGCGGATCTACTGGGCCGAGGTTTCTCCGCTGCTGCGCTTTCCAGCGGAACTGGAGGGCGCCGACCACGCGGTGACAAATGCACTCGCGAGGGAACGCCTCGACGCGATGAAGGCGGTGGAACGGTGCGGAACCCAGCTTGCGTACGCGGGCCTCTCTCGCAACATGGCAACGACGGAGCCCGACCGGGCGGCGGCCGCAACCTCGCGAGATGGCTTCCGATCGCAGTACCGCAGGTCGCAGACGCGCCTCGCGGAATCGTTGGCTTATCCCCTCCCAGGAAGCGTGGCCGAGCCGCCCGACGACGCTGGCGGCGCGGACCCCGCGGTTGCCCGTTGGGCGGTCAGTGATCTCGTCACAGCCGGAAGCCCGCTCGCGCATAGTGAGCTCCTGATGGCACCGAGCCTGCAGGATCTCGTTGACGATCAGGTAGCGCGCATCTGGCCGACGTGCCCGCCGCAACCGCAACGTTCGGAGTATGAGGGGGGCGTCGACACGCTGCACTATCTCGTTCCCTCCGCTGGGGGCCCGTACCCGCACCAGGCCGCGCTGTTCGCGAGCTGTCGGTGGACGAACCTTTTCTTCGGGCGGGACGGCATCGGCGGACCGATCGCACCCGTGTTTGGGCCCGGTGTGCAGGATCGGCAAGTCGGGCTCCCCGGCCACGGCTCAACCCTCGAGTTGGTCAGCTCGCATGTGCACAGTTCGTATTGGCGACCGCCGGCACGGAAGTCAGAACACGACGGCTACCTCCACTCAGTCGAGACGTTGCGCGCAATTATTGCCCGCCCACCGCGGCTGCGAATCATGGCCACGAGTCCGGAGGCCGCACGATGCCTCTCTGAGAAGGTCATCGCCCTCGCTGCGGTCGAGCCCGCAGCAGCGAAGAGCTGGGACCAGTGCTGGCCGAATGTCGAAGTCGAAATCCGCGTACCCGCGAAAGGCGAGACCAATTCTCGGCCGAGTGACTTCGGGACGAGCCAGTTCCGCGTGGCCGTGCGGCGAACGGTGAGCACAGCCGAACTGTCCTCCCTCGGGTCGTTGTTGCAGGACACTCAACTCGTCTCGGCGTCATCACTCGCGCTCTCACCAGACATGCGTCCCGCGCCGCTGCGCATCTCGTCCGAAGGGGTGATCGACGACGCGGCGAAGCCACCAACTCGAGAGCCGCCCCGCTAGACACCGATTCCGATTGCTGTTAGCAGCGGGCGTTCTTGACGAAGTCGGCGAGGCCGTGTTTTCGGGTCGGGCGGTTGCCGCCGTACCGCCCGCCGCGGACGTGGCGCCGGATGCCGCCCTCGCCGTCGTCGGTCGCGCGGGCGGCGCTGTGCCAGAGGTCGGCAGGCCGCGCACGACCGTGAATCCCGACTCGATGAAACGACGCGCATGCCGCGTCGAGCGCGTCGGCTTCATGCACATCCACGGTCATACCGCCGCTTCTCTGAGGTCGGGACGGCGCCGGACTCGTCCGCCGAGGAGCTTCTCCCGCAACCACACACCCGCCGACACCGGTTCGTAACGCGCCGGCCAGTCGGGTCCGCAGCAGGTCGGGATGCACTCCACCACGAGGTCGGGTGGGCAGTCGAGGAATCGCGCGATCGACCGCCGGCGGACGGCTCCGGGCTCGTCGGACGTTGGTGGGAGCACGCGGTGCAGCGTCGAGGTCCATGGGCCGAGGAGGATGGTGTCGCCCAGCGGCCCGGGACCCCCTCTGCCCCACAGAGGATGCCATGCTCTGTCCATGCTCGCTGTCTCCGTTGTCATCTCAGTCGTTGCGTTGGTTGTGTCCGTCGTATTCGCCATCCGCCAGGCGCGGGTCGACATGCGCCAGGCCGAGATCACGAATGCACAGCCACTCGTGGTCGACCTCTTCCGAGAGTTCCGCGATACGGCGCATCGGCGTCATCAGCTGAAGAACCTGCCCGATGTAGGTGACCCTGCGCCGGACGGCTTCGCATCGATCACAGACGAGGAGCTCCGGAACACCGCCATGGAGACGTCGTGGTTGTACGGCAACATCGGGGTGATGGTTGCGCACGGGATGGTCGATGCTGCGGCCATCGCTGGATGGGTCGGCAATTCCGCAATAGATCTGTGGAAGGAGCTGGGCCCCTTCGTGCGTGGTGAGCGATTGAAGCGTGCTCATGGGTACTACGAGGACTACTTCGAGTATCTAGTGCGCGTCCGGTTTGAGCGGGACTTGCGGCCGGACGACGTAAGGCGGCGGGCGATGCCGAAGCTCTACGAGATCCGAAGCCTTTGAGCCGTGTCGCGTCCGGCGCCCCAATCGCGATTCTGACGCGCACAGCCAGGGGGCAGCTCTGTCGGGACTGAACGTCGCGAGCGCAAATCGTTTTTCTAGCATCGCGGCAATAGCCCAGGTCGGAGGCCTTGTTGCGTGCTACGACCGCTGCTACGCGAAGCTTCCCAGAGATGGGCGCATCCCAGGAAAATGGCGGATCTTGCCCTCTACCGCACCCGCGAGGAGATCGATCGGGGCGGTGGCATTGACACGGCGTCGGCGTCGGATTTGGCGACCGGCGAGCATCTCCTACTTGGAGTAGGATAAGCGTATGTCGACGGAGAAGGTGTCGCTCACACTCGATGACGAGCTCGTGGAACAAGCGCGTCAGCACGCGGGTCAGCGTGGTTTGTCGGGCTACGTGAACCAAGCGCTGCGCCGTCAGCTGCAGCGCGATCGGCTCATCACGTTCCTCGAGGAAGCCGACCAGGCCGCAGGCCCGGTCGACGAGTCCGTGATGGAGGAGGTCCGACGCCAATGGCCCGCCGCCGCGCCACGCCGCCGGCGCCGCAGCGCCTGATCCTCGACGCCGGCGCCGTCATCGCGTTGGCCCGAAATGATCCGCACGCTCGCGCGTTCCTCCGCCGGGCGATCGAGCTCGATGCCGAAGTGCGGGTGCCCGTCGTCGTATTGGCCGAGACGCTGCGCGGTAACCCGCGCGACGCCGGCGTACATCGGGTGCTGAACGCTGTCTCGGACTCGCGTCCGATCGATGAGGCGATCGGCCGACGCGCGGGCGCGCTGCTCGGCCGCGCCGATCGTTCGGACACGGTCGACGCGATCGTCGTCGCGGAAGCAATCGAATCCGGAGGCGCGGTGATACTCACCGGCGACCCCGTCGATCTGACCGCTCTCGCCGACAGCGAGCGCAGTGTCACGATCCACGCGCTGTGATGAGCCGCCCATACGCGCGCCCGGCGAACCCTGACACGCATGTCATGGCGCGTTTATGGCGCGCGCGCCCCGATTCGCCCTCGTTCGCCGCAATACCGAACACGCTCTGACCAGCCACGATCGTTCGCGGGCGTTCGCCCGTATTCGGCTCTTACGCTTTCGGGACGCTGAGGCCCCGGGTTCAAATCCCGGCACCCCGACCATTCGGCCCAGGTCAACGGCTCGCACTCATCATCGCGACTCATCGCGACCGGCCTCACGCACTCGCCATCCCGCGATCGGTGCAATCTGAAGCAGTTGCAACCCTCACACGAGGCTGCTGGCCCAGGCATTGTGCAGCGCGGCGTAGCGGCCCGTGCCGCCGATCAGGTCGATCGGTGCGCCGTCTTCGACGATGCTCCCGTCGTCGACGACCACCACTCGGTCGGCGATCTCGACGGTCGTGAGGCGGTGGGCGATGATGATCGCGGTGCGGTCGGCGAGCAGCGTTTGCAGCGCTCGCTGCACCAGCCGCTCGCTCGGCACGTCGAGCGATGAGGTTGCCTCGTCGAGAATCAGCACCGCCGGGTCGGCCAGGAACGCACGCGCGAACGCGACGAGCTGGCGCTGGCCGGCCGAGAGCCGCGCGCCCTTCTGGTGCACGTCGGTGCCGTAGCCCTCGGGCAGCGCGGCGATGAACTCGTGCGCGCCGATCGCGCGCGCCGCGGCCTCGACGTCGGCGAGTGACGCGCCGGGTCGCCCCAGCCGGATGTTGTCGGCGACCGAACCCGAGAACAAGAAGTTCTCCTGGGTCACCGTGATGCAGGCGCGCCGCAGGTCGGACTCGGTGAGCTCGCGCAGGTCGACACCGTCGAGCGACACTGTGCCCTCGGTCGGGTCCCAAAAACGCGCCGACAGACGAGCGATCGTGGTCTTGCCCGCGCCCGTCGCTCCGACCAGCGCGACGGTCTGGCCCGCCGGGATCACTAGGTCGAGGTGGTGCAGCACCGTGCGGTCGCGATACGCGAAGCGCACGCCGTCGAACGTGATCGCACCGTGCGCATGCGCGAGGCGCACCGGGACCTCGGGCTCGGGCACCGACGGCACCTCTTCGAGCACGCCCGAGAGCTTCTCGAGCGCGGCCGCCGCGGCCTGGAACAGGTTGTAGAACTGGCTCAGCTCCTCCATCGGCCCGAAGAACAGCCGCAGATACACGAGGAACGCGGCGAGCACACCAACCTTGATGTTGCCGTCGATCACCCGAACACTGCCGTAGCCGAGCACGAGCGCGGTCGTGAGCCGTCCGACGAACTGCACACCCGGCCCGTAGACCGCGCCCAGCTGCTGCGACCAGAAGTTGGCGGCGCGGTAGCGGTCGTCAAGGTGGTCGAAGATCTCCTGGTTGCGCGGCTCGCGCCGGAACGCGTGCACGGCCTGGATGCCGCCGAGGCTCTCGACGAAGTGCACGATCACGAGCGCGACAGCCTCACGTGTCGCGCGGTACGCCTTCTCGGCGCGCGTACGAAACCAGCGCGTGATCACGAACAGCACAGGGAACGAGCTCAACGTGAGCAGCGCGAGCCGCCAGTCGAGCAGCAACAGCGCGACGCCGATGCCAACCATCAGCAGGATCGACGTGATGAGGTTGATGAGACCGTCGCCGAGCAAGTCTGCGATCGCCTCGACGTCGGAGGTCTGGCGCGAGATGACGCGCCCCGACGTGTAGCGCTCGTGGAACGCGACGCTCAGCGTCTGGAAGTGGATGAACAAGCGGCGGCGGATGTCGAGCACGACCTCTTGGCCGGTGCGCCCGAGCAGCAACAGGAACGCGTTGTACGCCGCGGCGGACACGACCGTGGCCGCGAACACGCCGATGACCACCCACACGAGAGGCTTGATCGTGCCGCTACCGCCCTGCAGCAGCGGGGGGATGCCGTCGTCGATCCCCACGCCGATCAGCGCCGGGATCGCGAGCCGTGTGCCCACACTGAACGCGATGAGCACCGCCGAGACGATCGCGGCGCGCTTGTGCGGGCGGATCAGGTCGCCGAGGAGGCGCCGGCTGCGCGTGCGCAACAGCCCGGCGAGCCCGCCGGTGACGTCTTCTTCCTCTTCGGCCTTGACGCCGCGCCACGAGTCGACGATCTCGTCGCCGGTGATGTCGAGCGTGGCTTCGAGGTCGACCTCGTGGATCTCGTCGGGCTCGACGGCGCTCATGCCGCCTCCCCTGTGGTCGGCGGCGCGGCCGCGGCCTCGCTCAGCACCGCGCGGTAGCGCGGCTCGCGTTCCATGAGCTCGTGGTGCGTGCCGACGGCGACGAGCCGCCCGCGTTCGAGCAGCACGGCGCGATCGGCGAGCGCGACCGTCGACGGCCGGTGCACCACGAGGAACACGGTGCATCGCTCGAGGATCGGCCGCAGCGCCGCGCTCGCCGCGGCTTCGGTGTGCACGTCGACCGCGGAGAGCGGGTCGTCGAGCACCAGCACGCGCGGCTGTCCGATGATGGCGCGCGCCAGCGCGAGCCGCTGGCGTTGACCGCCCGACAGCGACAGACCCTGCTCGCCGATGCGCGTCTCGAGCCCCCACGGCAGGTCGAGCGCAAAGCCGGCCTGCGCGATGCGCAGCGCTTCCGCGAGATCGTCATCGGTGGCGTCGGGCTTGCCCATCAGCAGGTTCTCGCGCACCGACGCCGAGAACAGTGACGGGTCTTCGAACGCGAATCCGACGTTGGCGCGCAACGTGCCGAGCGTGAGGTCGCGCAGGTCGACACCGTCGAGGGTCACGCGCCCTTCCGTTGGGTCGTAGAGGCGAGTGAGCAAGGTGACGAGCGTGGTCTTGCCCGCGCCCGTCGCGCCGACGATCGCGAGCGTCTCACCCGGATGGGCGACGAGGTCGATGCCGTCGAGCGCGATGCGGTCGTTATCGGGGTAGCGGAACCGCACGTGCTCGTAGCGGATCTCGCCCGCGACCTGCGCCAGTGTGCGCGCGCCCTCACGATCCTTGATCGCGGGCTCGGTGTCGAACACCTCGAACACGCGTCCCGCCGCGGTCTCGGCCTCGCCCGCGAGCGCCATGATCCAACCGAGGACTTCGAGCGGGAACGACAGCATGAACACGTAGGACACGAACGCGACGAGGTCGCCGAGCGAGAGGCTCCCGTGGCCGACGGCGAGCACGCCCGCGAGCATCACCACCGTGAGCGCAATGTTGGGGATGACGCCAAGCGTCCACACGAAGCGGGTGTGCAAGCCGATGCGCTCAAGCTGGTCGTCGTAGATCTGGCGGCACTGCGCGTCGAAGCCCTCGTAGGCCTCCTTGCCCCGGCCGAACGCCTTCAGCACGCGGATGCCCTTGGCGTCTTCTTCGATCGTGGTGGTGAGGTCGCCGATGCGGTCCTGGATGCGGCGCACAATGCCGAAGTAGGCGCGCTCGAACCGCCGGCACAGCAACACGACGGGGATGCCGACCACGAACGTCACCAGCGCGAGTGGCACGTTGAGCACCATCAACACCGTGAAGATGCCCACGACCTGTACGGAGATGAGCACGAAGAACACGGCGCCGAAGCTCACGAAGCGACGCACGATCGCGAGGTCGGTGGTGGCCCGCGACAGGAGCTGGCCCGACTGCCAGCGGTCGTGAAAACTCACGTCGAGGCGCTGAAGCTGCGCGTAGAGGTCGTCGCGCAGGTGCGTCTCCATCTCGGTGGCCACGATCGCGAGCCAGATGCGGCGCGAGTAGGTGAGGACCGCGTCGATCGCTGCGAGGATGGCCACGACGATGCACCAGCGCGCGACGCCGGCCCGGTCGTGGTGCTTGAGCGGGCCGTCGATCACGACGGCCACGATCAGCGGCAACGCCACCTGGGCGCTCATCGAGATGACCGCGGACGCGACGATGCCCCAAATGTGGCGGCGGTACGGCCGCATGTACGGCCAGACCCGCAGAAGGGCGCGGCGGCGCCAACCCCCGTCGAGCAAGGGCACCATCATGGCGCGCCGGGCCGTCGCGCCGACCAGCATTTTCCCGCCCCACCCGCCGACGCACCGCGCTGCTGGAGCGATCGCGCACCACTAGGTTTGCCCGAGTGGTGACGCTGTGTTCTGTGCACAACGGCGCGGGCCGCACAACCTTCGCATGATCCGCGACGGCCACACCATCACCAACGGCGACGTACGCACGACCGACGTCTGCATCATCGGCGGTGGTGCCGCAGGCATCACGATCGCCCGCGAACTACGGGGCTCGGGGCTCAACGTGATCCTCCTCGAGGGCGGCGGGCTGGAAGCCGAACCCGCCAGTACGCGTCTCTACGAAGGCACGATGGTCGGGACGTCGTTCGGCGATGCGAAACACCCCGCGACCCTCGACGTTGTGCGCCTGCGCTACTTCGGCGGCACGACGAACCACTGGGCCGGCTACTGCCGCCCCCAAGCCGAACACACCGTGGCGGGAGCAGCCCACCGGCCCCGCTCGGGTTGGCCAATCCCCTACGCCGAACTCACCAACTGGTACGAGCACGTCGCGCTGATGTTCAACATCGACTCGCCGGTGTTCGACGCACCAACGTGGAGCCACAAACTCGGCCTTGCCGAACCCATCCTCGACCACAGCGAGTACGTATCGCGCGTCACCCAGTTTCGACCCGTTCGATTCGGGTCGCGGTTCCGGAGCGACCTCGAGGCCGCAAGCGACATCGAGGTGGTGATACACGCCAACGTCACCGAGGTACTGATCAACGACAACACCGACGTCGTGCGCGGCGTCGCGGTCGCTGTGCTTGGTGGTCCGCGCTTCGTGGTGGAAGCGCGCGTGGTGGTCGTCGCGGTCGGCGGGATCGAGAACGCCCGCCTGTTGCTCGCGTCGAATTCGACCCGCACGGCTGGCATCGGCAACGCCAACGATCTCGTCGGTCGGTATTTCTGCGAGCACCCAACCGTCGAGGTTGGCTACGTGTTCCTCGACCGGACACCCAAAGAGTTGGCGCTCTACGCCCAAACCACGCTCCCCGGCGACGAGTATGACGGCGTGACCACGTCGCTCGTGGCCCAGCCCGGCGTGATCGACGAGCACCATCTGCTCGATTTCGAAGCGGTCTTGCTCCCCAGCACGTGGCCGGACCGTGCGCAGGGCGACGGCGTCGACGCGCCGGATGTCGCCCGGCTGGCCGAGCTGGTCGGTGGCGAGCCGACACAATCGGTGTCGCTCTTGGTCGCGTACGGCGAACAGGAGCTGAATCCCGCCTCTCGCATTCGGTTGACGACCGAGCGCGACGCGTTGGGCATCCCGAAACTGGAACTCAACTGGCGACTGCTCGACATCGATCGGGCCTCGATGATGGCCCATACCCGAGCCGTCGCCCAGGAGATCGGGCGCCAGGGAATCGGGCGCGTGCGGTTCGTTCCGGGGGCCATCACGCCGGCGCCCACGCCTACCGGCAACGGGAGTTTCCTCGGGCTCTACACCGTCGACGCGAGCAAAATCGATGAACACCACTTCGACGTCGAGTACAGCAATCACCACATGTGCACGACCCGCATGGCCACCTCAGCGTCGGAGGGTGTGGTCGACCCCAACTGTCGCGTGCACGGGCTCGCGAACCTCTACGTGGCCGGTAGCTCGGTGTTCCCCGTGTCGAGTTCGACACCACCGACGTTCACGATCACTGCACTCGCGGCACGGCTCGCCGATCACCTCGCGCGGACGTGGTCACATGCCTGATCCCGCGCTGTCTTCGCCGGTCACGCGCCGAAACGTGCTGCGCGGCTTGGTCGTCGGCGGTGTCGTCGTCGGCACGGGTGCGAGCGCTTACCTCGTCGCGACGTCGGGTGACGACGGCACGACGCAAAGCAGCAAGCCCGGGCGAGCGGTTGGCACGCCGCACGATCGCATCCAAACGTTCGACACGGCGAAGTTGACCGCGAGCGAGCAATGGATCGTCGCGGTCGGTCGGAGCTACCTCGCCGCGCAACCGCACGAGAATTCCGAGCCGGTGCTCGTCGCGGCACTCCCACCGCTCCATCCGACGCTGCAGGCCGACGCAACCGCGGCGTTGCGTACGTTGCGCTCGACGGTGCGCGACGACTTCGCCGCTGGCCGCGTCGTCTCGGTCGACGGCTGGTTGCTGGCCCGGTCCGAAGCGAGGGCCGCGGCACTGTTCACGATCTATGCGAGCGAGGGTCGGATCTCGGC
>JBBREP010000096.1:0-11880 GCA_038202885.1 Acidimicrobiia bacterium | reverse complement strand
GTGATCGCGCAGGTGCACGGCTACGCGCTCGCGGGCGGCACCGAGCTGATGGCCGCCTGCGACCTCGCGTACTGCGCGACCGACGCGCAGATCGGCTATCCCGTGACGCGCATCATCAGCCCACCCGACATGCAATTCCATCCCTACTTCGTCGGCCTGCGTCATGCGATGGAGTTGTTGCTCACCGGTGATTCCATCACTGGTGACGAAGCCGCACGCATGGGTCTGGTGAATCGTGCCTATCCAGCCGGCGACCTCGACGCCGCAGTGCTCGACATCGCCACGAGGGTGGCGCGCACCGAGAGCGACCTCCAACAGATCAACAAGCGCTCGGTGCACCGGGCGATGGACATCATGGGTATCCGCGCCGCCATCCGCGCCGGCAGTGAACTCCAGGCGCTCGCCGGGCACCAACGATCGGTCAAGGCCCGCCTGGCCAATGCGCTCTCGGCGATGAAGGGCGCGGTCGACAAGCCGTTGAGCTGAGCGCGAGGCTCCGACCCATGGACCTCTACGAAGCGCTCTATACGACCCGGGCCATGCGGCGAGTGACGCCCGACCCGATCCCGATCGACGTGCAGAACAAGATTCTCGACGCGGCCATCCGCGCGCCGAGCGGCGGCAACACGCAGAACTGGCGATTCCTCCTGGTCGACGACCCCGCGATCCGCGCCGAGCTCGGCCCGATCTACCGGCGCTGCCTCGACCTGCTGTGGAAGACGATCTACAAGGACCGCATCGAAGCGGCGAATGCCGACCCGTCGAGCGAGGACAATGCGCAGACGTTGCGGATGCAACGCAGCGCGCAACACCTGGCCGACCACTTCGAGGTCTACCCGATGCTGTTGTTCAGCTTCGTGCAGTTCGACCCCACGGGCGGTTCGATCTACCCGGCGACGTGGTCGGCCATGCTCGCGGCGCGCGGGCTCGGCGTCGGCAGTTCGTTGACCACCGTATTCATGTTCGAGATCGACCCGGTGCTCGAGCTGCTCGGCGTACCCAAGGACGAGGGCTGGTTGTTCTCGTCGTGCGTGACGTTTGGGTACCCGACCGGCCGTTGGGGCGTTGCCGAGCGGCGCCCGGTGCACGAGGTCGCCTACCGCAACGGGTGGGGCACGCCGCTCGGCCGTGAGATCCCCGACCCTCTCTGGAGTCCCGAGTAAGCACCTCGGGGCGCGACCACCACTGACGCGCCCGTGGTCCCATCAGAACGCACAAAAGCGCGCTGTTTATGGGACCACGGAAGCTGTTGCTGTCGCGCCCGCCGTCAGCGCACGCCGACCGCGTGGGGCGAGCCCAGCGGCGGCAGTGGATGGCGAAAGAGTGTCGCCGCGTTCTCGTGGCTGATCTTGGCGACCTCGTCTCGGGGCAGCGCGCCGTAAATCGAGTCGAACACGGTCTGGGTATCGGGCCAGGTGCCGTCGCCGTGCGGGTAGTCGCTCTCGAAGCAGATGTTCTCGACACCAATCGTCGAACGAGTGGCCACCGTGGATGGGTCGTCGATCGTGGCGAACCAGAAGTTGCGCCGCAGCACTTCGGCCGGACGGATCTCCCCAGGGAAGTAGTGGCCGTACCCCGATCGGTCGACGATGTTGTCGAGCCGGTCGATGAGCATCGCCACCCAGCCGATGCCACCCTCGCTCATGATCACCTTCAGCTCGGGGTAGCGCACGGCCCAGCCCGACCAGAGCCACTCTGCGCACGCACCGAGTGAGAGCTGGCCGAACAATGTGGCACCGAGCGCCACCATTGGCGCGCCCGGAGGCATCTCGGCAACGCCGGTCGATCCGACGTGCAAGCAGATCACGGTATTCGTTTCGGCGCAGGCCCGGATGATCGGGTCCCACCATTGCGAGAAGATCGGTTCCATTCCCACTCGGTGTGGTTGCTCGGGAAGCGTGACGGCGACGAAGCCCCGCTCGGCGTTGCGCCGGATCTCGCGCGCACCTTCTTCGGCATCGCCGAGATAGGTGATGCCCATCGGAATCTGGCGGTCCGGATACGGCTGCCACCATGCATCGTGGAACCAGTCGTTCCACGCTCGCGTGACCGCGATGCCGAGTTCAGGATCAGAGCACTGCGAGAAGACGCGTCCACAGAACCCAGTGATCTGGCTTGGAAAATTGCACGACGCCCACACACCGTTGATGTCTTGATCGCTCACTCGCGCGTCGATGTCGTAGCAACCGGGTCGCATCTCGTCGAAGCGCGTGGGTTCCACGAGCCAGTCTTCGCGTTTGCGGCCCACGACGGCGTTCAGGCCGACCTGGAAGAAGATCTGCCCGTCGAAGCTCCACACCTCGTGGCCCTCGTCGGTTTCCACGACCCGTGGGGCTTGGTCGGCAAGGTGGCGGGGGAGGCGGCCGTCGAACATTCCGGGCGGTTCGACGAGGTGGTCGTCGACCGAGATGATCGTGTGACGGATGTCCCGGTGGTCGGGATCGGGGAGCAGGCCGTGGCCTGCATGTTTGGCCCAGTTGAGCTTCATCGCCGTGGACGGTAGCGATCGGGGCCAGTGCGATGCACGCCCGTCACCGGCCACGGTCAAGCCCTCAAGCCCGTGATCTGGCAAGCCCGTGACCTGGGGCGTCGCGTCGGGGGCAGTTGAGATATCGATCACTGCAGCCTGTGGCGCCTGGATCGCTCGGCGTGAGACGAGTACCCTTTCGCCCGGTACCGCCCAGCCGCACGGGTGTCGCGGAGAGTAGTGAAGAGGGTTGTTGTCTTGCGCGTTCGTCTCGTAGGCCTCTTATCGGCGCTCGGACTGCTGGCGGCCACGCTGCTGCCGGGCGCCACGTTCGCGGGCGCGGCGGCCAGTCCGCTGACGTCCGGGGCCCGCCCGACGTGGGCGACAGTGTCGCCCTCGTTGGTGACGGTGAGGCCGGCGGCGACGTTCGGCGCGCAGACCGGTTTGAACCCGCGGCCCGAAGCGTGCGGCGCCAGTGACCCAGCGCTCGTGTCGGCGCGCATGCACGAACTCGTCGTCATCGGTGTCGGGCAAGTGCGATGTGACCTGAACTGGTGGACCGTCCAACCGTTCAACAAGACGTCGTTCTACTGGAGCGTCTACGACAACGTCGTGAACGCCGCGGCCGCCAACCACATCACCGTCTTGTTCGACGTCTCGTTCACGCCGCCCTGGGCGCGCCCGAACCCGTTGCCCCCGCAGACCAGCGATCCGTCACACGTCCCGCCGTTGCACGTCGCCGATTTCGTGAACTTCGTACGCGCGGCTGTGCAGCGCTACTCGCCGGTCGGCAAGAAGCGTGTGTCGACGGTGTATGGGACCGTCAGCCAGTGGGAGATCTGGAATGAGCCGAACCTCCTCGGCGGCTGGACGCCACCCGACCCCGCCCGCTACGGCAAGTTCCTGAAAGACACTGCGTTCGGCATCCGCCAGGTCGACAAGAAGGCCATCATCATCAGCGGCGGGATGGCTCCGGCCGGCAACGTCGGCGGCAACTACGCGCCGCCGGACTTCGTCAAGGGAATGGCCGCCACCGGGGTGCTCGCCAAGATCGACGGCGTCGGTATCCACCCGTACTCGTTCCCGGCCTATCCGAACGAGGAGATCAACTTCAATCCGATCTTCAACGCCGTGCCGGCCACCTACTACGTCATGCTGGTCAATGGGGCCGGTTCGAAGAAGATCTGGGCCACCGAGGTCGGCTGGCCGACATCGTCGCAATCGACCGACACGCTCCGATTCTGGGACCACATCCAGGTGGGCACCGAGGCCTATCAAGCCAAGGAACTCCCGCTCACGCTGACGACGTGGTTCAAGTTGCCCTTTGTCGGTCCGGTGTTCCTCTACGCGCAGCGCGACAAGTGCAACAACAACACGCAGTGGCTGTGCAAGATGGGCATCGAGCGTTTCGACGGCTCGCACAAACCGGCGTGGGCCACGCTGCACGCGCAGCTCGTCAAGCCCTTCGTTCGCTAGCAGTCCAAGCTCCGCGCGCCACGTCGCGGATCAGCATCGGTGTCGACTCACGCGGTCGGCGCGTGGCCGACCACGGCTGCGTAGTTCTCGGGGTCGGTGGCGCCCTCGGTGACGATGCACAGCACGACCGAGTCGTCGCTCATGCCGACGACCGCACGTGCTCCGAGCTCGACGACGCCGAGCGCACCGGCGAGCGACGCTGCGCCGGTCTCACCCGCAACGATCGACTCGGCCGCGAGGAAACGCATCGCACGGGCCGCAAGGTCGTCGCCGATCGCAATGCAGAAGTCGAGTCCGGACCGCAGGATCGGGAAGGCGATCAGCGACGCGTTGCCGCAGTTCAAGCCGACCATCATCGATCGGTGCGGGCCTGCGACCTCGACCATCTCGCCCGACCGGATCGACGCGAGCACGCACGCGGCGTCGAGCGGTTCCACCGAGACGAGCGCGGTGCGCGTGTGGCCGTGGTAGTGCGCGACGCCGGCGGCCGCGAACGCGCCCACGCCAGTCGGAAGAAACACGTGGGTCGGCTGTGGCGCACGTTGCGCGGCCAGCGCGGCGTCGACCTCGGCAAAGATCGTCGAATAGCCCTCGATCACGTGGCGCGGCGTGTCGGTGTAGCCCGGCCAACTCGTATCGGAGATCACGATGCACGCGTCACTCGCGGCCAGCGCGCTGCGGGCAACGGCGTCGTCGTAGGTCCCGGGCACGATCGTGACCTCGGCGCCCTCGCTCCTGATCGCCTCGATGCGCGGTGTCGCCATGTCGTCGGGCACGAAGATGTGCGCAGCAAGTCCGAGGAGCGCGGCCATGCGCGCCACCGCCCGGCCGTGGTTCCCATCGGTGGCCGACGCCAAGGTGAGTGGTCCGAGGGTGGCCACCTGCATCGCCAGCTCGTCAATCGTTGCCCACACGGGTTCGGCGCCGAGGCGCTCGACGAGCGCGCGATACGTCGCCCAGCTCGCGCCGAGCATCTTGAACGCGGGGAGCCCGAGCCGGCTCGACTCGACCTTCACGAGCACGTGGCCGACACCGAGCCGGTCGGCGAGTTGGGGCACGTCGAGTAAGGGCGTCGGCGCGTAGCCGGGAAGTTTTCGGTGGAACTCGAGCGGCAGGCCACTGGTTGGGGCCGTATCGGAACGGCCGACGGTGGCGTGTTCGGATTCGGCGCGCCAGACGTTGCGCAACAGTTCAACGCTCACGGGTGTCCTTGGTGCGCGCGAACGCGGCGATGTCGGCCTGGTCTTCGAAGTACCGGCGGGGGAAGCAGGTCGTCAGCGCGAGCTCGGGAAAGACGACGAGCTCCGGGCCCTGCACCTGCGCGTCGCGCAGCATCACCAGGAGCCGCTCGACGACAGCGCCGCGGGATTCCTCGCGCCCGACCGGCCCCATCCGCGCCGCGGCCACGCGCACAACCCGAGTCATACCTCGACTCCACTTGCGAGGGCGAGCATTACCTGCAACAGCACGTTGGCGCCCGCTTCGATGTCGTCGGGCTCGGTGTGTTCGGTGACGTTGTGCGAGAGCCCACCAACGCTTGGCACAAAGATCATTGCCGTCGGGCATACGCGTGCGAGCATCTGCGCGTCGTGGCCTGCCCCCGAAGGCATGCGACGGGTCGAGTGGCCCAGCGCCGTCGCGGTCGACTCGACGAGGTCGACCAGATCGGCATCGAAGTCCACAGGCTCGAAGCGGGCCGTGACCTGCGCGTCGATCGTCACACCTTCGTCGTGGGTGACACGCGCGATGGCGTCAGCGAGGAGGGTTTCGGCGCGCTGTAGCTGCGTGTCGTCGGTGTTGCGCAGATCGACCGTCATCACCGCGCGCGCCGCGACGACGTTGATGAGATCGGGGTGCATGCGGATCGAGCCGACCGTGGCGACCTGATCGCCACCGAGCTCGCAGGCGATCTCGCGCACACGCACAGCCAGCCGCGCCGCCGCGTACCCGGCGTCGTGGCGCATCGACATCGGTGTCGTCCCGGCGTGGTTCGACTGCCCGTTGATCGTCAGGACTTGCCACGAGATGCCCTGCACCCGCTCGACGACGCCGATGGTGACGCGTTCGCGTTCCAGCACCGGGCCTTGTTCGATATGGAGTTCGACGAACGAGGCCGGCACCACTCCTGGGCACGGGTGCACGCCCACGTAGCCGATCCGTGCGAGCTCGTCGCCGAGTCGGGCTCCGTCGATTCCCGGCAGATCGAGCGCAGCCTCGACCGCCATACCCCCGGCGTACACCAGCGAGCCGAGCATGTCGGGGTGAAAGCGCGCGCCTTCCTCGTCGGTGAAGAACGCCACCGCCAAGGGTCGATCGGTCACGATGCCGACACGCCCCAGCGCCTCGATCACCTCGAGCCCCGCGAGGACGCCAAGGTTCCCGTCATACTTGCCACCCGTGCGCACGGTGTCGATATGCGAGCCCGTCATCACGGGCGCCAACGTGGGATCCTTCCCGGCGCGCACCCCAACCACGTTGCCGATCGCGTCGATGCGAACATCCATGTCGAGATCGCGCATCCACGCCACGACCAAATCGCGTCCAGCCTTGTCGTCGTCGGTGAGCGCCAGGCGGCACACGCCACCGCCATCGATCGCGCCGACCTCGGCGAGCGTGAAGAGACGATCCATGAGCCGAGAACGGTCCACGCGCAGGGTCGCAACCGCCGGATCCATCGCGTCGAGCGTATCGATACCGGCAAATAGGGTCGCGCGTGGTCAGGCACTTGCGCAGCAGCCTCGTGGTCCCATAGCAGACGCGCTTTTGTGCGTGCTGATGGGACCACGGGCGTTCCCTCTAGTCTCCAACCGACGGCGGAGCGCGACACGGCGGCGTCGCAGCCGCCGGTGGGCCAGCAGACCGAAGCGCCCTCAGCACCGTGACCGCGTAGACCAGCCGACAAGGAGCCCTTGCATGACCCCCGACGACCTCGTCGAAATCGAGCTGATCAAGCAGCTCAAGTACCGCTACGCGCGCTGCCTCGACCTCAAGATGTGGGACGAACTCGCCACCTTGCTCACCGACGACATCGTGGTCGACTACAGCGGCGGCAAGTACCACCACGAGGGCCGCGACGCGGTCGTCGCCTGGATCCAAAAGGGCATGGGCGCCGAGACGTTCCTGTCGAGCCACAAGATGCATCACCCCGAGATCGAGATCACTAGCCCCACCACCGCGAAGGGCATCTGGGCCCTCGACGACCGCGTGATCATCTCGGACCTCGGTCTCGACGTGCGCGGCTGCAGCTTCTACCACGACGAGTACGTGAAGATCGACGGCGCGTGGAAGATCGCGACGACGGGCTACAAGCGCGTCTACGAAGAGATCGAACCGCGCCGCGCCGAGATCACGCTCACCGCGACCTACTGGGGCACCGACGGTCAGAGCAGCCTCCCAGCGTGACGAAGGCGCTTACGTAGTCGCGTACGCGCGTGTTCGAGGTTTTTGAGCGCTCATGAAGTTGGCCCTGTTCGATCTCGACAACACGCTCGTTGATCGGGCGGGTGCCTTTCGCTGCTCGGTCCAACGGCTTCAGGAGGAACTCGGAGTCGAGTCGCCCGGCTTCGTGTCATTCGTCGAGGGCGCCGACCGAGACGGCACTGCCGGATGGCTGTCGTGGATGCAAGCAGCACAGGAGCAGTTCGCGTTCAGTGGCGATGCCGCGACGCTTGTGGAACAGCACCGAGACCGCTACCTCGCTTCGTTCGAACTCGAGCGACCGGTCATCGAAAGGCTGGTCGAGCTTCGCGACAACAGTTGGCGGATCGTGATCGTGACCAACGGACCTCCGACGCAACTCGATGTTGCACGCCGCTGCGGCGTGTTGGCAGATGTCGACACTTGCGTCGTTTCATCCGTGGTCGGATTTCGCAAGCCCGATCCTGGGATCTTCGCACTCGCTGCGCAACGCGTCGGCGCTGACCTTGCTCGCGACACCGTGTGGATGATTGGCGACAGTCCTTCGGCTGACATCGCAGGCGCGGTCGAGGTTGGAATCGATTCGATCTGGATCTCGCGTGGGCGACGCTGGACTGAGCCGCGGTTCGCACCGACTGAGACCGTCGACACCATCGCCCAGGCATTCGAACGTCTCGTCGAACGCGTCGACGCAGGCAGGGCCGGTCGCTGATTGCGTGCGGACGGCTCGTGCGCGACGACAACAGCGCCTTCATCGTCGGATCCGTTCGTCACGACCCCACTTCGCAGCGGCACAGCGCCACGCGCCATCACCCTGACGGTCGAGTACCGCCACACGATCGTGATGCGGGCGAGGAGCGACACGTCATTCGCTCTGACGAAGGGCGGACAGTGCACGTGCGGCGGCATGCTGTACCTGCGGCTCACCGCGAACGGCGACTTCGTTCCCTACTGACGAGAACGCCGAAGTGCCGCTTCGCGCTGGCGAGAACGCTCGTTCCGACGTTGGTGAACGTGACGCTCGCCCTACGCGAGGTTCCTGCGCAGTCGATCGATCTCGTGCGGGCGTGCGGCGGCAGTCCGAGCGCGACGTTGCGCAAAGTGCGGTTCCCGGGCGCGTTGCCAGCGCTGTTCGCGTCGCTGCGGATCGCCGCCCCGCTCGCGCTGGTCGGTGCGCTGCTGGCCGAATACGACCCACTTCTGTTCGGGCCGGGGCTGGTCGAGGAGTACGAGCTGTGCCGCACCGAACTCGGTCTCACCGACGCCGCCTTCGCCGATATCGCGCGCGCCTCACTGTCGGCGAGCGGCGCCGCGGAGGCCGATCGCATCGCGTGGTGCCGTCTCGTCGATGACTGGCTCGCGGCCGCGGGATAGCGCCTACCGCCGTCCATTGGTACTTGTGTCGCAATAATTGCCAGTGCAGTACCAATGGACGATCACGACCGAGCGCGCCCGGGCGCCGCGCACCGAACCAAGATCGCGGATGGTGCGAGTGCCCTCCATGGGCAGGACGATGCCGCCGCGCAACAGTGTCATCGAACGGCGCCTCGGGCGTCGTTCGGGGTACTTGTCAACCCTGATGGCGCTGCTTCATGCTCTGTTCACGCGTCGTGCCGTCGCTGTGTCGGGTCAGTGACGGTGTTTGCGGAGGCGCTTGGCGTCGACGGCGATCCGCTGTTCGCGTTCGCGCCGAGCCACTTCGAGGCCGTGATCGTCGAGCGCCGGCGTGTCGGACGCGCGCGCGCCGGCGGCGTGCGACACCTCTTCGGCCGCGGCGAAGGCGCTCTCGGGGATCGCGAAGCGTTCGTCGGTGTCGAGGATTGCCGCAAACACGTCGCCACACGGTGCTTCCATCGCGGGGTAGGCCGCGAGCATGAGCGTCACCATTTGCGCGCCCCACCGTTCGACGAGGTCGTCGAGGATCGCATCCATGTCTTCGCGCGACGGATCGTCGGCGTTGTCGCCCAGCGCGTCGATGCAGTCGTCGGAGCACGGCCCTGCGATTGACAGCGAGGCCAGCACGCGCCGGCCCGGAGGCCCGGTATAGATGCGGGGCCGCACGAGCGACGATGGGTGGGGGTGCGAGAGCAACGCCGGGCGTTTGGCGTTGAGCGCCTGGGCGAGCGACACGAGATGCTCGCCTTCACCCAACGCGCGGATGGCGTCGTCGAGGTCGTCGTCGCTGAAGGCGGCGAGCGCGGCGGAGAGGCGAGTGAGTACGGGAGGCGTTGTCATAGTGAGCGACGGAGTCTACGGAGCCGGGGCCAGCAAGCGCGCACGGACCCGCCACCGTCGCCTGTCGTCAGGCCGCTGCGTCCTTCGATCGCCGGGACCAGCATTGGCGTAGGGCGTCGGGCACACGTCCGACGCACTGTTCGGTGAGCACTTGTGGCTCCTCGTCGGCGATGCGTAGCACCGACACGATGTCGCCGTCGTTACCGATGACGGTCGTCGTGCAGCAGCGTTTGCGCTGCGGATGCAGGCTCGGCCGATGGGTGAACGAACCGTCGGGCTCCATCGGCGCCGACCATCCTGTGGTGGTGAGGATGAGCGCTTTGCAGCCCGGCGGTGGCACGACGTGGCGTGACAGCTCGATGTGGCCGACATCACCGTAGAACCCGACGGCGAGACCATCGTCGTCTTCGATGAGTGCGAAGAGTTGCGGATCGCAGCGTTCGCTCGGGCTGGCGTCGAAGCCGAGGTCGAGGTCGGTCGCAAGTTGTACGAGATCGATGGGTTCCACGTGGGACCTCCCGTGAGAAAAAGGGTGGGTAGGTCCGCGTACGTGGACGCCTCGCCGGTGCAGCACCGGCTCGTCGGCAATGATACCGACATGCGCGACGATCCGATATGGGCGCCGACCGAGGCCGCGGCCCGCCACGCACGGATCGTGGCGTTGCGCGAGCGGCTCGGCTGCGCTGACTTTGATGCGCTGCACCGTCTCTCGATCGACGAGCCCGGTCGGTTCTGGCGAGCGGTGTGGGACGAAAGCGATGTGCTTGGCGACCCGGGCGAGCGCGCCTTCGACGCAGGCGACGGCTCGATGCGTGGCGCCCGGTTCTTCCCCGATGCTCGGCTCAGCTTCGCCGAGAATCTGTTGCGCGCTCCGAGCGACGACATCGCGATCGTGGCCACCGACGAGACGGGCCGCCGACGCTCGCTTTCGCGCCGCGACCTTCACGAATTGGTGGATCGCATTGCCGCGGGGTTGCGCGCTGACGGCGTGCAGCCGGGCGATCGTGTGGCGGCATGGATGGCCAACGTTTCCGAGACGGTGGCGATCATGCTCGCAGTCGCAAGCATTGGTGCAGTGTTCAGCAGCGCGTCGCCCGACTTCGGTGCCGCGGCCGTCGTCGATCGTTTCGGCCAGATCGAACCGGTGGTGCTGTTCGCGGTCGACGGTTATCAATACGGCGGCAAGCAGTTCGACTGCACGGCGCGTCTCACCGAGATCGTGCAGCAATTGCCGACAGTGCGGCGCGTCGTCGTGGTGCACCATCTCGGCACTGGCGGCGCGCCGGCGGGCGCGACGACGTTCGACGACTGGTTGGCGAGCGCGGTCGGACGCGTCGAGACGCTCCTGAGGTTCGCGTTCGATCAGCCGCTCGCGATTCTGTACAGCAGCGGCACGACGGGTCCGCCGAAGTGCATCGTGCACCGCGCTGGTGGTGTGTTGCTCAAGCATCTCGCCGAGCACCAGTTCCAATGCGACGTGCGTCGCGGCGATCGCGCGTTCTACTTCACGACCTGCGGGTGGATGATGTGGAACTGGGTCGTGAGTGCACTCGCGTCGGACGCCACGATCGTGCTCTACGACGGTTCGCCCTTCCATCCCGATCCGAACGCGCTGTTCGACCTCGTCGCGCGCGAGCGCGTCACGCTGTTCGGGGTGGGCGCGAAGTTTCTCGACGCGTGCCGCAAGGAGCAGTTGCGGCCGCGCGACACCCACGATCTTTCGAGTGTGCGCACGATCTGTTCCACGGGTTCACCGCTCGTTGCCGAGACCTTCGGTTATGTGTACGACGCCATCTCGCCGTCGGTGCACCTGGCGTCGATCAGCGGCGGCACCGACCTGTGCGGCTGCCTCGTGATGGGCGACCCGACCCGGCCGGTCTATGCGGGCGAGATCCAAGGTCCGGCGTTGGGCGTCGCGGCCGAGGTGTGGGACGAGGAGGGGAATCCGGCCGCGGTTGGCGAGACCGGGGAGTTGGTGTGCACACGGCCCTTCCCGTCGATGCCGCTCGGGTTCTGGGGCGACACCGACGGCTCGCGCTACCAAGCCGCCTACTTCGACCGTTTCCCGGCGGGCGAGCGAAGCGGCCCGGGAGCGACGGAGGAGCGAGACGGGCGCGCAGGAGCCAGGCGAGCGCAGCGAGCGTCCGAACGCCCCTCGGGGCGCGAGGCGCAGCCGAGCGGGGGTATATGGGCCCACGGCGATTTTGCGGCTCGTACGGTCCACGGTGGGTTCGTCATCACGGGCCGGTCCGATGCCACCCTCAATCCGGGCGGGGTGCGGATCG
>JBBREP010000095.1:0-11973 GCA_038202885.1 Acidimicrobiia bacterium | reverse complement strand
CGATTGTCTGCACTGACCCTTGCGGTCGTGGGCATGCTGCTGGTGGGCGGCTGGACCCTGGGTCCACTTGGTGCGAGCGGCTATTTCCAGATGTTGGGTGCACTCGCGCGACACGAGTCGTTGCACGGCTCGTCGCTCGTCGGTCTCCTGGTGCATCACGGGTTGCGCCCAGCAGCCGCGTCGAGGTCGGCGATGGCCATGGCGGCGGGCGTTGTGATTGTCGGCTGGATCCTCGCGCTCCGCATGCGATCCGAAGCCGTGTTGTTCGCTGCGTGCATCGCCGCGTCACTCTTGGCGTCGCCGGTTGTGTGGGCGCACTACTTCATGCTGTTGGCTGCGCCACTGCTGATCACGCGATCGCCGCGGGCACCGTTCGTTGCGTTCTTTGTCGCGAACTGGCTCCTCGTGTTGCCGCACCATCTGGTGTGGAATTGGCTGCCACCTGCGCTGCCAAACGGTGCCCGGATCATCCTGCTCCAATTGCTCATTGTCGCGGTGCTCGTCTACCTCGCATGGCGTGCGTGGTCCGCGCGAGCGCTATACGACGGTGAGTTCGAACACTGGCTTCGGCCCACGGTTCGCCACTCGTAGCACCGCACCTTCGGCCCGCGCGAGCGCGACTGCAAACGCAAGTCCGTAGCCGTGCCCGCCAGCCGGGGGAGTCATAAGTTGCTCGTCGAGGTCGCGTTCCATGCCGGGGCCCTCATCTTGTACTGCGATGACCGTGCCGCCGCCACTCCCGGCGCGGACCGTGATCGTGACGGTGCCGGCGCCATGCTGGAGCGCGTTGTCGAGCAACACGTCGAGCACCTGACCCAACGCCGCGCTCGAACCGTTGACCGGCGCACGCGACAGCTCTTGGTCGAGTATGCGAACGCGTATCGGTCGCGCGGCAGCCGCGAGCCGGTTCTGCCACCGAGCCTCGGCGTCGCGGACGACGCGGTCGATGTCAACGGGGCCACGTTCGGCGGTGCCGCGCGCGAGCAGCAGAAGTTCGCGGATCGTATGTTCGAGTCGGTCGACCTGCGTCAGCACCTCGTGCAACGCGGCCGTCGGATCGGCCCGGGGCTGTGCGAGTTCGGCCTCGATTGCCAATCGGAGCGACGCGAGCGGCGTCCGGAGTTGGTGCGACGCGTGCGCGCTGAAGGATCGCTCGCGTTCGATGAGATCGCCGAGCCGGCCCGCGGTGTCGTCGAGGGCTTGCGCTACATCGTCAACTTGGCCGATGCCCGACCTTGGTGCTCGCGCGGTGAAGTCGCCATGGCCTAGCCGGCCCGCTGCGTTGCGAAGTCGCGCGAGTGGGCGTGCGAGCCTGCTGGAGAGGGCCAACCCGACGATTACTGCAATCGCGATGGCGGCCAGCGCGAACAAGACAATGTTCACACGCTGGCGCCGAAGTTGTGCGTCGGTGACGCTCAGCGCCTCGCCGGCACGAACTGCCGCGACAACCTGCAAGTGGCGAACAACCGGAACGCCGACGACAAGCGAGCCCGCGAGTTCCCCCGAGCTTGTGTGGCCGGCGAGGGCGCGACGGACAGCGGCGTCAGCGACCGCGGGCCCTTCACCAGCAATGCGCCGGCCCCGATCGTCGTACACCGAGAGCTCGCCATCGGATGCCAGTTCGGGGATCGATATCGCGGTGTTGCTATCGATGCGGTCCGGCACCCGCGCGCTTGTGTTCAGCGCGGCGCGTTCGAGCCGCGCGATGGATTGCATACGCACGTCGTGTCCGAGACGTACGGCCAAAGGAGCAGCGAGCGCGACGACTGCTAGGAGCGCGACAGCGACGATCGCGGCAAGGATTCGCGATCTCACGGGCGTTCGAGGCGGTAGCCGACACCGCGCAGGGTCGTGATGTTCACGGCACCCGGTCGCGCGGCATCCAGCTTTCTGCGCAGCGATGCGAGCGTCACGTCCAGTGTCTTGGTCGAACCGAACCAGTGCTGGTCCCAGACATCGCTCATGAGGTCCTCGCGACGAAGCGCGGTGCCGGCGACGTCGGCGAGTGCAGCCAGCAAATCGAATTCCTTGGCGCGCAGGTCAACGGCCGCGCCGGCCACGGTGGCGATCCGTGCGCCGCGATTCACGACCAGGTCGCCGACGGTCATCTCGTCATCGGTGTCGCCGAGTCGTCGCAGGTGCGCTCGAACCCGAGCCGACAGTTCGGCCAGCCGAAACGGTTTCGTGACGTAGTCGACGGCACCGCTGTCGAGGCCGACGACGATGTCGATCTCGGCGTCGCGCGCGGTCAACATGATGATCGGGAGCGCGGGTTGGTCGACGAGCAACGCTCGGCAGACGTCGATCCCATCACCGTCGGGCAGCCCGAGATCGAGCAGCACGACGTCGGGCCGATAGGAGCGCGCGGTTTCGATCGCTGCGGCAGCCGTCGGCGCCCATTCGACCACGGCGTTGTCGGTCGTCAGGGCTCGCTGCAAGTTCGCTCCGATTCCTTCGTCGTCCTCGACGATCAGGATCCGGCCGGCGCGCACGGCGAGAGCGTAGAGCGGGGTCGCGCTCGCGGCCGAGCGGCGACCCGGTGCTGGAGGAAATGCAGTTTTTGCATCGGCTTTGCCTGAACAGGAGTACGGGTTGGGGTGCGAATTCGTACCTTCGTGGCGTACCTCGGCCACCAGCCTAAGGATGGACTGCTCTCATCATGGCGAACGCGGCAGCAGGCGATTCCTGCACTCGGTGCGCAGTCGGAGCGCTGCGCGCGACCGAGTCCGCCGCGGCGCGTCGGCCGCCGTTTCGCGTCACGCCGGCGCACGTGCTTGTCGGACTCATCCGGGAACGGGAGTCCGCCGCGGGTGAACTGCTGCTCGCGAGCGGTATCACCGAGGATCGGATCTGGGCCGCGATGGATTATCGCAGGGCTGGCTATCGCGGGCTGCGCCGGCTGCGAGACCCGATGTTCGGCCTGTCGCCGCGCTGGACCCATGCCGCTCGCGACATCCTCCAGCGCGCGCGAGTAGCAAGCCGCGATCGATCGTCGACCGTCGTCGACACGCTCGACCTGCTGCAGGGTGTGATCCACGCCGAGGACGCGCTCACGACTCGGATGCTGGACGGGACACAATTGATGTCGCCGCACGAGGCAGCCGCCGTGCTCGACGCACATCGTCTTGAGCGCGAACGTTCGGCAACTGCGGCGCTCCCGGACTTCGGCGTGCTTCGTCGGATCCGGGTCTCGTCGTCGTGACGCGCGCCGTCCGACCGGTGCTCGCGCGTGGCTTCGCTGAGCGTGTCACGTGCGCGCGTCGCGTGCGACGACCTTTTCGAGCCGCAGCGCGAGCGTCGGGCACGCGTCGATCGCGCGCCGCGCGTGGCCCAGAAGATCGCGCCGAATCGGCGTGTTGTCGATGATGGGGTAACCCCAGTCGTCGAGCGTGATGCGTTCGGGGAACAGATCGGCGCACAACCGGTGTCCCACGCACGCGATCGGATCGACCACGATGCGGTGGCTCATCGCCAACCTCCTCGTATCGGTGGAACCGGCAACATTGGCGGTACGCGCGTACCGAAGCACGCACGGCCACGGGCGTGTCGTTCGAGATCGTCGCCGAACACGCGCAAGGCGCTGCGGAGGAACCGAATCGCCCCGTCGGGAAATTTGCACGCACCTCGGCCGTCGACCTGCATCGCCCATCGATGCAACAACGCGATGTCGGACGGCTTCGCCTGACCGTGCGCCAACTTCGCGTACGTAGTCGAGATCGCGGCGAGGCCATTGACGCAGGCCCCGCACTGCCCGGCGGTCTGGGCGGCCATCCACGCGAGGATCCGTGCCGACTCCATCACGCCGCAGGCGTCGGCGGGCAGGACCGCGACCGCACCACAGCCGAGGCCGCCACCGATCGGCCGCAACTCCTCGTTGCACAGTCGTACGGCCGCGGCCGCAGGTGGTTCGAGCCAACTGCCGAAGTAGCCGCCGACCAAGACCGCGCCCACGCCGTGGAGGGGCTCGGCCAAGTCGATCAAGGTCGCGAGTCGATAGCCGATCGGTGCTTCGTAGACCGCGGGCTTGGCGAGGGCCCCGCTGAGCGACAGCAGCGCAGTTCCCGGTTCGGAAGCGGTGCCGAGACTACGGAACCACGAATCGCCGTACGCGGCGATCTGTGCGAGGTGTGCGAGCGTCTCGACGTTGTCGACCAACGTCGGCCGTCCTCGCACGCCGCGTTCGAACGGGCGCGGCGGAGTACGTGTTGGCTTGGCCTCGCCACCGTTGATCCAGTGCACGAGGGCGGTTTCCTCACCGACGACGTACCGCGGCGGGGTGCTGAGGACCGACACCGAGACCGTCGTCTGCGGGTCGCTGCGTTGACGCTCGGCGATCGCGTGGGCCACCGACGCGATGGCGCCCGGCTGCTCGCGATCGACGCACACAATGATCTCAGTGGCTCCGAGCGCGTGGGCAGCAAGGGCCGCGCCGTCGAGGACGAGATGGGGCTGGAGACAAAGGAGCGTCGCATCCTTCTTGCTCAGCGGCTCACCTTCGGTCCCGTTGACGACGACAATCGGTGGGCGCCGCCCCGACGCGACTGCGCGCATTTTCGTTCCCGTAGGAAACGCAGCCCCGCCGCGGCCGCGTAACCCCGACTTCTCGACCAACGCGATGAGCGCGTCGTGACGCCCATGCTGGCGCGGCGCGGCGTAGTGCGCTCGGTGTTGTTCCAGTGGAGTGGCCGTCGACCCCACCGCGAGCGCGAGGAGCCGGCGGATGCCGGTTGGAGCACCACGAGTAGGGGTTGGGTCCGGTACGGAAAGCTTCATGCGTTGCCCCCGGTGCGTCGACGAGCGCTCACGGTTCCGGTCACGGTGCCGGCGGCACGATTGATCTCGAGTTGCATGGAGACGACGAGCACGTGGTGCGACCGGTCGGCGACGCGCGCCTCAACGTGCGTCCCGTTCAGCGAACTCACGACACCAGTCCAGCGCCGGACGTCGCCCGCCGGACCGAGCGCGACCTTGCCGACGTCCAGCACGACGCCTCCGCCCGACGCGGCGCCATGCAGTTCAAGGTCGAGGTGCAGGACGGGATCGGCATGAATCGTGCCTCGTATGGCGATGACGACTGAACCGTCCGACGCGACCTGGCCGACTGTGCGATTGGCGCGCAATGCTCCATGAAATCCTTGCGTCTCCGACGGCGATGGCGCCGCGGTGATCGTTGCCCGCTGGCCACCAGTCGTTCCGAGTTCGGCGGAAGCCGGTGGGCGAACGGTTGGGCGCGCTGTGTGCGCCCAACCTGGTTGCAGAGGACCGCGCCATGCCCACAGGACGATGACCGCGGGGGCGAGGACCGCGGTTGTCGCTGCGACGATCCCGGCTGTGCGCAGCGTGCGCCACGCCGCGGTGAACCGCCAGGCGATCGCGCACAGGACGGTCGTGAGGACGACAGCGTTGAGCGCGATTGACCAGGTCGCACGCGCGTCGCTGCCGGTGCCCAATGAGTGGACCAAGGCGACCGGCCACGAGATGTACGCGGCCCAGTGGACGAAGCGCCACACGCGGTATCCGAGGCGCGCCCGCAGGAGGCTCGTGACAACGAGCGCCAGCAACAAGTCGGCCGCGACCGCGCCGAGGCCCAGCCACACGGTTCGATACGGCGAAGCAAATGGCACGACCGCGTCCAGGTAGTGGATGGGAGCGAAGGCATCTTGGACGGTAGTGATGACGTGTAAGGCCACGAATACAACGACGAGCAGCGACACGTTGCGGTGCAGCGCGCCGACGACGAATCGTGGCCAATGTCGCGTTTCGAAACGCACCGACGTGATGATGCCCAGCACGACTGAGGCCGTGAGCAACAGCAGCGCCACGACCCCGGTGCCGCGCGTGGCGTACCAGAGTGCCTTGCCGCTCTGGAGCGCGATCATCGACAACTCGCAGCCGTCGGTTCTGGCGGCCAGCCGTGGACGGCCAACACCAAGCCGTCGCTGCGCACCAAGCGGGCCGGGAGTCCAAACGTCGCGAGCCAATCGATCGCGCGCTCGCCGCGCACGATGCTCGTCGTGGCCGCGATGTTCGCGTCGAGCGCGCTCGCCGCGGCGACGCTCACGGTGCGCCATACCTCGGGTGCCGGCATCGAAGTCGCAGGATCCAGGATGTGGTGCAGCTGGTGTCCGTCGCGAGACCAACGGCGCACGCTCGTCGATGACGTTGCGATCGCGCCATCACGAATCGTGATGAGCGGACCGCATCCGTCCGGCGGCGCCGCGTGATCGTCGGCGATTCGGATGGTCCAACCCGCGTCAGGCGCGGCGCCGTGCGTGGCAATGTCGCCGCCGAGGCTGATGAGCACGCCGCACCCAGTCGCGTCAGCCGCCGCCTTCGCCGCGCGGTCGGCGGCCCACGCTTTCGCGGTGGCGCCGAGGTCGAGGCTGACCCCATCGGGAACGGTCACGGTCGCGTGCTCTGGGTCGATGACGATGTGTTCCCATCCAGGGATGCGTCGCACGGTGACCGACCCCGGTACCGACATGCCCATGCGCGCGAAGTCATGGGAGTAACCCAGGGCAACGATGGCAGCCCCAATCGTTGGATCGAGGTCACCACCGGTGAGTCGGGCGGCCCGCAATGCGCCCTCGAGACCAGCGAGTAGATCGGCGCTGACCTTTGTCGGCCGGCCGCCGGCGCGGTTCACTCGACTGAGGTCGGAGTCGTCGCGGAAACGACTGCAGGACGCATCGACTGCGTCGAGCTCGGCCGTGACCGCAGACAGGGCCGTAGGGAGCGCTTCTGCATCTGTAGCGAGCAGCACGCACCCGGTGCCGAGGGCCCGGAAGTCGTGCCGACCGTGGGTGATCACGACCCGCCAGAGACCACCGGTGGCGACCAGTCCTGCGGCGGCGCGTATTGCGGTTGTTGCGGCGGTACGTATTGCGTCGAGGGCGGCGTGTACTGCGTCGGCGGAGGCGTGTACTGCGGGGCGGTCGCGGGTGGTTGCAGTGTCGCGCCCGGGTCGTTGCCGGCCGGCGTCTGTGCCGGTGTCTGTGCGGGCGCCGTGTTGGGGTCGGTGAGTGGAGGAGCGATGGTGTTGGGCGTATCGGCCGGAGCGGCGGCGGACGCGGGAAGTCGCGTCGCGACCGGTGACTTGGTGTGGCGCGTGCCCCCGGCGAAGCTCGATGCTGCCGCGGCCGCGAAGCCTCCCGAAAGGACCAGGCTGCCTGCGATGAGGCGGCCGGTGATCCGATTGACCCGGCGTAGACCTTCATCGCGGGCGAAGGCCCGACGGTCCACGGTCATGGCGTCACACGGCCAATCGTGGGGGTGCAGTCGTTGTGCATCGACATCCACTCTTGCGCATGAAGGCAAGAGCAAGGTTGGAACGAGTGAAACTGCGGGTTGGTTCCTGTGGACCGCTCACAGGAATCATTGGAGCGCCGGGTCGCGGCATCCGATGAACGTGCCACCGCCGCCTCCATTGTCGGCATACCCACGTTGGATCGGCGTATGGAAGCCCGAGCCGAGGTCTTTCGAATGGAGGTAGCGCACGATGCCGTCGGCGATGCCTCGAGCTTCTGCGGCGCGAAAGCCCGCTGTGGCGAGCAAGGCAGCCTCGGTCGGTTCCGAGACGTACGAGACTTCGGCGAGCACCGAGGGCGTGCCGTGGGTGCGGCGAAGCACGCCGTAGTAGTCCGCTTGATGCTGATCGAGCCGGTAGATGGCGCCGGCGTCGGACGCTCCGACCCAATTGGCCGTGTATTTCGAAATGCTCCCGACGATGTGCTGCCACACGAGACCGCCAAGACGCCGAGCAGCAGGCGAACCGTGCTGGTAATAGACCTCGGTGCCGGGACCGTTGTGGGGCGCCGCGTCGCCCGAATTGTGATGAATGCTCACGAACAGCTTGGGGCGGATGGCGTTCACGATGGCGGCGCGCGTCGGAATCGGCAGCCGGTAGTTGCCGGTGCGCGTGAGCGCCACCGTGATCCCGCCCTTTTCGAGGTCGCGCTGCACACGTCGCGCCACGTCGAGGTTGATGTCGGCCTCGCGCAGGTCATGCGAGACGGCACCGGCTTCGACACCGCCGTGACCAGGGTCGAGCATGACGTCGACGACCGTGATCGGCGTACCGTGGACAATCGTTGCGGTATGTCCGCAGGGCGTCGACACGCGCCAACCGTGCGCCTCGGCCCGTGTGACGGCGACTGTGACGCCGGTCTTCGTGATGACAAGCCGAGCGAGCCGCGCTGGCTGTACCGGGGCGGCGGGCGCCTTGCCAGCGCATCCGCACGCGACAGCTACGATGAGCGCCAGGCCGAATATTCGTCCGGGAGCTACACGCGCGCCACACTGGTCGGTCCGCGCGAACGCGGCGTGATATCTGCGGTGCACCGGCCGCATTGCTAGCGCGCGTGCGTAAGAACGCGGTATGAGTTCGACATAGTGCAGGCGCGGCGACGCATTTGTGCGCTCAACTGTCGACCCCACGGGTTGGCGAAAGGGTTGACGTGAAACTGTTTCCGATTGTCGCTGCGCTCGTTCTGGGTTCGGCGTGTGGTACCAGCTCGGCGTCGGTGTCTGTGCACACCGACGCCACGACCGCGCGGCCATCGGCAACGACGAGCGCTGCGACGTCGAACCAAACGATTCGCGCCGCGCAGAGCAACGCGTGCAACCACGCGGGCAAGGCGCCTTCGAAGTACGCGCACGTGGTGGTCATCATGGAAGAGAATCGACGTTGGGCCAACGTCGGCGCCGGGTTCGCATCGATGCCGTATCTGCATCAACTCGCGAGCACGTGCGCGTACTACCCGAGTTGGACCGAGACGAACATCCATCAGAACAGCCTCACGCAATACATCGGGCTCACGTCTGGTGTCGACAACCCTGCGACGCGCAACGACTGCGATCCCTCCCCGTCATGTCGGTCGACCGACAACAACATCTTTCGTCAGGTGCGCGCGTCCGGCGGAACCGTCCGGTCGTTCGTCGAAGGCAATACAAGTGGCTGCTCGGTGTCAGCGAACGCGTCGCGTCACGTTCCGGAGCTCTATTACTACGGCGGCAACGATCACGCGGCGTGCGCTCGCGAGGTCAAAACCCTCACGACCCTCGACGTGAACCGGCTGCCGACATTCGCGATGATCACGCCGAACCTCTGTAACGACGGGCACGACTGCCCGAACAGCCGGGTTGATTCCTGGTTGTCGGTCCACCTGGGCGCGATCTTGGCTGGCGCGAGCTATCGGTCGGGTTCGACCGCCGTGTTCGTCCTCTACGACGAAGACCGCCCGGTCCCGAACCTCATCATTGCCCCGACTGCTCGACCCGGACCGCGGCGCGTGTCGGGTGCTGGCCACGCCGCGGCGCTGCGCACGTTCGAGGAGATGCTCGGACTGCCGATCTTGGCACCGGTGCGCAACGCGCCGAGCCTGCGGGCCTCGTCGGGCGGGTGATGACTTCACCGCCGGGTGCTCGACGTCGCCGATTTCGGGATCGCCTGGGGCTGTTGACGCTCAAGGCTTGGGGTGCGCGAACAGGAAGTCGATGACCGCGGTCGGAAACGCCGACGACAGCGCCGGTACGTGGACGCCGGCGTTGATTGTCCACAACTCGACCGCACCGCCGGGCTGGCAGCCCGAGTAGGCCGACTCGGTCGTCTCGGCCCCCGTGAGCTTCGAGTCGAGGTCGAGCGTCGCAGGCCGTGGTGTGCGCTTGGTGCCACACCCGTTGTACTTCGCCCAGGTCGCGACCGTGTTGCGCGCGCCCGGATACTTGTGCCCAGCGATCTGACCGCCGTTGAAATGAATCGTCGGGTCGGACGTTCCGTGAATCTCGAGGATGTTCACCGGTGCCGACGGCCTACACCGAGTCGGGTCTTGGAAGGTGGCCCCGGCCAGGCTCACGATCGCCGCGATCTTGTCGGCGTGATCGCACGCCATCCGGTACGACATGAACCCGCCGTTGGAGTGCCCGACGAGAAAGATCCGCTTCGGATCGACGTTGTATTTGTGCTGCACCTTCTCGATGACCGCGTTCAAGTACGCCGAATCATCGACGTGCGCCCCGTACAGGTTGCAGCACGCGTCGGTGGCGTTCCAGTAGCCGTTGCCCTTCGGGTCGACGAGTCCGTTGGGGTGCACGTAGAGGAACCCGCGTTGCTCGGCGAGGGGCTGGAGCCGGAAGTACACCTCTTGGAGGGCACCGTTCACCGTGTAGCCGTGGAGGAGCACCACGAGCGGTACGGCGACCGACCCGGTGTAGCTCTTGGGAACGAACACGTCGAACGGTCGCTTCGCGGTCAGGTCGACGGTGCTCGTCGCGCCGGTGCCCGTCGTGATCTTCGGTGCCGTGATCTTCGGTGCCGGGGTGGTGGGAGCGGTGGACGTGGTCGGTGCCTGCGAAGTGATCGAGGTGGCCATGCTGGTGCTCGTGGTGGCCCGGGCGGTCGGGCGTGCCGCGCTGGTCGAACCACACGCCGCGAGCGCGGCGGACACGAGGAGCACGGCGGCGGTGTGGCGCATCCGCAGCACTGTACGGGTCGGGCCCGCGCCGCAGCGGTGCCGGGGCCGCCAGCTGCGAACCTGGCGGTTTCACAACACCGGCACAACTTTTGCGGCAGGGATGCGGCGCCGGCGCGCGTGCGGGCAGACTCACTCCAACCTGTCCGTCACAACTGTCAGGCACCTGACAGCGATCCATCGACAGCGAGGAGCCGGCGTGCGACAATCGCCAACCCTGGAGCGCCCGTCGGAGGACCGCGGCGTCGTGCAGGCACGCGAGGATCTCATGGCGCACGACAGCACGACGATTCTCGTCGTCGAAGACGATGACGGCAACCGACTCCTCGTGCGTCGCGTGCTCGAAGAAGACGGCCATACCGTGGTCGAGGCCACCGATGGGCCTTCGGCGCTGGGCGCCATCGGCACGAACAATCCTGACGCTGTCGTCCTCGATCTTGGTCTGCCCGGGCTCGACGGTCTGGTGGTACTCGCCGAGATCCGTCGGGCGAGCTCGGTTCCGGTGTTGTTGTTGACGGCGCGCTCGGACGAGCGCGAGCGGGTCCACGGGCTCGACGCGGGCGCCGACGACTACATGGTCAAGCCCTATTCGGTCGCCGAACTGTCGGCCCGGGTGCGCGCGTTGCTGCGCCGCAGCAGCCCCGAACCGGCGGTACAGCACCTCCAGATCGGAACCGTGTTGCTCGACCTGGCCGCGAACACGGCGTCGGTCGACACCACGCTCGTAGAACTCACGCCGAAGGAGTTCGGGCTGTTGCGCTTCCTCGCCGTTCACTCGCCCGAGACGTTCAGCCGCGAAGCGCTGCTGCACCACGTGTGGGGATCGACCTCACAATGGCAGGACCCAGCCACCGTCACCGAGCACATCCGACGCGTGCGCACCAAGCTCGCCGGGGCCGGTGCGCCGACAGAGGTCATCGCGACCGTGCGGGGCTTCGGCTATCGGATCGCGGCGGGTTGAGCGACATCGATCCGCAGCGCGACGTACGCGACGTCGGTTTCCACGAATCCGATGAGTTCGCGCGCGGCATTTTCGACGCGCTGGCTGAGGGCGTGCTCGTCGCTGATCACCGCGGACGAGTCGTTGCGATGAACCCGAGTGCCGAGCGGGTACTCGGCTTTCCGAGCGGCGCGCTCATCGGCAAGTTCGTGCGTGACTCGCCGTGGGTGCTCGAAGACGAACACCAACGCAGACTTGAGGTCGATGAGTGGCCAATCGTGATCACGCTTGAGCGCGGCGAACCGTCGGGCCAACTGATGGTGACGCGGCGCCCCGACGGCGAACGCCGGATCATCGTGATGATTGCGATGCCGTTGCCGCGCCCGGCCGGAGCTCCGTGGACGGTCGTGAGTTTCGTCGACGTGACGAGGGAGCGGCGGGCTGAACTCGCGCTCGCCGCGTCGGAGGGCCGCTTCCGCCAACTGGTGGAACAAGCACCCGATCCGGTGCTGGTTGTCGATGCCGACGGCATGATTCGCGTCTGCAACCAGCAAACGGCCGATG
>JBBREP010000094.1:0-12126 GCA_038202885.1 Acidimicrobiia bacterium | reverse complement strand
CACGTTCGGCACCCGCATGGCCTCATAAGAGCTCGCCCTCAACCGAGTGGCCCATCACTGGTCTGCCAGCAACGCCGAACCGCCCCTTGACAAACATAGGAGCTTCGGTAGGTGCTCGTTATCGCAAGGTTTGGGGCCGCGCGTTATGTGCGGTTCATCGGGCTGCTCCAGCGATGAACGTCGCGACTATGTAGGTGGCGTGGCGGTCGAGGCTGACTCGGGCTCGGTCGTAACGCATGGTCGTGCGAGGGTCGGCGTGGCTGGCGGTTTCTTGGACGTCGCGCAGTGGCACGCCGGCGTCGAGCGCGGCGGTGATGAAGGCATGGCGCAGGGTGTGAGGTCCGATTCGTTTGGTGATCCCCGCAGCCCGCGCGACGCGCCGGACGATCCAGGCGGCCGCGTGGCGGTCGAGGCGTTGGCCGTTGCGGTTGAGGAGGATCGGCCCGGTGGCGCGTTCGCCGATGGCGAGGTCGACGGTGCGGGCGGTGCGGGGTGCGAGTGGGATGAGGACGGTCTTTCCGCCTTTGCGCAGGATCGTCATTGTGCGGTGGCCGCGTTCGACTCCGAGGCTGTCGATGTCGGCACCGATGGCTTCGGATACCCGTAGCCCGTTGAGGGCGAGCAGTGCGATGAGGGCGTGGTCTTGGTGGTTGGCGAGTCCGGCGACGACGAGCATGGCACCGAGTTCGTTGCGGTCGAGGCCGGTGGCGTGCGATTCGTAGTCGAGGCGCGGGCGGCGGACGTGCACAGCTGGCGACTTGTCGATGAGTCCTTCTTGTTCGGCGTATCGGTAGAAGCACGTGACCGTGCACAGACGGCGGGCGATGGTGGCGCGGGCTCGGCCGGTGGCTTCCAGGTAGCGGCCGAACGCTTCGATGTGGGCGCGGCGCGCGTCGAACAGGTTGACGCGAGCGGCGGTGCAGTAGGCGGCGTATTGGCGCAGATCGAGGGCGTAGGCCTCGAACGTGAGGCCGGAGTACCCCGCGAGGAACCCGGCGAGCGCATAGCGCTCAGCATCAGAGAACGGGTCGGACTCGACGATGACGGCTGGCAGGAACGATGGCTCGGGGGCAGACATGACGGACTCCAATCGATGAGGTTGGAGTCCACGTCGGCGCATCGCCAGCCCACGCATGAGCCCGACGGTGTTGGCATAACGCACGCCTACCCGGCAATATGAGCGCGCGGAACCCGATCCTCGGCGCGGTCGTCAGAGAATTCGATGAATGCGAGACGCGCGGCAGGCATCGCCTTGGCAGCGGCAGTAACGCTGCTCGGCGGGGCGTGTTCAGAGCACACAACTGAGTGCGGTGCCAACGCGTCTTGCGCGACGGTTCCCTTCACAGGTACCACGCTGTCTCCGGCGCAAGCGTGGGCACAGTGGTGGGCTATCCCAGCCACGCGACGGATCGTC
The DNA here is from genome assembly GCA_038202885.1 of Acidimicrobiia bacterium. Classification (GTDB taxonomy): domain Bacteria; phylum Actinomycetota; class Acidimicrobiia; order IMCC26256; family PALSA-610; genus JBBREP01. The sequence goes on along the minus strand of JBBREP010000094.1, from coordinate 10,712 downwards.
AACCGGGGCGCACCGCCCGGCTACACGCTTTCCAGCTCGCTCGTTCGGGTGATCCTTCCCAGATCATGGATCTCTCACTCGAGCGCGCTATGCAGCCGTACCTCCTTAGGATGGAACAACGAGTGTGCCCGCCTCGCTTCCGGCCCCGCGGTCTCACCCGAGCTGCTGTTCCTTCACGTGACATGGGCGAGGGCGGAACCGGTTGACCTCGCGATCGTGCGTGAGCCTCCCGACGGCGTGAGGTCACCAAGCGCGCTCGTTGACCTTGGCCATATCAAGCGTGATCCAGAAGCGGGCCACTTCGTACTGGTGCAGTCGACCGCGCGGACACCGAGCGAAGCCACGCACGCCAACACCCGGCTCGTCGGCTGAACACGTGCCGCTCCGATCTGCCGTTCGGCTCGCTTCACGAGGCGTGCGGCGCGCCTCGGCGTGATGCGAGGATGAGAGCGTGGGCATTGAACCCTTCCTCGTCTTCGAGTGTCCCGGTTGCGGGGCGTCCGTCGTAACCGAACGGCCCGAAAGGCAAACGGTCGTCGTGCGCGGGAACGACGACCGCTGGTTGGTGCAGACCGACGCGGAAATGGTCCACGTCTGTCGCCGAGGTGGTGGTGGCGAGTCGGGCGATCGTGAGCCGCGCATACCGATCGTGTCGCCTTCGTTGCTCGGTGCAGAGTGGGACGAGCCCTAAGCGCACCGAGCTGGCGCTCGGTGCTCGTTATGCCAGCCCCCTGGCACTGGATACCCAACCATGACGATCGGTTACGGCACTGCGACCAGCCTCGGGGACGGAAAGGAGCGGGCCGGTACGCCGTGAGCGCATAGATCGGGATCGCGAAGATTCCGACCCCACCGCGGAGTGCGTGTCGTGGATGGCCGACCACGCAACGGAGCATGCGACGACGGCTCCGAGCGCGTGGACGGTGATCGTTGGAATGCGATGGTGGATCGTCTTCACCGCGAGAGCGATGACGGGCAGGCCGCCCGCAGCGCCAGGCCCGTGGCAGATCACAATGTCAATTCTGGTCTCGTCGCTCGCGGCGCTCTGGCCCGCGTCGTGCACCGCGATCCACCCTCAAGTCTGCTAGCGAGTTGGGCTTGCGCACGCTCCCCGCACCGCACTCTGACGCCGGTGAGCGCACCGCGCCCGCGCGCGATCACCGCGAATGGTTGGTCGGGGTGGCACTGGTTGCGACAGCCGGCTGCGCAACCCTGATCGCGACACGGTCCGGGAGTTACCTCACACCCGACTCGGTCACGTACTGGTCGATGGCGCGTCATCTCGCGCGCGGTGAGGGCGCGGTCGACTTTACGCGCACGCCGACGACGGTGTTCCCGCCGGGGTATCCCATCGTCCTTGCCGGTTTGTTGCGGCTCCGCATGTCGCTCGGCGCCGCGTCGCGAGTGCTCAACGCCGCGAGCATCGCAACGTTCGTGTGGCTGGCGTGGCAATTGTTGCGACGCCACATGCGGTCGTTTGCCGTTGCGTTCGCTGCGTCGGTGCCGCTCGCATTGTCGGCGGCGTTGCTCGACCTCGGACGCCACAGCTGGTCGGAGCCGTTGTTCTGCGTCCTCATGATCGCGTTTATCGCCCGCCTGCCGCAGACGCTCAAGGACCCGACGCCCCGCCGCGTGTGCACGATTGCGCTGATCGCCGACGCGGCGCTCTTCATCCGCTACGCGGCCGCGTCGCTCGTGGCACTCGGTGTGGTGGCGCTGTGGTTGGCCGGAGGACGCAACGGCCGTCAGCGGCTTCACAGCACCGCGCTGTTCGTCGCGCTCGCGCTCGGGCCGTTCGGGCTCTGGTTGGCGAGAAACGCCACCACCGGACAGCGCGTGCTCGGACCTCGCGTCGGTGATGCCGCGACTGCCACATCGCTCGTCGTCCGACTGCTGGGCGCGATCGCGCAGCTCTTTGTTCCCGTCTGGTCGCTCGAGACGTGGAGCACGGCCGCGAAGATTGGTTTCTACGGCACCGTGATGGTGCTCGCAGGCGCGGCAACCACCAACCGAGTACGGCGCGTTCGTCGCACGCGACACGACCGGCTCGGTCGCAGCGCAGCGCCGACTGACGCACACACCCTGGAACGGCTGCTGGTGGCGTTTGCCGTCATCTACACGGCGATGCTCCTGGTGTCGGCCCGGACGAGCGGTTCGAGCATCGATCCACGAACGGCTGCACCCCTCTACCCCACGGTCATGATGTTCGCGGCGCTGAGATTCGACCGTACGCGCGCCGCGGCGCGCACGGCTGGCCGACCGACGGCTGGACTCATCAACGCGCTCGCGGTCGGATTCGTCGCGCTCTCGGTGGGTTGGTTTGCTGCAGCAACTGCGGCACCGAGTCACGCGACCATGACGTTCGCGACGCGCCCAGCCCCTGGTTCGCTCACCGAGCAGCTCCGCGCCCATCCGCCGCACGGCCTCCTCGTGTCGAACCATCCGTGGACGATCAGCGCCGCCGTCGGCTACGAACCGTTACGTCCGTATCCCGCACAACTCGTACCCGGCGTCAGCATCTTGCCGGCGACGTATACCGAGATGGTCGACAACGCATGCCACGGCGGGTTACACGTCGCGTGGTACGCCGCCGCACCCGTGTCGCCACCACCACTGAGCGCCGATGCCGTGCTCACACCCTCACTTCGCGGCACAGACGGCGTGCTGTATGCGGTGACATTCCCCGCGCGTACGTGCAGCAACGCACGGCCGTAGGGCCGCGCACCCCGGGCGATCGCTACGAGTAGCCGTAGAAGAACGTCGCCTTGCCGTGGTTGTCGAACAGCACATCGGCGGCCGTGTCGCCACCGTTGAAGTGTCCAACGACGGCTTGCACCACCGACGCATCAAAGTGGGTGTTGGCATACGAGTGGCTGACCAGACCCGACGGTGACCCGGCCCAGAACGCATCGGCACCGCGAGCGCCCCGATGGCGCCACAGGATGTCGCTGTACCCCGCAGCATCACCGTCGAAGTTCGCCGCAAGCGGGACGTAGTCGCCCGAGATTGACAGGGCATGCATCCTGGCGAAGCCTTCGGCCGCGGTGGTATAGCCGTCGCGGATCGCGCCGCGCCCGTACCACAGCACATCGGAGCGAGCATCGCTGTCGATACGCAACACAATCGGTTCTGCACCAGCCGCGGGGCTGCGCATCGCGTGCGTCGAGAACGATCCCCCGCCGCTCATCCAGACGGGATGTGTCGTGGTCGTCGCCGACCAAAAGAGCAGATCAGTGGCGCCGTCGCCGTTGAAATCGCCCGGTACAACGCGGTCGTAGGCACCGTTCACGCTGACCGTGACCGATCGCGGGCCGCGAGCGGAACCGAACCACATCACGTCGGGCGCGCGACCCGGACCGCGCCAGAGAATGTCGTCGATGTGCCCGTCACCGTCGAAGTCGCCGACGACCGGCGCATAGACGCCGTTAATCCTGGTCGCGCTCGAGTGGAACGTGCCGTCACCGTTGCCGTACCACATGGAGTCGGCCGCGGGACCGGGCGCGTACCAGAGCACATCGGTGGCACCATCGCCGTTGAAGTCGCCGACCAACGGAATGTACAGACCGTTGATGCGCAGGGGAACCGTCGACGCGGTGACACCGGGATGGGTCGGATCGCTGATCTCGAGCCGGTCCGGCGCGGCACCCGGCGCGTACCAGAGCACGTCGTCGGTACCGTCGCCGTTGAAGTCGCCGACCAACGGAGTGCCGGCACCCAAGGAATTGCTGCCCACCTTGTTGATCGAGGTGAAGCGGTCGCCGGGCCGGTGCGTGATCACAGATGCGCCGATATGTACGCGCATCCCGCCAGTGGGCAGGTTCGCGGCAGTGTCGGGAATCGTGAGTGTGCCCGAGTATGTCGGCGACGAGCCGTCGGGTTCGAGCGTGTAGGCAAGCGCGCAGGACGCACCGACAGCCAACGTCGCGCCACTGCACACATCGATCCCGATGACGAGCTGTGGGTCGCTCGACGACACATGACCGATCCGCAGCGGCTTCGCACCGGCATTCGCCACAAGCAGCACTTGCGGTGCGGTGACTGCTCGCGGCAACAGCGTTCCCATCGCAACCGATCGCGGTGTGATGTCATGCTGCGGCTCGATGACGTTCGTGTTCCACGTCAGCGATCCTCGGCCCACGGCCGGCGACCCCGCGCACTGCAACTCCCAGCGCATGGCAATACCAGCGATCGTGCCCGAGCCGTCGAACGAGATGTCGTCGATCACAACAGTGCCCGTCGAAATGCACGCTTGGCCATTGCCGCGCACGTCGGCGGCCGCGTGCGTGTTGTCGGGGACCTGCTGCGTGTGGTCGTACTGGCGGCGGGTGAACGTGGTGCCCGACGGCGGCGCGAACGCGCCCGACCAGACCCCGTCACCGCCCGAGTACGCGAACTGGATCGAGCGGCGGTCGCCCGTCACCCCGACCCCGGCCAGGCTCAGATGGTGCGGGCCGACCACTGGGTCGCCGGCCTCGCCATCGAGCACGAGCGCAGCATTGCCGCCACGGAACGCCGACGTACCGTTCGGCGTCCCCAAACCGGTCGGTCCGTCATAGCCGACATTGCCTTGGCAGAGGTACGTGCCGCACGTGCCCGTCGACCCCGTCGTCACGTCAAACAGTGCGTCGGAGTGCTGATAGAGGCGCGTCGGGTCGGTGTAGCTGGTGGTGTCGGCAGCAAGGGCGTACATGCCGGCGATGATCGGTGCCGCCACACTCGTACCGCTGAGGTTCACCCACCCGCCCGAGCCCAGCGAGTCGTACACCGAGACGTTCGATGCCACCGCGGCCACGTCGGCGATGGTGCGAGTGGTGCACCCCGTGTCGTGTTGGTAGTTGGGCTTGCTGACGAACCCGCTGCAACCGCTGCCCGCTCCGGCCCACACGCGTTCGCTAAACCCGCGCGTCGACACATCGCGCGACAGCACTGTGCCGCCCACTCCGGTGACGGTCGTAAACGCGGCCGGTAGTTGCGGCCCGCCCGCGTATCCGTTGTCGCCCGAACTTGCGACTTCGACCACGCCGGGATGGTCGTAGTGCGTGTGGCCCGACGTGATGAGAAACGAGTATTCGCCGCCGCCATAGCTATTCGACACCACGGTGCCGTGTTCGGCGGCGACGTCGGCCGCGTCGAACATGTCGAACCAACCGGCAGAGTTCGCTTCGACGAGCACGATGTGACATCGCGGGCACACCGCGGACGCCATCTGGAGATCGAGCGCGATCTCCGCCGGCCATCCGGTGCCGGCACCGGACTTCGGCAATGGTGTCGAAAGACCCGACTGGTTCAACTTCTCAAAACACCCGTCCGCGGTCGTGCATGACCCGAGTCCGTATGTCGTGCGATACACGTTGAGGTCGGCCTCGGCGTTGGGATCGTCGAAGGCGTCGACGATGGCAATCGTCTGACCGCTTCCACCGCCGGTGTCGGCGCGATAGGCACTCTGGATGTCGGCGGCGCCCCAGCCCGTAGGCCCGGTCGCCGGCGAAAGCGTCCGCCCAGCAGCGTCGACCGTGACGAGCGAGTTACACGTGGCCTGATCGCGCGTCGCCGGCGCACAGACATGCCGCAGCGCCTTGCCGTCGACGCGCGTGTACGTGCCTTGCGCACTCGTCGCGCCCGCGCCAGGCGCGAGCGAGGGCGCAGCACTGGCCGGGGCGACGGTCGCGAGCGCGACGGCAACTGCCATCGTCGTTGCACAAATCGCGCTTCGGCGCGTGACCCCCATAGGCCCTTCTCACATTTGCGCGCGGGAGTCCGCGCCGCGGCGTAAGGCTACCGAGCAAACCGCGCCCAACAGTGCCGCCTCAAGCTTCTCTCCACAACCGGGACATCAGTCACTGGTTGTCGACTCGTCGCTCTCGCTCTCGGCCGAGAGGCTTCGCGGGCGGGCCTCCGCTTCGCTCCTCTCCTGACCGGGCGTATCGTTCGCGGATGGAACCGTTGGTTGGCCGCAAGACCTGGCGGACGCTCGAGCCGATCCACGGGATGATCTACTTCGTTCCCGAGGCCAACGCCGGGTATAAGTCGATCGGCCTACACGGTCGCAGCGGCTACTTCGCCTCGCGCGCAGCACCCATGGGCGCGGTGGACGCCGCGGTCGTCGTGGCCACATTCTTCAACTTCGAACCCGGCCTCGTGCATGACGCCATGCGCGGCGTGTGGGAGCGAACGACGCCGGCCGCGGTGCTCGAAGCTCGGTTGCACGCGGTCGATACCGCGCTGCGTCGAGCCGACCCCGACGCCGCGACCGGAACGGCGATCGCCGAGGCCGCCGCCTTGGCGCGCCGGGCCGCCGAGGTGGCGTGCGAGCACCCCGAGGGCCGGCCGCTGTTCGCCGGGCACGCGGCACTGGCATGGCCCGACGAGCCCCACCTCGTGCTCTGGCACGCGCAGACGCTGCTGCGCGAGTTCCGGGGCGACGGTCACATCGCCGAGCTCGTGACCCGCGAAATCACCGGCCTCGAGGCCCTCGTGCTGCACGCCGCCACCGGCGAGGTCCCCAAAGCCGCGCTCACGGCGACGCGCCAATGGACCGACGAACAGTGGGCCGTGGCCGTCGATGCCCTCGCCGCGCGCGGCTGGGTGGACGCCGACGGTGAGTTCACCGCTGCGGGGCGAACGATCCGTGACGAGATCGAAGCGCGCACCGACGCGCTTGGCTTGGCGCCGTACCGCGCGCTCGGCGACGGCGGCTGCGAACGTCTGCGGGCGCTCGCCCGGCCGCTCAGCAAGGCGATCGTGGCCGGCGGCCTGATCGGCTTCGATGCATTCAAGGACACCTGAGAACACGCACAACCACGGGAAAAGGATGCACGTATGCACGACCTTGTGATCCGCAACGGGACGGTCATCGACGGCACCGGAGCGGCGCGGCGCCACGCCGACGTCGCAATCGACGGCGACCGGATCGTGGCGGTGGGTGACGACGTCGGCGCGGCACGGCGCGAACTCGACGCCGACGGGCTCGCGGTCACCCCCGGTTGGGTCGACCTGCACACGCACTACGACGGTCAGGTCACCTGGGATTCCTTCTTGGCACCGAGTTCCACGAACGGGGTCACGAGCGTGGTGATGGGGAACTGCGGAGTCGGGTTCGCGCCGGCGCACGCCGACAAGCACGACTGGCTCATCGCCCTCCTCGAAGGCGTCGAGGACATTCCCGGCACCGCGCTCACCGAAGGCCTGCCGTGGAACTGGGAAACCTTCCCTGACTACCTCGACGCCCTCGACGCGCGCTCCTACACGCTCGACGTCGGCACGCAGGTGCCGCACGCGGCGCTGCGCACCTATGTGATGGGCGATCGCGGCGGCGACCACACGGCAGTCGCCACGCCGGACGAGATCGAGGAGATGGCGCGCCTGTGTGAAGAGGGCCTGCGCGCCGGCGCGCTCGGCTTCACGACCAGCCGCACGTATGTGCACCGGACCCGAGCGGGGGCGTCGATCGGCACCCTTACGGCCGCGGCCGAAGAAGTCCTCGGTATCGCCGCGGCCTTGCCGCGGGCCGGACACGGCGTGGTGCAACTCATCTCCGACGTCTACCAGTCGAGCGATGACACGCTCGTGGCCCACGAGCTGGCCTTGCTGCGACGGCTCGCGCTCGAGATCACACGCCCGCTCAGCTTCACCGTGCAGCAGAACGACGACACGCCCGATCGCTTCCGTGAGCTGCTCGCCGCCGTCGGTCGATGGAACGCCGAGGGTGCGCAGGCCCGGACCCAGGTGGCCGTCCGCCCGATCGGGGTGCTCATTGGCCTGACCGCGAGCGTGCAGCCGTTCGCGTTCTGCCCGAGCTGGCGTGAGGTCGCGCTCCTCCCCCGGCCCGAACAACTCCGCCGCCTCGCCGAGCCGGCCCTGCGCCGCCAGCTGCTCGACGAACACGCCGCGTCGCACGCCACCGGCTTCGTCGCGATCATCCACTCCGGCTACGACCGCATGTACCCGCTCACCGATCCTGCGGGCTACGAGCCGTCACCGACCGACAGCATCGCAGGCATTGCATCGAGTACCGCCACGCCGCCGAACGAAACGCTGTACGACACGTTGTTCGCCGGCGACGGCAGCGCGCTGCTGTACATCCCGTTGTTCAACTACGCGCACGGAAGCCTCGACGACGTGCACGAGATGATCACGTCGCCGTACGCGCTGTTCGGTCTTTCCGACGCCGGTGCGCACTGCAACACGATCTGCGACGGTTCGTACCCCACCACGGCGATCGCGCACTGGACGCGCGACCGCACACGCGGCCCGAAAGTGCCCCTCGAGTACATGGTGCACTGCCAGACCCAGCGCACAGCGTCGCACGTCGGTTGGCTCGATCGCGGCGTGCTCGCACCCGGATATCTCGCGGACGTCAACCTGATCGACCTCGACCGCATCGGGTTGCATCCGCCCGAACTCGTCGCCGATCTTCCCGCGGGCGGCACCCGACTGCTCCAGCACGCGGTCGGTTACCGGGCGACCGTCAAGCGCGGCGCAGTGACGTTCGAGGACGGCGTGCACACGGGCGCGCTCCCGGGCGGTCTCGTCCGTGGAATCCGAACCTGAGGTCGTAGCGCCCGGCGAGCGTGTCGCGCTTCTGCCCCGGGGCCGCGTTGCACTGCACCTCTACACTCGACCCGAGCCCGCACACAGGAGCGCAGCATGGCCGATCACGCCCTTCCTATTGGATCCGAACGGGTCACGACCGGAACGTGGATCGATGTGCGCTCGCCGTACGACAACACGTTGTTCGCGCGGGTGCCGGCGTGTGACGCGACGCAGGTCGACGACGCCGTAGCGATCGCGCGATCGGTGCATGCCGCCGGTGCGCTCCCAGCGTGGCAGCGCGCCGACATCCTCGACCGTGCCGCAGCTGGCGTCGCGAACCACATCGAGGAACTCGCCCACATCATCGCCGTCGAAGCGGCCAAGCCCATCAAGACGGCGCGGGTCGAGGCCCAGCGCGCCGTCAGCACCTTCCAATTCGCCGCCGTCGCCGCGCGCACGCTCGCGGGCGAAGTCGTGCCGATGGAGGCAAGCGCGGCCGGTGCCGGCAAGCTCGCATTCACCTTGCGCGTCCCGATCGGCGTGGTTGGCGCGATCAGTCCGTTCAACTTCCCGCTCAATCTCGTTGCCCACAAGCTCGCGCCGGCCATCGCCGCAGGGTGTCCCGTGGTGCTGAAACCCGCGAGCCAAACGCCGGTGTCCGCGATCCGGTTGGTCGAGATCCTGCTCGACGAGTGTGGGCTGCCGCCGGGTCATGTCAACGTCGTCACCGGTGGGGGCCGCACCGTCGGCAACGCCATCGTCGAACACCCCGACACTGCGATGATCACCTTCACCGGATCGCCGGAGGTCGGTTGGGGCATCCGTGCGACGGCCGCACGCAAGAAGGTCGGTCTCGAGCTGGGCAACAACGCGCCCGTGATCATCGAACCGTCCGGCGACTGGGAGACCGCGGCAGCAAAGATTTCCGTCGCCGGATTCAGCCACGCCGGTCAGTCATGCATCAGTACGCAACGGATCCTCGTGCACGAGTCCCTCGTCGCGTCGTTCACCGACGCGCTCGTCGACCGAGTCAAGAACCTCGTCGTCGGCGACCCGCTCGATGAAGGCACCGATGTGAGCGCCCTCATTTCCACCAGTGAGCGTGACCGCGTCCACTCGTGGATCGATGAGGCGTCGGCCGACGGCGCGAAGGTCGCGTGGGGCGGCACCATCGACGACAACGGCGTGCTGGTGCCCACCGTGCTCACGAACGTGGAGCCCGACATGAAGGTCTGTTCACAGGAGGTGTTCGGTCCTGTGGTTGGTATTGCCGGATACCGCGATTTCGACGAGGCGCTACGGATTGCGAACGACACTCGCTACGGGCTGCAGGCTGCGGTGTTCACGCGCGATCTCAGCGATGCCATGAAGGCCGCGCACACGCTCGATTTCGGCGGTGTGCTCATCAACGAAGTGCCGACGTTCCGTGCCGACCAACAGCCGTACGGCGGTGTGCGCGACAGCGGCAACACGCGCGAAGGTCCGCGCTACGCAACCGAAGAAATGACCGAGTCGCGGCTGGTGATCCTCAACATCTGAGGGCGCCACCGCGCCCCCGCCGAGTTCGGGCAATGCTCGGGGCACGAAGGCGTCATGACGGTCGGCGCGTCCGCGATCAGTTATCCACGCGAGCAACGCATGTGCGAGCATCGCGACATGCACGCCTCTGAGGCCGCCGCGCTCGTCCGATCCAACGACACGATGGCCGTGCCCCTCGGCCCAGGACAACCGTCAGCGTTCCTCCATGCGCTCGGCGAGCGCGACGACTGGACCGACCTGTTGGTATTCGGCGCGTTGCTCGTCGACATCTATGCCGTCTTCACCAAGCCAGGCGTGCGCTACCTCAGTGGTTTCTTCGGGCCGGCCGAACGGTTCCTGCGCGCCACGGGCGCCAACATCGAGTTCATCCCAGCCGACTTCCGGCGCTTTGCGGCGGTCGCCTCGCAGTTCGCGCCGCGCGTGATGGCAACGCTCGCGGCGCCGCCCGACGCCGACGGTTGGATGAGCCTCGGGCTCCACGCGGGCGCCACCGTGAGCGAGCTGCATCGCTGTGGTGCCGATCCCGAGCGCCTCCTCGTCGTCGAGACGAATCCGGCGTGCCCGCGCACGCTCGGGCTGCCTCCCGAATATCCACACCGCATCCACGTACACGAAGCCGATGCCATCGTTGAGAGCGACCG
>JBBREP010000093.1:0-12336 GCA_038202885.1 Acidimicrobiia bacterium | reverse complement strand
ACCTCCCCCCCCAACGACGCATCAGGCGGTACAGGAATGGGGTTTCTAGGAGGCGACGCCGAGTTGGGCTTTGCGCTGCCTGGCGGTGCTGAACTCGGGGTCGGTGTCGAACTTCGGGAGGATGTGCTTGCCGAACGTGGTCACGGCCTCGCACGCAACCTCGCGTGACATCGTGGTCGACAGCATGCCGAACACGAGCTGATCGACGCCGGCATCCGCGTACTTCTGCACCGCGGGCTCGACGTCTTCGGGCGTGCCGAAGCACATCGCACCCGACTTGATCATCTTGTCGATGTCGCGCTCGCTCGGCTCGGGAATCAGATCCGGCCACACCGGCACACCCGCAGGGCGCGGGAACGTGTCGAGGTACTTGAACAACAAGCTCGTGTGGTAGCTGCCTTGCAACGTGGCGGCGATGTCGCGCACACGCTGGCCGTCTTCGAGGCACAACATGTTGCTCGTCACCATGATGTTGTTGTTGACGTAGCCACCGACCGGGTCGGCCTTTTCGATGTTCTTCTTGTACTTGTCAATCAGCGGTGCGAGTTGATCGATCGACGCCATCGTGAAGCACAACACGCCGAGGCCCATCTGCGCGGCCTTCTCGAAGGTCGACGGCGAGCCCGCGGCCACCCACATCGGCGGGTGCGGGTCGGTGTACGGCTTCGGCAGCACGTTGCGGGGCGGCATCTTGAAGTACGTGCCGTCGTGGCCCTCGTACTCGCCGTCCTTCCACATCTTGGTGAACTCGACGATCACCTCGTCGAACATCTCACGCGTGAGCTCAGGGTCGTCGATGCCGAAGCCGCGCTGCTCGGTCGACGAACTTCCCCGTCCCATGCCGAACTCGAAGCGGCCGAGCGAGAGATGGTCGAGCATCGCCACGCGCTCAGCGACCCGCGCCGGCGGGTTCACCGGGGGCGTGATGTTGAAGATGCCCGACCCGAGGTGAATCCGCTCGGTGGCGGCGGCGAGGTAGCCGAGGAACACCTCGTTCGCCGAGAGGTGCGAGTACTCGGTGAGGAAGTGATGCTCGGTCGCCCACGTGTACTTGAAGCCGGCCTTATCGGCGGCGACGGTCCACGCGACCTCGTCCATCATCCGATGGTGCTCACGGAGGGGGTCGCCGGGCCGGTAACCGGGCAGAAGGCAGCCACTGTTGAAGAGTCCAAATTCCATGGCGGCGCACAGTACACGAGAAATGGAACAGGTTCTAATCTTGGCCCTAGTCTCTCGGCGTGCGCTGGACCGTCCCGTTCCCCATGTTCCCCGCCGACCACTTGTTGGCGATGGCGCGGGCTGCCGAGGCCAACGGCTTCGACACGATCGCCATGCCCGACTCGGTCTTCTATCCGAAGGATGTGACGGCGAGCTACCCCTACTCGGCCGACGGCTCGCGGTTCTGGCCCGCCGACACGCCCTTCGTCGACCCGTTTGTGGGCATCGCCGCGATGACCGCGGTGACCGAGCGCATCGCCTTCACGACGAACGTGGTCAAACTGGCGATCCGCGATCCACTCCTTGTCGCGAAGCAACTCTCTTCGCTCGCAGTGCTGTCACACGACCGCGTGAGCCTCGGCGTCGGATTGTCGTGGATCCCTGAGGAATTCGCGTGGACGCACACCGACATGCGCACGCGCGGCAAGCGCGCCGATGAGATGATCGAGATCTTGAAGCTCGTATGCGCCGGGAATGGGCCCGAATACATCGAGTACCACGGCGCGCACTACGACGTCGGGCCGCTGATGATCTCGCCCGCGCCGACAACCCCAGTGAAGATCCATGTCGGCGGGCTCTCCGAACCGGCATTTCGTCGCGCCGCGCGGCTCGCCGACGGGTGGATCTCTGTGCAAAACACACGCGCTGAGATCGAACACGCCATCGAGCGCCTCGCGCACTACCGCAATGAATTCGGTCGCACCGGAACCGACTTCGAGATCAACACGTTGTGCATCGACACCTTCGACCTCGACGGTTACCGAGCGCTCGCCGATCTGGGCGTCACCGAACTCCAGGCCGTGCCCTGGTACTTCTACGGCGGCGACCCAGAAGCACTGTCGACACGTGTCGGTTCGCTCGCACGCTTCGCCGACGAGGTCATCGCGAAGTTCTGACATGGCGCGCCCACAGCCCGTTGCGCCGATGCTCGCGGTCACGCGCCCGGTCGCTCCGAGCGGTGATCGCTGGGGCTGGGAACTGAAGTGGGACGGCGTGCGCGCCATGGCGACGGTGCACGACGGCATCGTCGAGTTGTTCAACCGGCGCGTGTTGCCCGTGACACACCGATATCCCGAACTACTCCAAGGCGACGCGCTTCGTGGTCAATCGCTGCTGCTCGACGGAGAGATCGTCGCCACCGAGCACGACACCGGCCGCCCCAACTTCCATCTACTCCAGGCTCGAATGCACCTCGAAGACCGCCAAGAAATCGCCGATCTTGCATCACAGGCGGCAGTGTCGTTCATGGTGTTCGACGTGCTGCACCTCGATGGGCGCACGTTGGTCGACGAGCCGTACACGGCGCGACGGGCCGCGCTCGCGAACGTGGCGTCCCACGGTCTGCCTCCGGGGTGGCATGTGCCCGCCCACGCCGTCGGTGCCAGCACCGCAACGTGGGACATTGCGGTGCAGTACGGGCTCGAGGGCGTCGTCGCCAAGCGCCTCGATTCGCGCTACGAACCGGGCCGCCGCACGGGTGCCTGGGTCAAGGTGAAGCGCATCTCGCGCTGCGAGCTCGTTGTCGGCGGGTGGCAAGAAGGGGCCGGACGCCGCGAGGGACGCGTCGGATCGCTTGCGCTGGGCTACTACCCCACTGACAACTCGGCGTTGCTCGGGTTGAAATTCGCGGGGAAGGTCGGTTCGGGTTTCAGCGAGCGCGACCTTGACGCGCTCGGCGCCGCCCTTGCGCGCATCCGCACGGATACCTCGCCGTTCGCCGCGCCCGTCGAGCACGACATCCATTTCGTGCAGCCTGTGATCGTCGTCGAGGTCAGCTTCACCGAATGGACCGACCTCGCCACGTTGCGCCACCCTGTGTTCGTGGGCGTCCGCACCGACAAAGAACCCCGCGACGTCCACCGCGACGACGGGCCATGACCGAACTCGGCACACCCGAAGTTGCCGGCACGGCATCGGGGTCGACCGCGGGATCGACCGAGCGGTCGACCGCGGGGTCGACGGCGGGGCGGCGCGGCGTCGTCATGGTGTTCGTCGGCGTGCAGCTCGGCATGATCCTGTCGACGATCGACGGCACCATTCTCGCCAACGCGCTGCCCGCGATCACGCGCGACCTCGGCCACGCGGACTCGCGATCGTGGGTGCTCACCGTGTACATGCTCGCGAGCGTCGCCGTCACGCCGATCTACGGCAAGCTCGGCGACTTGTACGGCCGCAAGCGGATGTACCTCATCGCAGTCTCGCTGTTCTCCCTCGGTTCGATGCTCAGCGGCATCGCCGGAACCTTCGGGCAGCTCGTGTATTTCCGTGGCCTGCAAGGGCTTGGAGCAGGCGGCATCGGGCCGCTTGCAATGGGAGTCGTGGCCGACATCGTTCCGGCCCGACAGATCGGCCGCTGGCTCGGCTACCAAGGCATGCTGTTCGCGGTAGCAAGTCTGGCGGGACCACTCACCGGCGGGCTCTTCGTGGATCACCTGAGCTGGCGGTGGGCGTTCTGCGTCAACCTGCCGCTCGCGGTCGTGAGCATGGTGATCGTCGCGACCCGTCTACACGTGCCGTACGAGCGCATCAGCCATGCCATCGACTATCTCGGCTCAGCGCTGCTCACGGGCGCGCTCACACTCGTAGTGCTCGGCGCTGCGCTCGGCGGCAACACGCTGCCATGGATCTCGCCTGCAACCGCGTTGATCATCGTCGCCGTCGTCGTGCTCGCTCGACTGTTCGTGGCGCGCGAGCGACGCGCCGCCGAACCCGTGCTGCCGCTGCGCGTGTTTGCGTCACCGGTCGTGGGTTACGCGAGCGCGCTCAACGTCACGAGCGGCGCGCTCTTCAGCGCGGGGTTGTACTTCATTCCGGTGTTCCTCCAACAAGTGCGGGGTTGGTCGGCCACCGGCTCGGGGTTGCTGCTCGTACCGTTCATGTTCGTGACCGCGTTCACCACCATGATCGCCGGCCGGAGCGTGGAACGATCCGGCCGCTATCGCAGGTGGCCGATCGTCGGCTCCGCGTGTGCCATCGTCGCGGTCGGCGCGCTGTCGACCCTGACGGGTGCGACCACCGCCGCCGCTGCAGCGGTCATGGGCGCCGTGCTCGGCGCGGGCATCGGCTTCATCATGCAGACGTCACTGCTCGCAGTGCAGAACGCCGCCGCGGCCGACGACACCGGCGTGGCAACGTCAACGGCGTTGTTGTGCCGCGCGCTCGGCAGCACGCTCGGCGTCGCCCTCTGCAGCGCGGCGCTCACCGGCCGCCTCCCGAGCGGGCACCTCGGCCCCGCCGCCTACGCCCACGCCATCCCCGCCGTCTACTGGGCCGCATTGCCGATCGCCGCGGCCCAGATCGTGCTGGCCATCCGCCTCCCCGAACTCACCCTGCGCGCCCACGCCCGCTACGAACTCTGATCCCAACGCCCCAACCCCCCCAACCGCCAATCCCGCCCCCCCAACGCGGTTTTCCTCTGCACCCCACGGCGTGTAACGCCGTGGGATGCAATCAGACCGCGTGTGGCGCTACACGTTCCGGGCTCGGGCAGACTTGTAGGACGGTGATCGACGAAGGTTTCGTCTCGTGGTACGAACGTGAGCACGAGCGCGTCTTCGCGGCGCTGTGCGCGCTGTCGGGCGACGCCGACGCCGCGGCCGACGCCACCGATGAGGCCTTCGCCCGGGCGTTCGCGCACTGGCAGCGTGTATCGGCGATGGCCTCGCCGGGCGGCTGGACCTACCGAGTGGCGCTCAACGCCTTGCGGACGAGCCTTCGACGCCAACGACGGTCGCGCGACGTGGAAGCTCGGGCCGCTCGCCTGGCGACCTCGGCTCCCGAGACCGACGTCGAACTCTGGATGTTGGTACGGGCACTGCCAGAACGCCAGCGCATGGCGGTGGTACTGCGCTATGTCGCCGATCTGAGCGAGGCCGACATCGCCACCGCGATGCGCATACGGCGCGGGACGGTCGCGGCGACGCTGCACCAGGCGCGGGCGCGCCTCGCCGCGGCATTACGGGCGGAGCAACAGCACGACGACGAAGACCAAGCGAGGACCGACCATGGATGAACTAGTCGCCGCCGGGCGGCGCTACCGCGCTGCGGCACCTGCACCACCAGCACGCTTTGAACGCATCGCAGAGCGTGCCCGTTCGCAGCAACGTCGTCGACGGATGCGTGCGACGGTCGCGTCGACGTTCGCCGTCGTGTTGGCGGGCGGCGCCGTGTGGGCCGGCGTGCGTTCGACGAAGCACACCGTCGGCGTCGAGACATCCCCGACCGACGCATCCCCGGCGAAACAACACGCAGCTCCGCTGTCGCCACAGATGCGAGCCCACCTCGGCCTCGACGCCCCCAAAGGCTGGGTCCCCGTCGACGTCGGAAGCACCAGAATCTGGGTCCCTTCGACTGCGACCTCGCGGCAGTGCTCGACGCCTGGCGACGGGGCGACATCCCATCTCGTCACGATTCTGACTTCACCAAGTGCCGCGTCACCAAGTGCCGCGCCCGACCCCTGCGCCCCGGCGGCAGGATCGTCGTGGATACGCGTCCAGCCGGTTCCGGTCCGCTGGAACGCAACGATCATCGCTCCAATGCAGCGATTGGTGCGCGGCCCGATGCTCAACGGTTACGCGACCTACGAAGCGGTGTCGCACGGTCCGGGTACTTCCCGCCTGCTCATCGTGTCCGGCTTGCTCACCTCGGTGACGGTGAACGGTCCGCTCGGCGACCGGATCCTCCACAGCCTCGGACCATCGGCGCGAACGGTCGTGAACTCGCACGGCATCGCAGCGTCGACACACGGATGGCGCGCCGTGAGCGACCGTGGGGTGTCGTTCCTGGTGCCGCCGAGGTGGGAGGTGATCGACGCCAATGGCCGGATCGCGCCATGCCGGCGCGCGCCGGTCCACTCTGTGACGATCGGCGAGTACGCGAGTTCCCCCAGCTGTCCCGCGTTCGGACACACGCGCTCGATCGCGGACGACCTACCTGGCCGCGTGACCACGATCGCGGGCTTCCAAGGAACGCCACCAATCAACCACACCGTGCACATCGGAGGCAGTGACCTCCTCGAGTGGGACAGCGACACCGGTTCAACCGGCAACACGATGATGATCACCGTCGACGGCGTACACGGCCTGGTGCTCGAGCTCGATCGAGACGGGCGGGTCGACGCGGCCATCCTCGCGTCACTCCACGCCGTCGCACCCTGACGTCTGGAGTTGTCCATTGGTACTTCCGGCACAACTATTCGATGCCAGCTACCAACGGACGGACCGGGTCCCTCAGGCGAGGAGTTGTTTGGCGATGACGATGCGTTGGATCTGGCTGGTGCCTTCGTAGATCTGGGTGACTTTGGCGTCGCGCATCATGCGCTCGGCCGGTAGCTCACGCGTGTAGCCGACGCCACCCAACAACTGGACGGCCTCGGTCGTCACACGCATCGCGGCCTCGGAGGCAACCAGCTTTGCCGTCGCGCTTGCGCGCGCCGTGCCGGGACGGCCGTCGTCGAGCAGGCTGCACGCGCGATACACGAGCAGCCGCGCGCCGTCGACTGCGGCCGCGAGATCGGCCAGCAGGAACTGCACGCCCTGGAACTCCGCGATCGGCTTGCCGAACTGCGAACGTTCCTTCGTGTAGGCGACCGCAAGATCGAGCGCGCCCTGCGCCAGCCCGAGTGCTTGCGCGGCCACGAGCGGACGGCTCCGATCGAGCGCGCCCATCGCGTAGTAAAAGCCGCGGCTTTCCTCACCCACGAGGTTCGCAACCGGAACGGCACAGTCGTCGAAGTGCAACATGCCCGTCGGCGACGCGCGCATCCCCATCTTGTGCTCGAGCTTGCCCACCTCGAAGCCGGGCGTGCCTGCTTCGACCACGATCGCGCTGATGCCGCGATGGCCAGCGTCGGGATCGGTCTTACAAAACACCGTGTAGTAGTGCGACACGCCCGCGTTCGTGATCCAGGCCTTCGTCCCGTTGAGCACATAGTGGTCGCCGTCACGCCGCGCCCGGGTCTGCATCGCGGCCACATCGCTGCCCGCGTTCGGCTCGGAAAGGCAGTAGCTCGCCTGATGTTCGCCGCTCGCGACCGACGGTACGAGCCGAGCGACCAACTCGTCGGAGCCGTATTCGAGCACCGCAGTCATCCCAAGCTTCGAAATGAAGGTGAACAGGCTGGAACTGCCGCACACCCGCGCGACTTCCTCGACGGCAATGGCGTGCGCGAGTGTTCCCCCACCCTGGCCGCCGACCGCCTCGGGAAACGCCAGACCAGCGAACCCCGCGGCGCGCCACGCTTCCCATGACGCCCACGGGTACTGCTCGATTTCGTCGGCCTCGCGTGCGTTCGGCGCGATCTCGGCTTCGGCCAAGCGGCGCACCGACGCGCGGAGTTCCTCAAGTTCGTCAGAGAGTTCGAATGTCATCGAGGCGAAGCGTAGGAGGCCGTACAGTCTCGCCATCGATCCCGACGACGGCGTGGCTGCGCCCGACTTCTCGCACCACGTCGCCCTGGTCACCGGCGCGAACCACGGCATCGGCGCGGCGGCGGCACGCGCACTCGCGCGGCAGGGCGCGGCCGTGGTGCTGGCATACCTGCGCCTGCGCGACGACGTCGACCCCGAGATTCCGGCCGCCTATGCCACCATGCGGCGCTCGACGGCCGACGACGTGGTCACCGCGATTGCCGGCAATGGTGGGCGCGCCATTGCCGTCGAGGCCGACCTCACCGATGCTGACGCGCCCGCGCGGCTGTTCGATGCCGCTGAGACCGCGTTCGGGCCGGTCGACATTCTCGTCAACAACGCCAGTGGCTGGCGTCAGGACACGTTCGCGGCGGCGGCCAACGACCGCCTTGGGCGCGCGCTCGCGCCCATCACCGTCGCCAGTATCGACGCGAATCTCGGCGTCGATGCGCGCGCCGCGGCACTACTCATCGCCGAATTCGCGCGCCGCCACATCAAACGCAACGCCACATGGGGACGCATCGTGGGGATGACCTCCGGCGGACCGAACGGCTTTCCCGAAGAGGCTTCGTACGGCGCGGCCAAGGCCGCGCAGGAGAACTACACGATGACCGCGGCCACCGAACTCGCCGACTACGGCATCACGGCCAACATCGTGCATCCGCCGATCACCGACACCGGCTGGATCACCGACGCGGTGCGCGAGTTCGTGGCGAGCAATCCCGACCACACCCACATCGCCACTCCCGACGAAGTGGGAACCGTCATCGCCTGGCTCTGTTCGGATCAGGCCCGGCTCGTCACCGGCAACGTCATCCGGCTGCGCTGAACGTGAGCACGGCGGCGTCGAACGGCCGAACTCGGTGCAGTACACCAGAACTATTCGGGTCTACTGCACCGAGTTCGCTGGTGTGGTGGCGCGCCAGGTGTTGATGACGCTGCGGTCGTTGCCCGGTATGACCCGGAGCAATTCGTCGGGAACGAGATCGACCGCGGCCCGGCGCACCTCGTAGTGATGCGCCGCGTCATGCACGAGCGCCACCCGTCGAACAACCCACCCGGCGTCGGCCGAACCGTCGTAGCCGAAGATGGCGACGGCGAGATCGACATCGGGCTTCGCGGGCGCCCGTCCGAAGCGCGCGGCGCGCTTCATCGCAACCTCGGCGACCACCGCTGCGGCATCATCGCCGTGTTCCAGCGGGTCGAGCGTCCAGGTCTCACGCTGGCGCTCCACCAACGACAGGGCGTACCCCACGTTCGGGCCCGGACGGCCCATGAGTCGCCCGTCGACATCGGACGACGACGACCCGTCACCGGGGCGTTGCGCGAACCAGCTCCGCGACGGCGGCATCGCGATCCCCGGCGGCAGGTTCTGACGGTGGCGCGGCACTTCGTCACGCGTGACAGGCACAAACGGATCAGTCGGCACGGTCGCCCACGCTACTCCGATGCGTCGTTTGGGGGTCATATAGACCCCCGAAACGACGCATCGGGGTTATTGGGACGTGGCGCGTTGTTCGGCGCGCAGGAGGCCGTAGTGGATCGAGTCGAGCAGCGCCTTCCATGACGCTTCGATGATGTTCTCGTCCACGCCGATCGTGGTCCATGCGCCGTGTTCGTCGGCCGAGTCGATCAGGACCCGGGTGACGGCCCCGGTGCCCTTATTGGAGTCGAGGATGCGCACCTTGTAGTCGGTGAGCCGCAGCCGCTTCAGGGCCGGCAACGACGCGCCGAGCGCGCCGCGCAAGGCCGCGTCGAGCGCGTTGATCGGACCGTTGCCCTCCGCGGTGGTGAGCGTGCGCTCGCCGCCGACGTGCACCTTCAAGGTTGCTTCGGTGAACACCTCGATCGCGTGCGGGTCGTCGGGGCGCTCGCTCGCCCACGGCGCCCGACCCTCACGTGTTTCGACCTTCCACGTCTCGATGGTGAACCAGTGCGGCTCCCAACCGGTGGCGCGCCGCATCAACAACTCGAGCGAACCGTCGGCGACCTCGAAGTGATACCCCTCGTGCTCGAGACGCTTGAGCGTGTCGACCACCTCGTTGAGCTGCGGGCCGTCGAGCTCGAAACCAAGCTCGCTCGCCTTCAACGCCAGCGTGCTCTTGCCGGCAAGTTCCGACACGACGAAGCGCGTGCCGTTACCCACAACGTCGGGGTCGATGTGCTCGTACGCGTCAGGACGCTTGGCGATCGCGCTCGTGTGCAATCCGGCCTTGTGCGCGAACGCGGAATGGCCGACGTAGGCCGCTTGCGGATTGAGCGGCATGTTCACGAGTTCGGCCACATGGTGCGCCACCGTCGTGAGCCGACCGAGCCGCTCGCGCGGGATCGTTTCGAGCCCCATCTTCAGCGTGAGGTTTGGGATGATCGCGGTGAGGTTGCAGTTCCCTGTGCGCTCGCCGTAACCGTTGATCGTGCCCTGCACTTGCACCGCGCCCCCACGCACGCCACCGAGCGCGTTGGCCACGCCGGTGCCGGAGTCGTCGTGCAGGTGCACGCCCACACCGACATCGCCGCCGAAATAGTCGACGACTTCGCGCACGGTCTGTTCCACGTCGAACGGCAGGAAGCCGCCGTTCGTGTCGCACAGCACAAGGCGCGTCGCGCCCGCGGTGGTCGCGGCTTCCAGCACGCGCAACGCAAACTCC
Organism: Acidimicrobiia bacterium; assembly: GCA_038202885.1. GTDB lineage: Bacteria > Actinomycetota > Acidimicrobiia > IMCC26256 > PALSA-610 > JBBREP01. Next base: position 2,063 of record JBBREP010000093.1, on the reverse strand, counting down.
GGGTTCGCACGGTAACCGTCGAAGAAGTGTTCAGCGTCGAAGAACACCTCGCGACCCTCGCCTGACAGGTACTCGATCGAGTCGGCCACCATCGCCACGCCCTCGTCGAGCGTCGTCTCGAGCGCCTCCAACACGTGGTAATCCCACGCCTTGCCGACGAGGCACACCACAGGCGTGGCCGCCTCGAGGAGGTTGCGCAGCGTGTCGTCGGCGTCGACCTTGCCCTTCACGCGCCGCGTCATCCCGAACGCCACGAGCGTGCTCGTGGTGAGCGTGAGTTCGGTCTGCGCGCGCTGGAACAGCTCGACGTCTTTGGGATTCGCTCCGGGCCAACCAGCCTCGATGTAGTGCACGCCGAGCCAGTCGAGCTGCTCCGCGATCCGCAGCTTGTCGTCGACGGTGAGCGAGATCCCCTCGAGCTGCGACCCGTCGCGCAACGTCGTGTCGTAGATCTCGATCTTTTTGGTCGGGCTTTGTGGCGCGCGGCCTTCGGCGTCCTGGCTCACGGCGCCCTCCTGCGAGCTCACTTCGCTCCTCCGTCGCTCCGGTCGCCGCCCGGCGACGAGCCCCGGTCGCTGCTCGGCTCACGAAACATGCTCACACCACTCCTTGTACTTGTCGACGCGACCGCGCACGGCCTTGCCGAACTCCTCGGCGATGGCGAGTGTCATCGGGCCTGGGCACGGGATCTCGCGATCGTCCACCGAGTTCACCGCACTCACTTCCGCCGCCGTCCCGCAGGCGAACATCTCGTCGGCCACATATACGTCGCTACGCGAGAGCTCGCCGAACCGAACCTCGAAGCCCAGGTCACGGGCAATCGTCATCACCGAGTGCTGCGTGATCCCCTCGAGGGCGCCCGCCGAAAGCGGCGGCGTAATGAGCACACCATTGCGCGCCACGAACACGTTCTCGCCGGGACCCTCGCTCACGAGACCAGCCGTGTTGAGCATCAGGGCCTCGTCGTAGCCGGCCTTGACGGCTTCGACGTGCGCGAGCGACGAGTTCACGTAGTTGCCCGACGTCTTGGATGCCGGCGGCATGATGTTGTGATCATGGCGGCGCCACGAGCTGACCTTCATGCGGATCCCGTTGGTGAGCCCCTCGTCGCCGAGGTACCGACCCCACGGCCAACACGCGATGGCCACCTCGGTGGTGCATGGGATCGTGCTCAGCCCCATCTCGCCGTAGCCGTAGTACGCGATCGGCCGGATGTAACACGACGGCAACCCGCTCTCGCGCACGACCTGCTTCGTCGCCTCCACGAGCGTCTCGACGTCGTACGGCATGTCCATCATCATCATGCGGGCGCTGCGATGCAGGCGCTCCATATGGTCAGTGAGGCGAAAGACGGCCGCGCCGCGATCGGTCTCGTAGGCCCGGATGCCTTCGAACACCGCCATGCCGTAGTGCAACGAGTGCGTGAGGATGTGGATGTTGGCGGCATCCCAATCGACCATCTTGCCGTTCATCCAGATCTGTTTCGTGGGGGTGATGGGCATGGCCAGATCCTCTCAGTTGCTCACGTTCACAGCGCGCCGCGGATCGCGGCGCCGATCTCACTCGTGCTTCCATCGACCGCGTCGGTCGCGTCGATGGCCTTGCGTACTCGGGCCGCGGCATCGAATTCGCCCAGGAAGTCCAACATCATCGTGGCCGAGATCACCGCCGCGCGCGGATCGGCGACGCCTTTGCCGGCGATGTCGGGTGCCGAGCCGTGCACCGGTTCGAAGAACGACGGACTGGTGCGGTCCGGATTGAGATTCGCCGATGCCGCCCGGCCGATCCCACCGCTGATCGCGCCGGCCAGGTCGGTCAGGATGTCGCCGAAGAGATTGTCGGTGACGATCACGTCGTAGCGCGTGGGATCAGACACCATGTAGATGCACGCGGCGTCGACGTGGTTGTAGCCGGTCGACACGTCGGGGTACTCGCTCGCAACGATGTCGAACGTGCGCTGCCACAGGTCGCCCGCGAACGTCAGCACGTTCGTCTTGTGCACGAGCGTGAGGTGGTGCCGCGCGCGCGACCGTGCGAGCTCGAACGCGAACCGTACGCAGCGC
>JBBREP010000092.1:0-12508 GCA_038202885.1 Acidimicrobiia bacterium | reverse complement strand
TGCTCAATACTCGTGCTCAATACTCGTGCTCAATACTCGTGCTCAATACTCGTGCTCAATACTCGTGCTCAATACTCGTGCTCAATACTCGTGCTCAATACTCGTGCTCAATACTCGTGCTCAATGCTCGTGCTCAATGCTCGTGCTCAATGCTCGTGCTTGATCACGAAGTACGAGCCGCGGATGGTGCCGGCCAGCTTCGACTTCTGGCGTGCGAACTTGAACCGTTCGGCGAGCTCGTCGGGGATCTCCATGCCGTCGGAGAGCTTGAAGCCAACGGCTCGCTTCCCGCCGTCGTCGATGGCGTACATCACGTTGATCGACAGGCCGCTCTCGTAGAACACGTACGCCATACGAATACCTTCGACTTCGAACGTCGTCGCTTCGAGCGGGGGCGACGCGATGACGATGTCGCGCTCCTCCTTGAGGATGCGGTGCACCCACGCGACCGTCTTGTTGGCCTTGCTCGCGGGCTCCACCGTGAAGACGTGGTCGTACTTGTTCTTGAAGTAGCGGGCCTCGTTGGCGCGTAGTCCAGCGAGCGCATCGGCCACGGGCGACGACTCCACACCGACGGTCGAGACTTCTTTGAAATCCACGGCGTACGACATGGACCGCGAGATTAGATGCCGAACGGCGGCCGTGTTCGGTGACTCGTGGGCTATCCGAAGTTGATGGCGAACGTGCCCTTGCGCGGCCCTGACTTGATGACGCGCGCTGGCCAGCGTTCCAACTCGTCCCACGGCACAATCCGCCCATCCTGGTTGCAGATGAAGTTGTCCTTGGGGTCGTTCCAAATCACCGCGCACGGCAAGCCCTCGATGCGCGCCTTGACCGCGTACAGCGTGCCGTTTCGCAGCGTGAGCCAATACTCACAACGACCACCGAGCGTCAGGTAATAGGGCGACAGCTTGGCCTGATCCGTCAGCCCCCCGGCGTCGCCGACGACGACCCAGGGCGCCGTGATGGGTCCGCTGTCGGTGAGTGGCTCGGTCGTCGTCGTGACGCCAGCCGGCGCCGCCGCCGGGCAACTCGACCCGCCCCCGTAGAGATGCAGTGACCACGCCAGGCCTCCGGCGATGAGGCCACCGACGACCAGCACCGACAAGGTGGCGAGCACGACCACCTTGGTCAGGCCCGGTCTCGTGTCGCCCGTGGGTGCAGAAGCGGTGTCCATCGAACGCACATATCTCCCGAGGGTTGCTCGTGCCTCGCTGGACACGGGGTTGCTCGTGCCTCGCTTGGCCTCAGGCGAACGCCCCGTCATATCGTGGCTCCGCCTCGTCGCGGACCGTAGTCCTCGTCGCCGCGATCATCCGGTTCGACGCGCCGACCCCGGCGCTACCGACTCACGCGACACCCGCACCACGGAGGCTCCACACGTGGACCTGTTCGAGTATCAGGGCAAGCAGTTCTTCGCCCAGTTCGGTATCCCCGTTTCGCCGGGCGCCGCGGTCACCGACGTCGATGCCGCGGTCGCTGCGGCCGACACCGTCGGCTACCCCGTCGTCGTCAAGGCCCAGGTGCAGGTGGGAGGGCGCGGCAAGGCCGGCGGCGTCAAGCTCGCAGCCAACGCCGACGAATGTCGCACCCATGCCACGAACATCCTCGGGATGGACATCAAGGGCCACACCGTCAACGTCGTGTGGATCGAGCACGCCTCCGACATCGCCACCGAGTACTACGCGAGCTTCACGCTCGATCGCTCGGCCAAGGCCTACTTCGGGATGCTGTCGGCCCAGGGTGGCGTCGAGATCGAATCCGTCGCCGAGACGAACCCCGACGCGATCGCCAAGATCCACATCGATCCCGTCGTCGGGCTCACCGAGGCGCAGGCCCGAACGTGGGTGACCGCAGCCAATCTCGATCCCGCGGTGACCGACCAAACCGTCGACCTGCTCACCAAGCTCTACCGCGCCTACATCGAAGGCGACGCCGAGCTCGTCGAGATCAACCCGCTGATCGTCACCCCCGAAGGCAAGGTGCACGCGCTCGACGCCAAGGTGAGCCTCGACAACAACGCAGAGTTCCGTCACGACTGGGCCGAGTACGAAGCGACCCAAGAACGTGACGAGCGCGAGGCCGCCGCCTACGCCGCCGACCTGCAATACGTGGGTCTCGACGGTTCGGTCGGCATCATCGCGAACGGTGCCGGGCTCGCGATGAGCACACTCGACGTCGTCAATCAGGCCGGCGGCACAGCCGCGAACTTCCTCGATGTGGGCGGCGGCGCGGACGCCAAGAAGTTCGTGAATGCCTTGACCATCATCGACAACGACCCGCGGGTCCGCTCGATCTTCATCAATATCTTCGGCGGCATCACACGCGGCGAGGAAGTGGCGAACGGCATCGTTGCCGCGCTCGGCCAGATCGACATCTCGAGCCCCATCGTGATCCGCCTCGACGGCACGAACGCCGACGAAGGACGAGCGATCCTCGAGCCGCATCTCGGCGCCAAGCTGCAGATGGCCCCCACCATGCTCGAAGCGGCGCGCACGGCCGTTGCCCTCGCCGCCAAGTAACGAAAGAGCCCCAAAGCATGAGCATTTTCGTCGACGAGCACACCAAGGTCGTCTACCAAGGCCTCACGGGATCGCAAGGCCGCTACTACGGGCTGCTGAACCGCGCGTACGGCACGAAGGTTGTGGGCGGCACGAACCCGAAGAAGGCTGGCACCGATGTCGATGGCATCCCGGTGTTCGCTTCGGTGGCCGACGCTGTCCGTGAGACCGGCGCCAACGCGAGCTGCATCTTCATCCCCGCCGCGGGCGTGAAAGCCGCCGTGATCGACGCGGCCGAGGGTGGCGTCGAGTTCATCGTCGTGATCACTGAGGGTGTGCCGGCGCACGATGAGGCGTGGTTCTACAACAAGCTCCGCACTGAGTACCCGAACGTACGGTTGCTCGGCCCCAACTGTCCCGGCATCATCTCGCCCGGCAAGTGCAACATCGGCATTACCGCGGGCCACATCGCTAAAGAAGCGGTACCCGGCGCGAAGAACGTCGGCATCGTCAGCCGCTCGGGCACGCTCACCTATCAGGCGCTCTACGAGTTGAAGCTGCAAGGCATTGGTGTGACCACGTGCGTCGGCATCGGTGGTGACCCGGTGCCAGGCACGAGCTTCATCGACTGCTTGCGCGCGTTCGAAGCCGACCCCGAGACCCACGCCGTGATGATGATCGGCGAGATCGGTGGCTCGGCCGAAGAAGAGGCAGCCGAGTTCATCAAGTCGTCGATGACGAAACAGGTCTCGGCGTACGTAGCTGGCCAGACCGCGCCGGCGGGCAAGAAGATGGGCCACGCCGGCGCCATTGTGTCGGGCGGCAAAGGCACCGCCGCGGCGAAGATGGAAGCGCTCACCGCGGCGGGTGTGAAAGTCGGTCGGAACCCGACCGAAGCCGGCGAGCTGATGGTGGAGATCGTCAAGAGCCTCTGACTCCTGCGCCTACTTCGTCCGGCGCGGCGAGCGACCTGCGCACCCGCGTCGCTCGTCCCTCGCTCCCGGGCTGCTCCGGTCGCCGCCGCAACAGCGGTCACCACGAGCGCCCCACGCGGCGACCGCACGACCATGTTCGCGCAAAGCCGGCCTACAGCGGTCGCTCGCCGCGGAGCGCAGCGGAGCAAGTAGTCAGTTAGTCGATGCTGACGAGGTCGACGACGAAGACGAGCGTTTCGTTGGCGAGGATCGCAGGCGTCGGGGGGCGGGCGCCGTACGCGAGGTGGGCCGGGATGACGAGCGTGCGCCGTCCGCCTTCCAGCATGCCGACGAGGCCCTGGCCCCAACCCGGAATCACACCGTCGAGTGAGAACGAGATCGGTTGGCCGCGGTCCCACGAGGCGTCGAACTGCTTGCCGGTTTCCTGGCCGACACCCACGTAGTGCACGGTGACCGTCGCGTGGGGTTCGACCTCGCTGCCCGTCCCGACGACGTCGTCGTGGACACCGAGTTCGCTGACCGGTGCTTCGGGAACAGTGATCGTGGGCTTGCCGCGTGCGGCGATCTCTTCGAGCATCGCGTCAGGCTACAAGCGGCGCTCAGACCGGATCGATTGGTGGCACCTCGTCCACCGGTACTGCACCGGGTGCCTCGGGCGGCGCTGCTGGGGCTTCGAGCGGCGTTCTTGGGGCCTCGACGGCCGCGGCCTCGACGGCCGGGGTCCGTGCCTCGCCCAAGATGCGGCCGAACAGGATCGCCGCTGCGACCGAGACGATGCCGAACACGAAGAAGGTCGCACCGAAGTAGCGGTTGCTGTTCGCCTTGTTGCCCCAGATCGAGTCGGCGACGTCACCGGCGACGAGTCCGACGCCGACGGCGCTCATGAGGGCACCGGTCCAGGTGAGGAACCGTCTGCGGCCATTGGCCGTCATGCCGATCACGAGCCCCACGACGAGCGCGAGGAGACCCGCGAGCCAGAGGTGGTCGAGCTTGTTGCCCAACGCGGTTACTGCGGTGATGAGGGCGAGGACTGCGGGTATCGCAAAGGTGGTGCCGAAGCCCTCGCGTCGCGATCGGTCGCCGGCGCGCAGGGCACCGAGGAACACGGCGCCGAACGCGAGCGACTCGATGCCGATGCCGAGCGAGTAGTCGGCTGGTGACTTGGGCTGCGTATTGCCATAGGCGACACTGCCATCGTTCGGGCAGTGCATGGTCCCGTCGTTGCCAAACGTGCACTGGCCGAAGCCGTTGCCGCTGCTGGAGCTGGCTCCGGTACCGAACACCGAACGCGATGTGAGCGCGAACGGGTTGAGGTTACGAGCGACGCTCTGCACGTGACCGACCTCGAGCGTCACGAACAGCCAGAGGAACGTGACGGCCAACGCGAGCAGCACCATGCGACCGCGTGTACCCCCGACGATGTAGCAGGTGAACCAGATCGCGATCGTCGCGACCATGAGGATGCGAACGCCGTTGTAGGTGTGGATCGGGAACACCACCAACGCCACGAATGCCGGTGTGCCGAGGGCGACGGCTGTGGTGCACGCGGCCTGCCCGCTGCGGGCGAGGAACGGCTCCAGCAGATACGCGGCCGCGACGTACAACCCGATCAGGATTTCGGCCCACGTTTGGCTGATGTCGAGCCCGAACTCGAGCACTCCGATCCCGGCCAGGATCGCGCCGCCGGCCGCGAACGCTTCGCTCCACCATCCCGCTGGCCGTTGGCTCCATCGCGTACGGAATGCGCCGTTGGGCGTCGCCACTGCGCTGCTGGTCATGCTGCTGGTCGTGCTGGCGTCGGTCATATCGTCCCCTGCGATCGGCCCCGCCTGAACGTGACATTACGGGCGGGTCGGCGTTCGCCGGTGGATGCACCGCCATACGGCGCGGGCGCAACGTCCGAGTAGGGTCCGCGCACGTGCGCATCGGAGTATTGGCCTCGGGGAGCGGGACGATTCTCGCGGCGATGCTTGAGCGGGGCGACATTCCCGTGGTGGTGGTGCTCGTCGACCGGCCGTGTCGCGCGACCGAGGTCGCGCAGCAGTACGGCGTCGCGGTGGAGTTCGTGGAACGCATCCGCTTCGACGCGCAGTTCGACCGCGTTGGCTATACCCACGACGTGGTCGGAGCGCTCGCTCGCCATTCGCTCGACCTGATCGCAATGGCCGGGTTCGGCACGATCCTCGAAACTCCGATCCACGACGCCTACCCGGGTCGTATCGTGAACACGCACCCCGCGTTACTCCCCGCATTCAAGGGCTGGCACGCCGTGCGCGACGCCCTCGCGTTCGGGGTGAAGGTCACGGGTTGGACCATGCACGTCGCCACGCTCGAAGTCGACGCCGGCCCGATCCTCGCCCAGGAGGCTGTGGCGGTCCTCAGCGGCGATACCGAATCGAGTCTGCACGAACGCATCAAGGAAGTAGAACGACGTATGTATCCCGAAGTGATCGCCCGCATCGTGCGCGGCGAGATTGAGGTTGGACGATGAGTGCGAACGACAGTGGCAACGGCGTCGTAGTGCAGCGGGCGCTGCTCTCGGTGTACGACAAGACGGGGTTGGCCGAGTTGGCGCGGGCGCTGCACGAGCTCGGGGTGGAACTCGTGTCGTCGCGCAGCACTGCGGCGGCGCTCAAGGAGGCCGGCGTGCCGGTCACCGACGTCGCCGACGTCACGGGCGTGCCGCCGATCCTTGATCACCGCGTTGTCACATTGCACCCGAAGATCCACGGTGGGCTGCTCGCAGACCCCACGAGCGAAACCCACCGCGCCGACATGGCCGAGTACGGCATCGACGCGTTCCAGCTCGTCGTGTCGAACCTCTACCCGTTCCTCAGCGATCCGTCGGTCGACTTGATCGACATCGGTGGCCCGGCCATGGTGCGCGCCGCGGCGAAGAACCACGCCCACGTCGCCGTCGTCACGAGTCGTGCGCAGTACGAGCCCTTGATCGCCGAGTTGCGCGCCGGAGGCGGCGCCGTGAGCGCGGCGACGCGCCGCTCGTTCGCGGTCGAGGCGTTTGCGCAGACCTCGGCCTACGACGCCGCAATTGTGCAATGGTTGCAGGGCGATGAGCGCCTGCCTCGCCACATGGGTCTCGCACTCGAACGCACCGACGACGTCCTGCGTTACGGCGAGAACCCGCACCAGCAGGCCGCTCGCTACCGCGTGCGCGGCACCACGAGCTGGATCGACGGCATCACCCAACACTCGGGCGTGGCGCTCAGCTACCTCAACCTCTACGACGCCGACGCCGCGTGGCGACTCGCGCACGACCTCGGCGACGCGCGAACCACTGCCACGTGCGCCATCATCAAACACGCGAACCCGTGCGGCGCGGCCGTGGCCGACGATCTTGCGACCGCGTATCAGCGCGCGCTCGAATGCGACGCGCGCAGCGCGTTCGGCGGCATCGTTGCGGTCAACCGCGTGATCGATACGGCGACCGTCGAGCGGATGATCGAAGGCCCGCAGGCCGACGTGGTGATCGCGCCCGGCTTTGCGCCGGGCACGATCGACGCGCTGCGCGCCAAGCGTAAGAACACTCGTCTCGTCGAAGCGCCGGTACCCGAGCCGAGGTCGATCGACATCCGGCAGATCTCCGGGGGCTTTCTCATCCAGGACCCACACCACTTCGCCGCAACCCGCGACACGTGGAAGGTCGTCACCCACGCCACGCCGACCGACGACCAGTGGCGCGACCTCGAGATCGCTTGGCGCATCTGCGGCCACGTGAAGAGCAACGCCATCGTGCTCGTGCGTGACGGCGTGGCCTGGGGGATCGGTGCCGGCCAGCAGAACCGGGTCGAGTCGGGCGAGATCGCAGCCAAGAAGGCCAACGGTCGGGCCGCCGGCGGCGCCTGTGCCAGCGACGCGTTCTACCCGTTCCCCGACGGGGTCGAGGCGGCCGCGGCCGCAGGTGTGGCCGCGGTGATTCAACCCGGTGGCTCGGTGAGTGACGAGGTCGTGATCGCCCGTGCCGACGAGCTCGGCCTCGCCATGGTCCTCACCGGCGAGCGCCACTTCCTGCACTGACTATTGCTCCGCTTCGCTCCGCGGCGAGCGGCCGCTATCCGCCGGGTTATCGGTGACAGGGTTGTGCGTCCGCCGCGTGGGGCGCTGGTCTCGCCCCGCGGTTCGGCGAGCGCTTTGCGCGGCGGCCGCACCACCTCGCGGCTGCAAGACCGGCACAAAGCGGCCGCTCGCGGCGCCGGACGAAGTAGGCGAAGAGAAGTGTGCGAGAGTGGGTGGCGTGAGCGCGATCTTGATGCCGGGGGCGCCGGTGGCCGACGCGGTGTTCAGCGACCTCGAACGGCGCGTCAAAGCCTTGGTCGAGGCTGGCCGTCAGCCTGGCCTCGCGACAATTCTCGTCGGTGACGATGACGCCAGCGCTCGTTACGTCGCCATGAAGCAGGCCAAGGCCATCGAACTCGGATTCGCGGCCCCGCACGCGCACCTCCCGGTCGACGCCACGCAGGCCGACGTGGTCGCCACGATCCGAGCCTTCAACGACGATCCGACCGTCGACGCGATCCTGTTCCAGCATCCGACACCGCCCCACATCGACTACGAAGCGGCGTTGCTCGAACTCGATCCCGACAAAGACGTCGACGGTATGCACCCGCTGAACCTCGGTCGCCTCGCGCTCAGCGTGCCGGGTCCAGTGCCGTGCACACCTGCTGGGATCGAGGCTTTGCTCGCGTTCTACGAGATTCCCGTCGCCGGCCGCGAGGTCGCGATCCTCGGACGCGGTTTCACGCTGGGCCGACCACTCGCGCTCTTGCTGTCGCAGAAACGGCCAACCGCGAACGCGGCGGTGACCGTCGTCCACACGGGTGTTGCCGATTGGCCCCGGTACACCCAGCGCGCCGATATTGTGATCGCGGCGGCCGGTGTGCCCGGCATCCTGCAACCCGAGCACATCCGGCCGGGCGGCGTTGTCGTCGGCGGTGGAGTGCGTTACCAAGGACGGACGTTGCTTCCCGACGTCGATGAACGGTGCGAGCACGTGGCCGGTTGGATCACGCCAAGGGTTGGCGGCGTCGGTCCCACCACCATCGCGATGCTCTTTCGAAATTTGGTCGAGATCGCGGAGCGCCGCGCCCAGCCGTTCGTGAACATGAACCGCGGCAGCGTGTGAGCCTCGCCCAGAACCCTCCGCCCAAGCCATCAGCGCCCGCGCCCCGCGCGTGCGTGTTGTGCGACACGTTGCTGGCGCCCGACGAGCTGCGGTGCCCGTCGTGCGGTCTGTACCAACAGCTCGGCCCCGACCGGCCGAACCCGTTCCGTCAAGGCGCACTTTGGCTCCTGCTGGGCGTGCTGGCCGCGGTGTACTTGGTCGTGTTGCTCGTCGTCGCCCTGCTGCCTCCGGCACACTGAGCCCCCCAGGCCCGTTGCCCAGCCCGTTGCCCAGCTCGTCGCCCGGCTCGTTGTCGGGTGCACCCGTCCGCGAACATGGCGGGGTCCGAATACCTTCGGCGACGGCTGTCGCCATGGACCTGGTCGTGAAAGGGCGCGTGCGGTGCTGCTCGCCGAGCTGCTGATCCGTCACACGCGCCGTCACATGCCGACTCGGCGCGTTGCGCTGGGAACGTCGTATCTCCCGATGACCGGGGCCGGTCACGGCGCCATGTTGCTCGGTGCAGTGGTGCAAGCGCGTGCGGGCGCGCTTGCAGACGAACAGCGAGACGAATTGCCGAGCGTGCTGCACGCGGCGGCCGCCGGACTCGATGTGCCGCAGATCATGCTCTGGTATCGATTGCAGACCGACACGCACGGTCTCGATCGCAGCCGCCATCGCGTCGTCGACGAGAACGGGACCGTGATCGTCGAACTCGACATGCACGGTGCCGCGACACCGCAGGTCCTCGGCGCAATCCTCGCCGTCAGCGCGTTGCCGCCGACGCCACGCACTGCGGGCCTGCTCGCGATCAAACACGCGCTCGACGGACGGTTCCGTTATCCGCGTGGCGTACTGGTGCGTCGACTCGAAATCGGCATTGCTGTGGAGGTGCCATGGGCCCCGGGCGTGCACTGGCATCAAGGTGCACCCGACGGCGAACGGCGCTGGGACGGTGTCGCATCGGAGCAACGGTGGGCCATGGAGGTTCTTGGTTTCGGACCGATTGGTGCGCTCGACCGCGAAGAGGTGAATCGTCGCTTTCGTCGGCTTCTGCGCGATGCGCACCCCGACAGCGGCGGGCACCGCGAGGTTGCGGCCGATCGGATCGCCGAGCTGAGCGAGGCGCGCGAACTGCTGCTCGACGAGATCGAGCGTGAAGCCGTCGCTTCGCCGCACTTTGCCGCCGGTGAGTAACTTCGATCCCATGAAACCACCGGTTCGCGTCGCAGTCACCGGCCCTGCCGGTCAGATCGGTTACAGCCTGCTGTTTCGCATCGCGAGCGGCGCGATGCTCGGCCCCGATCAACCCGTCATCCTGCATCTGCTCGAGATCCCGCAGGCGCTCGACGCGCTGCGCGGCGTCGTGATGGAGCTCGACGACTGTGCCTTTCCATTGCTCGCCGGCACGGTTGCGACCGACGACGCGCACGAGGCGTTCGACGGCGTGAACTACGCGTTGCTCGTAGGTTCGGTCCCGCGCAAAGACGGTATGGAGCGCTCGGACCTGTTGAAGATCAACGGCGGCATCTTCACCGCGCAGGGTCAGGCGTTGAGCGCGGGCGCCGCCGACGACGTGCGCATTCTCGTGGTCGGCAATCCTGCGAACACCAACTGCCTGATCGCGATGAACAACGCACAAGGCATCGACTCGTCGCGTTTCACCGCGATGATGCGCCTCGACCACAACCGCGCGGTCGCGCAGGTTGCACAGAAGCTCGGCGTCAGTGTCAACGAAGTCAGCCGCATGACCATCTGGGGTAACCACTCGGCGACGCAGTTCCCCGATCTGTATCACGCGTTGGTCAACGGCACGAGTGCGTACGACGCCGTGGGCGACCACGCGTGGTACGAAGGTGAGTTCATCCCGACCGTGCAACAGCGTGGCGCCGCAGTGATCAAGGCGCGCGGGTTGTCGTCGGCCGCGAGCGCGGCCAACGCCGCCATCAGCCACGTGCGCGACTGGGCCCTCGGCACCGCAGCAGACGACTGGGTCACCATGGGCGTGTGCTCCGATGGTTCGTACGGCGCCGACAAGGGCTTGATCCTCGGATACCCAGTCAGCACGCGGGCCGGAAGCTGGTCGATCGTGCAAGGTCTGGAACTCAACGAGTTCGCCCAGGCCCGCTTCGAAGCCACCGTCGCCGAACTCCGAGACGAGCGCGACGCAGTCCGCGCCCTCGGCCTCATCCAGTAATCGCCTCACAAAACCCCGCACCCACCACCGCACACCCACCCCCAAAACGGTTTTCCTCTGCACCCAGCGGCGTATAGCGCCGCCCAGTGCAATCAAACCGCGGTGGTGGCCGTCCGAGCCAAGCGCGAGAATGGCCGGGTGACCGCGACTACGCACACGACGGCGTGCCCGCTTGATTGCCCCGATACGTGTTCGTTGTCGGTCACGGTCGACGACGGCCGCATCACCGCGGTTGACGCTGCGCCGGGCAACCCGTTCACCGACGGGTTCATCTGCCAGAAGGTGAAGCATCACGCCGAGCGAGTGCACGGCGACGACCGCGTCCTCACGCCGCTGCTGCGTACCGGCGCCAAGGGCAGCGGCGAGTTCCGGGCGGTGTCGTGGGACGAGGCACTCGATCTGTTCGTGGCCAAGATGCGCCAGGCGATCGCCGACCATGGTGCCGAGTCGATTGTGCCGTATCAGTACAACTCGTCGGCCGCGTCGCTGCAGAGCGTGCTCACCGAGCGCCTCTTCCGACGTCTCGGCGCCACGGAGGTCGATCACACAATCTGCGCGCTCACGCACTACCTCGCGTATCTCTGTACCTACCCGGGGATGGCGTCGGCAGATCCGTCCGATCTCGTGCACTCGAAGCTGATCGTGCTGTGGGGCGCCAACCCGACGGTCACCAACACACACCTCCTGCCGCTGCTCACCAAAGCGCAGCGCGAGCATGGCGCGCGATTGGTCGTGGTCGATCCGCGGCGCACCGGCGTCGCGAAGCGCGCCGACCTCTGGGTGCCGGTGCGGCCTGGCACCGATGTGGTGCTCGCGTTCGCGGTCGCTCGCGAGTTGGAAGCCAACGACTGGATCGATCGCGCCTTTGTCGACGCGCACACCGACGGCGCCGACGCGTTCCTCGATGCGGCACGCGAGTGGACACTCGGGCGCGCGGCCGAGGTGTGCGGTGTCGATGCCGACATCATCCACACGCTGGCCCGCGACTTCGCCACCATCCGACCGGCGATGCTGCGTCCGGGTTGGGGGCTCGAGCGCACGCGTAACGGTGGGTCGGCGTGTGCCGCAGTGATGGCGCTGCCCGCGCTCACCGGACAGTTCGCGGTGCCCGGATCCGGCGTGCTCGTGAGCCTCTCCGAAGCCGCGCCGATCAGTGGGGGAGGACCGCGCAGCGCCGAGGAGCGCCACGAGCCCCGACCCCGTCACCTCAACATGAACGAGCTGGGCGCTCGCCTGATCGACGAGGCGTATGACCCACCGATCTCGGTGCTGTTCGTGCAGGGTGCGAACCCGGTGGTGATGAACCCGAACCAGAACGCCGTGCTCGCAGGACTCGCGCGCGACGACCTGTTCACCGTCGTGCACGAACAAGTGATGACCGACACGGCGCGGTGGGCCGATCTCGTGCTGCCCGCCGCGACCCATTTCGAGTACGACGATCTTGCCGCCTCGTACGGGTCGTACACACTCCAGCCGGTGCGCAAGGTGATCGACGCGGTCGGCGAGTCCGTCAACAACAGCAGGCTTGCGGTGATGTTGGCCGAACGTCTCGGGTTCGGCGGCGACCGCTTTCCCGACGATGCGACCCTCATCAGCGCGTCGATCGCCGACGACGGCGATCCCGGCGCGACCCGCGTGCTGCACGAGCCGGGCACGTTCGTGCAGTTCCGCGACTGTTTTCCCGCCGACGGTAAGGCGCAGCTCGCGAGCCTCGGCCCGCTGGGTGTGCCACGCTACGCCGAGCTGGCCGAGGAAT
>JBBREP010000091.1:0-12599 GCA_038202885.1 Acidimicrobiia bacterium | reverse complement strand
TCGTCGGCGAGATCCTGGCTGAGATCGACCACCTCGACGTCGGGAAACTCGGCGGCCAGCCGCGCGGTCGCCTGACGGATCTCGTTGCCCACGACTATGGCCACGGCCGCACGGTAGCGCGGGCTGACCGCGTGCCTCAGTGCGCGACGTCGAAGGCGTCGAGCGCCTCCATCGCGGTGACACATCGGCGCAACAGCGCCGCGCACAACTCGTTGTGCCGCGGGTCTTCGACCGTGAGCGATCCGCCGGCCACGATCGGATACACGAAACCGAACCGCGTCGCTTGGCGGTATTTGAGTAGCGCCCAGTCGCGGTCGACCACCACGCTGGCGGCCGCTAGCTCGTCGAGATATATGTCGAGTGCCTTCAGATACTCAGCGTTCGACGACAGTTCGAGACTCTGCGTCACGAGGTACGCGACGTCGCGCGGACCGACGGAACGGTCAATGAGTTGCCAGTCGACGGCGACCACGGGCTGCGCCTCGTCGCCGGTGAAGAACAGGTTGTCGAGACGCCAGTCGGCGTGCGACAACGTCAGCGGGCCGTCGCACAGCGACGCGAAGATCGCGGGGATCTGCTCGACGAAGCCGTCGCCGAGCGCCTGCACCTTCGGGGTGATCTGGTCGGCGCAATAGTCCTGCACGTTCGGCCAGCCGGCACCGAACGCGAATTGCACCGCGCCTGGATACGGGTCGTCGCAGAGGCGCAGCAACCACGGGCTCTGGGTGAGACGGTCGTGCTCCCACCATTGCGCGTGCAATCGAGCGATCGCACGCAGCGCGGGCTCGGCCTGCGCCAGCGTCGCCCCGCGCACCTGATCGAGCTGTTCGCCCCGCGGCGCCACATCCTCCAACAGCAGCACGGCGTCTTGTGACACCGGGTCATGATCGCTGTAGTAACAGGCCGGATGGGCCAGGTCGGTGTGCGCCGACAGCTCCTGGTAGAAGCCGAGCTCGCGGCCGTACATGTTGAGCACCGTCGCCACGAAGCGGCTTTCGTCGCCCGCCGCGGCCAACTTGGCCACCACACGAGTCGGATGCGCGCGCCCCGACGCAGCCACGCCGTCCCACGCGAGGTCGCATCGATACAGCTGGCCGACCAGCCCCACGCCCACGCCGAGCGGCTCGGCGCGCACCGACGTGCACGTTGCACCGTCGCCCATCGCGGCGCTGAACCAATCGGCGGTGAGTTCGGCTGCGCTATTCGGGATCGTGGTCATCGGACTCCTTGGGTACGTCCCCACCATTCGCCGTGACGGCCCGGCCCGGATCAGTCGCCACGGATCAATCTCCGTGGTGATCGACGCCGGTGAGCAGGAGCCGAGTCAACGCTCGCGGCGTCTCGGCGAGGAACGGGAACGCGGCGTCACGCAACGGCATGCGTACGTGGGCACGGTTGTTTTCGATGGCGCCCACGAGTGCCGACACGACCGCGTCCATCGCCAAATCCACCTGGAGACGCAACGTGGCCAGCCGGTTGAGCGCGCGCCGAGCCGGCCCGTAGCTGCGCAGGCTGTCCATCATGGTGCTTTCGATCGGCCCGAGCTCCGCGAGCGTCACGCCGATTGGCTGGCCCCGCAACTCGGCACGTAATCCCGACGTGAAATGGCTGAGGCCGGCCTTGCTTGCCGAATACGGCGCGAGACCAGGCAGGGCGTTGGTGCCGGCGAGCGAACTCACGTTGAGGATGTGGCCGCGGCCGCGATCCAACATGGCGGTGATCACCGCCCGGCTGAGCAACACGGGCGCGACCAGGTTCACCGCGAACAACGACGCGATCGCTTCGGGATCGAGCTCGGTGAGACGCCCCGTGAGATCGACGCCCGCGTTGTTCACGAGCACGTCGATGGGACCGTCGCGTTCGATCGCCGCCACGAGTTCGCCGAGTGCGGTGTGCTCGGTGAGATCAGCCGGATAGGCATCGCCGCCGAGATCCGCGGCGAGCTTGGTGATCACATTGGCCGACCGAGCCACGAGTGCAACACGCGCGCCCTTGGCCGCGACCGCTACTGCAAGTTCGGCCCCGAGCCCCCTCGACGCGCCCGTCACCACGACGCGAGCTCCATCGAGTTTCACGGCCCCGCCCCCCGTGCTGTGGCGTGCATGGCGCAGGTTCTACACCCGTCGCAGCGCCGCGTCACGCCGACGGCATCGGCAAATCAAGCAATTGCATGGTGATCTCGGCAACCGGGTTGTGCACGGCCATCTCGGGGATATCCATCATCGCGGCGAGCCGAAGCATCACGAGGCTGAAGTGCACTCCGGCGAGTTGCTCATAGAAGTCGACATGCACCGCACGACGGCCCATCCGGTCCTCCCAGCACGCAATCGTCTCGTCCCGTCCGAGCATGCCGTCGAGCAACGTCGCGCCGACACCGTCGGTGCTGTATCGCTGGAGGAACAGCCACCATCCGAGATCCGACTCGCAGTTGCCGAGCGACACCATCTCCCAGTCGAACACGCCGACGACTTCGGTACCGCGGAACATCTGGTTGCCCGGGCGTGCGTCGCCCCAGCAGAGGTCGATGTGCTCGCCGTCGTCGGGCCAGGTCGCCGCGAGGCGCTCGAACGCAGGGTGCACCACCGGATGGTGTTCACCAGCCGTCGCCCAATCGACGAAGTGGCGGAAATAGCCCTGCCGCTGCTGTGGCCCGAGCAGGCCATGATGCTGCTTGTCGAGATACGCGAAACCCGCGGCACGCCAATCGACCCGCCCAACGCGGGTCATCGCATCGACGGCGTTCATGTGCCACTGGTGGCGCACGGCCGGCGTCATGTCGACGACGAACCCTTCGAGGAGATACGGCGGGTTGTCGCCGGGCACCTGCCCGTCGAGGCGCTCCATCACAAAGAACGGCTGACCGAGTACCGACGGATCTCGTTCGGCCCACAGCACCTTCGCCACCGGGACGTCGGAATGCTCACCGAGCAATTTCATCGACATGTACTGCTGCTCGATCAGGTCGATCTCGGGGAAGAGCGCGTGGGTTTGCGGCTGGCTGCGCAACACGAGCGGGACCGACCCAAGCGCATCGCTCCACTTCGCGCTGAACAAGAACGTCTCGTTCGAAAAGCCGCTCGCCTGCGGAACGACGAGGTCGGTCACCTCGACTCGCGCCACCTCCAGATGCTCAGCGAGCCAACGCTCGAGCATCGCGGCGATCTCGGCTTCGTCACGTTGTCCGACGACCGGCATTGCACACCTCAGGCATTCGATCTCAGAGAGGCGCGGGCGACCGCGCCGCATGGTTGTCAGAAGGTACGCGTTACCGAACGGGTGGGACCAAAACTGTGCATCGCGAGGGCGTGGAGATTGCCCAAGCCGCCATTCACGATCACCAAAAGATGCTCGGGTGTCTCCACGAGATGGACCATGCCGCGCGCATCGACCCGGCCGTCGGCCTCCAGCGCGGCGCGGTGCGGCGCCGGCCACCATGCCACCGGGAGCGCTGCGTGGCGCCACAGCGCCTCGAGCATGTCGTCGATTTCGGGGTACGACCTGGCGATGAGATCGGCCCACGGCGGCGCGACCGCCACCATCACGTCGGCGCCATGGTGTTCGCCGATGAACGCATTCGTGCCGACGAACGCCAACGATTTGCCGATCACCTCCAACAACGTCGCACCGTCTTGGGCGACGATGTCGGCGACGTCGATCGTGCCCGTCACGCCGTGCACCGTGAGCGCGTCGACACCCGCGGGCATGCCGCGGCGTTCGGCGAGTGGCGCCCACGGCGATCGCTCCTCCCACTCCGCCACGCACACGCCACTGACGCGGCCAGGTTGTCCGAACACGCTCTTGGAGTTCACGCCAACGCGCTGGCCCCCAATGTTGCGCATCATGAGACGCGTCGCCCGACCGATGCTCGCGCCCGGGCCAGCTTCTCCGCCGTAGCAACCAGGACCCATCGGGATCTTCAAGGCGTGGCGCGCCGGGCCATTCACGAACACGCCCGGCACGACACAGCAGGTGGTGGTATTCAAGGCGAACAAGTTGAACTCGGGATCGAGCATCGCTTCGAGCGCGCCGATCAGCAGCGGCATCGATGCGGCGGGCGCGCCGGCCATGACGGCGTTGATCGCGATCTTTTCGACGGTGGCCCGACCGTTCGTCGGTGGCACCATACCGATGATCTCGTCGGGGAAACGCCCGCTCGCAGCGACGAACTCGCGCACCCTCTGCGGCGTCGGTGGAATCAACGGCAAGCCATCGCCGAAGCCAGCATCAGTCGCGAGCTTTTGGAATTCGACGGGGTCGTCGTCGACTTCCAGCGGCATCGACACGAGCCAGTCGACGGTGCACCCATCAGGACCACAGGATCTATCTATTGCGCCTCCTTCGCCCGGCGCTGCGCGCTCCTTCATTCCCACGGCGGCGCGCTCGTGGTCATGGGGTGGCGCCCAGGGTGGCGAGGAGCTTTGGGTAATGCTCGATGGCGATCGCACGCACCTCGGCTTCGGGGCGCGACTCGAGTGGATACGGCAACACATGGACCCGCAACCCGCCGCGTCCGGCGTTGGCAGCCATTGTGTGCGCCAGAGTTTCGAATTCTTCTGTCACCACGACGACCGCCGTGGCACCTCGCTCGGCGGCCACGACACTGTCGTGCACGCTCCACGAGGTACAGGAGCCTCAATTGCCGAGGCCCACAATCGCAATATCGACGTTCGCCGCGAACTGCTCGAGTTCGGCAAAGGTCTGCTCGCCGCCTTCGCCGACCCGATTGCCCGCAAGCCAGGTCGTGACCTCGGCACCGGCCGCACGCAGCCGCGGCACCCATTCATCGAGCACCCATTCATAGGAGTGCCATGCGAAGTCGTAGCGCACGCCGACGCGCCTGCCCACGAGCGAGCCGGCGTCGGGTCCGGGATCGGGGTTCACCTCGGGCGGCGCGGCCACCGGATCAAGAATCGTGATGCGAGCCATGCCGAAAACTCTACGCCGAGCTATCCCAACGCGCGCACGGCACGGGCGAGATCGACGGCCCAACCGCGTGGGTCACCGAGGGCCCAACCGAGATCGGGCAGGTCGAAATACTCCACCGACAACGCACCCTTGTAGCCGAGCGCGTCGAGGCGCGCCAGCACGGCTGCGAAATCGATCACGCCCGCGGCGTCGTCGATGTGGAGCTGCGTGTGTCCGGGCGCGCCCTGACGGAGCTGCACGTGGCCCGCGTACTCGAGCAACTCGAGCACATCGCCACCCCAATCGGCGACGTGTCCCGTGTCGACCAGCAGTCGCACGCCGGGCACGGCGTCGCGCAACGCGAGGAACGTCTCGAGCGAATGTACCGACGCGCCCTTCCACGGCTCGAGCAACGCATCGGGCGCGGCGCGCCACCATCGCACTGTCCGTTCCCACGCGCCGTCGGGATCATCGCCACTCGCCGGCGCCGGCGTGGCGCACCAACCGCCCTCAGGTTTGGGAAACGCCGTCGGACAGCCGACCGGCAACGAGAGCCTCGCACGCGTGGCCGGCGCGACCGTCGTCCCCACGTCGATGTGATCGAACCCATCGGCCGCGGCCAGCGCCGACCGTCGGACCACATCGGGTTCGTGCCAGTAGACGACGTCGACGACGCCGACCGGTCTCACGTGGTCATGCTTTTGGGCATCACCATGCCGACGGTCTGGAGGTGCTGGCCGAGACCCGACTCGAAACTCGCGGCAATGTCGTCGACCGACCAACCGCCGTCACGCCACATCCATGCGATCTGCTTCGGATGCTGGAACACCGTGTACGCGTATTCGGTGCGCCCGAAGATCTGCCCGTTGACGTGCGCGGCCTGTTCCGACGCGAGGAAGGCCACGAGCGGCGCGTTGAGTGCCGGATCCTCCTCGGGCGGTACAGGTTTGCCGGATCGTTCGTAGAGCGCAGCGGTCATTCGGGTGGCACCCGCCGGAGCCATCGCGTTGACGGTGATGCCGTAGCGACCGAGTTCGAGCGCCCACACGAACGTCATGCCCATGATCGCGGCCTTCGCCGCCCCATAGTTCGTCTGCCCGAAATTGCCGCGCAGTCCGGCCGACGACGTGATGTTCACCACGCGGCCGTAGCCCTGCGCTTTCATGTGCTCGGCCGCGTGGCGCGTGCAGTTGAACGTGCCCTTCTGATGCACTGCGACCACTGCGTCGTAATCAGACTCGTCCATCTTCAACAGTGAACGATCGCGCACGATGCCGGCGTTGTTCACCAAAATATCGATACGGCCGAACGCGTCGAGGGCAGTACGCACAATGCGCGCCGCACCGTCGAACTCGGTCACCGAGTCGCGGTTCGCGACCGCGCGTCCTCCCGCCGCTTCGATCTCGGCGACGACCTGATCGCCAGGCGTCTCACCCGAGTCGGAACCATCGAGGCCAGCACCGACGTCGTTGACGACGACCGCCGCGCCCTCGCTCGCGAGGCACAACGCGATGTCGCGCCCGATTCCGCGTCCCGATCCAGTGACGACGGCGACTCGATCGTTCAGCACGCCCATCGCCGACTCCTACGCGACGACGCAGGTCGCGGCGCCCCGCACGGCCTCGGCACCCTTGTCGCTCGTCACGACGAGGTCGAGATCGGCCAAGGTCACGCCGTCCTCGTCGCGCACCCCCGACACGGTCGCCGACGCGGTGAGCACGTCACCCGGCCACACTTGTTTGGCGAAGCGCACTTGGAACCGCCGGATGGATTCGGGACCGAACCAGTCGGTGAGCACGCGCCCGGCGAGCCCCATCGTGAGCATGCCGTGACCGAATACCGATGGGTTGCCGACCTTCGATGCGATCGTGTCATCGTGGTGCATCGGGTTGAAGTCGCCCGAGGCACCGGCATAGCGCACGAACATCGTGCGCGTCAGCGCCGGGAACTCGATGCTCTTGGTCGCGCCAACCGCTATTGCGCTCATACACACCTCTCACAAGGCCACTCAGAAGGAAAGCGAGCGGAGCGTAGCAAGCATGGCCCCGCGCCCGTTGCGCCGTCTACGGTTCGGATGTGCGTACTGCGGGGAAGCGACGGGAGAGCCCATCGCGTGGGGACCGAACTCGACAGCGCCTGCTCGACGCTGGAGCGCAAGCCTTTGCGGCAAAGGGCTTCCACGGCACGCGTGTCGACGACGTCGTGAAGCTCGCCGACACTTCGCACGGCACCTTCTACCTGTACTTCTCGAACAAGGACGATCTGTTTCACGGCCTCGCCATCGACGTGACTGCCGACATGGTCGCCCACGCGCACTCCCTCGGCCCGGTGACACCCGACGGCGCCGGTGCCGCAGCGCTTCGCCGCTGGCTCGGAGGCTTCACCGACCTCTATGTGCGCCACGCCGCCGTCATCCGCGCGTGGACCGAAGCCGAGACCGCGGGCGCCGCGGTCGCACGCCAGGGCGACCGACTGCTCGAGTCGTTCTCCTCGACGCTCGCCGACACCATGCTGGCCGCGTCCGCCATCGCCGACGACGAGGCGGCCATCGCGGGAGTCGTATTGCTCGCGATGATCGAGCGACTCAACTACTACGTCATCACGGGCCAAGTCGAGCTTGTGCGCGACGACATGCTCGACACGCTTGCCGCTGTCACCCACGCCGCACTGTTCGCTAGATAGCCAGACCCAGCACCTCGCGCGCACCGGCGGGCGTGCCGGCGTACCCGACGGCGCCGCGGTCCAGAATCACGACCGCGTCCGCCAGTGCAAGGGCGTGGCGCACATGCTGCTCGACAATCAGCAACGTTGCACCACCGTCACGGATGCGGCCCAACATGGCGTAGACCTCGTCGACGATAATCGGTGCCAGGCCGAGGGAGAGTTCGTCGGCGATCACGAACGCGGCGTCCTCGACGATCGCACGCGCAAGCGAGAGCATCCTTTGCTCGCCGCCCGACAGCGTCCCCGCGAGTTGGCGCCGGCGCTCTGCGAGCTTCGGAAAGATCTCGAACGCGCGCTGCATCTCGGTTTCCACCTCGCCGCGCGCTCTCGTGCGGCGTAGCGGAAGTTCCAGGTTTTCGGCGACGGTCAGCGTGGCAAACACCGAACGGCCTTCGGGCGCGTGCGCGATGCCGAGCCGGGCAAATTCGTATGCAGCCTTGCCGGTGATATCGACGCCGTTGAACACAACCGCCCCGCTCGTCGGCACGACGAGACCGGAGCACAACCGGGCGATCGTGGTCTTGCCGGCGCCGTTCGGCCCGAGCACCGCGAGCACGCTGCCCTTCGCGATCGACAGCGACACGTCGAAGATCGCGCGAAACGGCCCGTAGCCGGCGTCGACGTTGCGCAGTTCCAGCAGCGTTGGCACGGTCATGCCTCGCGCCATGGCGTTCGGCGGCGCATTGGGTGTGTCGGCGGCCATCAGACGATGTCGCCGATGTAGGCGCGGCGCACGGCCGCATCAGCGAACACATCGCCGGTCGGCCCGCTCGCGATGAGCGTGCCGAAGTCGAGCACGAACACCCGGTCCACGAGCTCGCTCACCATCTCGACATCGTGCTCCACGAGCAGGATCGCGGCGCCCCTGTCCTTGTTCACGGTTTGCAACACGGCCGCGAGTTCGGCGGTCTCGGCGTGATCGAGCCCTGACGACGGCTCATCGAGCAGCAACAACCGCGGTTCGGTCATGAGCGCGCGCCCGACCTCGACGACGCGGCCCCGTCCGAGGCTGAGCGCTTCGATCGGACGATCGGCGTCATCACCCAAGCCGAGCAACTCGAGCGTCGCTTCGACCCGAGCAAGCTCATCGCGTTTCGGCCGACCCATGCCGAGCAGGTCTTTCCAGAGTGCACCATCGCCGCGTCGCGCGCGTTCGGCCACGAGTAGGTGCTCGCGTGCCGTCATACCTGCAAACAACTCGATGCGCTGAAACGTGCGGCCGATGCCGAGGCGCGCCCGTTTGTGCGTGGGGATGCGCGTGAGGTCGGTGCCGTCGAAGGTGATCTGCCCACGGTCGGGCTTGAGCATCCCAAGCAAACAGTTGAAGAACGTCGTCTTGCCCGCGCCATTCGGTCCGATCAGGCCGACCTTTTCGCCCGCGGCGACGTCGAGCGCCACATCGTCGAGCGCGGTAATCCCCGAAAACGTCTTGGTGACGCCGCGAGCGTCAAGCAGGCTCATGACGTTGTGCTCGCAGAGGTGACGGCACCGCGCCGACGCGCCTCGCGCGCATCGAGTCGGCCCTGCATCTTCTCGGTCGACTTGCGCGTTTGGTATTCGAGGATGCCCTCGGGGTGTTTGGCGTATGTGATCGCGCCCAGCCCAAAGAACACGAAGAACAAGCCTTGCGGCAACGCGCTGAGGTGGTACCAGGGCTGCACGTGATTCACAACCCAGGGCGCGGCTTGCTCGAGCACAACGACCTGAAAGAACACGTAACCGACTCCAGCCTGGATCGCGCCCTGTACCGTCCGCGGCGACAGCGTGACAACGAGCACGACGTAGAACAGCCCGACGAAGCTGGCGAAGTTCGCTTCGACCTCGAGGTTCTGGCGACCCAGCACGAACAGCCCGCCTCCGAAACCGGCGATCGCGGCCGACAGCGCAAACACCGTCAGCCGCGCCCGCACCCGACTAATGCCGATCGACGCTGCCGCGGTCTCGCTGCCGCGCAGCGCAGTAAGGAATCGGCCCGTCGTTCCGCCCCGCACGAGCACGACGAGGCCACCAACCACGAGAAACAGGACGATACACAGCACAAAGAACGACTTGTCGGACGCGAAGTCGATCGGACCGAGCTGTGGGCGCGGCAGATCAGCAGCATGGAATGGATTCGATTTGCGCGACATCCAGTTCTGCGGTCCGAGGATCTTGTCGAAGAACAACGCGAATCCGAACGTGACGAGCGACAGGTAGATCCCCGACAGCCGCAGCGATGGCAACGCGATCGCCACACCCGCGGCCCCTGCGACCCCTGCACCCACCAATACGGCAACGAGCGCGGAAAGCCCTTGCTGGCCGACCAGTTGGCCAGTCACGCACGCGCCGATACCTGCAAACGCGGCCTGACACAGCGACACCTCGCCGGCGAGACCCGTAAATACTGTGACCGACAGGAGAATGATTGAGATGATCACCGCATCGATCGCGAGCAGCAGCCAGTTGAACGCGGCGTGGAACAACAAGTAATACAGGATCATGCCGAGCACGACGGTCCACCACACGTAGGTGCCGTTGGTCAACAGTCGGCCGCGTATCGCCGCGGGCGGTTCCGGTGGCGGCGGATCAACGCCAGCGAGTGGGTCGGTAACCTCGCGCCGGTGACGCAGTTGCGGGTTGAGCACCAACGCGCCGACGAGCACCACGAACGGCAACGACGGCCGCAGGCCTGTGAACAGCGTGCTATTCGTGGGCAGCGTGAAGTCGAGAATCTCCTGCGCCACGCCGAGCAACACCGCGGCAACGAACGCCATAGGAATATTCGTCAGGCTCGCCATCGCCGCCGCGGCGGTCGCCGCGATGATGAGGGTGAGATAGTTGTTGGGATCGATTGATCCGAACAACGGCCCAAGCAGCACACCGCCGATTCCAGCAAGCGCGCTGCACAGCATCCACGAACTCATGCTCACGACTTCGCTGTTGACGCCAGCCAATTGCGTCAGCCGTGGACTCTCCACAACCGCGCGCATTCGCAGCCCGAACGGCGAATAGCGAAACAGCGCCGTGAGCCCGCCCACCACGAGCAGCGTGATGGTGATCGTGGCAATGTCGTCGCGCGAGAGGTGCACGCCGAGAAACGGGTTATAGGTGACGTCGCCGCCGGGAATGATGCCGACGGCATGCGCGCTCCCGAGGACTTCCTGCTTGACCCAGAACGCCTTGACGGCCTCGGGAACCGCAACGATGAGGCCGAGCACGGTGACGAGCCGCGCCGTGGGCGACGCGTTGCGCAGGTAGCGGAACAGGACACGGTCGAGCGCGAGTCCGAGCAGCGGCGACACGACGAGCACGGCGAAGATGAATGCCAGCCAGATCGGCCAACCGTGCTGGTTGTGGGTGTCGTAGTACGCAACCGCGGCGACGAACGCCTGCGCGCCGTACGCGAGGTTGAACACGCCCGAGGTCTTGTACGTGAGGACGAGTCCGAGCGCGACGATCGCGTAGACGCAGCCGTATGAGAGTCCGGCGAACGAGCCGTTGACGATGTTGTCGAGCACAGATCAGCCTTGGGGTGCGAACGTGACCCTCTTGCCCTTCGTGAGCGTCGTGTCGCTCCGGGGGAGACAGTTCCACGGCTTGCCGGGTTCGTCGAAGGCACTGACGAACTTGCCGCCAACGATCTTGACCCAGTTCGAGCAGTCGTCGGGGTCGCGCACCTCGGGGTGTGCGACTGGATCGATGTGGCCCGTGCTCCAGTTCTGCGGTTGCACGAACCCGTTGTCGGAATAGGCCGCGAGACCGTTGATGGCGTCGATCACCTTCTGTTGCGTGAAGTTCGGGCCTGCGAGCTTCAAGCCGGTCACAAACATGTCGGCAAGGATCCAACCGTCGGCCGCAAGCTCCACGAACTTCTTGCCGCTCTTGTGCAACTGTGCGAGGAACTTCTTGATCTCGGGGATCTGCGGCTGATGCTCGAGCGCGGTGAACTGCACGGCCACGTAATCGCCTTCGTAGACGTCGGCGTTCTGCGCGACGTAATCTTGGTCGTAACCGTTCGGGAGTTGTTGCACGGCATGCAAACCCTGCTTCTGCATCTCCCTGCCGAGGATCTGCGTCTCGTGCAGGTCGAGGCACGTAAGCACGAGGTCGACACCAGCTTGCTTCATCTTGGCGACTTGCGCGGTGAGTTGCTGGCCGAAGTCGAGCGTGTAGTCCTTGTACGCGATCTTGGCCCCCGACGCCGAGTACTTCGCGAACGACACTTCGGTACCGCGACCGCACATGGCCGACGACGGCACGGAATACGCCAGGACCCCCACTTTCTTGGCGCCGATCTGCTTGGCGAGCCACGGCCCCGTCGGACTCACGCAGCCGTTGCAGAGGGCCGTCTCGTTGCCAAAGATGTTGTTGTGCCCCGCGAATTCGGGGTTGATGTTCCAGATGAAGGCCGGCTGATGCGCCTTGTCGAGCGGATCGGCACCGGTAAAGGCCACGTAGGTAGCGCCGAAGTTCGCGAACGCGTTGTCTTGGGCCAGGCTGTTCTGGGTCTCTTCGAGGTTCTTGCCTCCAAGATCGTCGCGGATCTTGACGTTGACGAGCTTGCGCCCGTAGATGCCGCCGGCGTCGTTGACCATGTCGAAATAGGCCTGGACGCCGTCCATCATCTCCTTGTACTTGCCCCCGATGAGGTTCGTCACCGCGATCACGGCAGTCGTGCGGATCTCTTTGTCGGTCACACCCTTGACCCCAGTGAGGTGCACGAACTTCTTGAGGTCGGCCGTCGTGGTTGTGGCGCCGGCCGGCGCCGTGGTGGCACCTGGGAGCGTGGTGCTCGCCTTGGTCTGCGACTTCGAGTTACCGCACGAGGCCGCGACGAGCACGACGGCGGTCACGGCCGCGACACGGGCGTAGCTGCGGTGACGGCGAACACGGTGCATGAGGTCCCCCCGGACACGTTGGGATGCACCTGACGTGCACGTCAGGTCCGGGCGACTGTAGCAACGCGCGCGAGGGCTGTCACGGCGACGTCT
>JBBREP010000090.1:0-12898 GCA_038202885.1 Acidimicrobiia bacterium | reverse complement strand
ATCACCACGAGCCACACCCATGCGCCGAGCGATCCCCACGCCGCGTCGAACGCCAGCACGGTGACGGTGCACAACAGCACCGCAATCATGTGCGGCTCCCAGGGATCAGTGACCGCGACCGGTCCGAGCCCAGAGAGCAGCACCACGAATACCAACACCGCCCACATCGCCGCGATTGCGCCGAAGCGCCGCAACATCACGCGTGCGACCAGCACAATCGAGAGCGCGTGCACGAGCACCACGCCGATCTGGATCGCCGAGAACCGCGAGCCAAAGAGACGGAACGGCACGGCGAGTACGTAGAACCAACCGGGGCCGGGCTGGTTGAAGCCGTAGCGCTGGTACGAACCGACGAGCGGCGTGTGCGCACCACCGACGTCGTGCACGCGCAAATGGATGAGCGCGTCGTCGCCGTTGAGCGCAGGATGATTGCGACCCACGACCCGCGCCGCAAGCACGAGCAACGGCACGAGCGCGACGATGACAGCGCCCACCACGATCCGCCGTTCGCGGACCGTGGGCTGGGGCGTCACAGCGTCAACGTAGCTGCGCCCTTACAGCCGTGCGACGATTGCCTTGGCGAACGCGGAGCACTTGACCTCGGTGGCGCCTTCCATCTGGCGGGCGAAGTCATACGTGACGATCTTGTCGGCGATGGTGGCCTCGAGCGCCCGGATGATATCGGCGGCGGCTTCTTGCCAACCGAGGTGCTCGAACATCATGACCCCCGACAGGATCACCGAACCGGGGTTCACCTTGTCTTGGCCCGCGTACTTCGGTGCGGTGCCGTGTGTCGCCTCAAAGATGGCATGGCCCGTCACGTAGTTGATGTTGCCGCCGGGCGCGATGCCGATGCCACCCACCTGCGCTGCGAGCGCGTCGGAGAGGTAGTCACCGTTGAGGTTTGTCGTGGCAATCACGTCGAAGTCCTCGGGGCGGGTGAGGATCTGTTGCAACGTGATGTCGGCGATGTTGTCCTTCACCAGGATCTTGTCGCCGGGTTTGCCGTCGCAGTCGTCCCATCCGACGGCGACATCGGAGAACTCGTCGCGCACGACTTCGTAGCCCCACTTGGCGAACGCGCCTTCGGTGAACTTCTGGATGTTGCCCTTGTGCACGATCGTGACACTCTTGCGCTTGCGAAGCACCGCGTACTCGATCGCCGCGCGCACGAGACGCTTGCTACAGGTGACCGAAATCGGCTTGATGCCGACGCCGCTGTCGGCGCGGATCGACCAGCCGAACTCGCGGTTGAGCAGCTCGATCATCTTCGCGGCTTCGGGCGAGCCTTCCTCGACTTCGAGTCCGGCGTAAATGTCTTCGGTGTTCTCACGAAAGATCACCATGTCGACCTTCTCGGGGCGCTTCACCGGCGACGGCACGCCCTGGAACCACCGCACTGGGCGTAGGCACACGTAGAGGTCGAGGATCTGGCGCAACGCCACGTTGAGCGAGCGGATACCGCCACCGATCGGCGTGGTGAGCGGTCCCTTGATCCCGATGAGGTACTCGCGAAAAACATCGACTGTCTCTTGCGGAAGCCATTCGCCGGTGGCCTTGAAGGCCTTCTCGCCGGCGAGCACTTCCTTCCACTCGATCGTGTTGCCGTACTTGCTGGCTGCCGCGTCGAGGACCAGCTGCGCCGCAGGCCAGATGTCGACACCGGTGCCGTCGCCTTCGACGAACGGAATGATCGGATTCTTGGAGACGGCGAGCGAGCCGTCGGCACCCATCGTGATCTTGTCAGCCATGGTGGCCGAATCTACAGGAGCCGCATTTCAACCCCAGACCCCAGACCCCAGACCCGATGCGTCGTTTGCCGTACCTATATGCGTGTCAAACGACGCATCAGGGGTTACTTGCCGGTGCTGAGGTCGCCGACGACGTTCTTGAGGTTGGGTTTCGCCGAGCCGGTCGGCGACGGGTTCGTCTGCACCTGCTCGCTCGTAAGGTCATTGGCCCGCAGGATCTGGTCGATGATCTTGGACTCGATCACGATCTCCACCCGACGGTTACGTGCCCGTCCTTCAGCGGTGTTGTTGTCACCGATGGGACTGCGGTACGCGTGGCCCATCGGCGTCATCCGCGACTCATCAAGTCCGACCGAGGTCGACAGGAAACGCAGCACACTCCCCGCCCGCGACGTCGACAACTCCCAGTTGGATGCGAACGGACCACCACTGATCGGTTGGCTGTCGGTGTAGCCATCGATGAGCAGTGGGTTGTCGATCGACTTCAACACGCCACCCACGAGACCAAGCAGGCGCTCGCCTTCTGGCTCGATCGCCGCCTGACCGGAGGCGAACAACACGTTGTCGTTGACGAGCCGCACCACCAGACCGCGACCTTCGAGTTGGAAGCTGACCTTGTCGCCCAACCCTTGGCTCTTCGCAACCTTTTCGATCTGGGTCTTGATGTTCCAGAACGACTTGCGTTCCTTGGCCTGCGCGGCCGCGACTTTGGCGGCCGAGGTGATGAAGTTGGGCTTGTCCTTGGGCGTGCTACCCGGCTTGATGGTGTTGTCGCCGTTCGACCCGCCGCCGGAGTTGCCCGTGTCGACCGGCGAATTGCCGCCGCCGGAGAACAGCGTGCCAAGCGGACGTTTCGACGCCTGACTGAAGCCGAGCTCCAACCGCTTGGCCTTGTTGGTATCGACGGACGAGATCGCGAACAGTGCGATGAACATCGCCATCAGCAACGTCAGAAGGTCGGCGTACGGGATGACCCACGCTTCGTGATTGCCGTGCTCTTCGTGTTCCTCGTGGATCTCGTCGTCATCGCCGCCATGGCCCGACATGGCTCAAGCAGCCTTCTGTTCACGCTGTGACGGCGGGATGCTGCTCGACAGGATCTCCTCGACGATGCGCGGGCTCGTACCGGAGTGAATGGCCATGACGCCCTGCACGATGAGGACTTTGTGGGCAACCTCATCGCTCGAAATCTTCTTCAACTTGTTCGACCACGGCAGGAAGATGCCGTTCGCGAGGAACACGCCCCAGAAGGTGGCCACGAACGCTCCGGCGATGCCCTCACCCACGAGTTCGGGCTGCGACAGCTTGCTCATCGTGGCGATGAGGCCGAACACGGCGCCGATGATCCCGAACGTCGGTGCGTAGACGCCGGCCTTCTCGCACCAGGCCGCGCCGACCTTGTGGCGTTCCTTCATGGCGGTGATCTCGGCGTTCATCGTCTTTTTCAGCGCGTCGGCGTCGGTGCCGTCGACGGCCAGCTGGAGACCCTTCTTCAAGAACGGGTCCTCGATGTTCTTGCTGGCCTCTTCCAGGGCGAGCAGGCCCTCGGAACGGGCACGGTTGGTCATGTCGACGATGGTGGCGATGGTCTCGGCTGTGGGCATCGGCGCGCCACCCTTCAACGCCTTGCCGATCACCTTGCCGATGTTCTGCGTGGCTTCGAACGGGAACGACGACATCGTGGCGCCGAAGCACCCGAGCACGACGATGATGATCGATCCGAATTCCATGAACAGGAACACCGGACTGATGCCGTGCATCACCACGCTCGCGAACACGCCGATGAGCGTCACGATCAACCCCACCATGCTGCCCTTTTCCACCACACCTCCCGCCGTCTCCGTCGACCCGCCGTAGGGGTTCCTATCGACCGGCGACCCGGTCCGCTGGAGGACTCAGGGCGAACGAGGTGGGCGTTCTCAGGCGTCGAGGGCGCGCCGAAGCGCGGTGACGAATGCCGCCGCTTCTTCGGTTCCGCCCGATTGGAGCAATTTGCGCACTAACGCGGATCCGATGACGACACCGTCCGCAAAGCCCGCGGCCTCGGCGGCCTGGTCGGGTGTCGAAATACCCACACCGAGCAGCACCGGGCGATCGGTGGCGTCTTTCAGGCGTTGGCCCATCACCTTGGCCGAATCGGCGAGCGACGAACGCTCACCGGTGACGCCCATGAGCGACACGCCGTACACGAAGCCCCGCGAACGTTCGCAGATCGCCGCGAGCCGCTCGTCGATCGTGGTGGGCGACGCGAGCAGGATGTTCTCGATCCCGTGTTCGAGCGAGGCCGTGCCAAAGTCGCTCAACTCGAGTTCGTCGAGCGGCAGGTCGGGAATGATCGCACCGTCGATACCCGCCGATTGCAGCGAAGCCGCGAAACGCTCGTCGCCCATGTGCGCGACGAGGTTGTAGTACGTCATCACCGCGAGCGGGATGTCGATGTCGAGGTTCGCAGCCTGGTCGATCACCGAACTCGGCGTCGCACCCAGATCGAGCGCCCGCTGGCTCGCCTCTTGGATGGTCTTGCCGTCCATGATCGGATCCGAGAACGGGATGCCGATCTCGATCGCGTCGGCGCCGCAGGCCGCGCACGCCCGCACGACCTCGAGCCAATCCTTGCCCAGACCGCCGGTCACGTACGGCACGAGCAACTTGCGCCCACCGTCACGCCGCTCCCGAAGGTGGCTCTCCAAGTTCACGCGTCACCTAGGCGTTCCATGAGTTGCTGGGCGTCTTTGTCACCCCGGCCGGAGAGCGTGACGAGCACCGTCGAGCCGCTGGGGATCGAGCGCCCAGCCTCTCGTGCGAGCCACCCCAACGCGTGGGCCGGCTCGAGCGCGGGAACGATGCCCTCGGTGGCCGACAACAGTTGGAATCCGGCGACCGCTTCGTCGTCGGTGGCGTACTCGTACGTCGCTCGACCCGTCTCGTTGAGCAGGGCATGCTCGGGACCGACACCGGGGTAGTCGAGCCCCGCGCTGATCGAGGTTGCCTCGATAACCTGCCCGTCCTCGTCCTGCAGGAACAGCGACCGCATCCCGTGCACAATGCCGGGCACACCGCGCGTGACGGCCGCGCCGTGACTCCCACTTTCGAGACCGAGACCACCCGCTTCGACACCGATCAGTCGCGTATCGGGTGCGGCGTCGACGAAGCCCGCAAAGGTCCCCATCGCGTTCGACCCACCGCCGACGCAGGCCACCACGTACTCGGGGTCGGCGCCGCCGAGCTTCTCGCGACACTGTCGGCGCGCCTCGTCACCGACGACCCGCTGGAATTCGCGCACCATCCATGGGAACGGGTGCGGCCCCATGACCGAACCGAGGCAGTAGTGCGTGCGCTCCACGCTCGCAACCCACTCGCGCATGGCGTCGTTCACCGCGTCCTTGAGCGTGGCGCTGCCGCTCGTGACCGGCACGACCTCGGCACCGAGCAGCTTCATGCGCCACACGTTGAGCGCCTGGCGTTCCACGTCGACGGCACCCATGTAGACGGTGCAGTCAAGCCCGAACAGTGCGGCAGCGGTCGCAGTGGCCACGCCGTGCTGTCCGGCGCCCGTCTCGGCGATGACACGATGCTTGCCCATACGCCGGGCGAGCAACGCCTGGCCGAGCACGTTGTTGATCTTGTGCGACCCGGTGTGGGTCAGGTCCTCGCGCTTGAGCAGGATCCTCAGACCAAGCCGCTCCGAGAGGCGGTGGCATTCGGTGACCGGCGTGGGCCGTCCGGCGTAATCGGCGAGCAGGCCTGCGTATTGTGTACGGAAGGCGTCGTCGTGCCAGGCGGCGCGGAACTCGTGCTCGAGCTCCTCCAACGCCGGGATGAGAGATTCGGGCGCGAAGCGGCCACCAAAGTCGCCAAAGCGACCGAGCCCTGTGGGCTCGGGACCGGGCGGATCGAGTTGCACGACATCGCCGCGGGCCGGCGCAACCATTTCCCCATCCTTCGTTCGACTGGAAAACGGCCAGGCTACGCCACTGGCCCCGAGCCCGCCCCTGCGTAATCCGAGGCACCTGTGGGCGCGTTCAGTCCCAACCCACGAACTCGGCGCACCAGCCCACAATGCTTCGTGGGCTGGTGCACCGAGTGTGGCGGGGCTCGTTCGTTTGAATTGGGCTGGGTTGGGCTGGGTCAGGCCTTGGTCTCGGTGAAGGGGTTCGTGGTGGGGTGCGTGCCCGCCGAGCCGAGCAGGATGTGGGCGGTCGGCAATTCGTGGTGCCACACGCCGAGGTGCACGGTGATGTGTGAGCCGCACACAGCGCCGAAGTCGAGGCCGTCGATCGCCCCGAAGTTCAACATGCGGAACACGACCTTGTTCGGCGCGACTTGGCGCACGTAGTCGCCCCGCTCGGTGCGCGCCTTGCGGTAGCGCAACGTGCCGTCGGTGGTGATCGAGCCCCAGTAGGCATCGACCCGCCGCGGCGTGCTCATGCGCAGGCTGAAGACGCCGTCGTTGTAATTGCGGTAGAGCGCGACGCCGTCCATGCCGGGTGCGACCGCAGCGGGCTTGCCGAGCGTCTCGGCATTCCACGTGCCACTCGGACACGTCGTCGCGTGGGCTGGCGCGGCCGCAGTACCGAGGCCGAGGAAGGTTCCGGCGGCGAGCGTCACGCCCGCGACTGCCGTGGTGAGGATGCGCTTGATCATCGGTGTTCCTTTGTTCGGGGTCGCCCGGTTGCGACCCTGACAAGGTTCGGCCCAATGGATCGGCGCAACGCGAGCAAATCGTGAGCAACGCGCCAGCACATGCGAGGAAACCATGAAGCGCCCGAGCGAATTGCGTCGCCCGTCACACACGCGCCGGACGAAGTAGGCGCAATAGCTAGAGATCGACGGCCCAGTCGAAGGGGCGGCTGATGCCCGCTTCGGAGATGACCTCACGGGGGTCGAGCAAGCGCCCGTTGCCGTTGTCGTCGACGGTGTCGAACTGCTCGACGGCGCGCTGGGGCGGCTCTTGGAGTTCGTCGCCGGCGTCCTTGGCTGCCTCGATGAAGAGCCGGAGCCGGCGCGGATCCTTGCGCCCGGGCGCGGCTTCGACGCCGGTTGATGCATCGACGCCCCACGGCCGGACCTTGGCGATCGCTTCGCGCACGTTGTCGTGGTGCAGGCCTCCGGCGAGCAGCAAACGCACGCCGCCGGGCGCACCTTCGGCGAGCTGCCAGTCGAACACCTTCCCCGAGCCGGGAGTTGGCGAGTCGATCAAGACGATGTCAGCCGGGCCGTTCGCGGCAAGTTGGAGCCCGGGGTCGCCCGCGCTGAAGGCCTGGATCACGAACTGCACTCGCTGACGGATCCACCGGACTTCGCGCAGCGGCTCATGCCCGTGCAGTTGCGCACCATGCAACCCGACGCGGTGCACGATCTCGGTCACGCGTTCGGGCCGCTCGTTGCGGAACACTCCGACGGTGATCACTTCGCTCGGCAGCCGCTTGACGATGTCACGGACGGTGTCGACCGTCACCTGCCGCCGGCTCGGCGCGAAGACGAACCCGACCGCGTCGGCACCCATCGCGGTCGCCAGCAATGCGTCGTCTTCGTTCGTGATCCCGCAGATCTTGACCCACATACAGGACCGAGAGTACCTGGACGTCGCACGTCTGCTGCGCCTACTTCCTCCGGCGCACCAAACCCGTCCGGCGGGCCCGCAGGCCTGTGGTCAACGCTGTGCGCGGCCACACGCGGCCATGGCCGCGCACAGGGCCGTCGGGTCGGGCGCCCGCACCAAGGCCTCACCGACGAGCACAGCATCGAAGCCGGCCTCGGCCATCCGTTGCGCGTCATCGACGGTGCGTACCGCCGATTCGGCGACCGCAACGACCCCGGCCGGGATCAGCGACCGCAGCCCTTCGGCCACACCGAGGTCTTCACCGAACGTCTGGAGGCTGCGGCTGTTCACCCCGACGACTCGGGCGCCGATGGCAAGGGCGCGTTCGAGCTCGTCGGCGTCGTGGGTTTCGACGAGCACATCAAGGCCGAGCGCCACCGCGAACTCGTGCAGATCGCGGAGCAACTCGTCGTCACTGATCGCGGCCACGATCAACAAGATGGCGTCGGCGCCGACGGCTCGGGCCTCGTACACCTGCACCTCGTCGATCATGAAGTCCTTGCGCAGCACCGGGATCGACACTGCCGCCCGAGCCGCCTGGAGGTCGGCCATCGTCCCGCCGAAGTACGGACCGTCAGTGAGCACGCTCAGCGCGCGTGCGTTGCCCGCAGCGAAGGCCGCCGCAGTCACCCCCGGGTCCAGGTCGGGGGCGAGCTCGCCCTTGCTCGGTGAGCGGCGCTTGATTTCGCCGATCACGGCGAGGCTCGAAGGTTCGGCAACGAGCGCGGCCGCGAAGCCACGCGTCGGGCCGGCCTCGAGCGCGGTCCGCCGCAGCAGGTCACGGGTCTCGGGCCGCCGCAACATGGTCACCTCGTCACGCTTCGTGACGAGTATGTCGTCGAGCACGCCCATACGGCGCGAGTGTACGGAAACACGGCGCCACGACTCGTCTTCACAGATGCCTCACAGTGCGATGATCCTGTTGCTACGAACGACGACGACGATGGAGAGGTATGGAGCGCGGCACGATCCTCGTTGTCGACGACGAGCACAACATCGCCGACCTGGTCGAGCTGTACCTCGCGCGGGAGGGTTTTCGCGTGCGCAAGGCCGACACCGGCGAGTCCGCCCTCGCCGCGGCCGAGCGAGAACACCCTCGGTTGATCGTGCTCGATGTGGGCCTGCCCGACATGAGCGGTCTCGACGTCTGCAAGCGGCTGCGGGTCGGCTCCCAAGTTCCGGTCATCTTCCTGACGGCCCGCGACAGTGAGGTCGACCGGATCCTCGGGCTCGAACTCGGGGCCGACGATTACCTGACGAAGCCGTTTTCACCCGCCGAGCTCGTGGCGCGCGTCAAGGCCGTGCTGCGCCGGGCCGACTCGTCGGGCGGCGCCACGCTGGCCGAGGTGCTGCAGGTCGGCACCGTCGCCGTAGATCTCGCTCGCCGCGAGGTACGGGTCGACAATGTCGTCGTCGCCTTCACGACCAAGGAGTTCGACCTGTTGCAGTTCCTGGCCGAACGGCCCGGGCGCGCGATGTCGCGCCAGCAGATCCTTGACGGCGTGTGGGGCTTCGACTGGTACGGCGATCCGCGTACCGTCGATGTGCACATCGCACAGGTCCGCAAGAAGATCACCGGCGGTGTCGACATCACGACCGTGCGCGGCGTCGGCTACCGGCTCGACTCCCGAGTCTGAGCGGCCACCAACATGTTGCAGCACCGAACGTCGAAGCGACGCACGCTACGCGCGCGAATGCTGCGCAGCCTCGTGCTCGTCGCTGCCGGCGGCATCATCGTCGCCGGCGTGATCACCGTCGTCGGCGTGCGGCGCGGCGCGTTGCATGCCGCCGAGACGAGCATCACCCACAAGGCGCAAAACATCAAGGACAACGCCGAGCGCCTGCGCGATCAGCTCGCGGCCGGCACCGGTGCACGGGCCCTGCGGTTACGCGACATGGTCGACCAGATCCGCAGTTCGGTGCAGGTCTCCGATGCGCGCCTCGTGTTCGTTGATTCCAACGGCACAGTTGCCACGTACGAACAGATCACGTCGACTGCCGTGGGACGGCGCCTCCTCGGCGACGACCCGCAAGGCGCCGAATTGCTCTCGCTGCCAACGGGCACCACAACGGCCGATTTCTCGCTCGCCGCCGTGGCCAAAGGTGCCACAACCACGACGTTGCGCCGCGGCAACAGCGTCTACTTCGCGGAGTCAATCCCCTCGCTCACTCGAGCGCGCTACGACGCGGTCATCATCGTGAGTCAGGAGGTCGACACCGAATCGGTGCGACGGGCCACGACGGCCTTCCTCCTCGCGGCCTTGATCGCCATTGCCGCATGCGTCGCGCTTAGCGCATGGCTGGCGCGCCGCCTCACGAAACAACTGACCACGATCGACGCCACCGCTCGCGCGCTCGGTGCCGGCGACCTCAGCGCGCGCGTTGTCGTCGACAATCGTACCGACCGCGAGGTCGCCGAGGTCGCCGCCACGCTGAACCGAATGGCCGGCGATCTCGATGGCGCTCGCCGCACGGAACGATCGTTCCTTCAAGCCGTGAGCCACGACCTGCGCACACCGCTCACATCGATCCGCGGCTACGCCGAGGCGCTCGCCGACGGCACACTCGACGCCACCGACGAGGATGCCCGGCGGCGCGCCGCTGAAGTGATCAGCACCGAGGCGCGTCGCCTCGAACGGTTGGTACGCGACCTGCTCGACCTATCCCGGCTCGATGCCCACGAGTTCTCGTTGCGACCGCGGCCCGGCGATGCGGTCGAACTCGTCCGATCCACCGTTGCCGGATTCGCACCGCAAGCACAAACGCTCGGCATCACCCTCCTCGACACCACGGGCGACGACACTGCGATGGCCGACCTCGACCTCGAACGGTTCGGTCAGATCATCGCCAACCTTGTCGAGAACGCCTTGAAATACGCGCGTACCACTGTCGAGGTGGCATTCCACGCAACCACGGCGGCGATCGAGGTGACAGTCGCCGACGACGGACCCGGCATCCCCAGCGCGGACCAGGCCCGGGTCTTCGATCGTCTCTACACCGCACGCCCTGCGCCGGGTCGCGCTGTCGGTACGGGGCTCGGTCTGAGCATCGTCCACGAACTCGCTCGAACGATGGGCGGCCAGGCGCGGCTCGTGTCGTCCGACGCCCAGGGCACCACGTTCGCGGTCACCGTCGCACGCGGGTAGTGCCGGACGAAGTAGGCAAGGAGTAGTGCCGGACGAAGTAGGCGAATGGAGGGTGCCGGACGGAGTAGGCGAATGGAGAGTGCCGGACGAAGTAGGCAAGGAGTAGTGCCGGACTCGCTCACAGCACTCCGAAATGATCGCCGCGTTCGGCGGTGTCGGGCACCCCGCCGGTGTCCTGCGAGACGGCTTGGCCCCGCGAATGGTACGAGTCGATCGTGACACCGTTCGACCACAACACCGTGAATGCGCCGGCGTCGAGCGTGGCGCCGACGTCTTCATAGGGGGCGCCAACGGCGAGGTCGACCGCGCCGTTGCCGTCGTAGTCACCGGCATTGAGTTGCGACGCGAACTGGTCACCCGACTCCGATGTTCCGGGAACCCGCAACACGCCTTGGGCGAAGAAGTGCGCGTGGCTCGGTGCCAGCGCACCCGCGATGCCCGGCACCACGACCACCGCACCCGCGTTCAGGACGGTACCGACGTCTTCGAGTGGCACGCCGATGGCGAGGTCGCCCTGCGACGTGTGGTCAGAAAAGTGCGTAGCGATGAGCGTCTGGCCGAAGTGATCCCCGCGTTCTGCGACATCGGGTATTCCGGCCTTGCCTTGGTACAGCGTGACGGGCGCCGGCGAGAGCGCATCCGCGAGCCCAGCGGTCGAACCGCCAAGCACGATCACATCACCAGCGTCGACGACGCTGCCCACGTCTTCGTACGGCACACCGACGGCCAGGTCCGACACGCCGTCGGCACCGAGCAGCGTTCCCGCCGTCAGCGCGAACCCGAAGGCGTCGCCGCGCTCACTCGAGCCGGGTACGCCGACCGAGTTCTGCGACAGCATGATTGCGCCGGTTCCGGTGAGCCCGCTCGCACTTGCCGGCAACACGAACACCGCGCCCGAGTCGGCGACCGCGTCGGCGTTTTCGCCCGGCGCGCCGATCGCGAGCTCCTCGGAGAAGTCGCTGACATCGTGCAACGCGAAGTTGCCGAACGTGATCGATGCGCCGAAGTGGTCGTTGTTCTCGGCCACGCCGGGCACGCCGCCCGCGCCCTCGTGGTATTCAGTCGCGTGGTAGTTGCTCGAGCTGTACCCGGGATCGTTCACCACGACAACCGCGCCGGCGTCGACGGCCGTCGCGACATCGCGGTACGGCGCACCGATCGCGAGCTCGTCGACGAAGTCGCCGTTCGCGTCACCGGCGCCGAGCGCCCGTCCGAAGTGCTCACCCGCTTGGTTGTTCCCCGGGATGCCACTCGTCGCGCGGGTGAGGCGAGCGGTGCGTGCCGACGTGAAACCGGTGGGGCTCCCGTAGAACACGTACACCTCCCCCGCGTCGGTGATCGCGCCTAGGTCGGCACCAGGCGCGGCGACGGCGAGGTCCGTGCAACTGTCGTCGTCGAAGTTGCCCGACGCCAGCACGCTGCCGAAGCCGTCGCCCGTGGCGGGAGTGCCCGCCGCGCCGGCCACACCGATTCGCAACGTCGTCGCATTCGCCGCGAGCCCGGCGGGAGATCCATAGAAGACCTGCACGATGCCCGATGTGACCGCGCCGACCGACTCCCCGGGTACGCCGACCGCAAGATCGGCCACCCCGTCGCAGTTGTAGTCGGGTTCGGCGCCGAGCGCGGCGGCCGCCGGCTTCGCCACGCCGCCGAGCACGATGGCGCCGGCCATGAGCAGCGTCAGCGTGGCCGCGCCCACCGTGCGGCGGGCGCTCGCCGTCGTTGTCCGCCTGCGTCGCACGCATTCCCCCTGGCCGACGCGCCACCCCGAACGCCGGTGCACCAGTGATGTCGACATCTTGGCGTCGACTTCTTGAGCACACGTAGCAGTTACGCTCGCGCCGTGGGTCGTCGAGGAGCACGCCGATACGCCGCGTTCGCCGTACTCGGCATCGCAGCCGAACACCTGCGGGAGTACGCGTCGCACCTCTGACGCGCGCGAACCTGGGGCGTTCTTCCCCATCTATTGGGGAAATCGGGTACAAGAACGGCGAGGGCCGTCAGGGCGTCGGCACTCGGGCGTGCACGCGTGCCTCGCGGCCGTCGACCAAGACCGTTGCACCGGGTTCGATCTCGCGGCGCACGGTTGCCAGCGCGAACGCCGACAGGGGCGCCGCGCTCGTGATCGCGCCGAGCACCTTGTCGTGCTCGCCCGATGCGGCGCGCACCTCACTGCCGACTGCGGGCGCAACCGCGCCGTCGAGGAACTCCAGGCGCCGCACGAACCGATTCACGTGCCCGCGACTGTCGATGCGACATACGAGCTCCTGGCCCACGAAGCAACCCTTCGTGAAGCTGACGGCGTCGAGTTCGAGTTCGGCCTCCTGCGCGATCGTGGCTCCGTCGATGTCGGCGCCGAAGCGCAGTACGCCGTGCTCCAACCGCGCCGTCTCTGCCAC
>JBBREP010000089.1:0-13094 GCA_038202885.1 Acidimicrobiia bacterium | reverse complement strand
GCCCTCGTGCTCCGATTGTCCGCGACGCGATGAGCGCAGCGCCCACGACGAACACCATCACGATCGGGGCTTCGGCGCGTGCGAGCGCGGCGAGGGCAAAGAGCGCGCCGGCAAGAGCCCACCGGGCCAGGCGCTGACTGTCGCACGCCCACACCGTTGCCAACACCGACGCCGTCACGAGCGGGACCGACAACGTCTCGGACATCAACGAACCGTCGGTGGCCAGCAGAAAGGGCCACAGTGCAACAGCACCCGCTGCGAGCAGGCCGGTACGCGCGCCGACGACACGCCGGCCGAGCAGCGCCACGAGCGGGATCGTCGCCGCGCCGATCACGCTCGACGCGGCGCGGGCCTGGGTGACGGTCGTCAACCCGATTTTCTGAAGCAACGCGAGCAGGATTGGATAGAGCGGCGGAAAGTTCGCGGTGGCGACGTACTTTCCCGAAAAGGCGATGACGCCGTCGCTGTAACCGTGGCCGCGCGCGAGCGGCCCCGCGAGTAGGTAGTAGGCCGTTGCGTCCAGGCCG
The DNA here is from genome assembly GCA_038202885.1 of Acidimicrobiia bacterium. Lineage (GTDB taxonomy): Bacteria > Actinomycetota > Acidimicrobiia > IMCC26256 > PALSA-610 > JBBREP01. Next base: position 12,567 of record JBBREP010000089.1, on the reverse strand, counting down.
AGATCGGCGTGGTGCGCGATCGTGAACACGTACGTGAGGCGCGCCGCGATCCCGACCGCGGTGATGACGCAGACCGTCACACCGAAACGTGGTGGCCCCAGGACCGCAGCCCGCATCCCTCGAGCACCGTTCTGCATCAGACGCCCCACTCCAACCAGTGCCATCGGAACACCTCGTCGAAGACCGGCTCGTCCGCGCGCAACCACCTGACGTCGATCACCGCCCCATCATGCTCGCGGGCGGTCCCGTTTGGGGGTTACACGAAGTCTGGCGCATCGCCGCGTCGAACCCGGCGAACGACGGCTCTGACGATCGCCCCGGCAACTGCCATCCCGATGAGCAGCGCGGGGACCGCGGAGAGCAGCGACGACCAGACGACGCCACTTGGCGCCTGCGGCTCGGGGAGCCGCCCCGTGCACAATCGCAACGCGACGCGGGAGCTTGGCCCGGGCACTGACATCACGGGCCGGCCCGCACCGTCGCAAAGAAACAACATCGGCGGCGTCGTGACCGTGGCACCCACACGTTTACTGTACGTGACCCCGCCCGCTGACGCGATGCGGTTCTTGTTACAGCACGCCGTTGTCGCGGGCGATGGCGACGGCTTCGAGCTTGGAGTGCGCGCCGAGTTTGGCGAGGATGCGTTGCACGTGCGTGCGCAGGGTGTTCGTCGACACGGTGAAGTGCGCGGCGATGTCGGCACTCGATGCGCCGGTGGCGAGCAACACCAGCACGTCAAGCTCACGCGGTGTGAGACCGGCGCCGTCAGCCGCGGCGGAGCGGTTGCGAGCGGCGGCCGCGACGTCGGCCGCAATCGGCCGGTCTCCGTCGTGCACTGCACGCACGGTCCTGACGAGTTCGTCGGCGGCACGGTCCTTGGTCACGAACGCATCGCAGCCGGCGTCGGCCGCCGCTGCTGCCGTCGTGGGCCGTGCGACACCTGTGATCATCACGATGCGCACGTCGGGAGCGGTGGCGCGCAGCGCCGGCGCGATCACCGTGCCCACCCCGTCGGGAAGTTGGTAGTCGAGGATGCACACGTCGGGACGGTGTTGTGCGGCCAACGTGACGGCCTCGCTTCCCGAGAACGCCATGGCGCACACATCGATGTCGTCTTCGAGCTCGAACAGCCGGGTGAGGCTCTGGGCGAACATCTGATGGTCGTCGACGACGAGCACACGGATCATGGGGTGTCGCGACTTCCCTGGTCGGCGCCCAACGGGGAGGGCGCATGGATTCGAGCGTCGTTGGGACAGATCTGCGGCCCCAGCGCTATCGTCTGAGGCCAGTATCGGACCCTGGGTTGGAGATTTCCTTGGCGGAGAGCCCCACGGGCCGAGCCCAATTGTCGCACGAACCCTCGCCATCGGGCGAGGTGCTCGGAGCCTTCGGCGCTCGCCACATCGGCCCTGACCACGACACACGCGCGGTCATGCTGACCGCCGTCGGCTACGAGTCGCTCGACGCCCTTGTTGGTGCGGCGGTCCCGGCCAGCATCCGTGACGACGATGCGCTGGCGCTCGGCGCCGCGCTCACCGAGGCCGAGGCGACGGCACGGCTACGAGCCATCGCGAGTCACAACGTGGTGTGCACGTCGCTGATCGGGCTGGGATATTCGGCGACGGTCACGCCGCCCGTGATCCGGCGGGGAGTGTTGGAGAACCCGGCGTGGTACACCGCGTACACGCCGTACCAACCCGAGATCAGCCAGGGTCGGCTCGAGGCGCTCGTCAACTTCCAAACCATGGTCACCGAGCTGACCGGGCTGGATCTCGCCAACGCTTCTTTGCTCGACGAGGCGACGGCTGTCGCCGAGGCGATGACGCTGCTGCACCGGGTGAACCCGAAGGCTGGTTCGGTGTTCCTCGTCGATGCCGACGCGTTGCCACAAACGATCGACGTCGTGCGCACGCGCGCTGAGCCGCTCGGTATCGACATCGTGGTGTGCGAGCCCGAGCAGGGTCTGCGCGAGCACGAGGGCGTGTTCGGTGTGCTCGTGCAGTACCCGGGCGCGAACGGGGCCGTGCGTGATCTCCGTCCCATCATCGCCGCGGCCGCCGAGCGCGGTGCGCGTGTTGCCGTCGCGGCCGACCTGCTGGCGTTGACGATCCTCGTGCCGCCGGGTGAACTCGGCGCCGATGTGGTGGTCGGATCGGCGCAGCGCTTCGGGGTGCCGGTGATGTACGGCGGGCCGCACGCTGGTTACATGGCAGTACGCACCGCGCATCAGCGTCAGCTTCCGGGCCGCCTCGTTGGTGTGTCGGTCGACGCGCACGGGCGGCCTGCCTACCGCCTCGCGTTGCAGACTCGTGAGCAGCACATCCGTCGCGAGAAGGCCACGAGCAACATCTGTACTGCGCAAGTACTGCTGGCCGTCGTCGCTGGGCTCTACGCCGCGTACCACGGTGCGGACGGTCTCGTCGCGATCGCGCGCCGGGTGCATCGCACCGCGGCCGCGTTCGCCGACGCGCTCGAAGGCGCGGGCTTCGCCATCGTGCACGACGCGTACTTCGACACGGTCGCCGTGCGCGCTCCGTTGCGGGCGGCCGAACTGGTGGCCGCAGCCAAGGCGCGGGGGATCAACATCCGTTTCGTCGATGTCGACACGATTGCCGTCGCGTTCGACGAGACCACCACGATCGCGATCGTCGTCGAGCTCCTCGGCGCCTTCGGCGTCGACACGCGCGAAACCGCGTTCGCGAAGGCGGTCGATGCGATCAGTGATCGCGTTCCTGCGTCGCTGGCCCGCACGTCGGCGTTCCTGACGCACCCCACGTTCACGCGGTACCGGTCGGAAACCGAGATGATGCGCTACCTGCGCACGCTCGCCGATCGCGACCTTGCACTCGACCGCACGATGATCCCGCTCGGGAGCTGCACGATGAAGCTCAACGCGGCGGCCGAGATGGAACCCATCAGCTGGCCCGAACTCGCGTCGGTCCACCCGTTCGCTCCGGTCGACCAGGCGCAGGGGTATCTCACGCTCATCCGCGAGCTCGAGGGTTGGCTCGCCACGATCACCGGATACGACGCGGTGTCGATCCAACCGAATGCCGGGTCGCAAGGCGAACTCGCCGGCCTGTTGGCCATCCGGGCCTATCACCGCGCTCGCGGCGACGACGGCCGCACGGTGTGCCTCATCCCGCAATCGGCGCACGGCACGAACGCGGCGAGCGCAGCGATGGCCGGCATGACCGTCGTCGTTGTGAAGTGCGACGACCGCGGCAACGTCGATCTCGACGACCTGAAACGGCGCATCGAAGCGGCGGGCGACCAGCTCAGCGCACTCATGGTGACCTATCCATCGACGCACGGCGTGTTCGAAGATCACATCCGCGACGTGTGCGCGCTCGTGCACGACGGCGGTGGCCAGGTGTATCTCGACGGCGCCAACCTCAATGCGCTCGTGGGTCTGGCGCGGCCCGGCGCGTTCGGCGCCGATGTGTCGCACCTGAATCTGCACAAGACGTTCTGCATTCCGCACGGCGGCGGCGGCCCCGGCGTTGGTCCCGTTGCGGTGCGTGCGCACCTCGCGCCGTACCTGCCGAACCATCCACTGCTCGAAGAGGCCGGTCCGGCCACGGGCGTTGGCGCGATCTCGGCTGCGCCATTCGGATCGGCTGGCATCCTGGCCATCCCGTGGATGTACATCGCGATGATGGGCGGCGCAGGTCTCACCGAGGCCACCAAGGTCGCGATCCTGAACGCGAACTACGTCGCCTCTCGCCTCGCCGGCGCGTTCCCGGTGTTGTACGCCGGCGCGTCGGGGCTCGTCGCGCACGAGTGCATCATCGACCTGCGTGGCATTACACACGACACCGGCGTCACCGTCGACGATGTCGCCAAGCGTCTCGTTGATTATGGGTTCCATGCTCCCACCATGTCGTTTCCCGTCGCGGGCACGCTGATGATCTAGCCCACCGAATCGGAGGGGCTCGCCGAACTCGACCGCTTCTGCGATGCGATGTTGTCGATCCGGGCCGAGATCGACCGGGTGGCGTCGGGGGAGTGGCCGGCCGACGACAACCCGCTCGCGAACGCGCCCCATACCGCGCACGAAGCGACGGCCGACGAATGGACGCACCCGTACTCGCGCTCGATCGCGGCGTACCCCGACGAGCGGCTGCGCGCCGTCAAGTACTGGCCGCCCGTGAGCCGCATCGACGGCGCCTACGGCGACCGCAACGTCTTCTGCACCTGCATCTAATTTGCGCCTACTCCGTCGGGCGCTGCGAGCGGCCGCTCGGGCCAGGCTTGCGGCAACGAGCTCGTGCGGCCGCCGCGCCGGGCGCAAGCTCTGCCTCCGCAGCAAGCGCCCGCCTTGCGGTTTTCCTCTGCACCCGACGGCCCTATACGCCGCCAGGTGCAATCAGACCGCGGGATTGGGCGAATCAGGGCGCGAAGAAGCTGCCGGCGGCGTAGCCGTCGGTGCGCACCGATCGGCTGGTGAACAGCCATCGTCCCGAGGCCGGGTCCGCGACGAGGTGGTCGTGGTAGGTGCCCCAGTGATCGACGCCGATGTCGGTGAGCACGAAGAAGTACGACCGGGCCGTTGCGGCATCGGGCCCGTTCACTTCGATCAAGGTGTTCGTGACGCAGTGCCGCAACATCGTGAGCTCGCCCCGACCGCTCGTAGTGCCGCGCACGCCCGAGAAGAAGGCGATCAGCGCGCCGCGTCCTTCGTGGCGTGTGTCGTCGTGGACGGTGAGCACGCCGTCGGTGGTGAAGCAGCCGACCATGGCCTCGAACCGACCCCGATCGCCTGCGTGGTTGTAACGCGCGATCGTGTCGCGCACCGCCTCACGAATCAGCAGTTCCTGGAGCTCCACAGTGCGAACGGTATCCGCACGCGGGTCGTTCAGACGACGGCCGGGAGTTTCGTAGTGGTGACGCGCTGCAGCACTTCTGCGAACGTCGGCCCGGCAGGCCTCGAACGATCGCGCCGCGACGCGTCGCGCAACGGCACCACGGTGTCGTAGCAGTCGACCGGCGTGTGACGCAGCGACTGTGCATCGACCACCATCGCGGGTGCCGTACCGGCTGCGGTGCCGACCAACGCGCGGAACGCGTGCATCGTCTCATCGAAGTGCTGTGCATCGCCGCCGTGATCGGGGTGTGTGGAACGCGCGCGGCGTCGAAAGGCATGGCGCAGGTCGTCGGCCGTCGCATGATCCGACACGCCGAGCACCGCGCGGGCGCGGGTTCCATCCATGGTGTGACCGTCCGTGGTCGGTGAAGCTGTCCTGCACCGGATCCTTCCGGCACTCGTTCAATATCGGCGCGCCCACGCCGCGCTCGAAGCCTTCTGCCCGACGTCACATTCAATGGGCCGCTCGGTCAGGGCGCGGCGACCGCACCACCCTGGGCAGGAGCGCTGGCCCATGCGGTCGCTCGTTGCGCCGGACGAAGTAGGCGCAATGGACGGGTCACATCCCGTGGTCCCATCAGACCGCCACTTTTGTGCCTTCTGATGGGACCACGGGTGGGTCAGGGCCCTTTCGGGGCGATGTCGACGATCGGGGTGGTGCCCGTCGAGCTGCCGAAGTTCTTGGCGTCGCCGAAGCTCATCACCAGTCCGCCGCGCTGCGCGACCCAATAGCCGTTGCCGGTGGCCGACGCGGCGATCCCGGCCGAACCCATTCCAGGGCACAGCCCCGTGCGCATCGGCATGCCGTAGTACTGCGCATCGCCGGCCCACGCAACGCCGCCGCCGGTGGTGAGGAGCCAGTACCCCAACCCCGACGGCGTCGTCGCGATCGCTTGCACAGGGTTGTGGATCTCCGACGACACGCCGAGGTCGCCAGCGTCGCCGAACGCGTGGACGGTGCCGTCGGAACCGGCGATCCAATAGCCACGACCGGTCGGTGTTGCGGCCATGGCCACCGCGTGTGCGCTCCCGAGGATTCCGAACGCTGATCCTGCGAAGTGCGCATCGCCGAAGCTGAAGATGCCGCCGTCGCCGGCAAAGAGCCAGTACCCGAGACCGGTCGGAGTCGGCACGAGGCCCGAGACGGGCGAGAACAAGCGCATCGCGCCGGTCGAGCCATAGAAGTGCGCGTCGCCATAGCTGAACACGCCGCCGTCGCGGGCCACGAGGCGATACCCGAGGCCGCTCGGCGTGGCGCGTATACCGAGCACCGGAGCCGCGAGTGGCAACGCCGTCGCGTCTCCGTAGTTCACGGCCTCGCCGAGCGCCTGTACCGTGCCGTGCGCGTCGGTCAGCCAATAACCCGAACCGCTCGCCGCGTCGGGCGTGTTGAGCGGGTTCGACGGCAGGCTGCACCAGGTGGAGTCGACGGAGAGATGCTGCGCCAAGCGCAGGCTTGGATACGCATTGATCGGAGTGCGGTCAGGCATCCGGATCTCGAAATGGAGGTGCGGCACCGACTCTTCGGCGTCGCCACTGTCACCCATGTACGCAACGAACTGGCCCTTGGTGACCACACTCCCGACGTGCAAACCCCATGCGAAGCGCCAGCGCTCCGGGTTCGCGCCGTCGTCGGTGCCCGGCGTGTCGTTGTTGATGTGGCCGTAGTTGTAGTACCAACCATCGGCGTCTCGGATCTCCAGCCAGTTGCCGCCAGTACCCGCCGCGTCGGTGCGCATGTAGGTGACGGTGCCGTCCACCGCCGACAATTCGTGGAACAGCCGCGAGCCGATGAGGTCTTGACCTGCGTGCGTGCGCCCACCGGCACGCGGCGCGCCGAAGCTGTCGATGTACGTGACGTGCTCCTGCACCGGAAACGCGATCGAGCGGAAGGTCGGAAAGCCAAGCGGCACCGAAGTCGCTCTGGCTGTGGTGTTGCCCACCAACGACGACAGGCCGAGCGCGACGAGCGCGATCACTGGCGCGGCGAGCGCCATCGGTCGGCCGCGTAGGCGGCGCCGACGCCGCGATCGCGCACCGAGTGGTGCCATCAGTCGGCGCGGATTGTGCTGTCTGCGACGACGTTGGCCGAGCCCTTGCGCAACGCGATGATGCACGGTTGACCCCCCTTGGGTGCTGATGTTCCAATCGGCACATTCCGGACTTTTCTGCAGCAGTCGAGGCTTGAACTGGCACCGGAGTTCCGATCGAGGGGTAGATTGGCTACCCGTCGGTAACTAGCGGGTGGCCACCAGCGCTCGAGGTCGCGGACCCCGAGTCCTTGCGTGCAGCCGCTCCATTTCGCAGTTCGGAGGCGCATCGTCATGGCCGAGTTCTCACTTGATCTCAACGAGGACCAGCAACAGCTCCAGAAGTGGGTGCACGACTTCGCCGCTGACGTTGTTCGGCCGGTTGCGGCCGAGTACGACAAGCGCGAGGAAACACCGTGGCCGGTCATCGAGGAAGCGGCCAAGATTGGCCTGTATTCATGGGAGTTCATCGCCAACGCGTTTGCCGACCCCACCGGGATCACGTTCCCGATGGTGAGCGAGGAGCTCACGTGGGGCGACGCCGGCATCGCGCTCGCCATCATGGGCACCACACTCGGCGTGTCGGGCATCGTCGGCAACGGCACGCCCGAACAGATCGCCGAGTGGGTTCCTGCATGCTTCGGCAGCGGTCCCGAAGACATCCGTATGGCGGCGTTCGCGGTGAGCGAACCCGACGCGGGTTCTGACGTGTCGTCGTTGCGCACGCAAGCGAAGTACGACGAGGTCAAGGACGAATGGGTGATCAACGGTACCAAGACGTGGATCACCAACGGCGGGATCACGAAGGTGCCGACGACGCACGTGGTGGTTGCCGCGGTCGAGCCGGCGTTGAAGTCGCGCGGGCACGCCAGCTTCATCGTGCCCCCTGGCACGCCGGGCTGTTCGATGGGTCAGAAGTTCTCGAAGATGGGCATCCGCGCGTCGCACACCGCCGAGGTGGTGTTCGACGACTGCCGTATTCCGGGCAGCCTGCTCCTTGGCGGCAAGGAGAAGCTCGACGGTCGCCTCGCGCGAGCGCGTGAGGGTCAAAGCTCGAAGGTGCAAGCCGCAATGAGCACGTTCGAGGCGTCACGCCCGCTCGTGGGCGCGCAGGCGCTGGGCATCGCGCGTGCTGCGTACGAGTACGCGCTCGACTACGCCAAAGAGCGTCAGGCGTTCGGGCGGCCGATCATCATGAACCAGGCGATCGCGTTCAAGCTCGCCGACATGCGCATGCAGATCGACGCGGCGCGCCTCCTCGTGTGGCGCGCGTGCTGGATGGCTGCGGTCCGCAAGCCGTTCACCGCAGGCGAGGGTTCGATGAGCAAGCTCTACGCCGGTGAAGTTGCGGTGCGCGTGACCGACGAAGCGATTCAGATCCTCGGTGGTGCGGGCTACGTGAAAGACCACCCGGTCGAGCAGTGGCACCGCGACTCGAAGATCTACACGATCTTCGAAGGGACGTCTGAAATCCAGCGGTTGGTCGTGGCCCGCGCCATCTCTGGCCTGCACATTCCGTGATTTGAGGGTCAGGCTGCTCGGGCCTCTGAACGCCCGCCATCCCTACTCATCCCTACAACTGTTAAGTTCCCGGCCGTCGCGACGGTGCGGGAGCGGCAGACGGGCGTGTGGGAGATCCGCGTCTTCACCGGACGCAACGCCGACGGCCGACCGACCCAGATCAGCAAAACGGTTCGGGGCACGAAGCGCGACGCGAAGCGGGTTGCGGCGCGACTCGAGTCGCAGCCCAACTCCACGGCAGCCGGGCGCACTGTGACCGACGTGCTGGACGCGTGGCGTGATCGGTTCATGCTCTCGTGTGCGAATCGTTGGGCGCGATCGGAACCGGTTTCTTGAGATCGGCGCGAAGTTTTTCGTCGTCGGCCCGCGTTGGGGGCGTCGAAACCGGGGCGAGTTGAACGCGCGTCGATGCGCGAGATCGTCTGAGCGTGGGTGTCTGCGGCGGCGCGGGCGGCGTGTGCTACTTGACCGGTGGCGTCCGGTCAGTTCGGTGGCGACGTGCCGGTTGCGGTTTGGGTGTCGCGGGCGTGGTTGAGCGCTGACGACGTCTGCGCGCTGTGGCGTGGCTGGTCGGGGGAGCGGGCGTCGGGAACATCACGGAGAAGCGCACCAAAAGGCCCACCAAGAAGCCCACCAATGCACAGTGAAGCACCCCGGGATTGATGGAGGCTGTGGGGTGCCTTGGTCATTGCCGGCTGTCCGCTGCGGGCCGGGCATGGCGGCGGAATTCGGCTGGTGTGAGTGCTGTGTGGTGTCTGAACCACGCCGAGAAGTTCGACGCGTCTTGGTATCCGAGGTCTTCGGCGACGGACGATACCGAGGCATCGCCGTGCACGAGCATGCGTTTGGCTTCGATCAGGATTCGTTCGTCGATCAGCTGCTTGGCGGTGATTCCGGCATTCGCTTGAGCCAGACGGTTCAGCGATCTCGTGGAGTACCCGAGGCGAGCGCCGTAGTCGGCCACCCGGTGCAGCTCGCGAAACGATGAGTCGATCTCATCGCGGAACGCGAGGAATCCGGGGCTTGGGGCGCGTCGCGCCGGAGATCCTTCGGGCGTGAGACCGACGATCAGGAGCGCCAGCGCGGCGAGCGCGTGGGCGACAAGCGCGGACGGCCGAGTGGGGTCGTAGCTCCCGGGCTCAGATGCGGCGATGCATACCCGGAGGAACTGGAACGCGTCGGCGACTGGCGTGCCGTCCCGCGCGGCAACGGGCCAGTGGACTCGCGTGTTCGCGGACGACGCCATAAGCAAGTCGCGGGTGCGTGCGTCGACCGCCTCAGGAACAAAGAGGACAACCGGTCCCTCGATGTCGTCGATGCGCCCCCACTGCTGCACTTGTCCGGCTCGCACCCATACGACGTCTCCCGGGTGTAGGTCGTAGGTAACGAGATCGACGGAGTGCGTCGCGTTGCCAGATTCGATACGCAGCATCAGGTCGAAGGCGGGCCTCTGCGGGTGTATGAACTCGGCCGGTCCTCCCCTGATCCGCATTGCTGCCAGGGTCGTCAGCTCGATGGTGTCGGCGGCATCCGGCGGCGAGTAGTGGACGCGCCGAATCGGGCGATGCGCCACCTGTCCCATTTTTACCGTCATATGTCCAGCTTACGTCTGTTCTGTGGACAGCCGATGTCTTATCTTCAATGGCATGACCACTCGGGAATTGACGTACGTATTCGACGCATATTGCGGCTGGAGCTACGGCTTCGGTCCAGCCCTGCGCACCTTTCTCGACGGACAGGTCGGCAACGTCGAAGTGCGTTTGCTCAGCGGCGGGTTGTTCACCGGCGACCGTGTCGTCCCGATCCGTACCTTCGAGTACGTCCGAACTGGCAATGCCCAGATCCACGAGTTGACTGGCGCCGTCTTCGGCAGTGCCTATCAGCAGCTGGTGGACGAGGGATCGTTCCTGATGGATTCCCACGACGCCGCCGTCGGCTTCGTCTCCCTCCGCACGGCTGCGCCGACAAGGGCGCTTGAGCTCGCGCTCGCGATGCAGGACGCCTTCTATCGAGACGGACTCAGTCTGTCCGACCCCGAGACGTATCGCTCGATCGCGGAGTTACACGGGCTTGACGCGGCCCGGGTGCTCGACCTGCTCACCGACCCGACGACAACGCACGCGGCACGTACCGACTTCGCTGAGGCGCGCAGTCTCGGCGTCACCTCCTATCCGACGCTTCTGCTGCACACGCAAACCGGCGTCGCCCCGATTGGCCGTGCAACGAGTTCGGCTGTCGAACTCACGGCTTCGTTCGAACGCTTGAACCGATCCGTCGCCGCGACGCAATGATCTTCGACAACCCCATCCGCGATGCACAGAAACCCGATTAGGGAGACCCTCACCATGTCCGCACTGACCTACACAGTCCTCGACTCCGCACCATCGTCGCTCCATAAAACGAGTGTTCTCGTCACCGGCGAGACTGAAGCGCTCGTGGTCGATGCCGCCTTCACGAGAGCCGACGGCCATCGCATCGTCGCCGCAGTCCTCGATAGTGGGCGCACGCTGACCACGGTCGTCATCACGGCCGGAGACCCAGACTTCTACTTTGGTGCCGAAGTCATCGCAGACGCGTTCCCCCAGGCGCGGTTCGTCGCGCCCGCCGACGTCATCGACCACATCGCCCACAGCTATACCGGCAAACTCGCGGCCTGGGCGCACCTCGGACCCAACCTCCCGACGCGCCTGGTATCGATCGACACGCTCACTGTCGACACCCTGTCAGTGAACGGCACCTCGATCGAGGTGCGCACCGCGAGCTCCCTGCTCGGCGACCGAGGTTGGTACCTGTTCGAGCCGGTGAGCCGCTCGCTCCTGGGCGGCGTGCTGTTGTTCGGTGACATCCACGTATGGACAGCGGACGCCCCGACCCCCGAACTGCGTACCGAGTGGCGCCGGGTGCTCGATGACCTCGAAGCCCTCGAGCCGACCTTCGTCGTGGCAGGCCACAGGACCGCTGACGGCCCCACCGACACCACGTCGATCGCTCACACGCGGACATACCTGGAGACGTTCGAGCGGATCGTGGCTGAGAGCGCTGACGGCGCGGCCGTCGAAGCGGCACTCCTCGCCGCCTATCCCTCGGCGGGCCTTGCGGTCGCCGCCGGCTTCGGCTCAAAGGTCGCGAAAGGTGAAATGAATTGGGGATGAGCACCAACGTCATGGAGGCACTCGGGCGCGAGTGGCAGGACTGGACCGCGCACGACGACTGCTACATCGTCGATGGCGAAGACGTCGTTGTCCTTGCGCGCTACACCGCAACGCACAAAACCACAGGCAAATACCTGAACTGCCGGGTGGCTCACCACTTCGTCGTGCGCGGCGGCCTCATCGTGCGATTCGAACAGTTCGTCGACACTGCGCTCGTGCGCGACTCGACGGCCGCCTGATCGGACGGCCTCTACGACCCGAACGTGCTAACAACTCTTTGCTCGCTGAGCTGAGCCGATCTCGACACAACCGGTGGATCGGGTTTCCACGAGCCGCCGTTGAGGTCGATGAACATCACGAACGCTGCCCATGCCGCGCGCTTGTTGCCATCCGGCAACGGATGGTTCCACGCGAGTCGACATGTGAGCACCGCCGCCTTGTCGACGACGTCGGGATAGAACTCCTCGTCGCCGAAGCCGGCCTGCGGAGCGTGCAACGCCGAGTCCGCGAGATCGACGCGCGCGGCCTTGACCAGCACCACTGCGTTGAGTCCAGTGACCTGTTCCGCGAGCCAGAAGTACTCGGCGAGCGAGATGTACCGCGTCACTTCGCGAGTCGCTCGAGCAGTTCCTCATCGCGCTCGATCAAGACGCGTGCCCGCTTCGTGAAGTCCTTGTCGGCGCGCACACGCTCGACCTCTGCGGCGAGGGAGTCGACAATCAATCCATTGAGACTCTTGATATTTCGGAGCATCACGGCGACGGTTCACCACGTTCGTCTTCACCCTGCTCGTTGCCGGAACGATTACGACCGCCTACCTCATCGGAAACGCGGTGATGACGTTGGTGCAGGATCCAGCGATGATGACGATCGTTCGAGACGACCACGGTCTTGTTCCCGGCGTCGTCGAGGAGTCCCTGCGCCGTGATGCGCCGGCGCAAATGATGTTTCGGACGGCCACCGAGAGTGTCGACATCGCGGGCGTGACGATCCCGCG
>JBBREP010000088.1:0-13098 GCA_038202885.1 Acidimicrobiia bacterium | reverse complement strand
GGTCAGATCACTCGGGATGCCGGCGATCCGCACGGCGACGGCGAGCGCCTTGGCCTCGAGATCGGCGGCCGGGAAGGCCTGGTTGGCGAACCCGATCTCGGCGGCACGGATGCCGCTGATCGCGTCGCCCGTGAGCATCAGTTCCATCGCATGGCGCATGCCCAGCAGCACCGTGTGGTACTGGAAATCGGGCGGACTGATGATGCGCACAACGGGATAGCTGATGAGCGCGTCCTCGGCGACGTAGACCAGGTCGCAGGCCGATGCCATCTCGGTGGCTCCGCCGATCGCGTAGCCGTGCACCTGGGCGATGACCGGCTTGGCGAGATCCCAGATGCCGAACCAGCCTTCGCTCACGTGGCGTGCCCACTTGCCGTCGCCGTCGGCCGACCAGAACGGCTTGTCGTCCCACAGCGCCGAGCCGAGGTCGTACCCGCTCGAAAAGCACTTCCCCGCGCCGCGCACGACGGTGACGCGCACGCCGGCATCGTCGTCGTGTGCGTGCAGCGCGTCGAACAGCTCGGTGCGCAATGTGCCATTGATGGCGTTGCGCTTCTCCGGCCGATTCAACGTGACCCGCGCGACATGTTCGGCCGGCGTATCGACGATGATCGTCTCGTAGTCGCTCACAGCTCCACCGCTTTCTTCGTGCCGGCAAGCTCGGCCATCAGTTCGAGTGCGTCGTCGCGGTTCGTACGTACGACCAACGTCGTCACACCGCAGTCGCGCCATGCTTCGAATCGCTCGGCGATTCGCTGCGGTGATCCGAACAGGCCGCCGTCGTCGACGTATTCGTCGGGTACTGCCGCGGTCGCTTCGTTGCGCCGACCGGCGAGGAAGAGTTCCTGAATGCGCGCCGCGGCGTCGGGGAAGCCAACGCGCGCCATCGACTGATTATGGAAGTTCATCTCGGGGTGGCCCATACCGCCCACGTACATGGCGATCCGCGGTTTGGCGGCGTCAATGACCGTGCGCACGTCGTCGGTGATGGCGACCGTGAGCGATGGCGCGATCTCGAACGCGCTCCTCCCCCGCTCGCCTGTGCTCGCGCCCCCAGGGGCATGGGCGGGCGTGGCGCGCTTGGCGAAGCCGACATCGAGTTGGGCCTGATAGGTGGACGCCATCATGTCGGGGCGAAATCCCATCGGGATCCAGCCGTCGCACAACTCCGCGGCCAGCGCGACATTGCGCGGACCACCCGCCGCGAGCCAGATCGGCAACTCGGCGGTGTGCAGGATCGACTTGAGCGGTTTGCCCATCCCGGTGGCGTCGGCGCCCGCGTACGGCACGCTCACCGTCGCCCCGTGGTATTCGAGCGGGCCGTCGCGTCGTAGCGCGGCGCGAATGATGCCGATCGCGTCGCGCAACCGAGCATTGGGTCGCGCCCATGGCGCGCCGTACCAACCCTCGACCACCTGCGGCCCCGAAAGGCCGAGCCCGATGATCGCTCGGTTGCCGCCCGCGAGCGCGTCGACGGTGGCCATTGCCATCGCTGTCGCGGTTGGCGTGCGAGCGCTGATCTGGATGATGCCGGTAGCGAGGCGAATCTTCGTGGTGTGCGCGGCGAGGTACGCCAAGGGGCTGATTGCGTCGGAGCCGTAGGCCTCGGCCGTCCACACCGAGTCGTAGCCCAGCCGCTCCGCGAGTTGCACCTGTTCGACTGGAACGCGCAGGCCCTTGCCGGCCCACACGTCCAGACCGAGACCGAGCTTGATCGTCATAGAGGCCACGCTAGAGGCCGGACGGCGGTGCTGGGTCGGTGTGGGTCGCCCGTGGTGCCAAGATTTCGGCGCGCCAGCGCGAACTAGACCGGCGTCGATTGCGTCATAGGGGGAAGTGTGTGGGCACCGCGACGACAAGGGGATACGCGCTTGACCTCGACACGATCACTGCGACGGCGCACGACCGCAGCACTCTGCATCACCATGAGCCTCGTCGCCAGCGCCTGCAGCGGTGGTGGCAAAGGGGCGTCGGACACCACCACGCGCAATACCGCCGTGGCCGCACCGAGCGGCCGCGCCGCGCGCACGTCGGGGCCCTTCACGGTCGCGCTGAGTGCCGGCCACCCCGCGGCCGCCATTGCGAACGCGGTTTCGTTCGTGCGGGGCAAGAGCCTCGATCAGGGAGCGATCGATGCAGTGCTGCGCGGGCTGAGCCCGTTCACGCATACCGACGGCGCAGTTCCATTCAAACGGCCACCGGAATCGATCCCCCGGCCCCGCGCTGGTGCGACGATCACCCGACCGTTTGGTGGCGCGCCCGCACCCGCACCGAAACCGACGAACGACGGACCGCTGCGCGTGCTGCGCTACCAACCTGTGGGCGATGTCAACATTGCGCCCGACCTGAGCGTGACGTTCAACCAGCCCATGGTTCCCCTCGGTACGTTGGCCCAACTCGCGCACGCCGCGATACCGCTGAAGGTCACGCCGGCCCTCAAGGGCCGTTGGCGTTGGATCGGCACACGCACGTTGCGTTTCGAGTTTACGGGCGCGGTGGACCGCCTGCCGATGGCGACCAGTTACACCGTCACGATCCCTGCCGGCACCAAGTCGCAGACCGGCCACACGCTGAAGGACGCGGTTCAGTGGACGTTCCGTACGCCAGCACCGAACGTGCTCAATTTCGCGCCGGAGAAGACCACCGTCGATACCGCGCAAGTCTTCATCGCAACGTTCGACCAGCGTATCGATCCAGCCGCCGTGATCCGAACGATCACGCTCACTGCCGACGGCAAAAAGGTTGCGATTCGCAAGGCGACAGCAACTGAGATCGCCGCCGACGAGCGCGTGCGCCAGATCGCCGACGACGCACAAACAGGCCGGTGGGTTGCATTCCGGCCTGTGGCATCGATGGCAAACGGTGCCGCGTTGTCGATCTCGATCGGGCCGCGCACACCGTCGGCGGAGGGCCCCCGCACCACGGAGAAGCCCTCGGTCCACACGGCCGTGACCTACTCGGCGCTCAAGGTGACCGACACCAACTGCGGCTACGGCCAAGGCTGTCGTCCCGGGTCGGGGTTCAGCGTCACGTTCAACAACGCCCTCGACCCCAAGGCGTTCCGCCCGAGCGCCGTCAAGCTCGAGCCGGCAGTTCCCGGCGCGTCCATCGGCGTGTCGGGCAACACACTCACGATGAACGGCGCGACAAAGCGAAACACTGCGTACAAGGTGACGCTCCCCGCGACGCTGCGCGACGAGTTTGGCCAAACGCTCGGCGCAGCCCACACCGAAACCATCCGTGTCGGTGATTTCACGCCGCAGCTCGACGGGTTCACGCGCCGGCTCATCACCACCGATCCGTTCGCCACGCGGCCGACGGTGTCGGTCACCTCGGTCGGTCACACGACGCTGAAGGTCGACGTGTACGCGGTCGATGCGTCGAAGTGGACTGAGTATCAGGATTTCCAGCAGCGCTGGGGTGACATCGGACAAGCGCGTCCGCCGTGGCCGCGACGGTCCACCACGACGATCACCGTCGACGGTGGCGGACACGACCTCACCGAGACAACGATCGACCTGAGCGCCGATCTACGGGGCGCGACCGGACACCTTGTGGTGATCGTCTCCCCCACCCGCACGTTTGCGAAGAACACCGAGGAGTATTGGCAGAATCGACCAACAATCGCGTGGGTGCAGGTGACATCGATCGGCGTCGACGCCGCCGCGAGCACCGACACGCTGGTCGCCTGGGCCACGAATTTGCGTGACGGCCATCCCATCGAGGGCGTGCACGTGAAGCTCGGCGGTATCGCCAGCACTGCAACCACCGACCGCGATGGTGTGGCTCGGTTGCGCTTGGAGCGTGCGCGCTATCTGACCGCGACCAAGGGCGACGACGTGGCGATCCTGCCAGCCGACTCGGAGTACGAGTGGCGTCCAACAACATTGAGCGACTCGGTCACCGGGTTCGCGTTCGACGACCGCGGCGTGTACCGACCCGGCGAAGCCGTGCACATCAAGGGTTGGTTCCGGCGTGTGCACGCGTCGTCAGAAATGAGCGTGACACCGCTCGACAAGGCACGCACCGCGACATGGACCGCACGCGATGCATTCGGCCACGAACTCGGCAAGGGCGAGCTCACGCTCAATGCGGTCAGCGGCTTCGATGTCAAGATCGACGTGGCCCAAGGTTCGGCCTTGGGCCGCGCGCAGTTCGAGATCTCGGTCGACGACGGCGGTATTCGCGGCGCCACGTCGGTCGGGTTCCAGATCGAAGAATTCCGCCGTCCGGAATTCGAAGTGGTCACGCGTGCCGAAAGCGCCGGGCCGCATCTGCTCACCGGACCGGTGACGGTCGCGGCGCTGAGTCAATACTTCTCCGG
This sequence comes from Acidimicrobiia bacterium, assembly GCA_038202885.1. Lineage (GTDB taxonomy): Bacteria > Actinomycetota > Acidimicrobiia > IMCC26256 > PALSA-610 > JBBREP01. The sequence continues at coordinate 8,774 of JBBREP010000088.1, read as the reverse complement.
CGGCGCCCTGGCCAACGCGCCCGTCGTATGGCAGGTGACGACGAGTACGGGCACGTACGCGCCGCCGAACTGGCCACAGTTCAGCTTCGGCGAGTCGACGCCCTATTGGATGCAGGACCTGCGCGGCGGCCCATTCGCCATCGCGAGCGACGTCGCGATTCGCGGTGGGTTCACCAGGGATACGTGTTGTCTCCCACCCACGAAGGAAAAGGCTGTCACCTACACCGGTCGCACCGACGCAACTGGTACCCACTACCTCCAACTCAATTTCGACGGCGAAAAGCCCGACCTCCCGGTCACCGTGTCGGCCAATGCAGCAGTCACCGACGTGAACCGCCAGAGCTTCGCATCGAACCTCGAACTCTTGGTGCATCCGTCCACGCTCTACGTCGGTCTGCGCAGCACGCGCCAATTCGTACGACAAGGAGAACCACTCGACATCGAAGCGATCGTGACGAACATCGACGGTGACGCGGTCGCCGGTCGACGCTTCACGATCACCGCTTCGAGGGTGGAGCAAGTATTCGAAAACGGTGCGTGGGTCGAACACGACGTCGACCCCAAGCATTGCGCAGTGACATCGGCCGCCAAGCCGGAGTCGTGTTCGATCAACGCCGGCATCGGCGGCCAATACAAGATCTCCGCGGTCGTGGTCGACGACGCCGGTGGCCACAATCGCAGCGAGTTCACGCGGTGGGTCAGCGGCACCGACACCATTCCCACGCGCGAGGTGCAGCAGGACACGGCGACCATCGTGCCCGACAAAGACCTGTACCGTCCCGGCGACACTGCGGAGCTGCTCATCGTCGCGCCGTCTGCGAAGGCTGACGGCCTGCTCACCATTTCCGCGAACGGCAAGAATCACACGCAGCACTTCACGCTCGCGGGCGGCGCGGCCGTCGTGAAGGTCCCGATCACCACGGCGTATCCGCGCGGCCTCACCGTGCAGGCCGATATCGCAGGACAAGCGCCCAGGCTGCGCGACGACGGCGAGGCCGACCCCCATCTCCCGGCCCGCCCGGCATTCGCCGCGGGCACGTTGGCGTTGCACGTTGCTCCTGCCGACAGGACGTTGAAGATCACCGCCGTGGCGCGTGATCGCGTCACCGAGCCCGGCGCCCACGACACGGTCGACGTGTCGGTCAAGGCCGCCAACGGTGCACCCGTCGCCGGCGCCGACGTGGCGGTCGTGGTCGTCGACGACGCGGTGTTGTCGTTGACGGGTTACCAACTCGCCGACCCGATCGGCGCGATGTACCCGGCACAATCGGAGCAAGGTTCGGTCGACTACCTGCGGAGCAGCTTGCTCTTGGCGAACCCCACGGTGTTCGGACAAGCAACCGCGGGTACCCCGACGACACTCAGAAGTGTCTCCGGTATCAAGAGCTCCGAAAGGTTCGCGGCATCGAACGGTGCCCAGTCCGCTGACCAAGCGCAAGCGCTGTACCACGCGACAGCACAGTCGACGACCACTGCCGAGGGTGTGAAGGTCCGTACCAACTTCGACGCGCTGGCGTTGTTCTCGCCAACGCTTCGCACCGACGCCGCCGGTCGCGCGCATGCGTCATTCGACCTGCCCGACAACCTCACCCGCTACCGAGTGATGGCGGTCGTCGCCGACCATGGCGACCGTTTCGGCGCCGGCGAATCCACCATCACCGCGCGTATCCCGCTCCAGATCCGCCCGTCGGCGCCGCGCTTCGCGAACTTCGGCGACCACTTCGAGTTCCCCGTCGTGGTCCAGAACCAGACCGACAAGCCGTTCACCGCCGATGTCGTGCTCGAGACATCGAACCTCTCGCTGACCGGCCCCAAGGGAAAACGCGTCACGGTGCCGGCGAACAACCGGGTCGAGGTGCACTTCGGCGCGAAGACCGACTCCGCGGGCACCGCCCGCTATCGGGTCAGCGCGTCGGACGGCGATCACCGAGACAGCGCGGTCGGCGAGTTCCCGGTGTATACCCCCGTCACCACCGAAGCGTTCGCCACGTACGGCGTCGTCGACAAGGGCGCAATTGCCCAACCGTTGCAAACCCCAACGGGGGTCATCCCGCAGTTCGGTGGCCTCGAGATCGATACGTCGTCCACCGCGATGCAGGCGCTGACCGACGCCGTTGTGTACATGAACGAGTATCCGTACGACAGTGCCGACGCCTACGCGTCGCGCATCATCGCGCTCACGTCGTTGCGCGACGTCTTCGCTGCGTTTGGAGGTGTCGGTGTACCCACGGCGGCGCAGGTCGATACGCGCATCAAGGCCGACGTCAAAGCCCTCGTGGCGCTCCAGCGTGACGATGGCGGGTTCAGCACGTGGACGCGCCAGGGAGACCCGCAGCCCTACATCAGCGTCCAGGCCACCGAAGCGCTGGTACTCGCGCGACTCGCCGGCTTCGCCGTCGCGGAGACGGCGCACAGTCGAGCGCTCGCCTACATCCGCAACATCGAGGCGCACTTCACCCGCGACTGGGATGCGCAAGCTCGCCACGCGGTGAGCGCGTACGCGTTGTACGTGCGCGGGCGGGCTGGCGATCGCGATGCTGCGAAGGCTGAGGCGCTGTATCGATCCGATGCACACCTGGCGCTCGACGCGCTCGCCTGGCTGTGGCCCGTCGTCAACGACCCGGCAATCGATCACGCCATTGCCACGACCATCGCGAACCGCGCCCACGACACGCCGGGCGCGGTGACGTTCAGTGCGGCATACGACGACGGGACCCATCTCGTGCTCGCGTCCGACCGTCGCACCGATGGCATCGTGCTCGATGCGCTGATCACCAAGCTCCCCCACAGCGACCTCATCCCGAAGGTCGTTGCTGGCCTCATCGGAAACCAGGTCAAGGGCCGCTGGGACAACATCCAAGAGAACGGGTTCATCCTGGTCGCGCTGCAGCGCTACTTCGCGGCGTTCGAGGCGCAGACGCCATCGTTTGTAGCGCGAGCATGGTTGGGCAACACCTACGCAGCCGAACACACATATCAGGGTCGTTCGATCGACCGTCAACACACGCTCGTGCCGATGAACATGCTGGGCGGCAATCCGAACATCGTGCTCGACAAGGCCGGAACCGGGCGCTTGTACTACCGACTTGGGCTTCGCTACGCGCCGTCCGATCTCTCGCTCGGCGCGCTCGACGAAGGGTTCGTCGTCGACCGCGTGTACGAAGCGGTGAACGACAAGGGCGATGTGCGGCGCGACGATAACGGCGTGTGGCACATCAAGCCCGGTGCGATGGTGCGGGTGCGGATCACGATGGTTGCGGATTCGAATCACACGAACATGGCCCTCGTCGACCCGCTCCCGGCCGGGCTCGAAGCAGTCAACCCGACGCTTGCGGCGTCGCCGCGGGCGCCCGCCGCAACGCCACCAAGCGGCGCCTCAGCGAAGCTGCCGCAGTGGTTCGGTTCGACCTGGTTCGATCACGAAAACCTGCGCGACGATCGGGCCGAGGCGTTCGGTTCGTACCTCTACGGCGGGACGTACGACTACACCTACGTGGCGCGAGCCACGACGTTGGGTGAGTTCGTCGTACCACCGGCCCGAGCCGAGGAGATCTACGCGCCCGAGGTCTTCGGCCGTTCCGCCAGCGCCCGCGTCATCGTCGGCTGATGCACTCGATCACATGAACACATCGGCGACGACGCGCGTTACGAGACCGACCGCGTTCCGGCGCCGACATCGAGCACCACGGCGCCTTGCGCGTCGGCGATGCGCACGCTCGATGCTCCCCACGCTGTGTGCGACCAAGGGTTGTCGAAGCGCATGTCTGGGTGGAGCGCGACTGGCGCGCCGCGAACTTCGAACGGCCCGGTGGTGCCGAACTGCATCCGGCCCTGTTGCGGCGATGTGTACACAACATCGAAACCTCCGGGGAGACCAGTAGCGGTCTTCGGCCGTCGGGTCACATGCAGCGACGCCGACTCCACGGCGGCGCGGAACGCATCGAGCGTTGGGTACTTCGTTGTGTCACCGACCTCGGTGATCCACACGTTGTCGGCGCCACCGCCAGCCACGAGGTCGAACGGCTTTGTCATGCCGTGGGTGAATTCGCCCGGCTGTGCGGCACGCCACGTCGGCGTGCGCCACGAGTACAGCGCGACGTAGCCCTGGCCGCGCTGGCCAAACGTCCAGTTCCCAGCCCGCACCACAGTGTCGAAATGATCCTGCGGGAAGTAGGCGTGGGTCTCGGGGAGGTAGCGAAAGAAGTGCAACGGTCCCGAGGGTTGCGACGCGTACGCCGGGGCATAGATGTGAATGGCTGCGGTGGCCTGCTGGGCCGATCGAGGCATCGCCGCCGTACCGGTCCAGTAGCCGTCGTCGTCGGGCCATTCGGTGTGTTGTTGGGGCTGATCATGGGGCAGCGTCGTGAACACGATGGCGTTCTCATCCAGCGTGGCCTGCCATGCGTGGTACTGATCGCCGTAATCACCGGGCCGGTAGTCGATCGCGCTCGAGAGCATCGCGTTGGCGCTGCGATACGTATAGGTGTGGACCTCTGAAAGCAAGCCCAGCGCGAGCATGGGCGCGAGCGAGGCAGCCAGCTTGGCCGATGCCACCGGCTCGCCACCCGTGATGTCGCGCAACGCGGTGAACGGGGCGAAGGCGTCGGTCTTCCACAGGTCGTAACGGTTCGCGGTCGCCAAGGTGAGCGGCACAATCGGCGCCGCAGTGAGCGCACCGCGATCCCACCAGAACGCCAGATTCGCGGGGTCGGAGAACGACACGCCGTCGGGGGGCGGATCGGTCGGTGACCCAGCCGGGTCGAGAGGAAGATTCATTCGCTCGCGGTCGACGAACGCGCGATCGCTGCGGGCGGCGCGCTGGATCACAGCCGGAAGTTGGTAGCGACGGGCCCGCGCGAGAAGCACGGCCCCCGGGTCGTCGCTCGACACGTACGGCTCGCTTGTCGTGGCGAATGCGAGCTTCACGATCCCGAACACGTCCTCATCGGCCGCCACGCTCTTGTCCTTCATGTAGGAGCGGCCGTGCGTGACACCGTTGTTCGCCTTGTGTTGGTGCACCGCGAGATCGAACATCACCAGATCGAGCAGGCCCGACGCACGCCGCACGTCGAGCGAATCGTCGGCCCACTCAATGAACGTAAGAAGGGCATCGACGTCCTTTTGGTAGTAGACGTCGGAATGCCATTCATCGAAGCCGTACTTTGCCTTTTCGGCAAGCCACTGATCGATCAGCCGCTTCGCCCGGGCCTGGTGTTCGGTGCCGAGCATGTTGTTCGTCCCGAACCGGATGTTCGGCATCGCCTGGCCGGCGAGATACTCGATGGTGTGGAAAATGAGCCGGTGGTTCTCCGACCAGTACCACCGTTGGTCGATGAAGCCCTTCGGCGTGGGGTCGGTGTACCAGTACTTCCAGGCCTTCAACCGCGCAACGATTGCGGTATTGACTGCGGGCGACAGCACATCGCGATAGCCGTACCACAGGTTCAGCAGGTACATCACGGTGAAATCGGCTGTGTCGGAGTAATCGTCGATGTGCTGGAACGTGCCAGCAAGCGACGCGACCGTCACCTTGGTTGGGTCCCAGTGAAACGCGTGGTCGCGGCGCGCTCGTTCGGCGTGCGCAATGATGTTCGTCGGCGAGCCTGCGTCGAGTTGTTGGGTCGCGAAGCGAAGGAATGCGTCCTGTGAGCTGCGAAGGTCGGCGAAGGCGCTACCTCCTCCAGGTGTTGTGCTGGAACACGATTCGGCCTTCGTGCATTGCTTGCGTGCGGCGGCACCGCCGCCGCCGCTGCCCGAACACGCACCGAGCACAAGCGCGCCCGCCACACCAACCGCAGTCCATCGCACTGACGCCATGGACGAACCGTAGGCGGTGCACTGTCGTTTTCGTATGGACCGTCGCCGGAAAATGGCAGTGGCGCAGGAATCTGGTTGCGCTTGGATGGGCAGCTGTGATCGTTCCTCGGATGCATGACGGCGAGACCGACGTCGATGACGCGCTCGCGCGGCGCCTCATCACTCAAGAGTTCCCGGAGTTCGCCGACCTTGCGTTGACACGCGTGGAGGCGTGGGGCACGGATCACGCGATCTTCCGCCTCGGGACGGACCTGGCCGTGCGATTCCCAAAGATCGGGTGGGCGAAGGACCAGCCCAACAAGGAACAGCGATGGCTGCCGATCCTTGCGCCACACCTGCCCGTCGAGATCCCAGTGCCGGTTGCAGTCGGCCAACCGACCGACGATTACCCCTACCACTGGAGCGTGTCGCCCTGGCTCGACGGCGAGAATCCGAGTCCCGATGGCCGTACCGACCTGGGCGAACTGGCGCGCGATCTCGCGGCGGCGGTGCTCGCGCTGCAGCGCATTGATACCTCGGGCGCGCCCGAGCCGTCGGCGGTGAAGCAACGCGGCGGGCCGCTCGGGCGAGCCGACGAATCCACACGCATGCGTGCCGCGGAGTTGCGCGCCGAGGTCGATGTCGATGCGCTGCTCGCGATCTGGGATGCGGGCGTGCGCGCCGCACCGTTCAACGGACCACCGGTCTGGGTCCACGGCGACCTTTCCGACGGCAACCTGATCACTCGCAACGACCGGCTCACCGGCATCATCGATTGGGGCGGGCTCATCGCCGGCGACCCCGCCGTCGAGCTCATGGTCGCGTGGCACTGCTTCGACGTCGAAAGCCGCGCGGTGTACCGCGACGCGCTCGGCTTCGTCGACGATGCAATGTGGCTCCGCGGTCGAGCCTGGGCGGTGTCCGCCGCGGTCCAAGCGTTGCCCTACTACCGCGACACGAATCCCGATATCGTCCGAAGATCGTGGCGAACGGTGGAGGCAGTACTCGCAGACGCGCACCGCTGAGACGCCACGGTCTGGCCGACGACTAACCCCGAGGCGTGACTCGGTAGGCGCAACGGGCGTCGCCGGAGAGCAGGTGTTGGGTGCGTTCGACCGTCACGTCGTCGCCGAGCGCGCTTTGGAAGAGTTCGAGTTCCCCGCGGCACAAGCCTTGGCACGCGGTGGCGGCGTCACACACCGGGCAGTGATGTTCGACCAACACGTAGGCGCGACCATCGCGTTGCGAGTCGGCCATGTAGCCCTCGGCGCTGCGTTGCCGCGCGAGCGCAGCGACGCGTTTGCCCACCGTCGCTGTCGGCGGCACGACGTTGCGATACGTCGCCAGTTGCTGGCGCATCCGAGACTCGATCACGCGGTCGAGCCCACGCTCACCCGATGCATCGCGGATAGCAGCGATCAGCTCGACGGTGAGGTCGGCGTGCCGGTCGGGGAACAGCTCGCGAGCGAGCTCGGTGAGCCGCCACTCCGTGGGCGGCCGGCCGCGGCCGCGCGCCGCTCGCTCGATGCCTTCCACGAGGCCCGATGCCGACAGAGAATCGAGATGCATTCGCAGCGCCGACTCCGTGAGGCCGAGCGTGCCCGCAAGCTCGGCCGGCGTGAGCCCGTCGGCCCGTTTGAGCAGATCGAGGACCCGTCGCTTGGCGTCGGTCACGTCGATGGGAGCGGCGCTGCGTTGATCCACGCTTGACATCCTCGCCGACCGGGTCGATTATTGCAAGTATCGACTTGCGATTTATTCGCCGTCACGAACACTGAGGCTCGAGGAGACGACATGACCGACGCAGTGCGGGCCGGAACACTCGCTGAACTCCACGATGGCGGCTACCTGCTCACCAAGGTGGGAGCGCTCCCGGTGGTGGTGTTCGATGACGAAGGCGAGCTATTCGCGATCGAGGATCGTTGCCCGCACATGGGCTTTCCGTTGCACCGCGGCACGGTCGAATGCGGCATGGTCACGTGCCATTGGCATCACGCGCGCTTCGACTTGGCGTCGGGCGGCACCCTCGATCCATGGGCCGACGACACGCGGGCCTTCGACGTGCACGTCGAGTCCGACGCGGTGTTCGTGCGCGCCCGGCCCGACGACGAACAGGCCCGTCTCGAACAGCGTTTGCGCGAAGGCTTGGAAGACAACCTCACGCTCGTGATCGCCAAGTCGGTGCTCGGGCTCGTGGAACTCGGCGCCGATCCGCTCGCGGTCGTGCGTGAAGGCGTGGCGTTCGGTACGAACTATCGCAGCGACGGTTGGGGCGCGGGCCTGAGCGTGCTCGTGGCGATGGCCAACATGCTCCCCCACCTCGATCCGGCCGATCGACCGGTCGCGCTGATCCACGCGTTGCGCTTCGTTGCCAACGACACCGCCGGCCATGCACCACGATTCCCCGTGGCGCCGCTGCCGAGCAGTGGGCTGCCAGCCGAGCGCCTGGAACAGTGGTATCGCCGCTTCATCGACACGCGGTCGAGTGATTCGGCCGAGCGCGCGCTGCGAACTGCGATCGAGTCGAAGGCCGACCTCGAAGCAATCGAGGAGATGATGATTTCGGCGATCACCGATCACGTGTTCATCGACGACGGCCACACGCTCGATTTTGCGAACAAGGCGTTCGAGGTGCTGGCGTTGCTCGGCGACGATGCGGCTGCGACCGTGTTGCCCACCCTTGTGGCCGGTGCTGCGGGTGCCAGCCGCAGCGAGGAATTCAGCGAATGGCAGTTCCCGCACGATCTTGTGCATCTCGCCGAACGCACCGCTTTCGCACTCGAAGCCCCGCTCGACAACGTGGGCGTGTTCAACGGGAGCGCACAGCTCGCCGAACAGTTCTTCGACGACGATCCAGAACGGGTGGCGGCCGCGCTCGTCGAGGCGCACAACGCTGGTGCCACCGATGAGCAACTCGCGCACGCCGTCGCGTTCGCGGCCGCGTTGCGCATCGCTCGCTTCCACGTGCAAAACGACCA
>JBBREP010000087.1:0-13418 GCA_038202885.1 Acidimicrobiia bacterium | reverse complement strand
CTCGATACGCGAGGTTCAACTCGCGCAGCCGGAGGTAGAACGGCAACAATTGGAATGCCGCGAAGCCGATCCCGATGATGCCCGCGGTTCCGAGCGCCATCACCGCCGGCAATCGCGCCCGAAGTCTGGATCGCAGTGACGGCCGCATATCGTCGTCGGATCGCCGCGACTCCCACGCGCGGATGAGGATGAACGGTGCCAGCGCGTACATCGTCGCGACGACGAGTGGCGGGTAACCCTCGAGGAACATCGCCGCGATCACGACTCCGAGCAGGGCAATGTCGCGCCGGCGCCGGCGCGCGACGACGATGTCGGCGGCAAGGAACAGCGCCGGGATCCACGCCGCGATGTTGGCTTGGGGCCAGTTGCTCCACGCGATGATGAAGCCGCTCATGCTGTAGATCAATCCGCCGCATGTGCTCGCAAGAGTCGAAAGACCAAGGCGGCGGCACAGTGCTCGCGTTGCCGCGGCGGCCAGCGCGAGGCGCAGCAGCGCCGACCACGCCGCGCCAAAACTGATGCCGAACACGAGCATCGGCCATTCGAGTGGCGAGAGCAGGCCGTCGTTGGGGATCGAGCCCAGTGGCGTGCCGCCGTTGGGGTACTGGTTCCACAGCGGAATGCGGTGCTCGTGAACGATGGCGTCGCGCAGTAGCTCGCGTTCGGGTGCGAAGAAGTCGATCGTGTCGTCGATCGGGCCGTGGCGGTACACGAAGCTCGACGGCGTGTCGCCGTTCCACGGCGGAAACGTGTGCACGATGTCGGCGCCCATGAAGACGCCGCGTCCAAGCAGCGGGCCACCGACCGACACCACGATCGTGACCGCGCAAAGCAGCGCGGCCCATCTTGGCGCGCTCCACCCGGTGGTCCTTCGTCGTATCGCGCCGATGATCGCGGATTATTGCAGATGCATCGGCCACAGTGCATACAGGGCGTCGGGTGGCGGAGCCGCAGCTACGATCGTGGGTCGTGACCCACGGCGGCTCGGAGTCGCGCGACCCTGAGAACGGGCCCGAGAACGATGCGCCTGCATCACGGTCGTCGTTGACGCAGCGCTTTCGCTCGACCATGTCGCGCCGCAGTGGCGACCTCATCGGCGTTGGCTTCGTCGTGGCGGGCGCAATCGCAGTGCTCGTGCCCGCGTTGCTGCACGGCGCAAGCCTTGGGCCCTATGAGTCGGTGAGGGACAGCGGCATACTCCAGACCGCAGCGGGGCGCACTCTCGCCTTCAGTGACCAGGTCAAAGCCATCATCCCATGGCAAGCGCTGGCATGGCGCCAGGTGCACGCAGGACACCTACCGCTGTGGAACCCGTATAACGGTCTCGGGATGCCCTTGGCATTCAACTGGCAGTCGGCGCCGTTCAGCTTGCCGGTGATGCTCGGCTATCTCGTGCCACTGCGCTTCGCGTACACCGTCGGCATGCTGGCAATGCTTGTGACCGCAGGCACCGGGGCGTATGTGTTTGGTCGGGTGCTCGGCTTCGGCGTGATCGGCGCGACGTGCGCCGGCATGGTGTTCGAGCTGAGCGGCGCGATGGCGGGGTGGCTGGGGTACCCCCACGCGTCGGTGATGTCGTGGGCTGGTTGGTTGTTCGCCGCGACGCTGCTGGTGGTGCGAGGCGAGCGGCGGGCGCGCAGCATTGCCGGGTTCGCAGTGGTATTCGCCGCCGCGATCTACGCAGGCCAACCGGAGATCATCGTGTTGCTGGCATTGCCGCTGGGCCTGTTCGTGCTGATGCAACTCGCTGCTGTCGCGCGCCGCGTGGGCAATCTCATGGCCGTGGGCAGACCGCTGGTCGACCTCGCGATCGCGTCGTTGATCGGCGCCGGGCTCGCGGCACCGTTCGCGCTTCCGGGAACGCTCGCGGCCCGAGACGCCGTACGCAAGGTGCATATCGGAAACTCCGCGTTGTCCGCGCACGACTTGCTCTACTCGGTCCTACCTAGCTACGACGGGTTGCCGGTTCCGCACAGTACGGCGTTCGGCGATTCGCTGTTCGTGACGGAGAGTTCCATGTTCGTGGGAGTTGTGGCCATCGCGCTCGCGGTGGTCGCGCTCGTCGCCTACCGCCGCCGACTCGAGATCGTCGCGTTGGGGGTGGGACTGGTGTGCATCACAACGATTGCGTTTAGTACGTACGGCGCCAAATTCATGACGACGTTGCCCGTCGTGGGAACGGTGGCATGGGCGCGACTGCTGCTCCCGATCGGCTTCCTCATCGCCATGCTCGCAGGCGCCGGTGCTGATGCCCTGGCGACCACCACTGGGGCGCGTCGGGAGTGGGAGACAGCAGCCGTCGCGTTCGGAATCGCCGCGGTGGGGCTGCTGGCGCTCTTCCTCATCGGCCGAGGCGACCTGCCCGCACATTTTGCAAGCATCCGTATGCGGAGCTTCATCTGGCCCGCGGTCGAGACGATCGCGAGCTTGATGATTGTCGGCGCCGTTATCGTCGGTGTGCGTCGGAACCAAGGTGCCGCGCGCAGTTGGTGTTCGCCGACACGAGCTGTCTGCGCGCTCGTCGTGCTCGAGACCGCGTTTCTCATCGCGAGCGGCGCAGTGCTGCGAGGGTCGAGCCCGACATTTTTCCACACACCGCCGGTCGTGGAGCAGATGCAGCGGGCCGTTGGCGACGGGCGGGTGGGCTTTGCGTATGGCGGCTGCGCGCAAACCGGGGTGGCCCCAAACACGAACATCGTGTACGGAATTCATGAGCTTGAGGCCTACGACCCGATGCTGGCCAAAGCGACGTGGAGGAGCCCCTATGTCATGACGACCAGGACCACCCTGTTACGTGGCTTGTACCTCTACTGCCCGCGCTTTACCAGCGTCACTGCGGCGCAGCTGTATGGAGTCGACTACCTCTTCAGCTCTGTCTTCAACCCACAGGTCAAGGGCACGACCCTCGTTGCCAAGCTGCCGTTCTTTCGTATCTACAAGGTCCCGGGTGTGTCGATCGCGACGCTGACGCCGCTCAACGGCGCGTCGCGCGCGCCACTGTTCGCTACTGGTACGCCGGTCTCGCTCACCCAGCCCGACCCGGCAACGTGGAACATGACGGTGGTGGCCAAGGCCCCCAGCGTGTTGCGAATGCGCATCCCAAACATCGCCGGAATGCACGCCACCATCGACGGGAAGCCGCTTGCACTTCGCCCGTACGCCAACGTCATGCTCGAAGCCTCAGTGCCGCCGGGCACGCACGCGATCGAGTTCTGGTACTTGCCGGATTCCTTCAAGGTGGGGCTCGGGCTGGCCGCACTCAGTGCCGTGGCGCTGGGGGCGCTCGTGCTTGGGGACACGCGCCGCCGCCGCCGCCGCGACGCCCTTGTGCTCAGCGCCTCGTGACACTCGCGACAACCCGATGCCCGTGCTGAACAGGACCGGTACGCTGCCGAAGTGATTGCCGGCCCTCCGGACGCGCCGCGCCTGTGCGTGCTGTGCCCGAGCTATGACGACATCGAGGCGTTCGAGATCTTGCGCCGCCGCGTGCTCGAGGTGGTTGGCGAATCGAGCGAACTCGCGTCCTACTGCGTGCGATTCGTGGTGGTCGACGACACCGCAGGACGCGACCCTGAGCCCGGCCGACTCGATGGTCTGAGCGACGTGACCGTCGTGACGCCACCGTTCAATCTCGGGCACCAGCGCGCGATTGTGTACGGCCTGCGGGTGATCGGCCCGCAATTGCGCGATGCCGACATCGTCGTGACGATGGACGCCGACGGCGAGGACCGTCCCGAAGACCTGCCGCGCCTCGTTGCGCCCCTGATCGCGCCGGGCGCGGCACCGAGAGCGTTGTGCGTGGCGCGCCGCACGAAGCGCAGTGAGTCCCTGCGCTTTCGAGTGATGTACCTCTTCTTTCGGATCATGTTCCGTGCCCTGACCGGCGCGACCGTGCGCAACGGCAATTACGCCGCGTATCGTGGCGTGCTCGCCCGCACGATGCTCCTGCACCCGTACTTCGACCTGTGTTACTCGTCGACGCTTGTCAGCCTCGACCTCGCGGTAGTGCCGGTGCCGTGCGCGCGCGGCGACCGGTATGCCGGACGGTCGCGGATGAACATGCTGCGCTTGCTGATGCACGGCGTGCGCATGCTGATGCCCTTCGTTGATCGCATTGCCGTGCGTGCGCTCGTGCTGTTTACCGGCATCTTTTCCGTGGGCGTACTCGGCGCGCTCACAGTGATCGGGGTTAAGATCTTCAGCACCGCCGCCATTCCGGGCTGGACGACCACCACGCTCATCGGCATCCTCGGCGGCTCGCTGGTGGCGCTTGGTAACTTCGTCGTGCTGTTCGCGGTCTTTTCGCATTCGCGTGGCATGTCTTTGGCGACATTGGAGTACGACGTTGACCGACGCGCTTGAATCCCACCTCCAGCGCCAGGTTGAGCACTCGCGCGAGTTCTTCTGGCATCGACTGCGATGGCGTGCGGTGCGCAAGTACCTCCCCGAATCGACGAACTTCGAACTCGTCGACGTCGGCGCAGGAGCCGGGCTGCTCGGCGTCTTCCTGACGCGTGACGTGCCGCTCGCGCGCTACACGTTCGCCGAACCGATCGTGTCGCTGCGATCTGCATTGAGTGCCACGCACGGCGCTGCCGCCGACCTCACCGATGCACCCGACTTCGGCTCGGCGCGCGTGGCGGTCTTGCTCGACGTGCTCGAACACCAAGAAGATGACCGTCGCTTTTTGGCCGAGTTGGTCGCCAAGCTCCAGCCCGGCACCACACTGCTGCTCACGGTGCCGGCGTCGATGCGCCTCTGGTCGCGCTGGGACGTTGCGCTTGGCCATATGCGCCGTTACGACAAGTTGACGCTGGCCGCGTGTGCCGAGGGCTTGCCGTTGCGCATCGACGAGCTCAGCTATCTGTTTCCCGAACTCGTCCCGCTCGGGCTGTGGCGGGCCCGCAGATCGGCGGCGAGTGCCGCGCCCGTCGGCCCCGATGAAGCCGAGTTTCCCGATCTCCCGCCCGTGCTGAACCGCGTGCTGTACGGACTGGGCACCGTGTCGCTCGCGGCCAAGCGTTGGTGGCCTATCGGCACCTCGGTGTTCCTGGCCGCCACGGTCACGAGCTGAGTCGCCGCACGCGGGATCATTTTGTCGAGGAAGCCTTGGCCGCTCGGGCCGCGTCGGCAAGGAACTGCCAGACCGCGGTTGCGCCCGCTTTGGTGAGCGTGCCTTTGGCCATGATGTCCTTGCCGTCGGTGGTCTTGCCCGAACGGCCGCCCGGGCACGCAAATGCTGTGAGGTCGGCGATCGTCACGTTGGAGTGTGTTGCCGCGTAATGACGGAACCCGGCGTCGACTTCGGCCCGACCCGGAATCGGCGCGCCGAGCGCGGTTCGCTCGCACAACGTGGTTGCGATCACGAAGGGTCGGTTGCCGCCCGCGAGCACGCTCCGGGCAAGATCGAGGGTGGTGTCGAGGTAGGCCGCAAACGCGGGCTCGCCCGGGGTGAGGGTCTTGCCGTTGACCACCCGTGGTTGGGCCTCGCCGCTGCCGGTCATCAGCATCCCGACGTCGGGGGCGTAGAAGCGGACGTTGTCGCGGTACAGCGCTGGCCAGTTCTTGCAAAGGTCAGTGGGTGCGACCTTCTTCCCCTGCACGATCGCAGGATCGGTGAGGAGGCTGCAGCCGTACAAGCTGGTGATGAGCCCTTGGAAGCCGCCCTGCTGGTAGACGCGATTACTGGCGTTGGCCAGGGCCAAGACCGTGTAGTCACCGGCAACCAGCGCACGCATGGCGTGCTTGTTGACGGCGATTTCGTTCTGCATGTCGCGGGCGACGGCCAGGTAGGCGTTGGCGTTGGCGCTCTGACTCCGGCCGATGAGTGACTTGGCCCCAAACACGACGCCGACCAGCATCGCCGCGGCCACGAGACAGCCGACGAGTTGCATCACGATTGGCCACGACGTGAAATGCCGGCGCGTGCGCGACAGCCACATCCGAAACCCCACGTAGGTGCGCCGGATCGGGCCGCCGGCGAGCTCGGCCTCGGTCATGGGGGGTGGTACCGGCGCTGCGGCCTCGCGCCGCTGCTGCCAATGTTTGAGGGCCAAGTACGGATGGCGGACGTGGTCCCAGGTCCGGCGCAGCGGTCCGCGGTGCTTGACCGTTCGCGGTGCCGGCAACGGGCGTGCCATCTCGCGCTGGAAGAGCCACTTCTTGTAGCGGAAATGCCAATAGCGCCACGACACATACCGCACACCAGGGAGTTTGGCCAGATGGCTCGCCGATGTCAACGCGGGTGCCAGGTTGCACACCCCGTGGCGAGTCTCATGCGTACCGGCTGGCGCAGTGGTGTGCCGCAGTAACATGACGGGTCCTCAGAGGATCGTCGAGGACGACCGTCATCCAGACGTTGGGGTCCAGAAGGGCGACGCCGTGGACGAGGCAACACCCAAGCGAACCGAGGCCCCGACCGTGCCAACAGGCCCGGTCGACCGCCTTGGGATCGTCGTGGTGTACGCCTTGAAGCACGACGACGACGTGCGTCTGCTCGAACTGCATCTCGAGCGCGTCGCCCGCCACACGCACGTGCCCTACACCCTCTTTGCGACGATGCCGCGGCTATCGGAGACCGCTCGCCGGCTCGTGCTCGCAGCCCCCAACGTGGTGCTGTGTGACATAGCTCCCACGGAACGCCGCAGCAGCCGGGAGCATGGCTACTATCTCGACGCGATGGTGCCGCTTGCGCTCGCCGCCGGCGTGAGCCACGTCTGCACGCTCGATGTTGATTCCTTCCCGATCGACGATGGTTGGGTCGACGCACTGCTCCAGGCCGCGCCGCCCGAGTCGGGTGTTGTGGGGATCTTGCGGGCCGAGAACGGCGATGTGGCGCTGCCGCACCCGTCGTGCATCATGGCGCCGCGCGCCTTTTTCGAGCGCTACGAGCCGAGTTTTTGGCCCGAACCCGAGTCGACGCCGGAGTTCGAACGCTTTGTGCGCGCCACCGGCCAATCGGCCGACACGGGGATCAGGCTCGCGTCGATCCTGTGGAACGAACGGCTGGCGTGGGGTCGACTGCTGCGCACCAACAAGGTCAACCCGCACTATCTCCTCGCGGGCATCTACGGCGATGTCGTGTTCCACCTTGGCGGCATCACGCGGGGCAAGGTGTTCCGCACCGACCTGGCCGGTTCACGCGTGCACAAGCTCAGCCGCCCGATGGAGTGGCTGCCCGTGCGAGGGCGAGCGATGAAAGCGGCGCAGCGTCGGCTCCTGCGGCGCGTGCGCGGCCCGGCCGAAGCCGCGCTCGCGGCCCACAACCGCGTGGCCTACACCGAGTTACGCGGCCGCCTGCTCGACGACCCCGACGGCTTGTTCGCCGATCTGCGCGGCGCTCCCGCGTCGGATCGCGGGGCTGCGGGTGCGGGTGGCGCGACCGCAGCGGCGACTGCTGGGTCGGCGCCGAGATCCGAGATCGAGTCGTGACCGACTGGCGCGACAGCTCGCGTCGCCGATCCCTGTACCGCGCGTTCGTCAAGGGCCGCGTCGAAGTGGAGCGGCGGATCGGTCCGAGCAGTAACGCGAAGCGCGCGCTGGCCGCGCCGGCGCGTGGCAACCTCTCGTGGCTTGCGGCGGTCTACGGGTCGGACAAGGGCGCGACCGCCCATCGTTACGTCGATCACTACGAACGCCACCTTGGTCCGCTGCGCCATCACGTGATGAGCGTGCTCGAGATCGGGGTGTATCGGGGCGCGTCGCTCCAGATGTGGCGCGACTACTTCCCGAACGCCGAGATCTACGGACTCGACATCAACAAGGTGTCGGTGTCGGGGCCGCGCATCCACACGGTGCGCGGTGATCAGTCCGACGAAGCACTGCTCGCGCAGGTGCGTGAACTCGGGCCGTTCGACGTCATCATCGACGACGGCAGCCACTTTGGAAGCGACGTGCACGCCACGTTTGGCGGGCTCTTTGACTCGCTCCAGGCCGACGGCATGTACGTCATCGAGGATATGCACACCGCATACCAGGCCGACTACGGTGGCGGCCCGCCCGGGCATCCTTGTACGAGTGTCACGCTCGTCCAAGGGCTGGTCGACGCGGTGAACCGCGAGCATGTGGCCGATGCGTATCCGGAGGCGGCGGCGAAGCTTCCGCCGATCGCATCGTTGCACCTCTACCCGCGGATCGTGTTCATTCATCGAGCGCGCCGCGGCAACTGAGTTCGACCGAACATTCATGGAGTGAGCGACGAAGTGATCCTCGACGATGGGCTCGAACCTGAGCCACGAGCCGACGACGGTGCCAACGGTGCCGAGCGTGATCCTGGCGCGCCCGCGGTGCGGTTTGCGATGCCGACGGTTCCCGACGCGCCACCGCCGGAATGGCGGTACCGGCGCGCCTTCGCGTTGCCGACGGCGTGGCGCGCGCTCTGGCGGTCGCGTCCGATCGTGTGGGGACTCGTCGTCCGCCAGCTGCGGTCGCAATACAGCCAGCAAGTGCTGGGTCTCGCCTGGGCGGTCGTCACGCCCCTCGCGCAGATGCTCGTGTTCACCATCGTGCTCGGCAATATCGGTGGAAAGACGAAGATTTCGTTCGAAGGCCTACCGAAGCCGTTGTTCCTCTACGTCGGTTTGGCCGCGTGGTCGTTCTACTCGAGCGGCGTGTCGAGCGGCGGCACGAGTCTCGTCGGCAACCCACTGCTGAACAAGGTCTACGCGCCCCGAGAGGTCTTTCCGATCTCGCAGGTCGCGTCGTCGGGGATCGACGCCGCGATCGGTGTCGCGATCCTGCCGCTGCTGTGCCTCGCGACCCGCCATGGCGTGTCGGCCACCATCGGTCTCGCGCTCATCCCTGCGGCGATCCTCATCGTGTTCACCACCGCGATCGCGTTGGTCGTGTCGGCGATGACCGTCTACGCGCGCGACCTGCGCAGCGGCCTGCCGATCGTGCTCCAACTCGGCTTGTTCATGCCGGGCATCGTCTACTCCGTGTCGGTGCTCCATCCCGTCGTGCGCGACATCTATACGGCGATCTTTCCGGTTGGCGTGCTCATCGAACAGATCCGCGGCGCGGTGCTGTTGCACCACGCACCCGGCGGCATTCTGCTCGTGATCGCCACGATCTCGTCGTTCGTCTACCTCCTCCTCGGGTTCGTGTACTTCAAGCGCCTCGAAACGGGTTTCGCCGATGTCAGCTAACCCCGTCGGTACCGTCGAAATCCGCCACGTGTGGAAACGGTTCCGTTCCGACCGCGGGCGCCGGCTGCTGCGCGACCACATCGGCCGCGCGCAACGTCGCGTCACCGGTAAAGCCGGCCCGAACCCGTGGCGGTGGGCGCTCAGCGACGTCGACTTCAAGATCGAGCCGGGCGAGTCGGTCGGATTCATCGGCGCGAACGGCGCGGGCAAGTCGACGCTGCTGAAGATCGTGGCCGGCGTCATGTTTCCCCACACCGGGCGGGTCCACGTCGAAGGCCGCATCGGCGCATTGCTCGAAGTCTCGTCTGGTATCCACCCCGAGCTCACCGGGCGCGAAAACATCAACATCTTCGGCACGCTGCTCGGCCTCACACGCGGTGAGATCGCGCGCAAGTTCGACGAGATCGTCGACTTTGCCGAACTCGAATCCGCCATCGACCGTCAGGTGAAGTTCTACTCGAGCGGTATGCGTACACGGCTCGGGTTCTCGATCGCCGCGTTCCTCGAACCCGAGGTGCTCGTCGTCGACGAGGTGCTTGCCGTCGGCGACCAACTCTTTCAGCAGAAATGCCTCGACCGCATGCGCTCGGTCCTCGAAGGCGGCGCGACGCTGCTGTTGGTGTCGCACGATCTTGCGTCAGTGGGCGCCACAGCGTCGCGCGGCATCTGGCTTTCCGAAGGCATCCTGCGCGCCGACGGGCCAATCGACGACGTGCTCGCCGCGTATCGCGGCGAGATCGAGGAGAAGTCGGCCGGCAGTTCAACGGTCACCGGCGCCGTCCGCCCCAGCGCGTTGCGCGCTCGCGGGCCGAGTGGCGGCAAGGTCGAAGGCAACGAGGAGTGCACGGTCGAGTTCCTGCTCGAATCGGATGAAGACCGGAACTGTTTCGTCTACGTCGGTGTCACCCAGGGTCCGGCGACTCCGATCTTTGTGGTGAGCCGTCCGATGAAACTCGCAGCCGGCAACACGCCGGTTGCGATCACGTTCCCGCGCCTGCCGTTGCCCGCGGGCAGCTTCTACCTGTGGATCGCGGTGCGCAGCACCGTACGCGGGGCCAAGCCGCTCACCGACTGGCAGCCGATGGGGCCGTTGCTGGTGGAGGGCTACCGCCGCCTCGACCCGTTGCCGCGCGCGATCGTGCGACTGTCACCGGTCTACGTCGAGGCGGTCTGGTCGCAAGACGCCTGAACCGCGCGCCTCGGGCTGGGCGCCTCGGGCTGGGTCAATGCGTGTTCGGCAGCGAATCGAGCCACCACGCGCCGTGGAAGCGCGCTAACACCGCGGTTGCTGCGCCAATGTCGTCGGCGTCGAGGCGATCTCGCCAACGTTGGGGCTGTTCGGCCGTCACTCGTTTGGTCGCGTAGCCCTTGCCGGCCTTGTCGGTGCCCGCGAGGAACTCGGCGGCCTCGTCGGTCCATTCGAGGTGCAGGCGTTCGGCGACGGCGGGGAACAAGGCCGCGGTATCGACACACAGATCGTCGTGGCTGATGTCGACCCAATCGGGGTGACGGCTGCGGGCATCGGCGAGGCCATAGGCGAGGGCACCGGCCATCGCCGTCGCTCGTGCGATCGGCGGCGCATCGACCTGTGGGAGCTCCACGTTCCAGCGCTCGCGGGCTCGGGCCCGGATCGCCTTGTACATCGGGCCGCGCGGTGGACTCCACGCGAATTCACGCCAGCTGGCCACCACGTTGAGCGGGTGGCGCGTGATCACGCCGACGGTGGGGGAGAAGCGGCTCGCGATCCACTCCGCGCAAAACGCCGCGTTGACGGTTTTCACGATCGTGTGGTCGAGCCCGGGAACCGCGCGGCGCGGCATCGCAGCTGCGAGCGCGAGGCGAAGCCGCGGCGCGATGTGGCCGTCGTTGCGCGCGCGCATCTTGGTGGCCGCATCGATGGGTTTGAACGCCTTCCACGCGACGCGGTCGCGGATCGTGCCGGCGAGGGCACCACCGGCGAATGCCCCGGCCCAGAGTGCTTCGAAGTCGGGTGCCTCGTCGCCGGGATCGAGCATGGGATGGCTCAACATGCCGAGCTTGGCCCGAAACGCAAACGGGTCGTGGGTGCCGTCGGGCTCATGGACATAGCGCGCGCTGCGGGTGTGGCCCAAGACCTGTCCGACCCATGTGGTGCCGCCGCGGGGAACTCCCACGAGCAGGACGGCGTGCACGAGCGCGCACTGTACCCGGGGAGCGCGTGTCGCTACTCCGGGCGTCGACCGTGCCTCAGACGGGTCGGCGGGCCTGCATCCAGGCCACGACTTCGCGCAGCCCGTCGTCGAACGTCCACACTGGCGCCCACGCGAGATCGCGCCTCGCCGCGCTGGCGTCGGCCTGGCTGCGGTGCACGTCGCCGGGTCGGGCCGCGACGAATTCGGGGATCGGTGTGTGGCCGGTGAACTCGCCGAGGATGCGCAGCAGGTCGAGCAACGAGTTCGTTGTGCCCGGCGCCACGTTGTACACCTGCGACGAACACGTCGCGGCGGGCGCGTTCGCGGCCGCGAGGTTGGCCGACACGACGTCGGCGACGTAGGTGAAGTCGCGGCTCTGCGTGCCGTCGCCGTGCACGGTCGGGGCTTGGCCGTTGAGCAACGCCTCGGCGAACAGCGGGATGACGGCCGCATAGGTGCTGTCGGGCCTCTGGCGCGGACCGAACACGTTGAAGTACCGCAACGCGACCGTCTCGATCGGGAACAGCTCGGCGAACACGCGCACGTACCACTCGGCCGCGAGCTTGCTCACCGCGTAGGGCGAGCGCGGCCGTAGCGGCGTGGATTCGGGCGTGGGCACGATCTCGGCGCCGCCGTACACGCTCGACGAGGACGCGAACACGACTCGGCGTACGCCGGCATCGCGCGCTGCCGTGAGCACGGCGAGGGTGCCGTGGACGTTGGCCTCGTTCGAGCCGAGCGGGTTCGCCAGCGATCGTGCGACCGCACCGTGGGCACCGAGGTGGAACACGACCTCGCAGCCCGCCACCGCCGTCGCCACGGTGTCAGGGTCGGTGATCGAACCCTCGATGAGCTCGGCGTCGGGGTGCACGTTGGTGCGCAAGCCGCTCGAGAGATCGTCGAGTACCCGCACCCGTCCGCCGAAGGCCACGAGCGCATCGGTGAGGTGTGACCCGATAAAGCCAGCTCCACCCGTCACCAGTGCATCCACGCCCGAGAAGGTATCGCGCGCCCGGTGGTACTGGTTTTGTGCCGCCCGTGTACCAAACCCGGTACCACTTGTCCATGGCGCCTACTTCGTTCGGCGCTACGAGCGGCCGCATATATCGCCGGTCGGACGCGCGGAAGGCGGTGCGGCCGCCGCAACCGGCGGGGGAGACCTAGCCTGACTGCATGATTCCTCGTCGGCGGACCCGTCAGGTGCACGTCGGCAAGGTGGCCATCGGGGGCGAC
This sequence comes from Acidimicrobiia bacterium, assembly GCA_038202885.1. GTDB lineage: Bacteria > Actinomycetota > Acidimicrobiia > IMCC26256 > PALSA-610 > JBBREP01. The sequence goes on along the minus strand of JBBREP010000087.1, from coordinate 868 downwards.
GCGCAGATCAGCGTGCAGTCGATGACCACGACCAAGACGTCCGACGTCGACGGCACGCTGGCCCAGATCTATGCGCTGGCATCGGCCGGTGCCGACATCGTGCGGTGCACGTGCAACGACGAAGACGCCGCGGTCGGGCTGGCGCACATCGTGCCCCGTTCACCGGTGCCGATCGTGGCCGACATCCACTTCCAGTACCAGCTCGCGCTCGCTGCGATCGAGGCCGGTGTGCACGCTTTGCGCCTGAACCCCGGCAACATCCGCAAGCCGCAGCACATCAAGGCGGTTGCCGTCGCGGCCCAAGAGCACGGCATCCCGATCCGCATCGGTGTCAACGGTGGATCGCTCGACCCCGACATCGCCCAGCAATACGGCGGCGCCACGCCCGAGGCGCTGGTTGCCAGCGCGGTTCGTGAGCTCGATCACTTTCGCGAGGTCGGTTTCGACGACGTCAAGATTTCGGTGAAGGCATCGAACGTGCCGCTCATGATCGACGCCTACCGGTTGCTCGCCGACACCGTTGACTACCCGTTGCACCTCGGCGTCACCGAGGCCGGCCCCCCGCCGAATGGTCTTGTGAAATCGGTGGCCGGCATCGCCACGCTGCTCTCCGAAGGCATCGGCGACACCATCCGTTTCTCGCTCACCGCCGATCCGGTCGAAGAGGCCAAGGCCGGCAAGGTGCTGCTCGAAGCATTGGGGTTGCGGGAGCGCAAAGGACTCGACCTGATCGCATGCCCGTCGTGCGGCCGTTCTGAAGTCGACGTGATCGCAGTGGCCGCCGCGGCGCAAAAGGCGCTCGAGGATCGCAATATCCCGCTTCAGGTTGCGGTGATGGGCTGTGTCGTCAACGGGCCTGGCGAGGCCA
>JBBREP010000086.1:0-13659 GCA_038202885.1 Acidimicrobiia bacterium | reverse complement strand
TCAGGGCCACGATGATCCACGTGGCGTTGTGCTTGGTGTAGTCGAGGAGTACCGCCACGACCGCGATGAACGGCAGCACGAGGAACAGGTCGGTGAGCGCGCTGAGCGGGCCGTCGACCCACTTACCGAAGTAGCCGGCCGCCGAACCGATGATCACACCGACAAGCGTCGACACGATGGCGACGAGATACCCGATCTTCAGCGAGATCTGGCCGCTCTTCAGCACGACCCACAGGAAGTCGCGGCCTTGATCGTCGGTGCCGAGCCAATGTTTGGCGGTCGGACCATGGGCCTCGCCCAGCGAAAGAATGTCGAGCGTCGGGCTGTAGCCCCGAGCGAACACCTTCGGCAAAAAGCACATGATCGTGACGATGGTGAGCACGACGAGTGCCGCAATGGCGACCCGATGCTTGAAGAAGCGGCGCCGGAACAGCTGCCACTGCGTGCGGGGAACGGCCTCGGCGGTAACCGCGAGTTCGAGTTCGCCTTCGTCGCTCACGACAGCCTGATCCTCGGGTCGAGCGCGCTGTAAAAGATGTCGGCGAGCAGGTTGAACAAAATGATGAAGAACGCCGTGAACAGCATCCAGCCGAGCAGGGCCGGGGCGTCACCGGCGCGCAAGCTGTCGATGAAGTAGAGCCCCATCCCCGAGATCGAAAAGATCCGTTCGGTGATGATCAACCCACCGAACAATCCCGCGGTGTCGAGCGCCATCACCGTCACGAGGGGAATCATCGCGTTACGGAATGCGTGTTTGAAGATCACGTTGCGGCGCGGCACGCCCTTGGCCCGAGCGGTGCGCACGTAGTCGGCCGACAGCACATCGAGCATCGCGGCGCGCTCGAAACGGCTCCACGACGCGACGATTTGCACGGTGAGCGTGAGTACCGGCAGCACCAGATGTCGGTAGTAGTCGAGGTTGAAGATCCCCGATTTTCCGGTGGAGTGCAGACCAATCGAAAACACGATGGGGTTGTGGAGGTGCCAGTGCGTCACCGGCCAGGTGACGATCAACACGATTGCCATCAACCCGAACCAAAAGGGCGGCATCGCGATACCGAGGTACGACAGGCCGGTGAACACGTAGTCGCCGACCGAGTACTGCTTCACCGCCGAATACACACCCACCGAGATGGCGAGGATGGCGGCAACCAGCGTGCCCCAGAACACCAGGTGCACCGTCGTGCCGAGCTTGTGCACCAGTTCGCCGAACACGGCGTTGTTCGATCGTTGGCTCACACCGAGATCGCCGCGCACGGCCTTGCCGAGCCACTTCGCCCACTGCGTGGCGATCGGCTGGTCGAGCCCGAGCCGATGGCTCTGGAGCGGAAGAATCGTCTTGGAGTTACGAAGATTGCGGAACTTGTCGAGTGGGTCGAACGCCAGGCGCAGGCCCCAGAACGTGAGGAAGGACGCGACAAGTAGGACGGGTACGGAGTAGATGATCCTTCTCGCGATATACGAGAGCATCCCGGTCCTCGGTCGATGATCCAGCTGGATCGGAAATGGGCCCGGTCAGTACGACCGGGCCCAATCCGTCAACGTTCGAATATCAGTTGCACGAACCGCCGGTGCAACCCCATTCGTTCATGTTCCAGAACATGCCGAGCACCGCGTTGTCCGTCACGTTGCCCACGATCTTCTTGCTCCAGATCAAGATGTCCGGGAGCGGGTCGAGGGGCAACGAGCCCATGTCCTCGGCGAGGATGCCGTCGGCCGCCTTGGCAGCGGTCTTCTGGGTGGCCTCGTCGAGTGAGCTGTCGACAGTCTCCAGCTGCTTGTCAGCTGCAGTGCTGCTGTAGCGGTACCAGTTGTTGCCGGTGTTCTTGTTGGCCGTCGTCGGGATGTTCTTCGTGCAGAACTGCGCACACAGACCCGGCGTCAACGCCGTTGCGACCTGTGCGAACAAGGCCATGTCGAAGTTGCCGGCCGGGCCGTCCTTACCGAAGAGATCCGCAGCGGTACGGAAGTTGAGCTTGAGGTCGAAACCGGCCTGCTTCAGCTCAGCCTGCAACGTTTCGGCCGTCAGCTGACGACGCTTGTTGCCCTGCGTGGTGCTGATGCCGAACGAGGCCTTCTTGCCACCCTTGGCCCAGATGCCGTCCGAACCCTTGGCCCAACCGTCGCCCTTCATCAAGGTGTCGACCATGGTGAGGTCGAGCTTGTACTTGGAGAAGGCAGTCTGGTCGGAGAAGTCCGACAGGATGTACGGGTTGAGCGAGTTGACCGCGGCGCTGACGCCGATCTTGCCGAACAGCTTCTTCACGATCGCGTCACGGTCGATGGCGTAGGCGAGCGCCTGGCGTACGGCCTTGGACTTGAACGGGAAGTGTTCGTTCTGCAGCCAGAGCGCCTCAACCGAACCGGTCTTGGCGTTGACCTGGGTGTTGGCGTCGGCGATACCGCCAGCCATGGCGTCGATCACGTCGAGCTGTGGCTGCGGGTAAATCGCCTGAACCTGGCCGGACTTGAAGGCCAGGAACTCAGCGGCAGTGTCGGCCTCGATCTTGAAGAAGACCTTGTCGAGCTTCGGCTTGACGCCCCAATACTTGTCGTTCGGAGTCAGGGTGATGTTGTCGCCCTTGGTCCACTTGGCAATCCACGGACCACCGGACCAGTCGTAGCCGTTCTTGGTCTCGGCGTCGCGGTCCTTGCCCTTCAGGATGTGCGACGGGAAGATGCCGTAGCCACTACCGAACAGCGCCTTCCAACCCGAGTACGACGTACCCGTCTTGTAGGTGACCACCGCTGAGGCTTCATCGGTGCAGTCGACCTTGGCGATGTCGGTGTAACCCGTCGGGTCGTAGATGTCCTTGCCGTTTTGGATCTGGTCGGCGGTGTACTGGAAGTCGTCGCACGTGATCGCGACGCCGTCACTCCACACCGCTTTCGGGTTGATCTTGTAGGTGATGGTTTCGACGGGTGTGGCCGAGAACGTCGGCTCACCGTCGAGGACCGGACCCGGAACGTACTTGTACGTACCATCGGGCTGGACGGTGGGGACGAATGCCGACGGCATCGTCTGCACTCCAGCCATCCAGTAGCCCCAACTCGAGCCACCGCAGCTGCCCATCCAGTCCATGCAGTCGGGCTCTTGCTCGGCACCGACGGTCAATGTGCCGCCGGTGGGAATCTCAACGCTGGTCGAAGTAGTTGCGGCTGGTGCGTTGGTCGTGTTGGTCGCACCCTTGGTGCCGCTGCTGCCGCACGCGGCGGCGACCATGCCAAGTATCGCGACGCCGGCGACGACACGAAAACGATTCTTTCGTTTGTCAATCAAGTTCAGAGACCTCCCCGTCTCATCGGAACCCCCTTCGCGGGCCTGCCGGATGGCATGCCTCGCTCACCACGTCGTTACCTCATTGCAACCTGATGGCGAGCAACATCGTCGTGAAGATGAACACCAAACCGGCGAGAACTGTCGCGCGGTCGAGGTTTTTCTCCATGACGGTCGAACCAGCCATCGCCCCGCCGCCGCCGCCGCCGAACATGTCGGACAGACCGCCGCCGCGCCCGGCATGCAGGAGCACGAGCAAGATCAAAAAGAGCGACACGAGTACGTGCACGATCCCGATGATCAATGTCACTGTTTGGCTCCTGGTGCGTTGGGCATGTCGCTGATTCGGATGTTGCTCGTTGTTGGCTGGGCACGGATTTCGCCGTGGCGTGTTGCACGGGTGCCCGACATGACGTCGGAGCGGGCGCAGCTTATCGCCGCCTGGCGCTGATCGCGCGCAAGGTCGGCGAACAGGCCCGCGGCGTCGTTCCTGGTCAGCACATATCGGAACGCCGCGGCACATTCTGAACTCGCTATTCCGGGCTCAGGCCGTGTAGCGAACGATCCTGGCGAAGTCGTCCGGGTCGAGCGATGCGCCACCCACGAGCGCCCCGTCGATCTCGGGCTGGGCCATCAGCTCGGCGATGTTGCCGGGCTTGACGCTGCCGCCATAGAGGATGCGTATGGCGTCGGCTTCGTCGCCCACCTGCTCGCGCAGTGTGGCGCGGATGACCCCGATCGTGGCGTTGGCATCTTCGGACGTGGCGGTCTTGCCCGTGCCGATCGCCCAGATCGGTTCGTACGCCACCACGCACGCGCCCACGTCACTCGACTTCAAGCCCGCGAACGCAGCGCGGATCTGGCGCTGCACCTTGGCGTCGGTCTCGCCGGCCTCGCGCTCTTCGAGCGTCTCGCCACAGCACAGGATTGGCGTCATGCCGTTGCCGAGGATCGCGCGCACCTTCTTGGCGATCATGTCGTCGGTCTCGCCGAACAGTTCACGGCGCTCCGAATGCCCGGCGATCACGTAGCGCACGTGCAGCTTGGCGAGCATCGCCGCGCTCACCTCACCGGTGAACGCGCCCTGGGTTTCCCAGTGACAATGCTGCGCGCCGAGTTGGATCGACATGCGATCGCTCTCGATCACGGTCTGGATCGAGCGCAGGCTCACGAGCGTGGGACACACCACCACCTCGCAGCGGTCGTAGTCGGCAGCATCGAGACGGTACGCGAGCTTCTGCACCACCTGGATCGCCTCGAGGTGGTTGTGGTGCATCTTCCAGTTGCCCGCCATGAGCGGCTTGCGCGTGTGCTTGGCCATGGGCCGTCAACCCTTCTTCGACATCGGCGATGTGCGGAGCGCGCGCAGGCCGGGGAGATCACCGTGCTCGAGGAATTCCAGCGAGGCTCCCCCGCCGGTGCTCACATGATCGATGCTCGCATCGAGCCCGAAGTGCTTGACCGCAGCGGCACTGTCGCCACCACCGATCACTGTGAAGCCGCGGCATTCCGCGACGGCTTCGGCCACCGTGCGCGTGCCCGCCGCGAACGGCGCCATCTCGAACACGCCCATCGGTCCGTTCCATAACACGGTGCGGGCGTCGGCAATCGATTCGGCGTACGTGCCGGCCGTCTCGGGCCCGATGTCGAGGCCCTTCCAGCCCGCCGGGATCCGGCCCGCGCCGCAGTGACGCGACGCGGCGGTGGCCGTCATCTCTTGCGCGATCACCACGTCGGTGGGCACGAGGATCCGCCCGGTGGTGAGCAGCTTCTTGCACTCGTCGATGAAGTCGGGCTCGACGAGGCTGTCGCCGACCGCGAGACCCTGGGCGGCGTGGAACGTGAACGCCATCGCGCCGCCGATGAGGATCGTGTCGCAGCGTTCGAGCAGCGCGCCGATCACGCCGAGCTTGTCGCTCACCTTCACACCGCCGAGCACGCCCACGAACGGGTGCGCCGGCTCGTGCAGGAGTCCGCCGAGCACCTCGACCTCCCGCGCGAGCAACCGGCCCGCCGCGCTCGGCAACACGCGGGGAGGGCCGACGATCGACGCGTGGGCTCGGTGCGCGGCGCCGAACGCGTCGTCGACGTAGGCATCACCGAGTTCGCTGAGGTTCGTACAAAAGCCGGGGTCGCACGCTTCCTCGCCCGGATCGAAGCGCAGGTTTTCGAGCAGCATCACGTCGCCCGCGCTGAGGCTCTGGGCCCGTTCCATCGATTCGAATCCGGCCACTTCCGGTGAGAGCTCGACGGTGATCCCGAGGAGCTCCGACAGTCGTTCGGCCACCGGCGCGAGCGAGTACTTCGGGTTCGGCGCGCCTTTCGGTCGCCCGAGATGCGAGCACAGCACCACGGCGTGGTGGTGGGCGCGCAGCCACTCGATGGTCGGCAGTGCCGCAGTGATCCGCAGGTCGTCGGTGATGCGGCCCGCATCGTCGAACGGCACGTTGAAATCGGCGCGCACGAGCACCCGACAACCGCCGTGCGGCAGGTCTTCGAGCTGCGGGAGGATCTGTTGTGGGACTGCGGGTTGTGGATCGGCCACGAGGATCCGACTAGCCGATGAACTCAACGAGGTCGACGAGGCGGTTCGAGTAACCCCACTCGTTGTCGTACCAGCCGAGCACCTTGACCAGACGGCCGTTCGTGATCGTGTCGGGCGACGAGAAGATGCAGCTCGACGGGTTGTGCACGATGTCGGCCGACACGAGCGGCTCGGTCGTGTACTCGAGCACCCCTCGAAACGACGGGTTCGCCGCGGCCTTGGCGAACGCGGCGTTGACCGCGGCCGCATCGACGTCGGACTTCACGACGACGACAAGGTCGGTGATGGAACCAACCGGCGTCGGCACGCGCAACGCCATGCCGTCGAGCTTGCCCTTGAGTTGCGGCAACACGAGCCCGATGGCACGCGCCGCGCCCGTGGAGTTCGGGATGATCGACAACGCCGCCGCCCGCATACGACGCAGGTCGGGCTTGCCCGAACGCGTTGCCGTCGCCTGGTCTTGGAGCTGCTGGTCGGATGTGTACGCGTGGACCGTGGTGATCAGGCCTTGCTCGATACCGAACGAGTCGTCGAGCACCTTCGCGAGCGGCGCGAGGCAGTTCGTGGTGCACGACGCGTTCGACACGACGAGGTGCTTGTCGGGATCGAAGACCGAGTCGTTCACCCCGAGACAGATCGTGGCGTCGGCATCACCAGACGGTGCCGAAATGACGACGCGCTTGGCACCGCCTTTGAGGTGCGCGGCTGCGCCCTCGCGAGACGTGAACAGGCCGGTCGATTCGATGACGACGTCGACACCCTCAGCGGCCCACGGAATCTCGCCCGGGTCGCGGAACTCGAGCTTTTTCACGAGCCTGCCGTCGACGCTGAAGCCGTTGTCGGTTACCGCAACATCGTTGGGCAGCGTGCCGCCGACCGAGTCGTGCTTCAGCAGGAAGGACATCGTCTCGGCGTCGCCGAACGGGTCATTCACGGCCACGAGCTCGACCTGGCCCTGCTCGCCCCGTTCGAGGATGGCGCGGTAAAAGGATCGTCCGATCCGGCCGAATCCGTTGATGCCGACGCGTACGGTCATGACGAGCTCCTAAGAGTGTGGGGGGAAGCCGACGGTCCCTGTGCCGTCGGGTGGTGTAACGACCAATGCAAGAAGCGACTACAGCAGGTCAGCGAGCGCTTTCGCCAACCGTTCGGGGTCGTGGCGGGGTGCCTCGACGGCGCCCAGGTCGGCCCCGACGGGCATCACCCCGTGCTCGAAGACGTAGGCCTCGTTGACCACCAGGGACGCCTGGCGGTCGTACAGCAGCGTGTCGACCCGTACGTGGTGCTCGAGTACGGCCAGGAGGTGGTCGGTGCCGTCGAGACCGCTCGTTTCGAGCTCCTCGTCGGCCATGTTGGCAATCTGGATGACCCGCGCCGGCGACAGCGCAATCGCGGTGCGGATCTCGGGCACCACGGCGGCCGCGACGAGACTCGTATACAACGACCCCGGCCCGATCAGGATCTGGTCGGCCTCCATGATCGCTCCGAGGGCACCGGCGCTGGCGGGCGCGCCTTGGGGCACCACGCGCACATCGCGGACCGCGCCTGTGGGCGCGGCCTGCTGGATCGCGACCTGGCCATCGACCTCGACGCCGCCGATCTCGGCCCGCAACGTGACGGCGTCGGTGGTGGCCGGAAAGATCGACCCGACCGCGCCCACCACGCGAGCCGCTTCGGCGCAGGCCGCGGCAATCGACCCGAGGGCATCGACGAGCCCGACGAGCAACAGATTGCCGACGGTGTGCCCGTCGAGTTCACCGCCTTGGAAACGGTGTTCGAGCACGCCCGGCCACATGCTGCCTTCGGCGGCGAGCGCGCCGAGGGCCTTGCGAAGATCGCCGGGCGGCGCAACGCCGAGGCTGCGCCGCAGCCGTCCGGAGCTGCCGCCGTCGTCGGCCACGCTCACGATTGCAGTGACCGAGCCGGCGTAGCGGCGCGCCGCCTGCAATGCGGCCGCGAGTCCATGGCCGCCGCCGAGCGCGACCACGCTCGGCCCACCGGGAACCGGGCCCGACGAAAACGCCTGGAGCCACGACACGCTGAACGTGTCGGTGATGTCGATCGAACTGCGCTCAACCACGATCGACGTCCCGATGATGCACGCGGGCGTGCGTGCCCTTGTGCGCCAGCATCCGCGCCAGTTCCTCGGCCATCACCACGCTGCGATGGCGCCCGCCCGTACACCCGATGCCGATCGCGAGGTACGACTTGCCTTCACGTTCGAACGCGGGCACGAGCAGCGCGAACAGACGGTCGAGTTCTTTGAGGAAGCTCTTCGACGCGCGTTGGCCGAGCACGTAGTCGCGCACCGCCGGATCGAGCCCCGACAACGGACGCAGTTCCTCGATCCAGTGCGGGTTCGGCAGGAACCGGCAGTCGAGCACCATGTCGACGTCGATCGGCAGACCGTGCTTGTAGCCGAACGACACGATGCTGGTCTGGAGCCGGATCGCGCCTTGGTCGCCTTCGTGGGCAAAGAGTTCCTTGAGCCGATCGCGGAGTTGGTGCACGTTGAGCGACGACGTGTCGACGATCACGTCGGCCAAGCCCTTCAACTCGCCGAGCAGGACGCGTTCGCGCGCGATGCCGTCGCCGACCCGATCGCTGTCGGAGAGCGGGTGGCGCCGCCGGCTTTCCTCGTATCGGCGCACGAGTACATCATCGGACGCGTCGAGGAACAGGGTGCGGGTGGTGCCGCCGTCGGCGCGCAGCTCGCTGATCGCGGCGCCCAACGCATCGAGGAAATCGCCGGACCGCACATCGACGACGAGCGCGTAACGGCTCGGTCGGTCTTGGCCCCGCGCCAGCTCCGCGACCTTCGTGATCAGCGGTGGCGGCAGGTTGTCGATGACGAAGAAGCCGAGGTCCTCGAGCACGCGCGCGGCTTCGGAACGGCCGGCCCCCGACATGCCGCTGATGATGGTGACGTCGAGCGCCTGCTCCATCGAGCGCCCGCCTTCCTTCGCGTTCTCACGAGCGTTGATCCATCGGGTGCAGTGCAGCGTAGGTCGCGGCGGCCACGGTCGCGGGGAGCCATGGCAAGGCCTCGAGCTCCTCGCGTGGCAGCTCCCGCAGCCGCTTGATGCTGCCGAACTCGCGGAGCAACCGGCTGCGCCTGGTAGGCCCGAGCCCGACGACATCGTCGAGGATGCTGCGGGTCATCTTCTTGCCCCGCAACTGGCGGTGGTACGTGATGGCGAAACGGTGCGCCTCGTCGCGCACTTGCTGCAACAGGTAGAGCGCTTCGGAATCTCGCGGGATCCGGATGGGATCGCTCGCGCCCGGCATGTAGACCTCTTCGAAGCGTTTGGCGAGGCTCGCCACGCAGATGTCTTCGAGCCCGAGTTCTTCGAGCACGCGCACGGCCACGTTGAGCTGCCCCTTGCCGCCGTCGATCAGCAACAGGTTCGGTGGATAGCTGAACCGGCGTCCGGATTGCGCGCCCTCGTCGCGCTCTTTGAGGTAGTTGCGGAAGCGGCGGGTGAGTACCTCTTCCATCGAGGCGAAGTCGTCCTGGCCGTCGAGCGTTTTGATCTTGAACCGGCGATAGTCGCTGCGTTTGGCGATGCCGTCTTCCATCACGACCATCGACGCCACGATCTCAGTGCCTTGGAGATTCGAGATGTCGAAACACTCGATGCGCAGCGGGGCCTCAGGAAGATCGAGCGCCTCTTGCAGTGAGAGCAATGCACGGGCGCGCGCGTTGTGATCGCTCGCCCGCCGCAGCTTGTGGCGGGCGAAACTCTCGGTGGCGTTGAGTGTGGCGGTATGCAGCAACGTGCGCTTGCCGCCGCGCTGCGGCACGCGAATACCGACCTTGGCGCCCCGTTGCAACCCGAGCAGCTCCTCGTAGAGCTCATGATCTTCGGGCGCGGTCGGCACCAGGATCTCTCTGGGGATGTCGGCCGCGGCTGCGTCGGCGTAGAGCAACTCGACGATGCGGGCCACGAGCTGCGGACGATCGAGTTCTTCGACCTTGTCGACGACGATGCCCTTGCGCCCGACCACCCTGCCTTTTCGCACGTAGAAGAGCTGCACGCTTGCTTCGAGTTCGTCGTCGGCGATGCCGAGCAGGTCGTAGTCCTCCTCGCGGGCGCCCACCATCTGTTGGCGCTCGATGGCCTTGCGCACGCTGGAGAGCTGGTCTCGGAGTCTCGCGGCCCGTTCGAACTCGAGCGTGTCGGCCGCTTCGCTCATGCGCCGATCGAGCCGGCGCACGATCTCGTCGCTCTCGCCGTCGAGGAACTCGATGAGCTCCGACACGAGGTGCGCGTAGTCGTCGTGGTTGATGTCGTCCACACACGGGGCCGCGCACTTTTCGATGTGGGCGTAGAGGCACGGCCGACCGAGCTTGTGGTGGCGGTCGAACTTGGCGTTCGTGCACGTACGGATCGGGAAGGTCCGCAGGAGCAGGTCGAGCGTCTCGCGGATCGCGTACGCATGCGCGTAGGGACCGAAGTACCGCACACCTTTGCGCTTCTTGCCGCGCATCACCATGGCCCGGGGCCAGTCTTCGTCGAGCGTGACGGCGAGGAACGGGTAGCTCTTGTCGTCTTTGAGCCGGATGTTGAAGCGCGGTTGGTGGCGCTTGATCAGGGTGCATTCGAGGAAGAACGCTTCGACCTCGTTCTGCGCCACGATCCACTCGACCCGATCGGCCGCTTCGACCATCTGGCGGGTGCGGTCAGGAAGGGTGTGCGGGGCGGCGAAGTAGTTGGCGAGGCGGCTGCGAAGGCTCTTGGCTTTGCCCACGTAGATGACGCGCCCGTCACCGTCGAAGAACTGGTAGGAGCCGGGCGCGTCGGGGATGCTCCCCTCGCTCGGAGGCGCGAGCCGAAGCCGCGACGCCGACTTCGTCGTCCCGCTCCCGCCTGCCATACCCAAGAATCGTACGTCCGCCCCCCAACCCCGATGCGTCGTTTGACCCACATATCGACGTGGCAAACGACGCACCGGACGGGGCAGGCGAGGCGGGGCCAGCCGGGGGCGAGACTTACGCGCAGCGCGGAAGTGGGGGCGAGACTCGCGCCCGGCGCGGCGATCGCACGACCGTGCGCCCGGGATTCCCGGCGAACCGCGATCGCTCGCCGCGGAGCGCAGCGGAGCAAAATAGACAAGCGATCGCTCGCCGTGTCGCCGGAGGCGACACAAAGAGTCAGGGGATATACGTCGTGGTGAAGGCGAGGACGGCGTAGGCGACGAGGGCGCCGCCGAGGCTGGCGATGACGGCCCGCTCGACGTGGCGGGGGCGGATCACGAGGGCGGCGGCGATGGCGACGGGGAATGCCGCGAAGAGGTAACGCTCGAAGCTGTCGAGGTTGTACGAGGTGAGCGCAACCGCGATCGACACCGCGGCGTAGGTGGCGGCCGGCAGTGGCAGGCGGCGCCACGCCACTACGAGCAGCGCGACGGCGACGAGCACCCAGCCCACGTGCAGGGCCGGGCCGACGCGACCATCGTGCACCGAGTCGCCGATGGCACCGGCGACGGCGCGCACCGGGTCGACGAACTTGCCGCGCAGGTTCGCCTTCGATTGCAGGCGCAGCGGATCGAGGCCGCCCGCCCACCACAGGAACGAGCCAATCCCGACCATCGGGCCGATTGCTGCGAGCAGCGTCTTGGGGCGGCGGCGTTGCCACGCGTACGCGACCACCACGGCGATGAGCACCGCGCCCACCGGTCGGGTCAGCGCGGCCAGGCCTCCCGCCACCGTCGCGACCATGATCCGATCTCGGTCGAGCGCCAAGAACACAAGGCACACGAACACGATGAACACCGGTTCGGAGTACGCCATGACCGACGCCAGCGCACCCGGCCCGAGCGCCCAGATCCACACGGCGGTATCGGCGGTGCGCGCATCGGTCCACGACCGCGCGAGCAACCGCACGAGTACGAGCGCGAGCAGCATGGCGAGGTTCGTGATCGCCAGCAGTGCGATGTTCGAGCCTCCGATGGCTCGCCCGATCAGCGGATACAGCGGGAAGAAGCGAAGCCCGTCGGAGATCTTGAGTGTCTCGACCGCGTCGTAGCCGTGGCGGGCGATCGCGATGTAGTACGACGCGTCCCAACTGAACAGGCCGACGGTGTGCACCGGCGACTGCACCGCCGCGAAGTGGTCGCGTAGCTGGTGCACCGCGCCAAGCGCTCCGACCACGAGCACTCGGCTGACGATCCACGGCGCGACCACGGCCTCAACATGTCGGCGGACGTCGTGCCCGGTCACGCTCGTCTCCCTCGTGGTGGCGGCGGAACACTACAGCCGCGTTACCTTGATCCAATGGTCCTGACCTACCGCGATGACGAGCCGTTCCCCGGCCACGTCGGCAGCACGCTCGCCGATTCCACACCAGCGTGGCCCATCGGAGCCCGCGCCCACGACGGCGCGCCGAACGTGCTTCTCATCGTGCTCGACGACGTCGGCTACGCGCAGCTCGGCTGCTTCGGGTCCGACATCGACACGCCGAACCTCGACGCACTCGCGCAGCGTGGACTGCGGTATCGCAACTTCCACTCCACCGCGATGTGTTCACCGACGCGAGCGTGCCTGCTCACCGGGCGCAATCCGCACACGTGCGGCATCGGCGGCATCACCGACCTGGCCATGGGGTTCCCCGGTTTCCACGGCCGGATCCCGAAGTCGTGCGGTTTCATCAGCGACGTACTGCGCCAGGCCGGCTGGTCGACGTTCGCGGTCGGTAAGTGGCACCTCGCGCCCTCCGATGAGCTCCACGCCGGAGCGTCGCGCGATCGCTGGCCGCTCGGGCAAGGCTTCGAGCGCTTCTACGGCTTCCTCGGCGCCGAGACGAACCACTGGGCGCCGGACCTCGTCGCCGACAACACGATTCTCGCGTCGGAGTTCGCCGACGACTATCACATGACGAACGACCTCGCCGACCGTGCGATCGGCATGGTCACCGACCTGCGCGCCGCCGATCCCGACAAGCCGTTCTTCCAGTACCTCGCGCTCGGTGCGTGCCACGCGCCCCACCACGCGCCGCGCGAGTTCATCGATCGTTACGCGGGCCGCTTCGACCGCGGCTGGGACGTCTGGCGAGCCGAGACCCATGCACGGCAGCTCGCGTCGGGGATCATTCCGCCGGGCACGACGCTGTCGCCACGACCGTCGTGGGTCCAGGAGTGGGCCATGCTGCCCCCCGCCGAACAGCACGCCTACGCACGCATGATGGAGGTGTACGCCGGGTTCTTGACCCACGCCGACCATCACGTGGGCCGCGTGCTCGACTTCCTCGCCGCCACGGGCGAACTCGACCGCACGCTCGTGGTGGCGCTGTCCGACAACGGCGCGAGCGCCGAGGGCGGGCCGAACGGCACGTTCAACGAGAACTTCTTGTTCAACGGAATGCCGCACGACCTCGCCACGACGATGGCGCGTATCGATGCGCTCGGAGGTCCGAACAGCTACGGGCACTACCCCTGGGGCTGGGCCTATGCCGGTAATACGCCGTTCAAACGTTGGAAGCGCGAAACGCACGAAGGCGGGATCGGCGATCCCCTGATCGTCGCCGGACCCGGGGTCGAGGCGCCTGCCGCCGGTTCGCCGAGCGCGGCGCGCAACGTCCGCAACCAGTACGTGCACGCCGTCGACGTCGCAGCCACGATCCTCGACGTGTGCGGCGTGGCCATGCCCGAGGTGCTCAACGGCGTCACCCAGCAACCTGTCGCGGGCGCGAGCTTCCGGGCCTCGCTCAGCGACGTGAGCGCGCCCGAGCACCGCCACACCCAGTATTACGAACAGTTCGCGTGCCGGGCGCTCTATCACGACGGTTGGAAGGCTGTGGCGTTTCACGCGATGAGCGTCGCTCGCTACACCGACTCC
>JBBREP010000085.1:0-13719 GCA_038202885.1 Acidimicrobiia bacterium | reverse complement strand
CTTGCCGAACTGCGCGTGACGAACCTCGGAATCATCTCCGAACTGCAGCTCGTACTGGGTGCGGGTTTCACGACGATCACCGGAGAGACTGGTGCAGGCAAAACCCTGCTGGTGGAGGCGGTGGCGCTGCTCCTTGGCGGGCGGGCCGACACGGGGCTCGTGCGCGCCGGTGCTGATGAAGCGCGTGTCGAGGCGCGTTTCATCGTTGGCGACGACGAAACGGTGCTCGCCCGCGTCGTCCCGCGCAACGGCCGCAGCCGTGCCTACGTCGACGGCCGCCTCGCGACTGTTGCGGAACTTGCTGAACAGGGACGGGCCCTCGTCGACCTCCACGGCCAGTGGGAGCAGCAGAGCTTGTTGGCGCCAGCCGAGCAACGCCGCTTGCTCGATGCCTTCGCGGGTGCACCAGCAGCCCAGCTCCGCGACGAGATTCGCGCGGCCCTCGCCGGCGTGACGGCCGTCGACGAACAGCTCGCGTCGCTCGGCGGCGACGAACGCAGTCGCGCGCGCGAGATCGATCTGCTGCGCTTCCAGATTGCCGAGATCGAGGGCGCAGGCGTTGGCGACGCTGACGAAGACGAACGACTCGAAGCCATGATGGTGCTGCTGGCCGACGCCGACGAATATCGCAGCGCGCTGGCCGATGCGCACACCGAACTCGACGGTCCCGGTGGCGAAGCCGTCGGGCGCGCCGTCGCAGCCATCGACGACCGCGCGCCGTTTGTCGATCTGACCGTGCGCCTGCGGGCCGTGCAGGCCGAGCTCGGTGAACTCGTCCACGAACTGCGGTTGCGGCGCGAGCAGACCCAAGCCGATCCCGAGCGCCTGGCCGCCGCGGGAGCGCGCCGCCAGCTTTTGCGAGAGCTTCGCCGGAAGTACGGCGACACATTGGCTGACGTCATCGCGTACGCGGACCAAGCCGGCCAGCGCCTCGGCGAGCTGGAGGGACATGCCGGACGAGTGGCTGAGCTGACCGCTGCTCGTGCTGGGCAGGTCGCGGCCGCGCACGACGCGGCCGCCCGGCTCCGAACGCTCCGCCACAAGGTCGCGCCGTCGCTGGCCGCGCAGGTCACAGGCCATTTGCGGGAACTCGCGCTCGGACAGGCTGATTTCGGCATCGAGTTCGACGAGGCCCCGCTCAGCGACGATGGCATCGACGCCATTACCTTCGTGCTCGCGCCGAACCCGGGCGAACCGCCCCGTCCGCTCGCACGCGCCGCGTCGGGTGGCGAGTTGTCGCGCACGATGCTTGCCATCCGTGTCGTGCTGTCGCAGGCACCGCCGACGCTCGTGTTCGACGAGGTCGATGCCGGTATGGGCGGCGAGGCCGGCGTCGCCGTCGGATTGGCGCTCGCGGCGTTGGGCCACGAACATCAGGTGTTGTGTGTGACGCACCTCGCGCAGGTCGCGGCGGCGGCCGACGCGCAGCTCTATGTAGCCAAAGACGTCTCCCAGCATGGGGCGGACGACGGCGAGAGTGGCCGCACCGAGGCACGCGTGGAGCTGCTGCTCGACGAGGCGCGCGTGCGCGAAATTGCACGCATGCTTGGCGGTTCGGGCGATTCGCAGACCGCGCAGGCCCATGCTCGGGAGTTGCTCGCGCGGCGCGAGCTGCAGCCATCGCGGGCGGGAACACGACGGCGCGCAGAAAAAGCAGATGTCGCGAAGTCGCCCCGGCGTCGTGGTACCGTCGCTCGTGCCACGCGGGACGATTCATCGATCGGTGATCTTTGATTCCTAGCGGACCCTGCGAACCTTCTGTGTTCGTCGCGCCCGCGCCCGCCCGTCGCACCAGCAGCAATCGTCGACAAGCGTGGAGGTCGCCGGAGTGGTCAAGCACGTCTTCGTGACGGGGGGTGTCGCCTCGAGCCTGGGCAAAGGTCTCACGGCCAGCTCGCTCGGTCGGCTCCTCAAGAGCCGGGGCCTACGGGTAACAATCCAAAAGCTCGATCCGTACATCAACGTCGATCCGGGCACCATGAACCCCTTCCAGCACGGCGAGGTGTTCGTCACCAACGACGGCGGCGAGACCGACCTCGACTTAGGTCACTACGAGCGCTTCGTTGACGTGGAGCTGTCACGCCGCTCGAACGCGACGACGGGTTCCATCTACCAGGCCGTGCTCGCCAAGGAGCGCCGCGGCGCGTACCTCGGTGACACCGTGCAGGTGATCCCGCACATCACCGACGAGATCAAGGACCGCATCTTCGCACTCGCCGCCGACGACGTCGACGTGGTCATCACCGAGATCGGCGGCACCGTCGGCGACATCGAGATCCTGCCGTTCCTCGAAGCGATCCGGCAGTTCAAAAAAGACGCCGGGCCCGACAACGTCTTCTACGTGCACGTCACGCTCGTGCCGTTCATCGGCCCGTCGGGTGAGCAGAAGACCAAGCCGACCCAGCACTCGGTCACCGAGCTGCGCAGCCGCGGCATTCAGCCCGACGCGATCGTGTGCCGCTCTGACCGCCCGATCCCGTATCGACTCAAGGAGAAGATCTCGGCGCTGTGCGACGTGCCGGTCTCGGGGATCGTGACCGCAGTTGACGCGAGCAGCCTCTACGAGATCCCGCTTGTGCTCCACGACGAGGGCTTCGACGAATACGTGTGCAAGATGCTGCGCCTCGAAGGCCACGAGTCGGATCTCACCGAGTGGAAAGAACTCGTGCGGAGCGTGCACGCGGCCGACACCGATGTGCGCATCGGCATCGTCGGCAAGTACGTACAGCTGCCCGACGCGTACCTCTCCGTCGTCGAAGCGGTGCGCCACGGCGGCATCGGTTGCGGCGCCAAGGTGTCGTTCGATTGGATCGCATCCGACGAGGCTGAGGGCTTGCTCGCGCAGGGCCGCCTCCAGGGGCTCGACGGCATCGTCGTACCCGGTGGCTTCGGCGTACGCGGCATCGAGGGCAAGATCGCGGCGGTGACCTACGCCCGTGAGCAAGGCGTGCCGTTCCTCGGCTTGTGCCTCGGTTTGCACTGCGCAGTCATTGAGTACGCCCGCAATGTGTGCGGCCTCGCCGGCGCGAACTCGAGCGAGTTCGATGCGCACTCGCCGCACCCGGTGATCGACCTGATGGACGACCAGCGTGACGTGGTCGACAAGGGCGGCACCATGCGGCTCGGCTCGTGCCCGGCGCGGCTTGGCGACGGCACCTTGGTCCACGAGCTCTACGGCGAGCAGGTGGTCTACGAACGGCACCGTCACCGCTACGAGGTCAACAACCTGTATCGCGCCCGCCTCGAAGAAAAGGGCCTTGTGCTGTCGGGTATGTCGCCCGACGAGCGCCTCGTGGAGTTCATCGAGCTCGATCGCGCACAACACCCGTTCTTCGTCGGTACCCAGGCGCACCCGGAGTTCAAGAGCCGGCCGAACCGCCCGCACCCGTTGTTCGCCGGGTTCGTCGCGGCCGCGAAGTTCCGCGCCGAGGGCCGTCGTCCGCACATTCCAATGGACTTCCCGGCGGCGGCGCGCTGAGCGACGCGTTCGCCCATCGCTGATCCTCGTGGCCGATGTGCTCGGCGCCCAGCTCGCCGAACACGAGTTGTGGCTGACCGTCGAACGACGACTGGCTCTCAACACGCGTCTCGCGTACCGGCGAGACCTCACGCGCTACGAGGCGTTCCTACGAGCCCGCGGCATCGTTGACCCAGCCGACGTCGGAGAGCCGACCGTGGCCGCGTACGTCGCGTACCTGCGGGGGCTGGTCGATGACGACGGCGAACCGTTGCTCGGGCCGGCATCGATCGCCCGAGGCCTGGTCGCGGTGCGGTCGTTCCACGGTTTTCTCGTCGGTGAAGGGCTGCTCGCTGCGGACGCGAGCGAAGAGATCGAAGCGCCGCGTGTGCCGCAAGGCATCCCTAAGGCGCTTGATGAAACCGAGATCGCAGCGTTGCTCGGCGCGGTGACCGGTACCGATCCGCTGGCGCAGCGAGACCGAGCCATCCTCGAGCTGTTGTACGCCACCGGCATCAGGATCAGCGAGCTCGTCGGGCTCGACCTCGACGCGCTCGATCTGCACGACGGTCTCGTGCGTGTGCTCGGCAAGGGCGACAAGGAACGGGTCGTGCCCGTGGGCAAAGCCGCGCGGGCCGCGCTCGCCGAATATCTCGGAAACGGTCGGCTGCTCCTGCGCACCGCTCGGGCGGCGGGCGATGCAGTGTTCCTCAATGCCCGAGGGGGGCGCATCACCAGGCAAGGCTGCTGGAAGATCGTGCGCGCGGCAGGCGAGCGCGTCGGTCTCGCGGGTCGCATCAGCCCACACGTGTTGCGCCACTCATGTGCCACGCACATGCTCGATCACGGTGCCGACATCCGCGTCGTGCAAGAGTTACTCGGACACGCGAGCGTGTCGACGACGCAGGTGTACACGAAGGTGTCGCCCGAACGATTACGCGCCGTCTACGACGCCAGCCACCCACGAGCACGGCGCGCCGCGCGATGACCGCGCGTCCGGTTCATCTCGTCGCGCGCTTTTTCGGCACGCTCGTGCCGCGGCGCGTGAGCGCCCACGAACGGCTTGCGCTGCGCGACTTGCTCACCGCGCCCGAGCTCGACCTCTGGCTGAAGATGCGGCGCGCCGATCAGGTCGAATCGCTCGACGTCGCCCACCGTGCCGATCGGACCATCGCCGCCGACGTGCACCAGCGCGACGAGTACCTCGCCGCGGCGCTGTTGCACGATGTCGGCAAGCTCGACGCCGACTTCGGTCCGTATCGACGGGCGATCGCGACGATCGCGGGCGCCGTCGCGGGCCATGAGATGGTCGGTGCGTGGAAACAGACCGGTGGTTTCACGCGCCGCTGTGCGCTCTACCTCGATCACGGCGCGCTCGGCGCCCAGCGAATCCGTTTCGTCGGCGGCCGCGAACTCGTGGCGCAATGGGCCGCAGCGCATCATGACCCGAGCGCCTGGCCGACCGACGAAATCCCTGCCGACGTATGCCGTGCGCTCGCCCGAGCCGATGGCGAAAACGTGTAGGGACCCGACTGGTTACAGGCCTGCGGCGGTGCGTGCTCGGGCGAGCACAGGGCCCGCGATGGCTGCGGCGCGCGCCGCACCGTCGGCGAGGATGCGGTCGAGTTCGGCCGGGTCGGCCGCGAGTTCGTGATAACGCGCTTGCACCGGGCCGAGCATTTCGACGACCGCGTCGGCCACGGCCACCTTCAACACGCCGTATTGGCTGCCCGCGAACTCGGCTTCCGCGGCTTGGATGGAGCGACCGGTCGCCGCCGCGAAGATCTCCAGCAGGTTCGATACACCCGGCTTGGACTCTGGGTCGTAGCGCACCGCGGTATCGCTGTCGGTGACGGCTGACTTGATCTTCTTCGCGATCTTCGCCGGCGGGTCGAGCACGAAGACGCAACCAGGCGAGTCGCCGTCGGATTTCGACATCTTCTTGGTGGGGTGCTGCAGGTCCATGATCCGGCGACCCGCTTCGGCGAACGTGGCCCGCGGCACGACGAACGTGTCGCCGAAGCGACCGTTGAAACGCACCGCGACGTCGCGTGCGAGTTCGACGTGTTGGCGTTGGTCATCGCCGACGGGCACTTCTTCGGTGTCGTACAGCACGATGTCGGACGCCATCAGGACCGGATAGTCGAACATCGCCGCCGACACCGAGTCTTGGCCCTCGGACTTTTCCTTGAACTGCGTCATGCGGCGCAATTCGCCGTATGTCGTGACGGTGTTGAGCAGCCAGGTGGACTCGCAATGCAGGTCGCCGACGTGGCTTTGCACGAACAGCAGCGACCGCTGCGGGTCGATCCCCGACGCCAGCAGCAACGTCGCGATCTCGCGGGTGCGGGCGCGCAGGTCGGCCGGCTCGTAGGGCACCGTCATGGCGTGCAGGTCGACGACGCAGTAGATGGATTCTGCGGCGACGGCTCCGGCCGACCCGGTGGGTGGTTGGGTGGCCACCCAACGCTGCACGGCGCCGATGAAATTGCCGAGCTGCATCTCGCCTGACGGCTTGATTCCCGAAAAGACACGCGCCACGAGCGGACACTACCGGCGCGACCGGCGCGGTCAGGGACAATATCGGCCCTGCGATCCGACCCAACCGGTGCATCGGGGCCGGTCAGGAGCGTGCACCACACCCGTGTGATTCTCGGCGCTACGCTGGTTCCGATGGGTTATGCGGTGCAGACGCCGGTGTTCGAAGGGCCCTTCGACCTGCTGTTGCACCTCATCATGAAGCAAGAGGTCGACCTCTGGGACATCAGCCTCGGCCCCATCGTCGACGAGTATCTGGCCGGCGTCGACGAACTCGGTCCACTCGATCTTGATGTGGCCACGGAGTTCCTCCTCATCGCGGCCACACTCGTCGAGTTGAAGGCGCGCCGTCTCCTGCCGTCGCCCGAACCAATCGATCTCGACGAGGAACTCGCTCGCTGGGAAGAACGCGACTACCTGCTGGTGCGGCTCCTTGAATGCAAGACATTCCAAGATGCTGCACGCGCGATTCACGACCGCATGGCCGTCGCGAGCCGATCCTTCCCCCGCCTGGCCGGTCCTGAGCATCCCTTCGCGCTGCTGTCGCCCGATCCGTTGGAACGAGTCACACCCGAACAACTCGCGCAGGCAGCGCGCAAGGGTCTCGTACCTCGCCCCGAGCCGGTGGTGCGCACCGATCATCTGAATCCGTCGCGCGTCAGCGTGCGCGAGGCGGTCGAGGCCGTGCTGGCGTTGCTACCGGCGCGCGAGCCGGTGAGTTTCCGAGATCTCGTGCGCGGTGTCACCGTCAAGATCGAAGTGATCGTGCGTTTCCTCGCGTGTCTCGAGCTGTTCAAGCAAGGCCTCGTCGACCTCGACCAGTGCGGCAACTTTGGCGACCTCCAGGTCCGCATGTTGGCGCCGGGTGAAAGCGCAGAACTCGACTTGGTGTCACTGTCGGAGTGGGACGATGAAGACACCGCGCCGGCGTTGGCCAGCGCCGCCGAAGACGCCACACACGAATCCGCCCTCGTGCCTGTCCACGAGCCTGTCCACGAGCCGGTCCACGAGCTGGTCCACGAGCTGGGGCTCGAGCCTGAGATGGGCGCGCCTGAAGCAGTGGTGTGGGTCCCGTCATGAGCCAAGATGGCGCGATGGACGCCGCCCCCACTCACGATGTGCTCACGCACGATGGGCTCACCGACGATCAAGCAGCGATTGAGGATCGGTCGGTGAAGGCCGCGGTCGAGGCGATCTTGTTGGTGGCGACCGAACCGGTCGAACCCTCGGTACTCGCGCAGCTCGTCGAGGTGCCGCGCGCCGTGGTCGAAGCAGCGTGTGCGCAACTCGTCGGCGAGTACGCGCGCGATGAGCGCGGTTTCACGATCGGCCGGGTTGCCGGAGGGTTTCGCTTCCAGACCGACGCCACCCAGGCGCCCTACGTCGAACGCTTCGTGCTCGAAGGCCAAACCGCGCGCCTTTCAGGCCCGGCCCTCGAAACGTTGGCGATTGTCGCCTACAAGCAGCCGATTTCACGCGCGCAGCTCAATGCCATTCGCGGCGTGAACGTCGACGCCACGCTGCGCACGCTCGTGCAGCGCGGCTACGTGGAAGAGAGCGGGCACGAACCAACGCCGGGCAGCCCCGCGTTGTTCTCCACGACGAGCACGTTCCTCGAAAAGGTCGGGCTCGATTCGCTTGCCGACTTGCCGGAGCTCGCCGATTTCATCCCCGACGCCCACGTCGTCGAAGCCCTCGAACGGGGACTGAGAATTCCGAGCGCCGTCGGTGCCCGCGCTGCGCAGGCCGACCAGGACGACCAGGACAACGCGGGCGACGACCCTCACACTGGCGTGTCGGCGGCCGACGTAGTCGTGCGCTCCGGAGACAGCAGCGACTGACGGTCCGCCCCCGGGCGGTGAGCGCCTCCAGAAGTTCCTGGCTCGCGCCGGGATTGGCTCGCGCCGGGCCTGCGAGGAATTGATCGCCAACGGTCGCGTCACGGTCGAGGGCCGCACGGCGATCCTCGGTGACCGGGTGCGCGACGGTGAGCGCGTCGCGCTCGATCTGGTGCCGGTCGTTGCCGACGGCACACTCGTGTATTACCTGCTGAACAAGCCGGTCGGCGTGGTCACCACGGCCGACGATCCGCAGGGTCGCCCGACCGTGGTGGCGATGGTCCCCACCGAGCCACGCGTGTATCCCGTCGGGCGTCTCGACGTGGCCACCAGCGGACTGTTGTTGCTGACGAACGACGGCGAGCTGACCCAACTCGTCACCCATCCTCGCCATTCGGTCGACAAGACCTACGTGGCCGAGGTGTCGGGGACGCCGAGCCGGTCCGCGCTCAGCACCCTGCGCGACGGGGTCGAACTCGATGACGGCATCACCGCACCGGCGCGCTGTCGTGTGCTGTCGAGCGCTGGCGGCCGTGCGCTGCTCGAGATCGTGATCCATGAGGGTCGTAACCGCCAAGTGCGTCGGATGTGCGATGCGGTTGGCCACCCAGTGACCGCGCTCGCCCGCACGAGGATCGGCCCAATCCACGAAACGAAGCTCGCGCTGGGTGCGTGGCGGCCGCTCACGCGCGACGAGGTGCAATCCCTCTATGGCGCCGCACTGTCGGACGAGGGAGGAACCGCGGCGCGTCGGCGGTAGCCTGCGCGCCCGTGAAGCTCCTTGCCCTCCGCGGCGCAACAACGTGCGCGGAGGACTCCCGGCCGGAGATCACCGCCAACACCCAGGAACTCGTACGCGCGATGCTCGAACGCAACGGCGTCGCTCACGATGCGATCGTGAGCATCATCTTCACGGCCACCGACGATCTCCATAGCGAGTTCCCGGCCACGGCAGCCCGAGCGCTCGGTCTGGGCGATGTGCCGTTGTTGTGTGCCCGCGAGCTCGACATCAGTCACGGTATGGCCCGCTGCATTCGCGTGCTGATGCATTTCTACGGCGACCAGGAGCGGTCAGCCTTGCATCACGTCTACCTCGAAGGCGCGCGCGCACTGCGCGACGACCTGCCGGCATGAGTGCTGCCGGCGCCACCGAGCAATCAGAACGTCCCGACGAAGCCCCGTTCGGTGGCGCCCGCCCGTTGCGCGGCCGGCTGCGGGTGCCGGGCGACAAATCGCTGTCGCACCGCGCGCTGATCTTCGCTGCGATCGGCCACGGCACCTCGCGCCTTCGCTCGATTGCGCCGGGTGCCGACGTGGCCGCAACGCGGCGCATCGCCGAGCAGCTCGGCGTGCGCATCCGCGACGACGGCGTCGGCCTCGCGGTCGTGGGCAACGGCCTCGACGGGCTGCGCGAAGCCGAGGCCGTGCTCGACTGCGCGAACTCAGGCACATCGATGCGAGTACTCGCAGGGTTACTCGCCGGGCGCCCGTTCCTTTCGGTCCTCACCGGCGACGCGTCGCTGTGCACGCGGCCGATGGCGCGCGTGGCCGAACCGTTGCGTGCGATGGGAGCCCACGTCGACGGCCGCCGCGACGGCAGTGTCGCGCCGCTCGCGATCCGCGGTGGGAGCCTGCACGGGTTCGACCACGTGTTCGCGATTGCGTCCGCGCAGGTCAAGTCGGCCGTGATCCTGGCCGCGCTCCAGGCCGACGGCGTGACCACGATCCGCGAGCCAGCACTGTCGCGCGACCACACCGAACGCATGCTTGGTGCACTCGGCGCGCCCGTGTCGAGCGACGCGGGCGTGATCACCGTCGAGCCGCTCGTGCGATCGTGGGATGCGCTCGACATCGACGTTCCCAGCGACCCGTCGTCGGCGGCGTTCTTCGTCGTGGCCGCCGTCATCACGCCGGGGAGTGAGGTCGTGCTCGAACACGTGGCCATCAATCCGACACGGCTCGGTTTTGTCGACGTGCTGCGCCGCATGGGCGCCGAGATCGACGTGCGCCAGACGGGTGAGGTGTTCGGCGAACCGGTGGGCGAGATCACCGCGCGCAGCTCGCCGCTCGTGGCGACCACCTTGGAAGGCAGCGAGATTCCGAGCGTGCTCGACGAGATTCCCGTGCTCGCGATGGCGGCCGCGTTCGCCGACGGCATCACCGAGATCCGTGATGCCGAAGAACTTGCCGTGAAGGAGAGCAACCGGATCGGCTCGGTGCAGCAAGAACTGATGCAACTCGGTATCGGCGTCGAAGCACGGAGCGACGGGCTCACCATCCGTGGCGGCACGGCGCGTCCCGGATCGATGCTGAAGAGCCACGGCGACCACCGCGTGGCGATGGCCGCGGCCGTCGCCGCGCACGCGCTCGACGGGTCGTCAACAGTGCGGGGCTGGCGCATCGTCGGGGTCTCGTATCCGAACTTCGCCGATGACCTCGCCCGCCTCGCGGGGGAGCAATGACGGCTTCGGGGTCGGGCTCGGGTTCGGGGTTGGGTCTGGGCGTCGTGGCCATCGACGGACCGGCTGGTGCGGGGAAATCGACGGTGGCGCGGCGCGTTGCAGGGCGCCTGGGAGTGACGGTGCTGGACACTGGCGCCATGTATCGCGCCGTCACTGTCGCGTGTTGCGCCGCGGGCATCGATCTCGACGATGGCGCGGCGTGCGCCAAGGTCGGCGAAGCGTGCGTGATCACGCTCACCGACGACGGCCGAGTGCTGCTCGACGGCGCGGACGTGACCCGCGAGATCCGCACCCCCGAGATCACTCGGCTCGTCTCGACCGTGTCGGCGCATCCCGCGGTGCGAGCGATCATGGTGGGCCACCAACGGGCCTGGGCCGAACAGCATCCAATCGCTGTGGTCGAAGGGCGCGACATCGGCACCGTGGTGTTCCCCGACGCCAAGGTCAAGGTGTACCTGGTCGCCAGCGACGACGAACGCGCGCAACGGCGTCTCCTCGACGAACAGGCTTCGGGGCGCCACACCACGCTCGACGCTCTCCGCAGTGATATCGCGCGCCGTGATGCACTCGATACTGCGCGCGAAGCGTCACCGATGCGGCCGGCCGATGATGCGATCGTGATCGACACCACTGGCCGTAGCATCGACGATGTGGTCGACGAGATCCTGGCCCAGTCCGAGGCCGTGTCGTGACCGGTCAACGGCCCGCGCGGCGAGTGTCGCTGATCTCGGCCTCGTATCGGATCGCGCGCGCGATCGTCGTGGCAGTCTGCAGTTGGCCGTGGCGCGTCCGCGTGATCGGCGGCGAGCGTGTACCGCAGTCGGGCGGCTACATCCTCGCTCCGTCACATCGATCGATGCTCGACATCCCGTGGCTCGCAAACATCACGCGCCGGCGGATCCGTTTCATGGGCAAGGCCTCGCTGTTTCGCGTCCCGGTGCTGGGCTGGTGTTTTACGGCGCTCGGCGGATTCGCAGTCGAGCGCGACGGCAACGATCGCGGGCCTGTGCGCGATTCGCTCGCGATCCTTGCGAAGGGCGAGCCGCTCGCGGTGTACCCCGAGGGCACGCGCCAACACGGTCGCGAGATCCAGCCGTTGCAGCCCGGCGCCGCGTATCTCGCGATCAAGACGGGCCTGCCGATCATCCCGGTCGCGATCGCGGGCAGCGAAGAACCGTTCCGTGGCCGCCACCGCCTGCCCCGGTTCGGTCGTGGCCTGGTCGTGGTGGGCGAACCGATCCAACCGCCGGTGCGCAGCGGCTCGGTCGTCAAGCGCGAGCTCGTCGACAAGCTGAGCGCGCAAGTGCGTGTCGAGCTGCAGAACCTGTTGGACGACGCCTACGCCCGGCGCGACGGCGGCAGGTAGCTCACCCGCCGAAGCGCAGTTGCACGCCGAGCAACATGGCGGCCAGTGCGAAGACCAGGGCGAGTCCGGCGCTCGCGCCCGACAACGCTCGGCGACGGCGCTCGTCGCTTCCCGAGGTGCCCGACGCTCGCGATGCTGCCGGCGCCGTCATGAACGCGTGGATGGCTGCCGCGATCCCAGAACACGCGACGAGCAGCAGTTTGGCGACCAGGGTGCCGAGGTAGGCCCCGGAGCGATCGCCGAGTTGCACGTTGACGAGGTTCCACACGCCGGTGGCCAACAACAACGCGAACGCCGGCCACGCGATCTGCTGGAAGCGTCGCGCCACCGCGCGTACCGTCGCGCTGTCGGCCGTGCGGCGCAGCACAGGGATCGCGGTCGCGAGTACGAGTTGGCCGCCGACCCACACCGACGCGCCGAGGACGTGCAGGAAGATCCGGAGGTGGTCGGCCCTGACTGGGATCATCGTGCGAGCGCGGCGAGTACGTCGGACGCGCTCATGGAGCGGTCGTCGGTGAACGGCCCACCATCACCGACCGCAGCAGTGTCGGCGCCGACGAGTAGCGCCGTGACCAGACCGAGCGCGCCGAGTGCATCGCGCAGCTCGCGCGGTGGCGGGAAGTACTCGTCTTCTTCGGTCACACGTACGACTTCGACGCCATCGCGGGGTGCGAGTGCGGCGATCACGGCCTCGACGAGTTCTTCGGGGGCGCTTGCCCCTGCGGTGACACCGACGACGCGGGCGTCGCGGAGTTTGTCATGATCGATCTCGTGCGGATCATCGACCCGCAACACGATCTGTGACCCGGCCGCGACGGCGACCTTCGCGAGGGCGATCGTGTTGGAAGAGTTCGCGCTGCCGATCACGACAACCGCGTCGGATCGCTGCGCGATCACCTGGAGCGCCGTCTGGCGGTTCGTCGTCGCGAAACAGAGATCGTTGCGTGATGCGGTCCAGAGGTTCGGGTAGCGCGCACGCGCGTGTTCGAGTACCTCCGACCATTCGTTGTGCGCGAGCGTTGTCTGCGCGAGCACGGCGACTGGAGTGGCCTCGGGCAGGTCGTCGACCACGTCGTCGAAACGGTCGGCGTGCTCGACGAGCCGCATCGAAGTGGGCGCCACCGCGAGCGTGCCCATCGCCTCATCGTGACCCTCGTGGCCCACGTAGAGGATCGTGAAACCCTTACCAGCGCGCACCTTGGCTTCGTGGTGCACTTTCGTGACGAGCGGGCATACCGCGTCGACCACGGAACCACCGTGACGTTTGGCTGCCGCGACCACATCGGGTGCGCTGCCATGGGCGGACAACATCAGCGGCGCGCCGTGCGGTACGTCGGCGATGTCGTCGACGAACACCACGCCGAGCGCACGGAAGCGCTCGACGACGAGGCGATTGTGGACGATCTCGTGGTAGCAGTAGACGGGCGGCTCGAACACGCGCACCATCCAGGCCAAGGCCTTGATCGCCATCTCGACGCCGGCACAAAAGCCTCGCGGCTCGGCCAGCAGGACTCGTTCGACGGCCACGCACAGAAGGTAGCGGCAACCGACCCGTACACTCTGGCGGTGACGACCACTCGCATCGTGGCAGTCGCGCCAGGTTCACCAGCTGCTGACGCCGGGGTCCTTGTCGGCGACGAGCTTCTCGCGCTCAACGGCGAACGCCTGCGCGACGTGATCCGGTACCAGATCCAGGCCGACGAGCCTGAGGTCGAGATCGAGCTGCGTCGGGGCGGTGTCGAGCGATCCGTGATCGTGCACAAACAGGCCGGCGCTGCGCTCGGCCTCGAGCTCGACGCCGCAGTCTTCGATCGCGTGCGCACGTGCGACAACCACTGCCCGTTCTGCTTCATCTACCAATTGCCGCCCGGGATGCGCAAGAGCCTGTATGTGAAGGATGACGACTATCGGCTCTCGTTTCTCTATGGCAACTTCACAACGCTGACCCGGTTCACCGAGGCCGATCTCGAACGGGTCGTCACCGAGCGGCTGTCACCGTTGCACGTCAGCATCCACTCGACCGACCCTGACATCCGTAGCGCCATGCTCAAGAACCCG
>JBBREP010000084.1:0-14222 GCA_038202885.1 Acidimicrobiia bacterium | reverse complement strand
AACTCATCGGCGCGCGCGTCTTGCTGCGGCCACTTGAACCGAACGACTGGCCGGCCTGGCGCGATATTCGGGTGCGCTGTCGTACGTGGCTCGAACAGTGGGAGCCGCGCGGCGAGGCGGGCGCGGCCGATCCAGCGGTCGATCGGGAGGCCTTTCGCGCCCGATGCAACGCGTGGGACCGCCAACGTCACTTCGACGCCGCCTACGGCTTTGGCTTGTTCTTGCACGACGGGCGCCTCGCCGGTGAGGTCAGCCTCGGGAGCGTGCAGCGCGGCCCGTTCCAGACCGCGTACGTGGGGTATTGGATCGACGAGCAGTTCGCGGGTCGGGGATACGTGCCCGAAGGCGTGCTCTTGCTGTTGCGCTTCTCCTTCGACGTGCTCACACTGCATCGTGTCGAGGCCGCGATCGTCCCCAGAAATGCTGCGAGTCGCCGAGTCGTCGAGAAGCTCGGGATGCGTGAGGAAGGCATCGCGCAGCGGTTCTTGCAGATTCAAGGCGTCTACGAAGACCATCTCCGCTTTGCGATGACGGTGGAGGAATACCGCGAGCGCGAAGCAGAGCTCCACGCGCGATTTCTCGTGACGTAACGCAGGCCCGTGCAGGCGCCGAGCGTGTCAGTGGCCGAACCAGCCCTGGCCGAACGACCAGGTCTGGTGCTGTAGTTCGGTCAGCACCGCGGTATCGAAGTCGGGTTGCCACGCGGCGCGCCGCAACGTGTCTTTGGCGCGCGCAGTGAGCTCCTTCGGCACCGTTGCGGCGCGACCGGCCATCGTGAGCGCGGCGTCGACGAGTTCACCGTCGGGATGGGCCGACCACGCCAGCGAGCGAGCGACCGCGTCGTCGGCGTTGAGCGGCGCGCCAAAAAGCGTCATGGCCAGCGCAGTTTGCGGCCCGACCGCGCGCTCCAACAACCACAGGTGTCCGCCGCCGGGATGCAGTCCGATCCGCAGGAAGCGAGCGTCGAAGCGTGCCGATGCGCCGGCGAGTCGGACGTCGCACGCCAAGGCCAAGTTCATGCCGGCGCCGACGGCGGGGCCGTTGACCGCGGCGATCGTGGGGAGCGGCGAACGATGTACTCGTAGGAATCCTTCGTAGACCTGCGCGATATCGGCCCGCTCGGCGCTGGTGGCATCGCCGCTCGCGTACCGGGCGAGCGCGGTGGTGTCGCCGCCGGCACAGAACACGCTGCCCGCGCCCGTGATCACGACGGCCGCAACATCGTCATCGGCCTCCATCTCGCCGAACGCGGCCACGATCTCGTCGACGAGCTCGCGGCTCAACGCATTGCGGCGTCGCTCATCGTCGAGTGTGAGCAGGGCGACGTGCTCGTGCGGCATTTCGCGGCGCAGGTACACCGAACCTCCAAGGTCGACGGGTGTGAGGCGTGGTTGGGTGACTCAGGTGTTGCGGACCACGGCAGGGGAGTGGCGGAAGAAGTCTTCGACCTCGCGTTCGTAGCGATACGTGGGGTTCTTCTCGCCGACCGCGTGTTTGAGGCGAAGCCCGCGCGCGAACGCCTCGACGGCCCCGGCCGTGGTGTAGCGGTAGCGGAACCCAGTGCGTTGGAAGCGCGAGTTGTCGATCCCACGGCCGAAGCGCAACAGGTCGAGCAATTCGGGCGGAAGGTTCACGATCTGCAGCATTCGCAGGGGTTCTGCGGCGAAGTTCGTGAAAATCGGAGGCAGCGCGATGCGCCGTTTGGCGACGATCTTGCACACCTCGCTCCACGGCACCATGCCGTCGCCGGCCACGTTGAAGACGCCGGGAACGTCGTGGACCGTGGCATACATGAGCGCACCGACCACGTCATCTTCATGCACGAACTGAAGGCGTGGGTCGAAGCCGAAGATCTCGGGAACGAGCGGCAGGCGAAGGGCCTGCACGAACGGTGTATCGAGGTTGTCGCCGAGCACGTTGGTGAAG
The DNA here is from genome assembly GCA_038202885.1 of Acidimicrobiia bacterium. Classification (GTDB taxonomy): domain Bacteria; phylum Actinomycetota; class Acidimicrobiia; order IMCC26256; family PALSA-610; genus JBBREP01. Next base: position 12,296 of record JBBREP010000084.1, on the reverse strand, counting down.
CGAAACAGTGTGACGCTGATGTGGGGGTTCTCCTCGGCGAAGTCTCGCAGGAAGGCCTCGACCTCGATGAGGCTTCGTTCGACGTTCGTGCGCGGCACGCCGCTGCGCTCCATCTCTTCGCGGATGTAGTACGCGTCGCGTTGGTGCGCGCCGTACACGTAGCCGCTGTTCTTCACGATGACCTTGCGCACCGAGCTCCCGGGCGCGCCCGCCGCGGCGAGCAGGTTCATCGTGCCGATCACGTTGATCTCGTGGACGGTGCGCCCCGAGGCCGTGGTGGAGTCGACGATGAGGTGCGTGTGCAACACGGTGTCGATCTGGGTGGCGCGCACGATGCGTTCGAGAATCGAATACGACGCGTCGGCGCGCACGAACTCGGTGCGCTCGAGCGGCACGCGTGGCTCGCGTGTGTCGAGCCCCACGACGACCTCGACGTCGTCACGCTGTTCGAGTTCGAGTGCGAGTTTCCCACCCCAAAACGTGGATAAGCCAGTGACGAGAACTCTCATCCGAACCACACCGATTTGCGCCTGCGCAACAGGTCGTACAGCGCGTCTTGAATCAGGCGGCGGATGCGTTCTGACTCGGCCATCACGCGGCTGCGTGAGTACCGCTCTTCGCCCGGTTCGACGTCGAAATGCACCGGCGGTAACACGCGGATGCGGAATTTGGCCGGCAAGTACGCGGCGACCCCGAGCGGGCCGAACGCGAGCATGTTCGCGGTGAGCGGCACGTAGGGGAGTCCGGTGAGCTTGGCGAGACGATGACTCTTCCACACGATCGGCATCGACTCTTCGGCACCCATCACTGCGAGCGGCACGATCGGCACACCGGCGCGCATCGCGATCTCGACGAACCCGCCGCGCCCGAACCGGCGCAGTTGGTAACGCTCGTTGTAGGTCTTGCCGGTGCCCTTCGTACCCTCGGGGAATACGAGCACGAGCTGGCCGTCGTCGTGCAACAATCGGTACGCGTTGTCGGGGTTGGCCGTCACGCCGCCGACGCGCGACCACAGCGTGCCGATCACCGGGAGCGTGCGAAACAAATATTCGGCGAGGCCATACACCGGTCGGCCAAGCCGCGTCTCGATGCCGTGCATGATGGCCGGCGCGTCGGACGGAATGGCGCCGGCATGATTCGACACGAGGAGCGCGCCACCTTGGGTGGGGAGGTGTTCGAAACCCTCCCACTCGGTGCGGAAGTAGTAGCGGTCGATCGGGTCGTACACCTTGCGCACGAGCGACCGGATCTTTTCGCTGCGGCCCCACGGATCGACGTCGCTGCGCCGGATTTCGTCGTCGGTCGGGATCGGCGTGGCGACACCGTCGTGATTGCGGTTGGCGTCGGTGTAGCGCTTCGGGATCGGCACGAGAGAGCTCGTGGTGGCGATCTCGGTGGCGGTGAGGTCGATCGCTTCCGTGGCGGCCACGGTGGGTTTGCGGGGTTCGACCATCACTGCCATGACACCGCGTCGCGGCGCCGGGCGCAAACCGTGGGGATTGTGGGCGTGGTCACGTGTGGCCGGTCACGAGCCAGGCATCGCCGGCATAACGCCATCCCATTCCGACCAAGCGCGCGAGAATAAACACGTAGAGCGCGAGCCACAGCGCGATGAGTGAGCCGTCGATGGCGATGACGATCGCCATCGCGGCGAAGAATACGACCGTTGCCGCGGCCATGGCGGCCGCGAGGTAACGGCTGTCGCCGGCGCCGATGAGGATGCCGTCGAGGACGAAGACGAGCGCCGCGACGGGTTGCATCAGCGCCACGACCCACAGCACCCGGCCGAGCTCGGCGGCAACGGCGTGGTCGTGCGTGAACGCGATCGACAGGAGCGGTCGGGCCGCGATCACCACAACCGCGCAGACGACGCCGGCCCACCATCCCCAGGTGAGCATGCGGCGCGCCGACGCCCTCGTCTCGGCCGCGTTGCCCGCGCCCAGCGTGCGCCCGACGATGGCCTGGCCCGCGATGGCAATGGCGTCGAGCGACAGCGCGAGGAACAGCCAGAGCTGCCAGGCGACCTGGTGCGCCGCGATGGCAACGTCGCCGATGCGGCTGGCGACGGCGGTGGCGATGAGGAAGCACAGCACGAGCGAGCCGGTACGCACCACGAGGTGGCTCCCGACGACCGCGGCGCGACGGATGGCCACGCCGTCGGGCCGCAGCGATGCACCCGACGCGCGTGCCGCTCGCTCGCAGATCACGACGTACGCGACGGCGGTGCCCACCTGCGCGATCACGGTGCCCCACGCCGAGCCGGCGATGCCGAGGTGGGCGCCGTAGACGAGCGCGATCTCGAGCCCCAGGTTCACCACGTTGGCCACGAGCGCGATCACAAATGGGGTCGCGGTGTTCTGGGTGCCGCGCAAATACCCAGTACCGGCCAGTGCGATGCACAGGAACGGCGCGCCGAGCACACCGATGCGCAGGTAGGTGAGCGCCGGGGCGCGCACGGCCGCGCTCGGGCCGATGGCATCGACGATCGCCGGCGCGGCCACCACCACGACGGCGGCCAGCGCGACGCCGAGGCCCGTGGCGAGCCAAAGACCGGCGATGCCTTGCTCGGCCGCACGCCGTTCGTCGTTGGCGCCGATGCTGCGAGCGACACCTGCGGTGGTGCCGTACGCGAGGAAATTGAACACCGCGAACGCGGCGGACAAGACGGCGCCGGCGACGCCGAGGCCTCCGAGAGGATGGCGCCCGAGATGGCCGACGATGGCCGTGTCGGCCAGCACGTACAGCGGCTCGGCGGCGAGCGCGCCCAAGGCGGGGATCGCCAGTCGCACGATCTCGCGGTCGCGCGCCTGCATACCACCCGACCGTACTTGCGGCGTGGTCCCAGCCCCTGCGAACTCGGTGCAGTAGACCAGCATTATTCGGGTCTCTTGCACCCAGTTCGCAAAGTCCGCGAGCGCCGGTGCCGTCCTGTCGTAGGGTCGTGTCATGCTCGGCGTGTGAGTGCCTCCCCGCCTCCCGCTGTGTATTTCGCCCGTGCTGCGCGTCAACTCGGGTTGGCGGCGCGGGCGGCCGGACTCCAGGTGCCGGCGTTCCGGTCGCCGCCGCGCAATGTGGCGCTCGTGCGGTCGATCCGGCGGATGCGCGGCGGCGCGATCGTTTCCGTGCGCCTCCACGGGCGGACCGTGGCCGACATCCATGCCGACATGGTCGACGGCATCCTCGCCGCGAACGGTCTGCACGGCGAAGGCGCATCACGTATGCGCGCGACGTTGCTCGGCGCGCTGTCCGACGCCAGCGAAACTGCAGCGGCCTGATCCCCCAGCCCGCGGCTGGTGCCCGCGCCGGCGCCTGCGTGCGGCGTCGGCGTCGGCGTCGGGCGTGGGCTTGTAGCGTCGCAGCGCGCCCCACAAATGCCCGGGTGGCGGAACGGCAGACGCAGGCGGCTTAAACCCGCCGGCTCCGAACGGAGCGTGCGGGTTCGACTCCCGCCCCGGGCACTGCGCCAGCGAGTGACTACGACATGAAGTCGACGCCGCTCGCCTGTGCGCCGGGGTTCGCCACCGGCGTCGGCGCTACCGGCTGACCGCTTGCCGAGTGGCCGTGATGGTGGTGTCGGTGCCCGGCCTTGCCGTCATAGAACGACGTCGCGAGCTTCTTGGCCGCGTCGGCCGACAGCGATGGGTCAGATGACTGGAGCGCGCTGGCGGCTGCCGCGATGACGTCGTCTTTACTGACGCCCTTGGCTGCTTCCAAGTCCTTCATCTTCACACCGGACTGCAGTTTGGCGACCAATTCGGCCTTTGACATACCGAGCTTGTTGGCGATGGCATCGAAGGCGTTGCTGAATCGTTGGCGCGACACGGAGGTGTTCGTGCTGGTCGTGCTGGTCGTTACCGGGCTAACTGTCATGTCGTACCTCTCATCGTTGACCCCGACCCGATTCGTGTCGGCGGGCGCACGGTCGACTTGACCGAGCCTCCTGCTTCTTGATTGAGAACTCAGCGCGCTCTCAGCCCAACCCAGCCGAGCGCGTGTACATCGGCGCCATTCTTGGGGCGTTGCGCACCCTGTGAGGGGGTAGAACGGCCCAAGAACGACCGCCGTGCGCGCCGTCTAACCTTGATTGGTCGAGGCGTTTGACCGGGGATGAGCGCCGTGGTGACAATTGCGTTGTTGTCTTCGGAGGTTTCCATGCGTCGTCTGCTCGTTGCGCTGATTCCGATCGCGCTGGTAGGCGCGGGCTGTGCCCCGTTCGTGACGCCACCGGGCCCGGCACCGCTGCGCTATCGCGACGCGATCTACTCCGATGTCACGGCTACCCACGACATCACATACGGCAGCGCCGTCGATCAGAGCGGCACGACGGTCACGCTGAAGCTCGACTCGTACGTACCCACTGGTGACACCACGACGATGCGGCCAGCAATCGTGTGGGTGCACGGTGGCAGCTTCTGCTGCGGTGACAAGACCTCGCCCGAACTGATCGACCAGGCCACGACATTCGCGCAAAAGGGCTACGTCAACGTGTCCATCAACTACCGCTTGTTGCCGTCGGGATGTTCGGCTGGCGGTGGCGTGTCCGGTGGCTGCATCAAAGAGATCATCGACGCCACCGACGACGCGCAGGCCGCGGTTCGGTTCCTGCGAGCGAATGCAACCGCGTATGGCATTGACGCGTCGCGGATCGCGATCGGCGGTTCCTCGGCCGGCGCGATCGTCGCCATGAACGTGGCCTTCGACTCCGCCGACCCCGGCACGAGCGGCAACCCCGGGTATTCGTCGGCGGTTGGGGCCGCGATGGCATTGTCCGGCGCGCGTCTTGTTGGCAACGTCGATGCGCACGGCGCGCCGACCCTGCTCTTCCACGGCACTGCTGACCCTCTGGTGCCCTACGCATGGGCGGTCGCCACGCAGGCGGATGCGACCGCGGCCGGGCTTCAGTCGTTCCTCGTCACATGGGACGGGGAGGGCCACGTGCCGTATCTACAGCACCGCAGCGAGATCCTGGACGAGGAGACGAACTTCATGTTCTGGGAACTCGACCTCACCAACGCAGGTACAGCAAAGACCTAAAGCATTCGGCGCGTTCGACGATCCGCCGAACCAGTCCCGATCAGCGCCGGTTGGCGCGCCCGCTGGGGAACGGGTTGCACACCGACGCCGGATCACGGGCCGCAAGGATGCTGACACCGTCGATGCGCGCGACCTGTCGGTAACCGCCGCGGACGAAGGTGTCGAGTCGAGCGAACTCGGCGATGGGATAGCGGCCATAGCCGCGGATGTTCGCCGTCGATGTGTCGAGTACGAGCGCGGGTGGGCACTCCTGGAGCCGGCGCATCATGAGGTCGTAGGCGCCGGGCGTCGAGTAGTGCAGCGTTGCGTTACCGGTTGGGCGGCCACCGGAACGCCCCGTGACGAAGTCGCTCAATACCAGCGCGCCAGCGGGCGCTCGATCGGAAGCCCAATACAGCTCGGGATACGAGCCCCACACGAGGATCGGGGAGTCGGTAGCGGTATGCGTGCGCACATAGGCCGCGAGGCGATCCGGGTTCGGCAGCGTGCGGAATGTCGACGGCGTGAACGCAGCGAGCACTGCGATCGTGGTGGGTACCGCGACCGCTCCGATCGCCCACGCGCGTGTCCGCCCGGTGACGTGGGTCAGCACTGGGACAGCGAGGAGCACGAGCGGGGGCAGGCTCTGGATCCAGTAGTGCCCGAAAAAGCGGAATCCCGCGATTTCGGCGAGGAGCGCGCCGCCGAGCCAGAGCCAGAGGTCGAGTTCTTCGACGCGGTGCGCCCATGCCGCCCGGGCAAAGGCAAGGCCTGCGGCGATGACCGCGACGGCGAGCGTGAGATGCAGCACGACGAACGTCGTGAAGCTCCCGAGATACGCAAGCATCGCACGGCCGATCGACTCGCCTTCGCTCAAGAAACCCTTGTTGCCCGTAAACGTCCAATGCACGAAACCACCGAAGGGCACGAACAACGCGGCGCTGGCCACGGCGGCGGTGCATCCCGCAAGGAACCACACGCCGTCGCGCCGGCGTCGGCTTGCGACGACGGCGCCCACGACACCCGGAAACACCCCGAACATCCACGTCTGGCGACACAGCACCGCGATCCCGTCCGCGGCGCCTCCTAGCAAGGCCGTGCTGGAGCGGCCGCGACGCGCGAGCACGATCGCGGCGGCGCCAGGGAGCAGGGCAAAGTGCGAGTAGTTCGCGGCCTGGCCGTCGACGGGGAAGAACGCGACCGCGCCCGCGACGGTGAGACCGACGGCCCACCAGGCCGCGGTCATGCCGTGGCGCCTGCGCAGGTCGAACGCGAGCAGCAACGCGGTGGACGCGATGCCGACGGCGGCGAGCCCGTGCAACCACCGCAGATCGGTGCTGTCGGTTGCCGCAAACGATGCCTCGTACACCATCGGTACGAGCGGCGGTTTGCGATCGGCTGCGTCGGTGTACAGCGTGCCGCCGTGGTGGAGCGCGATCGCTTCGGTGGCGATCGCGGCCTCGTCGGGATCGAACAGTTGATGCACGAAACTGGGAAGGCGGGCAATGGCCGTGAGCAAGACTGCGGCCACCACGATCGCGCGAGCCGAGGTCGCGATTCGGCGGCCCAGCACGGAAGCGAAACTACCGTGCGGAGAGCGTGAACGCTGCCGCATGCGGCACTAGATTTGCCCGACGACTATGACGCCCACGCCAATCGCGTTCGCCCATCGCGGCGGCACCGACGGTGGGTTCCCCGAGAACTCGCTCGTGGCCTTTGCCGACGCACTGGCACGCGGAGCACACCTCGAGTCGGATGTGCGCTTGTCGGTCGATGGCATACCGGTACTGGTGCACGACGCGTGGTGGCCGTGGCATCGCGTTCCTGTGCCCGTGCGCCTCACGACGGCCCGTGCGCTCGCACGTCACGGCGTCCCGTCGCTTGCTGACCTGTTGGGTGCACTTGGGGCCGACTTTGAGTTGAGCCTCGACATCAAGGAGTTGCGGGCGGCCCGACCAGCGATCGATGTCGTGCGGGCCGGCGCGCATCTCTCGCGGGTGTGGCTGGTGCACGACAGCGTCGACGAACTCCGCGCGTTGCGCGAGTACGACGATGAGGTTCGCCTCGTGCATGAAGCCCGCCCGCCGGCGGGACCGGGCACCGTGGAAATTGCGAGTGCCCGCGCGCGCGAACTCGCGTCGCGCGGTATCAATGCCGAAAACCGACACTGGCGGTCGTGGCTCGCACCGGAAGTCGACGCGGCGCATGCACACGGCATCGCCGCTTTTGGCTCGCTCGTGCATACCGTGAGCGAACTCGATGATGCCGCATCGCGTTCGCTCGACGCGCTGTACAGCGATCACGTCTCGGCGTTGGTTGCCGCGATCGCTGCGCACTCGCGGCGCGGATGAGCACCATGTTCCGCGCGGTGCTGTTCGACTTCGGGTACACGCTGTTCGGCCACGCGCCGGGCGTCGATGTCGTGACGCGCGAAGCCCATGCACTCGGCGTGGCGCTACCGGCGGATCGCGCCACGGCGATCTGGAACGACATCGAGGACGCCGCGGCGGATCCCGACGAGGTGGCGCTCGGTCGTGACCTCGACGCGGCCGTGTGGCGCTCGCGTTGGCGTGTGCTCTACGGCCGTGCCGATGCCGCCGTGCCCGGTCTCGGACCCGCGCTCGATCGGTCGTTCCACGATCCATTGGAGTGGCAGCCCTACGCCGATACCGCGAGCGCGCTGGCGGCGCTGGCGGCGGCCGGGGTCGCGATCGGCGTGGCGAGCAACACCGGCTGGGACATTCGCGTCGTGTTCGCCGCGCACGGCGTGGCGTCCTACGTGCGCGCGTTCACGTTGTCGTATGAGTGCGGCACGGTGAAACCCGCGTCGTCGTTCTTTCACGCTGCCTGCGATGCGCTCGGTGTCGACGCGAGCGACACCTGCATGGTGGGCGACGATCGCACGACCGACGGTCGCGCCCGCGACGCTGGCGTAGCCGAGGTGTTCCTGGTCGACCCGCACACGCCGTTGGGTGCACCCCACGGCCTCGACCAGGCCGTCGCCGCCATCCTCGGCTAGCGCGTGTCGGACGCGGGTTGGCCGTGGCGTCCGGCACCCGCGGCGAAACGCGTCGCTCCGGCGATCGCATCGCCCGCCGCGAGCACCGCGTTGCCGAGGCGCCATTCGTTGTGAATCGCGTCGCCGAGTGGCAAATCCCACTGCTCGTACGCCGAGCGGCGATCGGCGCGTAGGCAACGTTGCGGCAGCTCAGCGATTTCGTGCGCGAGCGTGCGCGCGTCGGCGAGTGCCGCGCCCGGATCAGCGAGCCGGTTCGCGATGCCCATCCGCAGGGCCTCGTGGCCGGATACGCCGCGCCCGGTGATGATCAGGTCGAGTGCTTGGCTCATCCCGATCGCGCGCGGCAAGCGGACCGTGCCGCCGTCGATCAAGGGCACGCCCCAACGCCGGCAGAACACACCGAACGTCGCGTCACGCGCGGCAACGCGCAGGTCGCACCACAGCGCCAACTCGAGGCCGCCGGCCACGGCATAGCCCTCGACCGCCGCGATCACCGGCTTGTCGAGCAGCATGCGCGTCGGTCCCATCGGGCCGTCACCGACCTCGACAACGCGGTTGCCCTCACGGCGGGCGATCGCCTTCAGGTCGGCACCCGCACAGAACATCGTGCCGGTGCCGGTGAGAATGGCGACCGACGCGTTGGCGTCGGCTTCGAACGCGCGGAACGCCTCGGCGAGCAGTACGGCCGTCGGGCCGTCGACGGCGTTGCGGACCTCGGGTCGATTGATCGTGATCACCGTGACGGGCCCGTCGTGTTCCACCAGCACTGCGCTCATTGTCGCTCCCGTGTCGCTACGAGGTGGCCCGTGTCGTTCACGCTCACGACCGACCGGATGCCGTTGCGAGACGCAACGATCCGTGAGATCGACGTGTAGACCGGATCGAACCAGAGGTGGCGATCGAGACCGGCGACGATCGCGACAGCCACATTGATCACACCGCCGTGGCACACCGCAACCACGCGCTGGCCAGGAAACTCGGCCACGATCCGATCCAGTGCGCCCGCGACGCGCCCGCGAAACGCGTCGGGAGGCTCGCCGCCGAACTCTTCCCAGCGGCCTTCTACCATCGCCGCGTATCGCGGATCTTTGGCGGCGCGCATCTCTTCGATCGGAATGTAGTGGTCAGCGTGCGCGTCGTACTCGATGAGATCGATGGCTTCTACCGGGCTCAGCGAGCACGCCGCAGCAATCGGCGCCGCCGTCTCGACGGCTCGGCGCTTCGGGCTGACGAGGAGGGCATCGAGTGATTCGTGCGCGAGCCATGCCGCGACGCGCTCGGCCTGGTCGTGGCCGCGTTCGGTGAGGCCCGGGTCGGCCGGTGCGCCGCCGGTTTCGTGCGCGTCAACACGGACCGGTTCGGCGTGACGGACGAGGATCAGTTCCATGCTGGGTACCGCGGCGTCGGGCTCATAGCTCACCGACCGATTCGTGCAGGGCGATGCCGACCGCGGCGGCGAGCTCACTGAGCGCCTGGGCCGCGCTCGCAACCTTGATCGTGGTCATCCCCATGGCGCGTGCCGGTTTGAGGTTGATCCCGAGGTCGTCGAGAAACACGCAGTCGGGCGGCGTCACGCCGAGGCGCTCGCACACGAGCGCGTAGATGCGCGGGTCGGGCTTGCGGAGTCCGACCCGCGCCGACTCGACAACGGAGTCGAACAGTGACGCGATGTCGCTGTGGCCCGCACCGGCGGGCGTCGCGTTGCCGCGGTCGTCGACCCAGTTGTTCGTGAGTGCGCCGACGGCGAGCCCTGCACCGCGCAGGCAATGGATCGCCGTGATCATCTCGGGGCGAGCGCCCGACAGTTCGGTGACGGTTGCCATGATGGCCCGGGTCTCGACCGTGTGACCCATCGCGGCGGCTTCGGCGTCGAGCGCTACGAAGAATTCGGCCATGGTCAGCTCGCCGCGCTCGAGCGCCGCCCACGCACCGCCTTCGCTGCTCGCGCGGACGATGGCGCGCGTGGTGCCGACGGCCAGTGCCGCGCGGCCGTCGTACACGTCGAAGGCCTCGAACGGCGACGGATACACCACGCCGCCGAGATCGAAGATGACCGCCTTGGGCGTCGTCATGGTCGTGGCGCTACCGCGGCCGCGTGCACGCGCTTGTGCTCAGGAGACAACGTCGTCGCCGCCTCGCAGTTGCGCGTCGCGCTTTTCGACGAACGCCTGGCGGAGCTCATCGGAGTCGCCGTAGAGGTTGATCTCGAACGTGTAGCCCTGTTCCATGCGGTAGGAGCGCTTCACGTCGACGGGATCGATCATGTTGATCGACTCTTTCGCGCGCCGAATGACGAGCGGACTCTTCGCAGCGATGATCTCAGCGATTTCGAGCGCGGCTCCCAACAATTCTTCACGAGGCACGACGCGCTCGATGGCGCCGTAGTGCGCGAGTTCGGCCGCGGTGGCCATCGCTCCGGTGAGGAACATCGCGCGCATCTTGTGCGGCGGCACCATGCGCGAGAGATGGGTCGCAGTGCCGAGCGCGCCGCGGTCGATCTCGGGCACGCCGAACGTGGCATCGTCGGAGGCCACGATGATGTCGGCATTTCCCGCCAGGCCGATGCCACCGCCGAGGCAGAAGCCATTGACGGCCGCGATCACCGGCACTTCGCATTCGTACACCGCGGCGAAGGCCTCGAAGCAACCACGGTTGACGCCGATCATCGACTTGTTCGTGGGGTCGGCCGCGAGCTCCTTGATGTCGACGCCGGCCTGGAAGCCCTTGCCCTCGGCCCGCAGGATCACGACATGGACCGACAGGTCGCGGCCGGCCGAGCGCAGCTCGTCGGCGAGCTGATACCACCCGACAACGGGAAGCGCGTTCACGGGCGGGTTGTCGATGGTGATGACCGCGATCGGGCCGCGGCGTTCAGTGCGGATCATGGCGCGCAGGGTACCGGCGACGCCGACGTCGAGTTCATGCCCGAGTTCATGCCGGGTTCGCCGCGGCGAGGCTCGCGATGCCCTCGCGCCAATGGACTGCACACGGACCGGTGATCGAAGCGCGCTTGGTGGTGTCGCAGGCCACGCTCGCGATCGTGTGGTCGGTCGGAGCGAACGTGGCGGTCACGCCGCTGCGCTCGCCGAGGAGCGCGCACCAGTCTTCGATACTGACGACCTCGTCGCCGGCCCAGTTGACGATGGTGGCCGGCACGGTGGCGGCGTCGAGCAGCGCCGGGATCTGCGCCACGATGTCGTCGATGTGGATCGGGTTGTACTCGCTCGGCGCGTCGCTGTGGACGGGAACAGGATGGCCGGCACGCAGCATCGCGAGGTGAAAGAGCGGCCATCCGAACGTGTCGCCGTACGGCACCGAAAGGCGCGCGATCGTCGTCGGGAGTCCGAACGCCCTCGCGCCGTAACGGGCCATCGCCTCGGCCGCGATCTTGCTGATGCTGTACGTGGGCATGAACCCGAACGCCCGATGATTGTCGCCGAGCGGATCGGTCTCGACGAAGCGGCGATGGCCGTCGGCTTCGTACACCGCGGTCGACGAGCAGTGCAGGAATGCCCGTGCGCCCGCGCTGCGCTGCATCAAGAACCCAAGCGCTTCCACGTTGGCTGCGAGGTCGCGGTCGAAGTCGTTCGTCTTGGCGACGGCAAAATGCAACACCACGTCGAACTCGCCTTCGACCGCGCTGAAGTCGGCCTGCTCAAAATCGACACGAGCGCACGTGACCCCAGCAGCCTCGAGCGCGGCGCGCGCCGCGGCGTCGCCGAAGCGGGCGATGGCGACGACATCGTTGCTCGGATCGCTTGCCAGCGCTGTGGCGACGGGTCCACCGACCTGGCCGGTGGCGCCGGTGATGAGGATGCGTTGATCGCTGAGCTGGGACATGCCCTGGAGATTGACACACCGACCTCCGGCCGCGCAGGCTGAGGCCGTGCGTGATGCGTTGCTCGGCAAAGTTGTGTTGGTCACCGGCGCGAGTCGGGGCATCGGTGCGGGGATCGCCCAGCGCTTCGCGGCCGAAGGGGCGAGGGTGGCGATCACCGCCCGCAGCCTCGAACCCGGCAGCGGCGGCCATCTGCCCGGATCGCTCGAGGAACTCGCGGCGACGATCGCCGCTGATGGCGGTGAGGCCGTGCCGTTCGCCGCAGACCTCGCCGACCCCTCGGTGTCGCGCGGTGCGCTCGTGGCCGGCGTCGAGGCCGCACTCGGACCCATCGACGTGCTCGTCAACAATGCCGACGCGTGCTACTACCTGCCGTACTACAAGGTGTCCGACAAGCGGTAGCGCGTGGCCTTCGAGGTCAATGTG
>JBBREP010000083.1:0-14980 GCA_038202885.1 Acidimicrobiia bacterium | reverse complement strand
GCCGCCCACGTGGGCGCAGGCGATGCTCGGCGCGGTCGCCAGCTTCGCGTTGATGTTGGTCGCGTACGGCACGGTGCCGCACGAGTGGCTCACGTTCGCGAACGCGTATCTGCACTGGAACGCGTCGAAGCTGCTTGTCGGCAGCGGCCAGAAGATCATCGGGCCGATTCACTTCCTCAACTTCAAGATCAACAAGCAAGCGATCTCCGACGCGATCGTCTCGGTGATCTATGTCGCGTTCCTGAGCCTCAACATTTCCCTGTTCGCGAAGTGGCAGAAGCGTCCGGTCCGCAAGCCCGAGGAAGCATCGCCTTCGAGCGCGCCGGCCGATGAAGAGCAGGTCGTTGGTACTTCTGCCTACGGCCGTCCTCTCACGGTGAAGAGCTGACATGGCACGCACCGACGCGAACCCACCGATGCCCGAGTTCTCGAGTTCGTACACGATCCAAGAGGTCGATCCGAACTGGCTCACCCAAGCGGTGAAGCCCAAGCAGTTCCTGCACATCGATCAGGCCGAGTGCATCTTGTGCGAGGGCTGCGTCGACATCTGTCCGTGGAAGTGCATCCACATGCTGCCGGTGAGTTCCATCAGCGACGCGGTCGGCACCGAACAACCGGGCGATGACCCGAAAGACAATGTGTTTTTCGTGGTCGACGAAGACGTGTGCACCCGCTGCGCGCTCTGCGTCGACCGCTGTCCCACTGGTGTGATCGTGCTCGGCAAGGTCACCACCGACTGGGCGAACGGCGATCCGAATACTCGGACCAATCGTCACGGCTACGCGTACGGCGTTCGGTTCTAGGAGATCTGGGTGGCGAACGGCAACGGCAGCAACGGTCACGGCGGCGGCCCGGGCGTGAAGCTGAAAGAACGCGGCACCGAGGTATGGGGCAACGTTCAGGGCAGCCAGGCGTGGAATGCGATCTTCCGGCCTGGTTCGGTGTTCCGCAAGGGCTACACCGACAGCCCGAGGAACCGCTCGTACGTGATCATGAACAACGTGCTGTACCACCTTCACCCGGTGAAGGTGAAGCGGCACGCGGTCAAGGTCAGCTACACGCTGTGCCTCGGCGGACTCTCGTTCTTCTTGTTCATCTTGCTCACGGTCACCGGCATCTTCTTGATGTTCTTCTATCGCCCGACCGCCACCGAGGCGTGGACGACGGTGCAGAACCTCGAAACGGCGGTCGCGTTCGGTTCGCTTGTGCGCAACATGCATCGATGGGCCGCGCATCTCATGGTGCTGTCGGTCTTCCTGCACATGAGCCGCGTCTTCTACCACGGTGCGTACAAGTCACCACGTGAGTTCAACTGGGTGATCGGCGTCGTGTTGCTGATGCTCACGTTGCTGCTCAGCTTCACCGGCTACCTGCTCCCCTGGGACCAGCTCGCACTCTGGGCGGTCACGGTCGGCACGAACATGATGGGCTATACACCCGTGTTCGGCAGTCAGGTGCGTTTCGTCTTGCTTGGGAGCAAGGAGATAGGCAACGACACGCTGTTGCGGTGGTACGTGCTGCACGTGCTGATGTTGCCGTTCGTGATCGTGATCTTCATGGCAGTCCACTTCTGGCGCGTCCGCAAGGACGGCGGGATTTCCGGACCTCTGTAGGAAGGAGGCGCTTCATATGACTGAGATTCCCGAGCACCTCCTGAAACGGGCTGCCGAACGTCGCAAGGCGCTCGAAGGTGGCGACGCCGCCGCGGACGCGCCCGCCGCTGACGCGCCCGCGACCGACGCCGGTGCCGAGAGCTCCGACGCGCCCGCCGAAGTGGCGGCGAGCGGACCCGACGAGGCTGCCATCACCGAAGACGTTGGTGGTGTGCCGGCGTTTCTCTTGGAGCGTTCCCGCAAGCGCAAGGCCGCGCTCGCCGGTGGCGACGATGCCGACGCCGGTGCCGGAGGCGGCGGTACCGCAACGGCCACCGCGACGCGCGCCAAGGCTCCCGCGATGTCGGCCGGTGCCCCGGGTGGGGTTGGTCCGGGTGGTCACACGCAACGGTTGCTCACGGTCGTGAAGGCCGGTTCGATTCAGCAGACCAAGGGTGAGGCCCAAGACAAGGTCCACACGTGGCCGCACCTGCTCTCGATCGAGTTCGCATCGCTGCTGTCGATGACGGCGCTGGTCACGATCTTCTCGGCGCTCGTGAAAGCGCCGCTGCTCGGACTGGCCGACATCAACCAAACGCCGAACCCTTCGAAGGCGCCGTGGTACTTCCTCGGTCTCCAAGAGCTCCTCACGATGTTCCACCCGATGGTCGCCGGTGTCACCATCCCGGGTATCGCGCTCGGGATCATCGCGGTCGCGCCGTTCGTCGACAAGAACCCGTCGAACAAACCAAACGACCGCAAGTACGCGATCTCGATGTTCACACTGTTCTTGATGTTCTGGGCCGTACTCGTGATCATCGGTTCGTTCTTCCGAGGTGAAGGCTTCAACTTCGTCTTCCCTTGGACCAGCCACGTCTTCTTCGAGCTCTAGGGAACGCGCATAACCATGGGCATCGCCATCGCAATCGCTGCGATCATCCTGCTTGGCGGCCTCGCGCTGTTCGTGATCACGCGCCGCGGCGGCGATGGCGCGGGGCGCCTGTCGCGTGAGACCCGCGCGAGCGACAAGTCCGCGGCCGCGACGACGGTGGCCGCCGACGCGGTGCCAGGCACCGACGTCGAAGCCCTCGAGACGGCCGACGCACGAGCGCGCGCCGAGGAGACGCGCTCGAGCACGCGCGGCGGTGTTCCCGTCGCTCGCGATGCCGGCACGGTCGCCGAGTGGGAACCGCTCGATCCAGAAGAGCTCAGTATCAGCCGCCGCATGTTCTTCAACCGGGCCATCCTCACGCTCGGTGGCGTCGGCGTGCTGCTTCCGTTCGGCGCGTCGTTGCTCGCGTTCTTGTGGCCGAGTGGCGCCGGTGGCTTCGGTGGCAAGGTCTCGGCGAGTTTCGCGGCCGCGCAGAAGACCTGGATCGACACCAAAGCGCCGTTCTACGTGCCTGCGGCTCGCACCTATCTCCAGCCGTACCCCACCGACGCGCCCACGCTTGCGGCCGCGTCGAAGATCTACGACGCGTCGATTTACGCGGGCATGGAGAAGGGCATCGTCGCGCTCTACCAGAAGTGCGTGCACCTCGGATGTCGCGTGCCGTGGTGCGGTTCGGCGCAGTGGTTCGAATGCCCGTGCCACGGCTCGAAGTACAACCGCGTCGGCGAAAAGCGCGACGGTCCTGCGCCGCGCGGCCTCGACCGCTTCGAAGTCACCATCACCGGTGACAATGTCTCGATCAACACTTCGACCGTGGTTCTCGGTCCGGTCATCGGTACCGACACGACCAAGCAGGCGGCTGAGGGTCCGCATTGCGTATGAACGTGCTCGCCGCTTGGAATTGGCACCGGATCGCGCGCTTCGATGTTTGGAGCGTGCTGTTTTGGGTGAACGTGGCCGTGCTCATCGGCCTCGCTGTCGTGCTGTCGCAGAGTCTGCGCCGGGACCGGACGGCGAACACACCCGCGAACCTCGAACCCTTCCTTGCTGACGACGCGCTCGAAGGCCCTCGACTCGAGCGCGTACTCGGGTGGTCGTTGTTCTTCCTCGCGGTGCTCGCGCTCGCGTATCCGCTCTACTGGTTGCGCGAGACCGCACGCGAGAAGGCCTCGGTGCACTACTTCGACGAAAACGCCGTGGCGCGCGGCCAGGAACTGTTCTCCAACACCGCGATGCCCAAGACCTTCAATCCGGCGAAGTCGCTCCAGTGCGCGACCTGCCATGGCCCCGCGGGTTCGGGTGGCAGCGGCGCGCCGTACACGTACAAGGACCCGACCACTGGCAAGGCGTTCGGGCCGCTCACGTGGAAAGCGCCCGCGCTGAACACGGTGCTGTACCGGTTCTCACCCCAAGAGGTGAAGGACATCATCGTGAACGGTCGGCCCGGTTCGCCGATGCAGGCGTGGGGTGTCGCGGGCGGCGGGCCGAAGAACGATCAAAGCATCAATGACCTCGTCGCGTACGTCGAGTCGATTCAGCTTCCGCCGGGCACGACCGCAGAAGCCTCGGCCGACCTGAAGGCGTGCACTGATCCGAAGGAGCCGAAGGCGGCCAAGACCGCGTTGGGTCAGTCCACCTGCGCCCTGGCGGCGGCGCGGACCGAGGCGACCGATCAAGCCAAGGCCGCAGCGGACGCGCTCAAGTCCGCGACCGACGCCCAAAAGAGCGACCAGGCTTCGTACGACAAGAACAAGTGCGCTACGACCGCGCCCACCGACGCCGATGCCGAGACCTGCGCCGATCTCGGCCGCAAGCTCTACGCCTACGTCGATCCCTCGACCCCGCTTGACCCCAAGGCCGTGTCAGCCGCGCAAAAGCAGGTCGCTTCGCTCTCGGCGAAGCCGACGAGCGCCGAACGCACCACGGAGTTGACGGCGGCCAAGGCTGACCTTGAGAGTGCGACCGCGCAGCAGAAGGCCGATAACAAGGCCTGGACCGACAAGCAGTGTGGCACTCCGTCGGAGAGCGTCGCCGACGAGGCGGCCTGCGCGAACCTCGACCGCGCGTTGCACTCGGCCACGATCCCTGCTGCCGACGATGTGGCCATCAACGGAGCGAAGAAGAACCTCACGTGGGCCGTCACGTGGCAACAGCGCAGGGCCGGAGTCACCGACGGCCAGTTGCTCTTCGAAACGAACTGCGCGCGCTGCCACACCCAGAACTGGTCGGTGTTCGACCCCACCAATGCGAACCTGAAACCCGAAGATCTCCTCGGACCTCCTGGCGGCAACGGCTCGCTCGGCTTCAGCCTGCGCGACGGCGACACGGCGCGCCGGTTCCCCGACGTGCGCTCGGCGACGGGCGATCTCATTCCGCACTCCGGCGTGCTGAGCCAGATCGCATTCGTGGCCGGCGGGTCCGACCTCAACGTGGCGTACGGCAAGGGTGGCAGCGGTTCGGGCCGCATGCCGGGGCAGTGCAACACCGCCATCAAGGCCGACACGACCGTCACGCTGCTGTACTACGGCTGCATGCTGACCCATGCGAGTAACACCGACGCCAACCAACTCAACACCACCGACGATCCCAACACGTCGATCGACGACGCCATGATCGAACAGATCGTCCAGTACGAACGCTGTGGTCTTGATCTCACGAAGTCCGACCTCGCGCCGCCCACGAACTACGCCAGCGGCTGTAACTAGGAGTGTCTGTCACCGTGCTCGCCGTACTCGCAGCCGAAACAAAGTCGCTCTGGGATCCGACGATCCTCGGTGTGCTCACGGTGTTGTCGGGCGTCGTGCTGTTCTGCGGCTCGACCTACCTGTTGCTCGCCACGAACGTCGGCGCACGCCTCGGTTTCCAGATCGCTGCAGCCGCGTTCACCGGCATCATGGTGCTGCTCTCGTCGTTGTGGCTCGTCACGCAGACGCCGCTCAACAGCCCGAAGGGTCGGGTGCCGCTCTGGAAACCGGTCGCCTGCCCGAAGGTCACACCCACATGCGCGCGCGTCGACTCGCTCGCCGCCGCGCCCATCAACGCGCTGGCGAAGCTCGCAAACGACCCGAAGGCCAAGTCGATCCCGGCCGAGAACTTTCAGCAGCTTCGCCCGGCGATCGACGCGGCCTTCATCACCGTGACCGTCGTCGGCGACGCCAAAGCTCCGGTGCAGCCGTATGCGAAGTATCAGCAGTCGGCCCAGGTACTCACGGTCGCGCCGGTCGACCTCAACGGGGTGCCGAACAAGAACGGTCGCGAAACGCTGAAGGAATACATCATCGGCGGCGACGCTCCGTTCCTCGTGAAGCACAACCCGAAGTACGCGGCCGTCGAGTACTGCGAGAAGTTGCCGCAGCCGAGCGACACGTTCTATCCAAGCGGTGTCGATCCGAATATCAAGCCGACCACACCGGGCTGCGACCCGAAGGTGCCGCACAAGTGGATGGTCTTTGTCTACGACTACGGCTCGATCCGGCTCCCACCACTGATGTACTTCCTGACGTTCTCGACGTTGTTCGGCGTCTCGCTCTACGCGCTGCACTCCCGCGAGATGGCTGAGCGCCGGGCCGCCAAAGCCGCCAATCTCGTGACGGCATGACCGAAGGAGCGTCTTGCTGATGCTGCGTCGCCTATTTTCTGCGCCTGCTTCGCCCGGCGCTGCGAGTGACTCACCACCCGCGTCGCTCGTCCCTCGCTCCCGGGCTGGTTTCGCCACCGCTGTCGGCCAGATTCGCAAGTGGTCGGGTCGCGGCTACCAAGCATTCGGCTTCGCCGCCGTTGCGCTCTACGTCGTTGCGATGACTGCGGCGCCCGCTGGTGCGCTGGCGCCACAGCCGATCGACGCGTCGGAGCAGGGTCCGCTCGCGTTCGTGGCGATGACGGTCATGATCGTCATCTTCGTGCTGTCGCTGTTCTACATGGACCGCATCCGCCAGCGCCGCGAAGACAACTCCAACCCACCCCGCGACTAACCCTCACCCCAGGCCCCACCGCACCTCACCCCAGGCCCCCACGTTCGGTTTTCCTCTGCACCCGACGGCGTAGAGCGCCGTCCAGTGCAATCAGACCGCGATTTCAGCTTTGGGCGGCGGCGGCGACGGTCGTCTCGATGGCCGTAGCGTCGTGCGCGAGCCCGGGGAACATGGTCTCGTAGCCGCTCGGCGCCACGAACACGCCCTGATCGAGCAGGCTGTGGAACCACGACGCGTAGCGCTTGTGGTCGGCGCGCTGGGCGCTCGGATAGTCGGTGACGGTTTCGGTACCGAAGCTCAGGCCGACGAGCGTGGCCGCTTGTGTGACGTGGGCGTCGACGCCGGCCTTGGAGAATGCGTCGCGCAGGCCGTCGGCGAGCGACGCGGCGATCGTGGCGAGACGTGCGTAGGCCCCGTCGTCGAGCAGTTCGAGTGTGGCGAGGCCGGCCGCGGTGGCGATCGGGTTCCCCGACAGCGTGCCCGCTTGGTACACCGGCCCGACCGGGGCGAGGCACTGCATCACGTCACGCCGACCCCCGACGGCAGCCAACGGCATGCCGCCGCCAATGACCTTGCCCATCACCGTGAGGTCGGCACCAATGCCGTACACCTCCTGCGCGCCACCGCGGGCAACGCGAAAGCCGGTGATCACCTCGTCGAACACGCAGACCGCGCCGTGTTTGGTGCACTGCGCGCGGATGGTTTCGAGAAAGCCAGCGACCGGCGGCACGAGGCCCATGTTCGCGGCGATCGGCTCGACGAGTACCGCAGCAATCGTCGCGCCGAACTCGTCGAAGCACCGTTCGAGCGCGACGGCGTCGTTGTAGGGGAGCACAATCGTGTCGGCGACGGTACCGTCGGTGACGCCGGCCGAATCGGGGAGTTGGAGCGTGGCGACGCCCGAACCGGCCGCGACCAGCAACGCGTCGAGATGACCGTGGTAGCAACCGGCGAACTTCACGATGCGGGCTCGACCGGTCGCGCCGCGAGCGAGGCGGACGGCGGTCATCGAGGCTTCGGTGCCCGACGATACGAGCCGTACTTGTTCGACCGAATCGACCCGTTCGCAGATTGCTTCGGCCAACTCGACCTCGCCGGGGGTCGGGGTGCCGTACGACGTGCCGAGCGCGGCCGCGCGCTGCACCGCCTCGACGACGCTGGGATGCGCGTGACCGTGGATCAGCGCGCCCCATGACTGCACCCAGTCGATGTAGCGGTGGCCGTCGGTGTCGTAGAGGTAGGCGCCCTCACCGCGAGCGGTGAAGAACGGCTCGCCTCCAACGGCGCGGAACGCACGCACGGGTGAGTCGACACCGCCAGGGATCACGCGTTGCGCACGGTCGAACCAGGTCACGTGAGGCGATCGTAGTGACGCCTGGCTGCGTCAGACGGAAGCATGCTCATCACTTCGCGTTCGGGGGCGTGTGGGTGCGCGCAGCGAGAGCCACGCGACGGCCCCAGCGATGGCCGGAAGCACGAGCGACACCCCCCGCCAGAGCAACACAGCAGCGAGGCCGGTTACCGTCGGCACGTGGAAGCGGTACAAGAGTGCTGGTACTGCGAGTTCGGCGAGGCCGATGCCGCTCGGCACGAATGGCGCCCACGCGACCACTGTCGCAACAACGTACGCGATGACCGCTACCTCTATTGAGACGCGTGCGCCGACCGCGGCGAGCATGCACCACAGCGCGAGTGCGTCGGCGACCCAGCAGAGCGCCGACAGGACGCTGACGCGGAGGCGATTGCGCCGGTTGCCCAACGCGAGCCGGATCTCGGCGTGCAGTGTGGTCGCGGCTTCGGCGCGCTGGAGTTCGCTCTGATGACGTTGTTGACCCGGTATCCATCGGCCCAACGTCGAGATACGGCGGGCCGATCCGGGCCGACGGATAACCCACGACGCGCCCGCGCTGATCGCGAGCAAGGCGATCGAAACCATGACGATGCGCCACGGGTGACGACGGTGGATCTCGCCGGTAGCGGCAACTGCGACGCGATCGAGGGCGAACACCGTGATGAGCGCCCAAAACTGTGCCCACTGCGAACTCACGAGCATGAGCCACGCCTGGCGTTGGGTCATGCCCCGTTGACGCAGGGCGACGCTTGACAGCGTGAATCCCTCAGCTGGCGACGCAGGCATGAGCCCACCGAGTCCGAACGCGACCAACGCAACGGTAATGCCGAGACGGATACCGGGAACGTGGGCCGCGCCTCGCAAGTACCGCAGTTGGGCCCCCAGAAACACGAATCGCAGCCCCACTGCCGCGATCGCGGGAACGAACCACCACAGGCTGACGTGTCGCATCTTGTCGAAGGCGTCGGAAACGCCGCCTGCGACACTGACGCCGGCGTACACGAACGCCACGGCGAGCGCGATGTAAAGCGCCTGACGCCAGCGAGCGCGCTTCGGGCCTCGCCCCACTGGTGATCCGACCTCGCGTGCGCTGCCGATGTCGGGGATCATCACGCTGGTCTCACGTGTCTTCCGAAGACGGTGTGGGCTCGCCGCCGCGCTTCGCGACGAACCGTCCGATCAAGGGAAGCTCCCACCACGACTCTGCGGTCGCGTATGCCAGCATCGCGGCGGGGACGTCGGCGCGACTTTCGAGTACGGCGTAGCGAGGCCGCCATGCGGGACGAAACTTCTCGTTGTAGCGCCACAGCGATTCGATCTGCATCGAGTCGCCCAGGCGCTCGACCGCCCATCGTTCCACTCGAGCGAGTGCGCCATCCTCGCTCTCGCCCGACACGACGGTGCGGAGGGTCGCGAAATTCAGTCCGAGTCCGTGATAACCGAGGTGTCGCAGATGCTCGACGGTCTCGACGATCACGAAATCAATCAGTCCGTTTGTCATGTCGGTCTCGCTGCGCCGCATCAAGTCGAGCGAGTAACCCGAAATCGCGGCCGCGGGCACGTACTGGCAGAACGCCGCCGGTTGATCGTCGGGTCCGAACGCGACGGCGAGGAGCAACCGGTCGTCGCGCGGGTCGAACACGCGACCGAGCGTCATCGAAAAGCCACGCTCGACGTCGCCGCGTCGACTTTGCCCCATCAGAGCGCGAAGGCTCGTTTGGAGTTCGGGACCGACACTCGCCGCGTTGAAGAACTCGACGCGGTACCCCCGCTTGCGGACTCGGTTGACGCCGTGGCGGAGGCTCTTGTTCGCTCCGCCTTGCACGGTGAACGCCTGCACGTCGACGATCGCTTCGTCGCCGATGTACAGATCGAACATTGCATCGCTGCGATACAGCGCCAGCCATTCCGGGCCGGCACCTACCACCGCGACGGTCCACCCTTGACGGCGCGCGAACTCGCGGAAGTCTCGCCAGACGCGCGCTCGTTCTTCGGTCGGACCAATTGGGTCGGGCGACACCAGGCAAATATTGCGCACGATGGCGTACGCCACGAGACTCTCGCCCGTAAAGAAACGCAATTTGTCGTCGCGTAGCGCGAAGTACGCGAGGGTGTCGCCACCGTGGTCTTCGACGATTCTGCGCGCTCGCTCGAAATCCGACGCCGACGTGCGAGGCGCGCGATGACGGCGCACTGCAAACGCTCGGCGGTTCAAGATGAGCCAGAGCGCCAGCGCCAGCGACAGGAGGCTTTCCTCGACGTCGATACCTTTGACGATGTGCGTTGCCGCGCCGGCGATGAGCAGCACCAGTGCCGCAACGAGAGCCGAACGGCGCCCGCGGCGCACGCCGATCGCCACAAGGGCGAGCAGCGCGCCCAACGCTGCGGCGGCGACACGCGCTGAGGTCACAATGGTGAGTGGCACGAGTGCCGCGAGCAGATGCGCACGTCCTGCCAACGGCCGGGTTGCGGCCGAGGCGATGTCGATGGTTGACGCGGACCAGAGTGCGATGGCCGCGGCGCGTCGCGTCCGGCGCGTCCAGTCAATGGGACTCGGCACCGGCGACCACGATGTGGGTCCGTACGGCACTGCGGCCACAACCACCGCGTGGCGTGGGATTGCGTCATTGCGGCGGGCCAACAGCGACTCGACGAGTGGCTCAGTGAGCGGTGGTGTGCGCCCGACGACGAGGCGCATCTGAAGTTCGTTGGCCCCTTCGAGCTCGACCCACGACATCTGGCGAACCGTGCGAAAGAGCGGTAACCCGATCCAGCTCCGCTGCTGCACCGTGATGTCGTCGCAACTGCCGGTGTTCGCGACGAAGCGCCCTTGACCGAGTTCCGACAGCTCTGGCCGATGCGTCGCGCCGCACACAAGCGCGCTGTAGCCGTTGGCGGTGAGCTCGGCGCCGTGTGCGCGCAGCCGATGATCGGTGTTGGAACGCGAGGCGCTGAATGCGGCTCGTCGGTGGGCGTTGGCGTGAAGTTCGAGCCACAGTGCGGTTGCCCCGCTCGCGACCACAAGGACGACAGCCCACAGTACGGCGAGTTTCGCGGCGAGCCCATCGGGGTCGGCAATGGCCAGCGCGAACTCGGCGAGCAGCGCACCGACTACCACTGGCCAGTACACCGAAAGCAGCCGTCGGGTCAGCCAGCGGGAGCGGAAGAACTGCTCGTTTGCCTCGCTGTCTTCGAGGTGCTCCTCTCCGGCGAGCCACACCGGTGGCGTCGCGATCGTGTCGCGTTCGTCGGCGTCGTCGGGCTCATCGCGGTCGAGGTCAGCGGGAGCGGGCTCTGTCGGGTCGTCCAACCATTGCGAGCCGTGCTCGACGCGTACGACGCGAGGGCCGGAACCGGTCGCGAATCGCAGATCGAGTGTGCGCGCGATGTGCCACCCTCGCGCGAGCAACGGCCGTGCGGCCTGCTCGGACGTGACCAACGCGAGGTCGCACCGACCGGCGAGCACCGCGATGTGGCGTCCCTCGCCGGACGCGTACCGTTCGAGCGCCCCGGACAGGCGCGGGTGTTCGGCGAGCATCTGCGACGGGTCAGGGTGGGCCTGCGTTGTCATGTCAAAGCAGTCGCCGGCGAACACGACCACACCCGGTCCGTGCAACGCGTCGATGGTGACGCTGAGTTGCTCGCAGACGATGGCAGAGTTCGCATCCGCGAGCGGTGGTATGTGCATGTCGCTGACCACGAGCACGCGACTGCCCACTGAGAGTTCGATGTCGTGGTGTCCGGTTCGGTCGGCGAATTGTTCGTCGTGCTGGTCGCCCTCATCGCGTTGGCGATCGGGCTGACGAGTCCGGTCCACGCTTCAGGCTAGGCGTGCCGTTGGCGTTCCAGGCGTCGCCCGACCGCGTGAAGCGGGGGTGGCACACCGCCAACGCGGTGCGCCGGAACACCCGCCGTCGGACGCTTACAACGCTTCGGCGAAGGCCTTCGCGAAGTAGGTGAGCACGAAGTCGGCGCCTGCTCGTTTGATCGCGAGCAGGTGTTCGCGCATCACCGCGTCGCCGTCGATCCAGCCGCATTCGGCCGCCGCGTAGACCATCGCGTACTCGCCGCTCACGTGATAGGCCGCGAGCGGTGCGGAGAACTCGTCGCGGATCGCTCGGATCACGTCGAGGTACGCGAGCGCAGGCTTCACCATCACCATGTCGGCGCCCTCGTCGAGATCGAGTTGCACCTCTTCGATCGCCTCGCGCGCGTTTGCCGCCTGCATCTGATAGCTCGTGCGATCGCCGAAACGTGGCGCGCACTCGGCCGCGTCACGGAACGGGCCGTACAACGCCGACGAGTACTTCGCCGAGTAGGCGAGGATTGCGGTGTCGGTGCGGCCAGCGTCGTCGAGCGCGGTGCGGATCGCCTCGACCTGCCCGTCCATCATCCCTGACGGTCCGATCACATCAGCGCCAGCCTCGGCCTGCGCGACTGCGATCGATGCGTACCGCTCGAGGGTGGCGTCGTTGTCGATCGTGCCGTCGGTGCGCAGCACCCCACAATGGCCGTGGTCGGTGTATTCGTCGAGGCAGTCGTCGGCCATGAGCACGAGCGTGTCGCCCACCTCGTCGCGCAGCTCTCGCAACGCGATCTGCATGACGCCGTCGCGCGCATCGGCCGACGAGCCGCGCGCATCTTTGTGCGCGGGTACGCCGAACAGCATGACGGCCGGGATGCCCAGTTCGGCGAGCGCCCGGACCTCTTTGCGCAAGGAGGCGTGGCTGTGTTGCATCACGCCGGGCATCGATGGCACCGCTTCGGCGTCGTCGAGACCTTCCTTCACGAACAGCGGCGCCACGAGGTCATCGACCGACAACGAGGTCTCGGCAACCAACCGCCGGATGGCTGCGGTACGGCGCAGGCGGCGAGGACGCTGCTCGGGAAAGGCCACGAACCCAATGCTACCGACGGCCCAGAACGCGGTCTGATTGCACCTGACGGCGTGTAGCGCCGTCGGGTGCAGAGGAAAACCGTTTGGGGGGGCGGGCGGGGCGGGGGGTTGGCGAGGTGGGGTTGGCGAGGTGCGCGTGGTTACTACTGCGCTGTGAGGGCGGCGAGGACTGCTGCGACGAGGCCGTCGAGATCGTGGGGATCGGCTTCCACGTCGATCTCCAGCCCGTGCGCGCGCGCCGTGGCCGACGTGATCGGACCGATCGACACGATCGGCGTGCGCGCGCTGTCGTCGATGTCGCCCACCAGCGCGCAGAACTGTTCGACGGTCGACGACGATGTGAACGTGATCGCGTCGACCTTGCCGCTGCGCACGGACGCGAGGTCGTCGGCGTCGGGTTCGGCGCGCACTGTGCGGTATACGGGGAGGACATCGACGGCGTAGCCGAGCGCGCCCAGGCCGTCGGGCAGTACGTCGCGCGCCACCTCAGCACGCGCGAGCAACACCCGGGCACCGGTCGCGTCGGGCACCGGGAACGCCTCGAGCAGCGACTCGGCGATGAAACGAGGCGGGATGAGATCGGCGACGATGCCGCGCTCGGCCAACGCCCGCGCCGTCCCCGGTCCGATGCACGCGATGCGCAGACCCGCGAGCGCACGCGCATCGAGGCCGCGCGCCCGCAACCCGTCGTCGAAAAAGAAACGCACGCCGTTTGCCGACGTGAAGATGAGCCACGAGTACACGTCGAGCTCGGGGAGGTGCACGTCGATCGGTTCGATCGCGATCGACGGTAACTCGATCACATGCGCACCGAGCGCTTCGAGACGAACGCGCAGCTCGCTGGCTTGCTCACGGGCCCGAGTGATGACGACGCGCCGCCCGAGCAACGGTCGCAGCTCGAACCACGCAAGGTCGAGCGCGGCAACGTCGCCGACGACGATGGCCGACGGCGCTTCGATCGACGCGCCACCGATCTTGCCGAGCGTCGTGCGCACCGTGCGGTGTTGTGCGGTCGTGCCCCATCGCACCGCGGCCACCGGTGTGGCGGGCGCGCGTCCGCCGGCGATCAAGCGAGCCGCGATGTCGGCGATGTGGCCTGCGCCCATAAGGATCACGAGCGTGCCACCGGCGTGGGCGAGTGCTTCCCAGTCGGTGTCGGTGTGGCCCTTCGCGGGGTCTTCGTGGCCGGTGACGATGGTGACATGCGTGGCGAGCCCACGGTGGGTGACGGGGATGCCGGCGTACGCGGCCGCGGCGATGGCGCTGGTGATCCCGGGGACGACCTCGAACGCGATGCCAGCCTCGATCAGCACGGCCGCTTCCTCGCCACCACGCCCGAACACGAACGGGTCGCCGCCCTTGAGGCGAACGACGCACTCGGCGCGCCGACCGTGTTCGACGAGCGTCGCGTTGATGTCGTCCTGGGTCATCGCGGCGCGGCCGGGGGCCTTGCCCACGTCGATGAGCACGGCGTCAGCGCGCGCGAGCGGGAGCAGCGAGGCGGTGCCGAGGCGATCGTGCACCACCACGTCGGCACGCTCCAGTAACTCGGCACCGCGGCGCGTGAGTAGGCCGGGATCACCAGGCCCGGCGCCGACCAGATACACGGTCACGAGCCGAACTCCGCCGCTGTGCGCCCGACGGCGTCCGGATCGGTGCCAACGGCGTGGGCGTTGGCGATATGCATCACAGCACCCGACTGTGCGCGGTCCGGTGCCGACTCGTCGAATCGTTGTGCATCGAGCACGATTCGGTCGCCATCGATCACGGCGTGCGCCGCGATCGGAGCATCGCAACCACCGCCGATCGCGGCGAGGAACGCTCGCTCGGCCATGACGCACCGATGCGAAGCGGAGTGATCGATGACACCGAGCAGCGCCGCCGTGTCGCGGTCGTCGGCGCGGCACTCGATGGCCAAGGCGCCCTGACCCACCTGGGGGAGCATCACGTCGAAGGGCATGATCTCCGCAATCACGTCGGTGAGCTCGAGGCGCACGAGCGCGGCCAACGCCACCACGACGGCGTCGAACTCCGGATGTGACCCGGCGACCTTGGCGATGCGCGTATCGATGTTGCCCCGCAGCTCGGCGAAGTTGATGTCGCTGCGCACGGCCGCGAGCTGGGCCCGCCGACGCACCGATCCGGTGGCGATCGTGCCGCGCACGGGGACATCGACGAGGCGCATACCAACCAGCGCATCGCGCGGATCGCCCCGTTCGGGAATGCACGCGAGCAACAGTCCCTCGGGCGTCTCTGACGGCAAGTCTTTGGCGCTGT
>JBBREP010000082.1:0-15006 GCA_038202885.1 Acidimicrobiia bacterium | reverse complement strand
ATGGATCGCGTCGATAACACCCGCCCGCCCGAAGACCAACAAGCGGCCGGCGCGATCGAACGGCGGATGCTCGCCGGATCGAAATGTCTCGGGGTCGGGTTACTCGACGCGCGTCTTGATGGCCTGGACTTTGAGACGGTGTGGGACGCGATCGAACACGAACGCGAAGCCGGTCGTGTCCAAGACGACGAACGGACCATCGATCAGCAACGCGCCGATGCGCTTGTCGCGATCTGTAAGAAGGTCATCGACGGTCTCGACCCCACGACCGATAACCCCACCAACGTGAGCGTGATCGTCACCGACAAGACCCTGGCCGGTTTGGAAGCCGGGTTGTGTGAGACCGATACCGGCCTCGCCCTGTCGGTCGAGGTCGTCCGGCGGCTCTGTTGCAACGCCGAGATCGGCCGGATCCTCATCAACGACCAGAACCAGATCATCAACCTCGGCCGCACCCGACGCCTGTTCAACCGGGCGCAACGCCGGGCCATGCTGTATCGCGACCGGGGTTGTTGCTTCCCCGGCTGCACCCGCCACGCCCGCCAATGCGAAGCGCACCATATCGACCCGTGGCAACCCGTCGGGCTCACCGACCTCGACAACGGTGCCCTGCTCTGCTGGACCCACCACCGGTTAGTCCACGACCTGCACTGGACCATCAAACGCACATCAACAGGCGGGATCGAATGGCGAAGACCCGACCAGACCTACTACGGCACCTGGACCCAACCCGGCCTGCCCCCACCCATCCCCATCAACCACCCACACGCAGCATGAAACCGGTGGCCGTCGGCCGCGGTTCGGAGGACGACGCCGAGACGTCAGCGTTTGACGCTGCCGCGGCAGCGCGCGGTGCCGACGGCAGCGGTGTGATCGCGCGAGGAGTTCCGCACGTTGATGCTGGCCTCGGCGACGTCGTCGCCCACGTCATCGTCGAAATCGACGACCGTGTCGATGGTGTCGCCACCGAGCACCATGCCCACGAAACGCAGGTCGAGTTCGCCGTGGTCGAGGAACTCCGCACCCCAGGCGTCGAGCATCGCGCCGTAGGCCGGACCGCACACCTGGGTGCCTTGCGCGACGAGCCCGCCGAGCGCGATGGCCGCGGGATCGGTCGCTTCGGAGTGGAAGTTGCCGCGCCGCGAGTAGCGCACGATCAGCTCGTCGGTGATCGTGAGGGTGCGTCGGTCCTGGCGCTCGGGGCCGGTCATGACGGGGCGGCCGCAGTCGGTGGCCCGAGTACCGCCGGCGTGAAATGCACGGTCGACGTCCATAACGGCGCGTCACGTTGGGTGACGTCGGCCGATACCACGATGTACGGCCGGTCGCGTCGCTCGTAGCGATCGAGTACCCGTGCCGTCGTCGTTAGCGCCACGTCGCTCGCACCGCGGCCGTGACAGACAAGGTATTGGCGGGTCTGGATCATGGCCTCGGCGCAACGCTTGGTGAACGTGAGCACCGTGAGGTTGGCGGCGATCAGGGGATAGAGCGCGCCGGCCCGAAGGAGGTCGTGGTCGATCCCAGCAGCGCGCCAGTAGCGTTCGTTCGCGGCCGCCGAGACCGTCAGCACGAGGGTGCCGACGGTGTCGCCCGGTTCCATGCCGGCGAATGGCGGGAAATGCGCTGGATCAGTATGCACTGTGATGTATGGTATGCAGCATGACGTATAAGGCCGCGGTACTGGGCGCCTCAGGATACGGCGGCGCCGAGCTGCTGCGCCTGCTCGCCGGGCACCCTGAGATCGAGGTGACCGCCGTCGCCGCGGAGTCGAACGCGGGCGCCGAGGTGGCGACGTTGTTCCCGGCGCTCGTGCCCACCTACGGCGGGAGTGTCTACGACGCCAGCGATCCGAGCGTCGCCCACGGCTGCGACGTCGTGTTCTTGGCGCTACCGCACGGCGCGTCGCAGGCGATCGTGCCCGAGCTCATCGACCATGTCGGCCACGTGATCGACTTCGCCGCCGATTTCCGATTGCCGGCCCCAACCTACGAACAGTGGTACGGCCACGAGCACCGCGCGCCGGAGTTGCTCCATCGCTTCGCGTTCGGCATGGTCGAACTGAATCGTCCGGCGATCACGGCGGCGACGCATGTCGCGGTGCCGGGTTGCTATCCGACGGCGGCATCGCTGGCACTCGCGCCGTTGCTGGCCGACGGCACGGTTGCGCCGCGCGGCATTGTGGTTGACGCGGTGTCGGGCGTGTCGGGCGCCGGTCGGGCGTTGAAGCTCACGAGCCACTTCGCCGAGGTCAACGAGAACGCCAGCGCGTACGGGCTGCTCAACCATCGCCACACCGCGGAGATGGAACTCGCACTCACGCATGTGGCCGGTGAAGCAGTCAGCGTGTTGTTCACGCCCCATCTCGTGCCCATGACGCGCGGGATCCTCGCGACGTGTTACGCCACGCCCGTGCGCTCGGGCCTGTCGAGTGGCGCGTTGCTCGAGCAGTACCGCGCGTTCTATGACGGCGAGCCGTTCGTGTGGGTCACCGACGAGCCCAGCGGTACACGCGCCACGTATGGCGCCAACACCGCCCATGTGACGGTGCGTTACGACGAACGGACGAACACGGTGCTCGCCATCGCCGCGATCGACAACATGGTGAAGGGCGCGGCGGGACAAGCACTCCAAAACGCGAACATCCTGCTCGGGTTGCCCGAGACGCTCGGCCTTCCGACACTCGGGATCGCGCCATGAGCGTCACGGCCGCCGCTGGGTTTGTCGCCGGCGGCAGCGCGTGCGGCATCAAGCAGGGCGGTACGCCCGACCTCGCCATCGTGGCGACCGCCGACCATCAGCCCGTGACCGCCGCGGGTGTGTTCACCACGAACATTGTCGCAGCAGCGCCGGTGCAGGTGAGTCGAGCGCATCTCGCCGACGGCCGCGCGGCCGCGATCGTGTTGAACTCGGGCAACGCCAACGCTGCCACCGGTGCGCCGGGCCGGCAGGTCGCGCAGCGGATGTGCGAGCTCACCGCCGCCGGGCTCGGTTGCGCCGGCGCCGACGTGTTGGTCTGTTCGACCGGCCTGATCGGGATCCCGATGCCCACCGACCCGATCGAAGGCGGCATCCCGAAGCTCGTGACGCACCTAGGTGGCAACGCCGACCATGGTGCGTCGGCCGCGACGGCGATCATGACCACCGACACGGCCCGTAAGGAAGCGGCCGCTACTGCGATCATCGACGGTCGCACCGTGACCGTCGGCGGCATGGCCAAGGGCGCGGCGATGCTGTCGCCGGCGATGGCCACGATGCTGTGCGCCATCACCACCGACGCCGGCATCGAGCGCGCCGCGCTCAACCAAGCGCTCCAGGATGCCGTCTCGGCGAGCTTCGACAACCTCGTCGTCGACGGGTGTCGCTCGACGAACGACACGGTGCTCGTGCTCGCGAGCGGCCACGCTGGTAACCCGACGATCACGACCGCGCCGCACGACCGGGCGGCCTACCACGCGTTTCGAGACGCCATCGCGTCGGTGTGCGCGAGCCTCGCCGAACAGATGGCTCGCGACGCCGAGGGTGCCACCAAGTTCGCTCGCATCGAGGTGCGCGGCGCTCGATCGCGCCACGACGCGAACCTCGCGGCCCGCACGATCGCCCACAGTCAGCTCGTGCAATGTTCGCTCTATGGGTGTGACCCGTACTGGGGCCGAGTTCTGAGCGAGTGCGGCGCGAGCGGCGCGTTCTTCGACCCTGAGGCCGTCGACATTGCCTACAACGGGATCACCGTCGCGCGCGACGGCGTGGCGTGCGAGCACGACGCCGGCGCGCTCGCGCGCACGATGCAGCAGCGCGACATCGAGATCGTGGTCGACCTGCGGATGGGCGACGCCATCGCGACGGTGCTCAGTACCGATCTCACCCACGCCTACGTCGACGAGAACATGGGCACCTCATGACGATCCCCACGGCCGCGGCGCCGCCGACGGGAGCGAGCGCGCTCGCGCGCATCGCCAACGCCACCGCCAAGGCCGAAGTCCTCGCCGAGGCCTTGCCGTACATCCGTGAATTCAGCGGCCGGATCGTCGTCGTGAAGTACGGCGGCAACGCGCTGGCGGGCGCGGCCACCGACTCCGATCCGCTCGACTTGTTCGCAGCCGACATCGTGCTGATGCATCTCGTCGGCATGCACCCCGTCGTCGTGCACGGTGGCGGTCCGCAGATCAGCGACCTGATGCGCCGGCTCGGCAAGGAGCCCGAGTTCATCGACGGCCAACGCGTGACCGACGCCGAAACGATCGACATCGTCCGTATGGCGCTCGTCGGCAAGGTGAACCGCGAGATCGTCAGCACGCTGAACACCCACGGTTCCTACGCCGTGGGACTGTCCGGCGAAGACGCCGGACTGTTGAAGGTCGACCAGCGCGATCCCGCGTTGGGCTTCGTCGGCGACGTGCGCTCCATCGATCCGACGATCCTGACCCGGCTCATCGCCGAGGACCTCATTCCGGTCATCGCCACCGTCGGCGTCGATGAGGTCGGCCAGGCCTACAACGTCAATGCCGACGCCGTGGCCGGCGCCGTCGCCGAGGCGCTCGGTGCCGAAAAGCTGGTGTACCTCACCGACGTGGCCGGCGTGTACGAACGCTGGCCCGACCCTGCGTCGCTGTTGAGTCGAGTCGATGCCAACCGCCTCGATGCGCTCGTGCACGACGGCGCCTTCTCCGAAGGCATGATCCCGAAGATCGCGTCGTGCGTGCACGCGGTACGCCACGGCGTACGCCGCGCCCACATCCTCGACGGCCGTCTGCCGCACGCGCTGCTGCTCGAGTTCTTCACCCGCGAAGGCATCGGCACCATGGTGGTGAACGAACATTGATGACGGACCCCAAAGAACTCGACGCCCTGCATGTGATGCAGACGTACGGCCGCGCGCCCGTCACGTTCGTGCGCGGGCAAGGCTCGCTCCTGTACGACGATGAGGGCAGGGAGTACCTCGACTTCCTGTCGGGGCTCGCGGTGACCTCGCTCGGCCATTCCCATCCTGAAGTCGCCGAAGCGATCGCCACACAGGCGGCGACGCTGCTCCACGTGTCGAACCTGTATTACACCGAGCACCAACCGCACGTGGCTGCGACGCTCGACACTTTGATCGGTGGCGGTGGGCGAGTGTTCTTCGCCAACAGCGGCGGTGAGGCGAATGAGTGCGCCATCAAGTTGGCCCGCCGCTACGGACAACTCCACGGTGGGCCGGAGCGTTTTCACATCGTGAGCGCGTACGGCTCGTTCCACGGCCGCACGCTCGCCACTCTCGCCGCCACTGGTCAGCCGCAGAAGCAGGAGACCTTTCAGCCCCTGCCGGCGGGTTTCCGCCAGGTGGAGTACCTCGACGTCGACGCGATCGCCAAGGCGCTGTCGGACGAACCGGTGTGTGCGGTGCTCCTCGAGACGGTGCAAGGCGAAGGCGGCGTGATCCCCGCACCCGACGACTATCTGCATGCTGTTCGCGCGCTCTGCGACGAGCACGAGGCGCTCCTGATCATCGACGAGGTCCAAACGGGGCTCGGACGCACCGGCAAGTGGTTCGGTTTCCAGCACGCGCCGATTGCTCCTGATGTAGTGACGATGGCGAAAGCGCTCGGCAACGGTGTGCCGATCGGTGCGTGTTGGGCCCGCAACGAAGTGGCCGACGCGTTCAAGCCGGGCGACCACGCGACTACGTTCGGGGGACAACCGCTCGCGACTGCTGCGGCGCGACGGGTCTTGGAGATCATGCAGCGCGACGACATCCCGGCGAAGGCGCATGCCGCTGGGGAGTTGCTCATGCGGCGCCTCGACGACCTCGATGAAGTGCTCGAGGTCCGCGGGCTTGGGCTCCTCGTGGCGGTGCAGCTCACGGCTGGCCTCGATGCGCCCGACGTTGCTCGCCGATGTCTCGCGGCCGGTCTCGTGCTGAACGCGGTCACGTCCACTGCCCTGCGCTTCGCGCCATCGCTGCTCGTCACCGACCAGGAGATCGAGCGCGCCGTTGCGATGCTCGAGGAGGTGCTCACCGCATGAACTGCGACTGTCTCGAGCTCGACGAGCTCGACCCCACTCGTTTGGCCGCGTTGCTCGAGCGTGCGGTGGCCTACAAACGCAATCCGTCGTCCGTGCCGCGGCCGCTCGCGAACTCCGGCGCGGCGCTGCTGTTCGAGAAGCCCTCGGCCCGCACGCGCACGTCGAGCGAGATGGCGACAGTCACGCTTGGCGGTCACCCGATCTATATCCGCGGTGAGGAAGTCGGCCTCGACACCCGCGAAACGGTCGAGGACGTCGCTCGCACATTGGCCTGCTACTGCACGGTGATCATGGCGCGCACGTTCGCGCACAGCACCCTGGAGCGCATGGCCGCCGCGGTCGACGTGCCCGTCGTGAACCTGCTGTCGGACGCGGCACACCCGACGCAAGCGCTCGCCGATCTGCTCACCCTGCACGAGCATTGGGGCGCCGTCGAAGGGCGACGGCTCGCGTTCATCGGCGACGGCAACAACATGGCTGCGTCGCTCGCGTTCGCGGCAGCCCTGTCGGGGATCGAGATCGTGATCGCGTCGCCGCCTGGCTACGAGTTGGCCGACGCGGTCATCGAGACCGCGCGCAACCTCGGTGGTGTCGTGGAGATCACCTCCGAGCCGACCGACGCGGTCGATGGCGCCGACGCGGTGTACACCGACGTGTGGACATCGATGGGCCAGGAATCCGAGCGTGAGGCTCGACGCGCGGCCTTCGCTCGCTATCAGGTCGACGGCGCACTCATGAAGGCCGCGCGACCCGATGCAGTGGTGCTCCACTGTCTGCCCGCGCACCGAGGTGAGGAGATCGCGGCCGACGTGATCGACGGCCCACAATCGCTCGTATGGGAACAGGCAGCGAACCGCATGGACGCGCTGCGCGCGCTCCTCGTGGACCTGCTCGACTGCTCGGCGTCAGGGTCCTGATGGCAACGCTCGGCAAACCACAACGACAGCACCGGATCCTTCGGCTCCTCGAACACCATCCGGTGTCGAGTCAGGCCCAGCTGGTGCAGCTCCTCGAAGCCGATGGTGTCGTGGCTACCCAGGCGACCGTGAGTCGCGATCTCGAAGAGTTAGGAGCGGTGAAGGTGCGCATTCCCGGCGGCGCCACCGCGTACGCGATCCCCGAGTACACCAAAGAGCGCGACGCAGGTTCGGACGATCATCTGCGCCGGTTGATGGGGGAGTTCGTGGTCGACGTGGCCCACAACGAAAGCGTCATCGTGCTGCGCACGCCACCTGGGAGCGCGCACGTTGTGGCGTCGGCGCTCGATCGAGGCGGCTACCCCGGCGTGCTCGGCACGGTCGCAGGTGACGACACGATCCTGCTTGTGGTAGCGAGCGGCGTCGCGGTGCACGACGTCGCAGCCAAGCTCGGGGAGCTCGCCGGACTATGAAACCAGCTATGAAAATACGAAACTGTTCGGGCGCGGCGACCGCGGCAGCCCAGGAGCGATGGCCGGAGCGCAGCGCAGGCCCGCCCGTTGAGCCCCTAGGCCGAGAGCGAGAGCGACCAATGGAAACGAGCGAGATGGGTGCGCAGGGAGCTCGCCGCCGAGCGCAGGCGAGGCAAGGATGAAAAGGGTTGTTCTCGCGTATTCGGGTGGGCTCGACACGTCGATCGCGGTGCGCTGGATGCGCGAGCAGTGGGACTGCGAGGTGGTGTGCGTCGCCGTCGACGTGGGCCAGATGGATGCCAGTGAACACGACGCGATCCACGCCCGCGCCAATGCCGCGGGTGCGGTTGCGGTCGAGATCATCGACGCGCGCGACGAGTTCGCCGACAACTTCCTGGCGCCCGCGGTGCGGGCCAATTCGCTGTACGAGGGCAAGTACCCGCTCGTGTCGGCGTTGTCACGTCCGGTGATCGTCGAACATCTCGTGGACGCAGCGCGGCGCCACGCCGCCGATGCCGTCGGCCATGGCTGCACCGGCAAGGGAAACGATCAGGTTCGCTTCGAGGTGTCGACCCGGATACTTGCGCCCGACCTCGATGTGGTCGCGCCGGCGCGGGTGTGGGGGTTGACCCGCGCCGACTGTGTGGAGCTCGCGCACCGGTGGGAGATCCCGATCGAGGCAACGAGCGAGAAGATCTACTCGATCGACGAGAATATGTGGGGCCGCGCCATCGAGTGTGGCGTGCTCGAAAACCCATGGTCGACCGCGCCCGAAGAGCCGTACACGCTCACGCGCGCCGCGGCCGACGCGCCGAATGAGCCAGCCGAGATCGTTGTCGGTTTCGAACGTGGTGTGCCGATCGCGCTCGACGGCCAGACGATGCCGTTGCGTTCGATCATCGAAAAGCTCGGTCCACGTGTCGGCGAGTACGGGTTCGGCCGCATCGACATGGTCGAGAACCGCCGGGTCGGCATCAAGAGCCGTGAGGTGTACGAGTGCCCCGCGGCGCTGGCGTTGATCCTTGCGCACCAAGACCTCGAAGGAATCTGCCTCGAGCGCGACGTCGCGCGCGAGAAGCAGCGCGTCGAGATCCGCATCGCGGAGCTGATCTACGACGGCATGTGGCACGCGCCGCTGATGTCTGCGCTCCAGGCCTTCGTCGGCGCTACCCAGGAGCACGTCACCGGAGAGGTCCGGCTGCGCCTCGAACCAGGACGGTGTGTGGCCGTCGGGCGCCGCGCGCCGCGCGGCCTCTACGACCATGACCTTGCTACCTACGGCGACGGCGACACGTTCCGTGCGGCCGACAGCGAAGGGTTCGTGCGGTTGTGGGGCCTGTCCGTACAGACGTGGTCGCGCCGTCAAGGACCGGGTGCTCGATGACCGACCAGGTGCCCCTGGGGGCGCGAGCGCATGCGAGCGGGGGTGGAGACGCCCGCACACTGTGGCACGGCCGTTTCGGCGAGGGTCCGTCGGACGAACTGCTGGCATTCACGGTGAGCCTGCACTTCGACCAGCGGCTCGCCGAGGTCGACATCGCTGGCTCGCGCGCGCACGTCACGATGCTGGCGCGCCAGGGATTGCTCGACAACGACGACCGTGCCGCGATCGTGGCCGCACTTGACCAGGTGCGCGACGAACTCCAGGTCGGCGCGTTCGTGTTCGCGCCCACCGACGAGGACATCCACACTGCGATCGAGCGACGGGTCACAGAGATCGCCGGCGATGCCGGTGCGAAACTGCACACCGGTCGGAGCCGCAACGATCAGGTCGCCACCGACCTGCGCCTGTGGCTGCGCGACGCCGGACGTGACCAGATCTCGCGCATCATCGAGCTCCAGTCCGTGCTGCTGCGCCGCGCCCAGGAGGCCGGCGACGTGTACCTCCCCGGCTACACGCACCTCCAGCGCGCGCAGCCCGTGCTGCTGTCGCACCATTTGCTCGCGCATTTCTGGGCGTTCGCGCGCGACGTCGACCGCTGGTTCGACTGTCTCACGCGTGCCGACGTGTCGCCGCTCGGTGCTGGCGCACTCGCTGGTTCGAGCCTGCCCCTCGACCCCGCGTTCACCGCGCAGCAGCTGGGCTTCGGGTCGACGTTCGAGAATTCGCTCGACGCGGTGTCGGATCGCGACTTCGTCGCCGAGGCACTGTTTTGCGCCACGATGACCCAGATCCACCTGTCGCGCATCGGCGAAGAGGTCGTGCTCTGGACCACCGAGGAATTCGGTTTCATGCGTTTGGCCGACTCGTACTCCACCGGTAGCTCGATGTTGCCGCAGAAGAAGAACCCCGACATTGCGGAGCTGGCGCGCGGCAAGGCCGGTCGGCTGATCGGCAACTTGAGCGGTCTGCTCGCGGTGCTCAAGGGACTCCCACTGTCGTACAACCGCGACCTGCAAGAAGACAAAGAACCGTTGTTCGATTCGCTCGACACGTGCGCGTTGACAGTGCGGGCCATGGCCGGTCTGCTCGACAGCGCGATCGTTGTCCCGGAGCGGTTGGCGGACGCGGCCGATTCGCCGGCGAACGCGGCGACCGACCTCGCCGAGTCGCTCGTGCGATCGGGTATGCCGTTTCGCGATGCACATGCGCTCGTCGGCACCCTTGTGCGCCAGGCGATTGAACGCGGCGTCGGGCTCGACGAACTCGTTGCCGGCGATCCGCGCCTGGGTCCCGATACCGCGGCACTGTTCGATCCGGGTGCCGCAGTGCGCCGGCGTACCTCGCCCGGCGGCGCCGGGCCTGAACCGGTTGCACTCCAACTGACGCAAGCCGCGGCGCGCCTTGCCGCCGAGCTGGCCCTGCTCGCCGACGACTGACCCCCCAGCCCTCCGCAGCAGTGGTGCCCCACCCCGCCCCCGCCCCCGCCCAAGGGTTTTCCTCTGCACCCCGCGGCGTATAGCGCCGTGGGGTGCAATCAGACCGCCAGTTCCCGCTCGGCATGGCGGGTATTGCCTCGGAGCTTCTACGACCGCGACGCGCGCGAGGTCGCGCCCGAACTGCTCGGCAAGCTGCTGGTCGACGGTGGGGGCGCCCGCACGAAGGTGACGGTCGCGGCGAGGATCGTCGAAGTCGAGGCGTACCGAGGCTCCGAGGACGCTGCGAGCCACGCCTACCGGGGCGAGACCCGACGCAACGCGCCCATGTTCGCGAAGCCGGGCACGCTCTATGTGTACTTCGTGTACGGCATGCACTGGTGTGCCAACGCGGTGTGCGGGCCCGGCGCGACACCGCACGCGGTACTGCTGCGGGCCGCGACGCCGGTGTTGGGCATCGAACAATTCCGCGCGCGACGTCCGACCGCGCGCCGCGATGGCGACCTGCTCGCAGGCCCGGCCCGCCTCGCGTCGGCGTTCGCGATCGACGGCGCGTGGAACAGCAGCGACCTCGTGACCGGCCCGATCCGGATCGTCGACGACGGCACCCCATCGCCGATCCCGACCGTCACCACCCGTATCGGCCTCCGCCCCGGCCGCGCCGACGACCTCCTCCTACGTTTCTTGGCGAAGCCCTGACACGCGCGGTGGCGAACGGAGCGGCGATCGCCCAGCCTCGTTGTCGCAAGGCCGGCAGCGAGCGATCGCTCGCCGCGGAGCGAAGCGGAGCAATAGTTAGCTATTCAGCCACACGGTGATCGTGGTGCCCGCGGGCACGCTTGTTCCGGACGCGCTCGATTGTTTCCAGACCTTGGCGCGGCGCGACGGCGAACCCGGTGGAGGCTCGGCCTGCACGACGACCTTGAGCGCGAGCCCGGCTCGTGCCGCGAGGGTGGCCGCATCGGCCTGGTTGCGCCCGAGCAGGTGCGGCACGGTGACGACCCTGACTGCGGTGTCGGTACCGGCGATGGTCAGCGTCACGAGCGCGCCGGCGCGCAACGGCGTGTGGGCCTCGGGTGACTCGTCGATGATCGTCCCCGGCGGGTACTGGTCGTCGGCGCGCGTGACGAGGCGCACGGTGTAGCCGTTGTCCTGCACCGTCGCCGTGCCTTGAGCGCGGGGCATGCCGACGACATCGGGAAGCGGGAGCGTGGCGAGCACGCCGTCAGCAGCGGCCGCGGAGGGCTGCGGGAAGTCGACGATCGGTGTCTCTGCGAGCACCGACGACGCGTAGCGCGCCCAGATCTCGGCGGGCCAGGTGCCGCCAGTGACCTTCACGCGCGTGCGCGGCGCCAGCATCGGGTACGGCGTCGAGCCGCTGCCGACCCACACCGCGGTCGTGAGCTGCGGGGTCGAGCCAACGAACCACGCGTCTTCATAGTTGTCGGTGGTGCCGGTCTTGGCCGCGACGGGCCGCCCGATGCGCGCTTTCACGCCGGTGCCGCGGCTCACCACCTGTTCGAGCGTGTGGTTGACCGTGCGAGCGATGTCGGCCGCGAGCACCCGCTTGTGGGGCGTGCGGTCGCGGTACACGAGCGTGCCGTGACGATCCACGACCTTGGTGACGAGCACCGGTGCAGTGTGCACGCCGTCGGCGGCGAAGGTGGCGAAGGCATCGGCGAGGTCGAGTGGATGCACTTCGTTGTCGCCGAGGACGGCGCTCGGGTAGGGGTGCAGCCCCGCCGGCATGCCGAGTCGGGTGGCGAGCGACACGGCGTAGGCCGGGCCCACATCGAGCATCAACTGTGCGTACACGGTGTTCACCGATTCGACCGTGGCGTCGACCAGGTCGAGGCGGCCGAAGCCGTGGTTCTCGTAGTTGTGCACGGTCCACGGCACGTCGCCCGCGGGGTGCAAGGTCATTGCGGCCGGTGCCGCGTACGTACGCGACAGCGGGATGTGGCGTTCGAGCGCCGCGGCGAGCACGAACGGCTTGAACGTGGATCCGGTCGGGCGCACGGCCTGCCCGGCGAGATCCCAATGCGACCAGGCCTCGGGGCCGTCATAACCACGGCCGCCCACGTACGCGACAACGTGGCCCGTGGTGGGTTCGATCGACACGACGGCCGCGGCCGGATCGTGGGCCCGATCGAGCAGGACGTCGCGCACCGATGCTTCGGCGGCCGCCTGGGCCTTCGGGTCGAGCGTGGTCGTGATCGTGTAGCCACCCTGGTAGAGCGCGTGCGCACGCTCGGCTTCGCTCGCGCCGAACGCGGGGTTGTTGAGGAACCACTGGCGGACTTGCTCGACGAAGTACGGGTCCTTCTGGTGGTCGGGATTGGTGTGGCGTGCCAGACGGATCGGCGTCGCCGACGCGGTCTGCGCTTGGGCCTCGGTGATCTGGTGGTACTTCGCCATCGCCGCGAGCACCTGATTGCGGCGGTTGCGGGCCGCCACGGGGTCGCGGAAAGGATTGTCATGATCGGGAGCCTGCAGCAGGCCCGCGAGCGTCGCGCTCTGCGCGAGCGTGAGCGCCGAGGCATGCCCGCCGAAGTAATGCTGTGCCGCGACCTCCGCGCCGTAGGCCCCATCGCCGAAATACACGGCGTTCAAATAGCGCTCGAGAATCTCACGTTTGGAGTACTTACGCTCGAGTTCGACGGCGAGCACGGCCTCCTTCAGCTTGCGATGCACCGTCTTGTCGCCGGTGAGCAGCACGTTGCGCACGTACTGCTCAGTGATCGTGGAGCCGCCTTCGACCACGGCACCGGCGCGCGCGTCGTGGCTGATGGCGCGCACGACCGCTCGCACGTCGACGCCGCTGTGTTCGAAGAAGCGATGGTCTTCGATGGCGACGACTGCGTCGGCGAGCGACGGTGCCATGGCGCTGAGCGCCACCGGTTGACGGTGCTCGCCGGCGTCGAGGGCTGCGAGCAGGCTGCCGTCGGCCGCGAGCACGCGCGTCGAGGCCGAGGGGTCGAGCGGCCTCGGGTCGAGGTTCGGTGTGAAGGCGCACGCTGAAGTGACCACCACGAACATCGCACCGAGCGCGACGATCCGCAGGCCCCTGCGGGCCCCGGTCCGGGGCAGGCGTTGCACACCCTTCCCATCGGCAGGATCACCAACAATCACATCAGCAACATTGTCGCTCATTGGCAACACAAACACCAACCGCGTGCCTGTAATGTCCACAATCCATGGGTTCGACGCAACTGTCTCAGCTGCTCCAGGGCACGGCTGGGGTGATCGCCGAGGATGAGTTGGACGCCCGGCTGGCGCTGGGACGGCCGTTGCGGGTCAAGCTGGGGCTCGACCCCACCGCCTCGGACCTGCACCTGGGCCACGCGGTCGTGTTGCGCACACTGCGCCGGTTCCAAGACGCCGGCCACGTGGCGGTCCTGATTGTCGGCGACTTCACCGCGATGGTGGGCGACCCGTCGGGGCGTTCGGTGACCCGGCCGCGGCTCAGCAAGGCGCAGGTCGACGAGGCCGCGACGACCTACCTCGAGCAAGTCACAAAGGTGCTCGATCCCGACCCGGCCCGCCTCGAAGTCCGCCGCAACTCGGAGTGGCTCGCCACGATGGGGATCGAGGACGTGCTGCAGCTCGCGGCGCGCACGACGGTTGCGCGCATGCTCGAGCGCAACGACTTCGCGAAGCGTTACGCCGACGGCCAGCCGATTTCAGTCAGCGAGTTCCTCTATCCCTTGCTCCAAGGGTGGGATTCGGTGCAGGTGCGCTCCGATGTGGAGCTCGGCGGCACCGATCAGCTGTTCAACCTCCTCGTGGGTCGCCAGCTGCAAACCCAAGAGCAACTCGAGCCGCAGATCGTGATTACGACGCCATTGCTCGTCGGCCTCAGCGGACCCGATGTCGACGGGCCGAAGATGTCGAAGTCGCTCGCCAACTTCGTGGGGTTGAGCGAAGCGCCCGGAGAGCAGTTCGGCAAGGTCATGTCGATTCCCGACACCTTGCTGGCTATGTATGTCCTGCACACCACCGGCTGGGACCAAGGGCGGGTCGACGAGGTCCTGGCCGGCCTCGCGAGCGGATCGTCGCATCCGAACGCGATCAAGCGCGCGGTGGCCGCCGCGGTCTGCGACCTGTACCACGGTGCCGGCGCGGGGGCGCGGGCCGAGGCGGAGTTCGACAAGGTCCACAAACAGCACGAGGCCCCCACCGACATGCCGGTGTTCGACCTGGCGGGGTCGGGCGTGGGCGCCGAGGACACGCTGTCGTTGACGAAGCTGCTCGCGATCACCCACCTGGCCGCCTCGGGGCGCGAAGCCAAGCGGCTCCTCGCCGAGGGGGGCGTGCGATTAAACGGCGCCGTCGCGACGATCGACGAGGAGCGGGTGGTCGCACAATGGGCCGATACGGTGCTCCAGGTGGGCCGGCGGCGGTGGGTCAAGCTCGCGTAGAGGGTCGGTTCAGGCGGTTTGTCCGGCTCGGAACGCCCTTCTGGCAAGAAATACTCGAAAACAGGCCCATCCGAGTTGGCGCGGGCGTGCGATCGGCGTAGGATGACTCTTCGCCCCACGGACCGTTTCTCGGTTCCGGGGCCCTTGACACCAACGCATGGTCACCCGCGGCGAGTCGCCGCGGACCGCTCCGGCGGTATTAACCACGCACGTGTCATTTCGGTCTAAGCGCTCGATGAGCGCGTCTGCCGGAAGTTCGTTCCTTGACAACAGAGCAGTGAATGCCAAAAGCCAGTGCGGGCATCACGCGACCAACTTAAGTCAAGCCGGTCGTGGAGATGTCTCGTCACACAACAACAATGTCGGCATCACGGTCCA
>JBBREP010000081.1:0-15070 GCA_038202885.1 Acidimicrobiia bacterium | reverse complement strand
GTCCCGACGGTGCCCGCAACGGCAACGCGCGATTCTTCGATCTGCTCCACTACGGTCATGAAACGGTGGCGTTGCCGTTCCGTTCGCCGCACGGGCGCGACGCGCTGCGCGGGATGCTCGACGCGGCCGACGTGGTGATCGAAGCGTCGCGGCCGCGTGCGCTCGAGCAGCTCGGCATCGACGCGAACGACTTCGTCGAGCGAGGCTCGGTGTGGGTGAGCATCACGGGATACGGCCAATCCGCGGCCGGGCGCGACCGCGTGGGGTTTGGTGACGACGTCGCGATCGCGGCTGGGTTGTATGCGGGCTCGGTCGATCATCCCCGCTTCTGCGGCGACGCCATCGCTGATCCGATCGCCGGGCTGTGGGCTGCGGTTGGCACGCTGCGCGCACTGCAACGGCGTTCGACCGGCGGTTGCGGGCAACGTATCGACATCTCCATGGTCGCCACCGCGCGCGCGGCTCGCGGGTCGGCGCGCCGCGCAGAACGTCACGCCAGGTTCGTGCACGGCGACTGGCGGATCGACGACGCGCCAGTCGCGCCTCCCCGCGCCCGTCGCGGTGTTGGCCACGCGGCCCCACTCGGTGCGCATACCGACGCGGTGCTGCGCGAGTTCGGCGTGCGTCGATGGGCCTGATCCTTCGTGACGTCGAACTCGACGGCTCCATCGTCTCGGTGCGCATCGACAGGGGAGTGATTGCCTCGATCGGTGACCGCGCCGCCGTCACCGCCGCCGGCCCCGGCACCGTCACTGCCGGCCCCGGCGGTCAGCGGGTCGAGGTGATCGATGGTCAGGGCGGGGCGCTGCTGCGCGGGTTGCATGATCATCACATCCATGTGCTCGCGCTTGCGGCGGCGATGCGTTCGGTGCGAGTCGGACCGCCCGAGGTCGGCACGGCCGATGAGTTTGCCGTTGCCCTACGGGCCGCGGCAGCCCGAGGTCCGGTGCGTGCGGTGGGCTACCACGAGCGCGTTGCTGGCCTGCCCGACCGCGACGCGCTCGATCGGATCGTTGCCGATACCGCCGTGCGCGTGCAGCACCGCAGCGGAGCGCTCTGGCTGTTGAACAGCGCTGCGTTGCTCGCGACCGGACTCGACGACCAGGACGGTCGTGGCGCTGGCGCCGATGATCCTCGCGTCGAGCGCGACGCATCGGGGCGAGCTACTGGGCGGCTGTGGCGGGCCGATGACCTCCTGCGCACGCGCGACACACCGATCGACGCAGATATTGCTGATGGCGTGGCGAGCGTGGGTGCGCTCCTCGCCCGCGCTGGCGTGACCGCCGTCACCGACGCGACCGTGAGCAACGATGCTCGAACCGTTGCACTGTTGGCCGAGCTGCCACAACGAGTGCGCGTGATGGGCCCACTCGAGTTCGACATCGGGGACGTTGGGAGCGAGCTGATCGCCGCGGCCTCGATCACGCGCGGCGAGGTGAAGTTGCTGCTCGACGACGATGGGCTCCCGGAGTTCGATGCGACCGTTGCTGTGGTCCGCTCGGCGCACGCGGCTGGGCGCGGCGTCGCCGTGCATTGCGTCACGCTTGTGCAGCTCCGCTTCGCGCTCGAGGTGCTGCGCACCGCCGGGGTGCGAGGCGACCGAATCGAGCACGCGGCGGTGGCTCCGCCCGATGCCATTACTGCCATTGGTCGCCTCGGGCTCGCGGTAGCGACGCAGCCTGCGTTTGTTGCCGAGCGGGGCGACGAGTATCTGGACGACGTCGACCCACGCGACCTTGGCGCGTTGTACCCCATCGGGTCATTGCTCGCGGCGGCGGTGCCCACGCTCGGATCGACCGATGCTCCCTACGGCACTGCGGATCCCTGGACCGCCATGCGCGCGGCGGTCGATCGCCGCACTCGCTCTGGCGCCGTCGTTGGCACGAGCGAACGCATCGCGCCGGCGGCTGCGCTCGCGCTCTTCGAAGGTGACCGCCCGCTCGTTTCCGGCGCGCCCGCCGACCTCGTCGTACTCGCGGTGCCGAGGGTCACAGCCTTGGGTCGGCTCGACAAATCCGACGTGATGCTCACGCTCGTTGCGGGTGATGTTGTCCACGATGCCCGCTGAGGCGGGTTCTGCGCTATCCGCGGCATCAGTGACGCCACGCCGGATTGCTCCCGATCTCAACGTCGGAAAAGGGCCGAACGACCCAGTTTAGGAAAGCCTACAAATAGTAGGAATTGCGCAGATACGAATCGATTGGATGATTCGCTCAGTTGGTGTGAATCCCGACCGAACTGGAGATGACCGTGCAAAAAGGGCACGATCTCGATTTGGAAGGCACCACCATGCTGC
Organism: Acidimicrobiia bacterium; assembly: GCA_038202885.1. Lineage (GTDB taxonomy): Bacteria > Actinomycetota > Acidimicrobiia > IMCC26256 > PALSA-610 > JBBREP01. Next base: position 12,774 of record JBBREP010000081.1, on the reverse strand, counting down.
AAGCGTCCATGCGAAAGCATCACTCCGGAGAGGGCGGGTTCACGCTCGTCGAACTGCTCGTCGTCATCGTGATCCTCGGCGTACTCGCCGGCGTGGTCGTGTTCGCGGTGGGTGGGATCAGCAACAAATCAACGAAGGCTGCGTGCAATACCGACGTCAGCACTGTGCAGACCGCAGAAGAAGCGAACTACGCGCAGACGAATAGCTATGCGACCGTTGCGACGCTCGTCACGAACAAGTTGCTTCGGGCCGCGCCGTCGAACACCGCGTATGTGATCAGCGCTGATGCCGTCACCGGCGCCGTCACCTCTGTGCCGCTCTGCTCCACGCTCTAGTTCACAACCCCGGCGTGCGCGGTGGGAGGACGAGCGTGTCCTCCCACCTTGCGCGTGCTTCAACGCTCGTCGGTGCCCCCGACGGGTCGCGCAATGTGCCATCGGCGCGGCCGCCGGCCGCTCGCCCAGTCCCAGGAAGTTTGGTGTCGTCATGATCACGGCGTCGTGCAAACCCGCCGGGCAGTGGCTGTAATGAGGCGTCACCGCAGCGTCGCGCCGGAGACGGATGCCGCCGTTGCGCTCCTCGACGAGCCCGCGATCGGTCGGCGGCCGCTGCGAATGCGCATCGGCGAACGCCTCGTTGCCCGCGGCGCAATCAGCGAAGCCCAGCTCACCGCGGCGCTGCTCGAGCAGGCCGGCACCGGCCGGATGCTCGGAGCAGTGCTCATCGAACTCGGGTCCCTGAGCGAACGCGCCTTTCTCGACGCACTCGCCGAGCAACTCGAGCTCCCGCTGGTCGACCTGCGTCAAGCAACCCCCGAAGCCGACGCACTGGCGCTCATCCCCGAGGCCATCGTGCGCGCCGCGCGCGTATTGCCGGTGCGCATCGACGACGGACAACTCGTGGTCGCGATCTCGACCGAGCCAACCGACGAGCTCGTCGATCGACTCCGCGATGCAGCGGGAATGCCAGTACGCATGCAGCTCGCGCTCTCGACCGAGATCGAGCGCGCCGTCAACCGCTCGTACAACGCCCTCGGTGGCATCGATCAGTACCTCGCAGGTTTCGGAACCGATGCGTCGCGCACGAAGCCGGACGACTCGCTCGACATTGCCGACGACAATGCGCCCGTTGTGCAGATCGTCACGCGCATCCTCACCCAGGCCGTGCGCTCACGCGCGTCCGACATTCACATCGAACCGCAGGACGAGCAAGTGCGAGTGCGCTTTCGCGTCGACGGAACGCTGTTGCACGCCGCGTCGTTGCCCGTTGGTATTGGCCAGGCGTTGGTGAGCCGCATCAAGATCATGGCCGACATGAACATCGTCGAGCGGCGTCGGCCCCAGGACGGCCAGCTCGAGGTCATGGTCGACGGCCACGCCTTCGATGTACGCGTCGCCACCGCCGGGCTGATCTGGGGCGAAAAGGCTGTGTTGCGGCTGCTGGATAAGACGCGATCGCTGCTCGACATCGCCCGTCTTGGTATGGCCGAGGATACGAGCGACGAGTTCTCGAAGCTCATCCGCTCGCCGTTCGGCATGGTCATCTGCGTCGGTCCCACGGGCAGTGGCAAGACCACGACCTTGTACGCGGCGCTGAGCGAGATCAACGACCCGTCGCGCAACATCACGACGATCGAAGACCCGGTCGAGTACACCGTGCCGTCGATCAACCAGATCCAAATCAATGAAACCGCAGGAATCACGTTTGCCGACGGGTTGAAGTCGATCCTGCGTCAAGATCCCGACATCATTCTCGTCGGCGAGATCCGCGATGTTGAAACCGCACGTATCGCGGTGCAATCGGCCCTTACCGGGCACTTCGTGCTCTCGTCGCTGCACGCCACCGACGCCACATCGGGTTTGAACCGATTCATCGACATGGGCATTGAGTCGTTTCTGATCGCGTCGTCGGTGATCGCAATCGTGGCGCAACGCCTCGTGCGCAAGATCTGCTCGGCGTGCAGAGAGCAGTACACGCCCGAGCCCGATGAACTCGCCCTCTACGAGCGGTGGGGTGGCCGCGCGAAGAGTGTGTTCTGGCACGGTGCCGGGTGCAACTTCTGCACCCAAACGGGGTACTCGGATCGCATCGGCGTGTACGAACTCCTGCGGATTTCGGAGCCAATTCGCGAATTGATGATGAACCAGGCGCCGCAGGACGACTTGCTCGCGCAGGCCAAATCGGAGGGCATGCGAACGCTGCGCGACGAGGGCTTGCGCCTGATCGAGCAGGACGTCACCACGGTTGCCGAAATTCTCCGAACGATCTACGTCGGCTGAACCGTCGAGAGGAGGCCATCGTGCTGAACTTCAAGTACACAGCGATCGACGGTAGCGGCGCAGAGGTAAGTGGGGTTGTCGCCGCCGTCAGCGCCGACCGGGCCCGCAACGAGCTCGTCAGCCGAGCCTTCGAACACGTTGAGGTAACCCAGAAGAAGGCGTTCCGCCAGATCGAGCTCACGAAGAAGAAGATCAAGCGTCAGGACTTGATGAACTTCTCTCGCCAACTCGCGGCCTTCCTGCGGGCCGGCATCCCGATTCTCGACGCCCTCACCGTGCTCACCGAGACCGCAGGCAAAGGACTCCTGCAAGACGTGCTCCTCGATGTCGCCGATTCGCTGCGCTCGGGCGCGCCGCTGTCTGAGGCCGTCGGGCTCCACGGCGATTCATTCCCCACCTACTACGTCGGCATCCTGCGTTCCGCCGAGATGACCGGAAATATCGACGGTGTGCTCGACCAGCTCGCCGACTACGTGGAGCGCGATCTCGAAGCGCGGCGTTCGGTGAAGTCGGCGTTGACGTATCCCGCCGTGATCTGCGTGCTCGCCGTGGTGACTGTGATCATCATGACGGTGTTCGTGCTGCCGAAGTTCCAGGTGTTCTTCACGAGCTTCGACGCCAAGTTGCCGCTGCCGACGCGGATGCTGCTCACGAGCACGGCGTTCATCCAGACCTGGTGGCTTGCCATCATGGGAACGTTCATCGCCGTCACCGTCGCCCTGATCGTCGGACTGCGTACCGAAGGCGGCAAGCTGCGCCGCGATCGTGTGGTGCTTGCGCTTCCCGTACTGGGGGAGGTCGTGCGCAGCGCCACGATCGAACGCTTCTTCCGAATCCTCGGTTCGATGCTGCGGGCCGGCGTACCGGTTCCCGATGCCATGTCTGCGGCCATCGAGGGTTGCAACAATCGTGTGTACGCAAAAGGCTTGGTGTCGGCACGTGACGCGATGCTGCGCGGCGATGGGTTGTCGGCGCCGCTTGCGGCCACCGGCCTGTTCCCGAACGCGGCCGCGCAAATGCTGCGTGTCGGTGAGGACACCGGCACGATTGACCGCCAGCTCTCGCTCGCGGCCGACTTCTACCAAGCGGAGCTGTCGAACAAGGTCAAGCGGCTCACGTCGCTGTTCGAGCCCGCGATCATTCTCGTCATGGGGGGCATCGTTGGTTTCGTCGCGGTGGCGCTCGTCTCGGCGATGTACGGCATCTTCAACCAGGTCAAGACGTGACGCCGTGATGTCGCCGTGAGACCGTGGCGACGCACCCAGCGCGGTGAAACGCTCGTCGAGGTGCTCGTGACCGTCTCGATCATGGGTACGGCCTTCGTCGCCCTGCTCGCTGGGATCGCGACCACGTTCGTGGCGACCGACAGTCACCGCCAGGCGGCGACCGCCGAGGGCGTGACGCGCAACTTCGCGGAACGGCTCCAGGACCCGACTGATGTCGCGTACGTCGACTGCGCAACCACGAGCACGTACACGACTCCTCCCGGCTTTGTCCTTCCCTCGGGGGGGTGGACCGCGACAGTGACGAAGGTGCTGGCGTGGCAGGGCGATTCGCCGCCGACGTTCGCCGTGGCGTGCCCCGCCGCAGGCAAGGGAGTACAACAACTGACGCTCACGGTGAAGTCGCCGGCTGGCGTGCATCAAGTGACCGACACCGTGGTCATCGTGAAGCGCACATCGTGACCCTTACCCGGACTGAGCGCGGTTTCACGCTCGTGGAGATGCTTGTTGCTGTCACCATCTTGGGTGTCGTGATGGTCCCGCTCTCGATGGCATACACGGCCGGATTGCGGTTTCTCGGTCGGTCAGACCAGCGATTCAACGACTCGCGCAGCGCCTTGATCTCGGCGTCCTACTTCGCGAGCGACGTCGCGGGTGCCAACGTCGTCGTGCGGAACGACACGTCTGCGTGTGGTGGCGGTACTGCCATCGTGAGCTTTGGTTCGTCGAGCGCGACCGGTGGCGTGGCGGGCGCAGTGAACAACGAGGTCTCGTACGTGGTCGACAGCTCCGATGCTACGAACAGGGTGCTCGCTCGCAAGTCGTGCCTCAACGGGGGAAGCGCCGCGAAGTCGATCGCGGCCGTGTCCCTCGGATCTACGCCGGTTGTGACCTGTTACGGCGCCGGTGGCGTCGTCGACTCGACGTGCGCGAGCCCACAGTGGGTGAAGATGGTTGTGACGCAGAAGGCGAATTCTCCGAGCCCGGACAACCCCACACCCACGCCCTATTCGTTCACCCTCTCGGGGACGTTGAGGCCGTAGTGGTCACCAGTATGCGTCGCCGCCACCTTGGCCGAGCACGCGCTCGTCCCGATGTGAGTGTGCGAGTGCATGCGCGATCGGAGTCGGGCGTGAGCCTCATCATCGCACTGGCGATGGTCACCGTGCTCAGCGTGGCGCTGGTCGGCGCGCTGGGTTTCGCGACGGCGAGCTTGCGCACCGTGAGCGTTGTGAGCCAACAGCGAGCGACGGGCTACGCGGCCGACGGCGCGGTGCAGACGGCCATCCAAGCGCTGCGCTACAACGCGACCGCCGGCAGCACCGCAGTCGGCACCGCGTGTCCCAGCACGAACGCATCGGCCGTCGGCGCGCAGCCCGCGGTCGCGGTTACGTGTCAGGTGGTGCAGACGTATACCCCAGGTGGCGCGAGCTTGCCGACCTATGCGTTGTGGGCCGTCGGGAGTTCAGCGTCGGAGATCGGCATCAATATCAACGCGGCAACGTTCGGTCCGCTGTCGCTGAATGGGCCGGTCGCCTCAAACTCGCCGGCGGTCGGCGCCGGCGGGATCAACAGCGTCGCCGTCGCCGGCGGCACGTTGGATCTGTCGGGAGAGACACTCAATGCCACCGGAACGTGTTCGGGCACCATCACCGTCACCGTTCCCGCCGACAAGAAGTGCAGTACCGGTACCAACTATCCCGATCCTGGGTACCCGTCGCAGGCACTACCGGCGCTGACGAGCCCGAACCCTTCGCCCAAGTGCACCGTCTCTGACGGCGTGCTCCAGTTCGTGCCCGGCTACTACACGAATGCCCAGGCCCTCCAGGCCCCCGACTACTCGCCGGGCACCGATCCACTGTGCAAGGCGGGGTATCTGTTCTTCCAGCCCGGTGTCTACTACTTCGACTTCGGAGTCGATCCTGGGTTTCCCGACACGGTCTGGAACGTGACCCAACGCGTGACGGGTGGGCAGGCCAAGGGTTGGGACCCGAACACCAAGACGCTGCCGAACCAACCCAACCCAGGTGATTCGGCCGCGATTTCCTGTAAGACCGAAAGCGATGGCGCCACCGACGGCGTGCAGTTCGTGTTCGGCGGTGCGTCGCAAATGGACGTGACCGCGAGTGGCGCAACGATGGAACTGTGCCCTGACCCCAACCCAGTCGGGACGAATCAACAGATCGCGATCTACGGCCAGAGCATCAGCGCCGACCCAACGCCGCAGACGTCGATTCAAGTGCCGACGGGCGCCGTGCCGACGCCGAGCACGGGATGGTCGAACCTGCCCGCGAACCTGCTTGCGATCAGCCCGAACACCTCGACGATCGACGCCAACACCGCGACCTACAGCATGCCGTCCGGCGCCACGGACACGGTCACGATGAGCGGCTACCACGGTGCCAGCTCGGTCGTGCCCGCCGGCGCGACCAACGTCAGCTACGCCCTGAAGGTGGCGCACTCCGAGACGTCGGCCTCGGCCGCAACGAACGTGAGCAGCCTCACCGCCACGATTGGCGCCTGCGCGGTCTCGGCGACAAGGCACACAACCACGGGTACGACGGTGACGCTCGTCACCGACACGATTCCGCTCACGACTGCGACCTGCATTGCGGCCGTACAGAACAACTTCTCGGTGAGTTACAAAGCAATCGCGCGTTCGGCCAAGACGTTCAAGGAGAATCTCGACGGCATCGATCTCGTGGTCACCTACACCGCGCCAGCGGTGCGCGCCCAAAGCGGTTGCACCATCGTCGTCAACAGCTGTTCGGTATTGGTAGTCGGCGGCGCGGCGGGACAGGCCAAATTCGTGTCGTGGGGCACCGTGTACACGCCGCTGTCGTCGGTGAACGCCGACGTGAACGGCGCCAGCGTGGTCGTCTTTCGCCGCGGCCTGGTGGCGCGTGCCGTGACAATTGCGCACATCCCGTCGGGCCGAACGCTCGACGCCTGCCTCGCGGCCGGGTCTCCGTGCTCATCGCCGCCCGCGGCAACGGATCAGACGCGAGTGCTGCTCCTCACCGCGACAGTCAGCGGCAGCGTCAAATTGCGGGCCTTGGTGAGCTATAGCGATCTCCCCGCGCTCGGCGCCGCCGCGCTCGTCTTGTCGTGGAACGTGCTGCGGGGCTGAGCTCACGGCGTCGTTGGTGCGCCTGACGCAGTGAAATTCCCTGTGCGGCGCATCGAACGCGAGCGTCACATTGCGCGGTTTGCGCCTGGCGCTCGCGTGCACGCAGTGATGTACTGACGCGGAAACGCCGGCCGCGAGGTCGGCACCGCTCACAAGTCACCACAGCGTCACCCAGGTCACACCCTCGGGGAGGCGTTGATCCGCAGGCGATCACTGGTCGCATGAGCCTGCGATGAGCCAATGCGAAACCGGCCCCAGCTCGAACGAGCTTGCCCTTCGCCGATTTCGCACCGAGGCTCTCATGCGCCCATTGCTCCGCACGTTCGGTCATCTCACGGTGCCAAAACTGGTGGCGCTCGTAACCCTCGGGGTCTTCGTATTCATCGGGTTGCAGCCCTCGGGAGCGCGTCAACCCGGTCGTAGCGCCCTCGGGCCTCGTGCGCTGGCGTCGCCGACCGCGACTTCTACCCCAACGCCGTTATCAACGTCGACGACGACATCGACGGTCGCCACGACGACCTCCTCGACGTCCGCGCCCGCCCCAGCGCCATCGACAACGACGCCGACGACGGTCGTCGCCTCGGTGCCGACCAAGCCCGTCACAACGCCGACACCGGTCGCGCCGGTGGCCGCGGTGCCACAATCGGCAGCGCGCATCGTCGCGAGCGGCAACGCCCAGCTTGACGCGCTGTTGGTGAGCTTGCCGGCCGTGCTGTTCGAGGCCGGTGCCACCGTGCACTACGGGTTCAACCCGATCGACTGCTGTCACGCCGGTGGCTACAACCCGGGCCCGAACGAGGTGTGGGTGAGTCAGCGCGCGTTCACGAGCGTCGCACGCCTCACCTATGTGACTGTCCATGAGCTCTCGCACAGCGTGCATCTCAAGACGGCGCGTGGGGCGGCCCTGACCGCCGCCGTCGCCGGTGCACCGAGTGTGCGGTCGGGCCCATGGGACGTGTCGGAGAAGGTGGCGGACTGCGTGGCGTGGGCGCTCTACCCGAGCGCCACTGCCGGGAGCGGCATCACGTATTGGAACTGCCCCGACCCGTGGCGGAGTCAAGTGCACGCGGCGCTCGCGTAACGGTACGCCTCCGTGCGCGACCTCCAACCAGGCACAGGTGTACCGTGCGTCTCGCGGCGTTGCTTTGCTGCACGCTTTCGGGCCTACGCCAGAACATCTGGGTCGCGAGCATCTGGGTTGCGCTATGCACCCTGCACTCTCGAGGAGATGCGATGACGTCGATCGACACGCCCGGGCCCGGTCGATTGCGCGCGGCTCGCTATGCGGTTGACCTCGAGGCGCGCACGGCCGCGAGTCTCGATCCTGCTCCGGCGTTGTGCGCGATGGCTGCCACCACGCTCGGCGTGTCGGGTGCGGGCCTCGCGCTGGCGCGTGGTGATGCGCTGGAGTCAGTTGCGGTGTCGGACCGGTTCAGCGAGGCCGTCGAAGCGATCGAATACGCGCTCGGGGAGGGTCCGTGCGTGTCGGCGTTCCGCTCGGGTGTGAACGTTGTCGACCCCGACCTGATGGATACAGACAGCGTCCGGTGGCCAGCATTTCGGCGTGAAGCGTTGCAAGTCGGGCTACGCGCCGCGTTCGGTATCCCACTCATCACAGAGGGCACGTGCTTCGGCGCGCTGAACCTCTACCGAGACGCCGCCGGCCCCATGACTGCCGACCAACTCGCCGACGCCGCCGTGGTGGCGGCTGTGTCGGGGCGCATGGTGCTCGACTGGCAAGCGGCCGCCGAGCCAGGGACGCTGGCGTGGCAGCTCGAGGGCGCCGCAGAACAGCGCGTCGTGGTACATCAAGCCGTCGGGCGAATTTCGGTGCGCGCCAGTGTGCCGATCGCCGACGCGTATGCCCTGCTCAGGGCGTACGCGTACGCACATGATCGATCGATCGATCGTCGAGGTCGCCAACGACGTCGCGTCGGGCGTGTTGCAGATAGATTGACGAGCAGCGTCGCCGTCTTCGGATGGGCGACACGTGGAGGACCGCGATGGCGGAGCAAACTGAGCTATATAGCGCGTTCGTCGGCCTGGCTGACACCCTCGTCGCCGACTACGACGTGGTCGAGTTCTTGCAGGGACTCGCCGAACAGTGCGTCGCGCTGCTCGACGTGTCGCACGGTGGCGTGATGCTTGCAGCCCCGGGCGACGAGCTGCGCTACATGGCGTCGTCGAGCGAACAGATGCGGCTGATCGAACTCCTTGAGCTACAACACGAGCAGGGCCCGTGTTTCGATGCGTTTCACTCGAACCAGTTGCACACGTCGGGTTCGGTGAATGCCAGCAATGCGCGCTGGCCGTTGTTCGGGCCGGCTGCGAGTTCCGCTGGCTTCAAGTCGATGGCCGGTGTCCCGATGCGGTTGCGCGGACACGTTGTCGGCGCGCTCAACCTCTTCTCCACCAAGCCGGGCGGGCTCGCCCCCAACGACCAGCGGACCGCGCAAGCGCTCGCCGACATCGCCACGATCGGCATTTTGCAGGAACGTGCTGTGCATGACGCCGAGGTCGTGTCGCTGCAGCTCGAGTTCGCGCTCGAGTCGCGCATTGCGATCGAGCAGGCGAAGGGGATCGTCGCCGAACGACGCAAGGTCTCGACCGACGTCGCGTTCACGCTGTTGCGCTATTACGCGCGGCGCCACAACGACAAGCTCACCGATGTCGCCAAGCGTGTGATCGACGGCTCGCTCAGCGACCTTGTGCTCGCGACGCCTGCCGGAGGCATGCAGGCGTCGGAGTAGTCGCGTCGGTCTTTTCCCGGCCGTCTTTTCCCGGCGGTCTTTTCCCGGCGGTGATGTGTCTACTTTGGTTGGCGCTTCGCGCCGCCACGCAGCGTCTGCTTGCGCCGGTCGGCTTCGTCCACGATGGCGTCGAACTCGGTGTCGGTGAGCGGGATCACCGACAGGCGGTTGCCCTTGGCGAGGAGACGGCACCCGGCTAACGCGGGGATGGTTCGCAGTTCGTCAAGAGACAGGAAGTGGAGTTTGCGCACCGGCGCAACGGTCACGAGGTCCCACCGCGGGGCCGCGGGATCGCTCGCGGCGTCGAAGTACTTGCTCGTGGGATCGAACTGCGTGACGTCGGGTTCGGCTTCTTTGACGATTTTGCAGATGCCGGCAACGCCCGGCGGCTTCGCGTTTGAGTGGTAGAAGATCGCGAGGTCGCCGCGGTGCATGTCGCGCATGAAATTGCGGGCCTGGTAGCTGCGGATCCCGTCCCAGCCCTCGCGCTTGGCCTTGACGAGGTCGTCGTAGCCAAAGACGTCGGGTTCGGACTTCACCAGCCAGTGCGCCACGGCCGCCGACGCTAGCGGCGCAGTCATCAGTCGTGCGGTGCGCGTTCTTGGGGCATTACTCACCCTCTGGAGGGCAATTCGGGTACAAGAACGAACGACGCCCATCTTTTCGGGTCGAACGTCCCTGGTCTGCGAGTGCCGTTCAGGAAGACGATGGCCTTAATCGCCGTAGGAGGGTACGAGATGGTGCATACGACAAACGAAGGAAATCGGCCGATGCAACGCGCGCGGTATCGGGGCACGGTTGTCGGCTCGTGCGCACTGAGCCTTGGCTTCCTCGCCGCGTTGTCGGCGCCCGCGTCGGCCTCCGTGCCATCCGGGGTGGCTGCCGTTCGCCTTTCGGTGGATACCGTCGTCACGCCGCCCACCGCGGTGGTGGCGTTGTCGGGCACCGGATATGGCAGCGCCGAGCGTGCCGACGTGTTCTTCGACGTCGCATCGGGCGTCCCGGCCGCGACATTCGTGACGTCGACGAGTGGCCGATGGACCGGGCAGGTGCGCGTCCCAGCATGGGCCCGCCCCAAGCCACATTGGTGGATCGCGCGTGGCCGCCAGTCTGGTCGCGTGGCTTCGGTTGCGGTACTCGTGCGCACGGATTGGGCGCAGAGCGGGTTCGGATCGCAGCAGACCGGGGCCAACCCATACGAGAACGTCATCACCCGTTCCAATGCCTACGCGTTGCTGCCGCGTTGGTCGGTGTTCGATCCATCGGGCGGTCCTCTTTCAGCGCCGGTCATCGCGAATGGCATGGCAATCGTCACGAACGAGTACTACGGCGAAGTCGACGCCTTCGACGCGACCACGGGCGCGCTCCGGTGGCACGTGCGGGTGGATGATGAGTGGGCGCAAAGCGACCCCGTGGTTGCCAACGGAATGGTGTATCTCGCGACCGGCGACATGGACACGCTCGAGGCGCTCGACGTTCGTAGCGGGACCGTGCGGTGGCAGGTCTCTACCGGTGTCGACTTCTCGCGCATGGTCGTTGCCGACGGCGTGGTGTACATGGCTGCCCGACCGAACGGATACGGCGCGGTCAAGACGTGCGCGTTCGACGGCGCGAATGGCGCAACCAAGTGGTGCGCGCCCTATGCGGGATCCGTGAGTGCGGTGGCAAACGGCATCGTCTACACGATTGTCATCGATGATTACTCCGGCAAGCTCGTCAAGCTTGTTGCGCTCGACGCCTCCGACGGCCACCTGCTGTGGAAGTCGGCGCCGATCAACAGCGTGACCGTCGCCAACGGCATCGTGTACGGCAGCAAAGGGCCGACCTTGTACGCGCTCGACGCACGAACGGGTATCAGACGGTGGTCGCTGACCACACCGAATACATCGTTCGGCACCCCGTCTGTGACCGGCACGGTCCTCATCATCGACTCCACCGTCAGTGGATCGAACAGTCGCATGAACGCCCGCAATGCGTTGACCGGAGCGCCGATGTGGTCGACATCTCTGGACGGCACCACGTTCACCAAGTCGGCCATCGCCAACGGGGTTGTGTACGCAGCGACAGCGAATGGTGAAATGTGGGGCCTCGATGCGTCCAAAGGGACCCGCCTCTGGTGGGCGGACACCGGCCCGAATAGCACACCGGAGATCGTCAACGGCATGCTCTACTTCACGAGCGGTGACGGGGCCGGCGGATCGTCCAGCCTGCGTGCGTACGGGTTGCCGCCATGGCTCTTGGGACCGTGAACCGGAGTCGTTTGCTCGATCTGAATGGGTCGATGTCGATGTCTCGCAGGTCGAGCGTCATGAGTGGTTGATGTTGGTCGAGCGGAGGCGTGCGGTATTGCGGCGGTACAGCTTTTCGCCTTCGATCGCGAAGAAGGTGATCGTCGACGCGACCACCACGGTGAGAAGGTCGGCGATGCCGAGTGCATCGGTACCGAGCAACTGTTGGAACGGTGGCAAGTAGATTGCGCCGAGTTGTGCGCCGAACATGGCGAGCACCGCGAGCAAGAGAAACCGGTTGCTCGCGAAGCCGATCGTGAACGTCGACGCCGACTCGGAGCGGACAGCGAGCGCGTCGCCAAGCTGCAGGAGCACGAGGCTGGTGAATAGCATCGTCTGCCACGGGCCTCCATGCGCGCGTTCCCAGAGGGTGAGGCCAAACGCGACAGCAGCGGTGAGAAAGCCGGCGGCCACGATGCGCTGCCACAGCCCGCGGCCGAAGATGTTCTCGTCTGGCCGGCGCGGGGGGCGATCCATCGTGTCGGGCTCAGCCTGTTCGACGCCGAGCGCGAGGCCGGGCAGGCCGTGGGTGAGGAGATTGATCCAGAGGATCTGTGCGGGCAGCAGCGCAAGCGGCAGACCGAAGAGGGGGGCGGCGACCATCACCGCGATCTCAGCCGAGCCGCCGGTGAGGCCGTACTGCACGAAGCGGCGGATGTTGTCGTAGATCCGCCGTCCTTCGCGAACGGCGTCGATGATCGTGGCGAAGTTGTCGTTGGTGAGCACCATGTCGGCTGCTTCCTTCGACACTTCGGTGCCGCTGATACCCATCGCGACGCCGATGTCTGCGAGACGCAACGCTGGCGCGTCGTTCACGCCGTCGCCGGTCATGGCGACGATCGCGCCGGTCTTCTTCCAGGCCTGGACGATGTCGAGCTTCTGTTCGGAGGTCGTGCGCGCGTAGACACTGACGCGTTCGACGTGGCGCGCGAGGTGGTCGGGTCCTTCGGCCGCGAGTTCGGGTCCGGTCATGACCGTGCCGCCGTCGCGCAGCCCGATCCGGTCGGCGATCGAACGCGCGGTTGCCGGGTGGTCGCCGGTGATCATCACGGTGCGGATCCCGGCGCGGTGCGCGGCGGCGACCGCGGCCGCGGCTTCTGAGCG
>JBBREP010000080.1:0-15787 GCA_038202885.1 Acidimicrobiia bacterium | reverse complement strand
CCGCTTCGATGCGGCCACGGGCGCGCACCGCCGCCGGGCGAACACCCGACGGTGTGCTCGAGGGAGCGCGCTGATGCGCGATCGCCTTGTGAGCTTCGTCGTTCCTACCAAGGATGCCGCGCGCACGATCGACGCGTGCCTGCGATCGCTGCGCGCCCAGACCCATCGCGCGGTCGAAATCATCGTCGTCGACAACCATTCGCGCGACCGCACGCGTGCGATCGCACAACAGCATGCAGATCTCGTGGCCACGTTCGCACCCGAACGCACAGCGCAACGCAATCGCGGTGCGCTGCTGGCGCACGGCGAGATCCTTGTGTTCGTCGACGCCGACATGGTGCTCGAGCCGGATGTGGCGGCACAGTGCGCCCAGGCGTTCGCACTGCACCGCAAGGTTGGAGCGCTCGTCATCCCGGAAGTCTCGTTCGGCGCCGGATACTTCGCTCGCTGCCGCGCCTTCGAAAAGCAGCTCTATCTCGGCGACGACCGCGTGGAAGCCGCTCGCGCCTTCCGTCGAGATGCCTTCCACGGCGTCGGCGGCTATTCCGAGAAGCTGACGAGCTTCGAGGACTGGGACCTCGCCGACCGGGTCCAGGCCAGCGGCTGGCGCACTGCACGCACGAACGCTTGCATTCACCACGACGACGGCCGGGTGTCACCGCTCCAGCAGTACCGCAAGAAGCGCTACTACGGGCGCATGAGCGGTCGCTACCTCGCGCGCAACGGGTCGCCTCGACGCCGATCGCTCGTCCGCACCAGTTTGGTTCGACGACCGCTCGTGCTCGCTCGGCGACCCGATCTCACGATCGGACTCTTGTGGTTGAAACTCTGCGAAGCCGCGGGCATCACCATTGGTGGTTACGAGGCGGTGCGCGCGCTCAGCCTGGTGCGCGTCGGCGACGTTCCGCCCCACGATGGATCGACGACGAGGATTCTGCACGTCGTCGGTGAGTTCGCCGACACCGAGGGCATTGGCCGTTCGATGCTCGAGCTCATCGACCATTGCCCCGGCGAACACCACCTCGTGAGTGCCCGGGTGGGTTCGGGCGGACAGCACTTCGCGTCGGCGCACGCGATCGGCGGCTCGATGAGCGCGTTCCCCGTCACGCGCCGCGCTCGGCTCAACAAGGTCATGGATCGCGTCAATCCCGACGTGGTGCATTTTCACGGTGGGCCACTCCTGTGCCTGTGGGCCCCGTTGCGGGTCTGGCGACGGCGCGCAACGGTCGCGTCGATCTACGTGTGGCCACGAGTGCCTTCGCTCGCCATGTTGCGACGCGGGTCGTGGCGCGCCGCGCGCCGTTCTCAGGTGCTCAAGGTCAGAGTCGTGCTGTCGACGGTGCTTCCAGGTCGCCTGTTCGCAGCATTCCTGCGGCGCGGTGGCACACGGGTGGTCTTGACTCCACATCGCGGTGTGGTCACGAAACTCGCAGGCATCGAGACCCATCTCGTGGGTACCGCGGGCGCGGCGCCGGACACCCGTCGGGCGCAACTCGACCGTACGGCGCCGACCGTCGTGTTTGCCGGTCGGGCCGAGTCGGTGCGCGGCATCGACACGTTGCTCGCGGCAATTCCACACGCCCGAGTTCGAGTGCCGAATCTCCGGGTGCGCTTGTTGCTGCTCGATCGACCCGAAACCGACGACGTACGCGGGTGGGTCGAGACCCACGACATGTCCGAGGCCATCGAGATCGTCACCGAGCCAAGCCGCGACCTCAAGGCCGAATTCGCAGCAGCGTCCGCCGCAGTCCTCCCGTTCAAATTCGACTTCGTGACGATTCCACCGGCGTTGACCGCCGCCGAGGCGATGGCCGTCGGGCTGCCTGTCATCGGTACCGACGTCGCGTGTCTCACGGCCATCCTGCGCGACGGCGTGAATGGTCGCGTGGTTCCCGTCGCCGACGCGGTCGCGCTCGCCGACGCCATCGCCGATGTCGTCGGCACGCAGGCAACATGGTCTCGCTTGTCGGCAGGAGCCGTACGCACCATCGCGGCCGCCGACGGTTGGAACACTGTCGCCGACGCCGCCGCGTTGGCCTACGGCATGACGCCGATCGACGCCACATCGAACAACGCGCACGACGACGACAAGGCCACGGCATGAGAGCCGCATCAATGCCCGATACTGAGACGATCTCCACACTCAGCGCCGACGAGCACTTCACCCAGCTCGGCGACGGATACGACGCCGAGGCGTTCACCGGCGTGGGGCTCCGCTGGGTTTCCGAGCGTGAGCTCGACACCGTGCGTCGCGGTCTGACGGGAATCGACGAGCATGCCCGTGTGCTCGATGCCGGTGCCGGCAACGGTCGCGTGACGCACGTGCTCGGGGCTGAGCTGGGGCTCGACGTGACTGCGCTCGACTCCGTGCCCGCGATGCTCACAGCCATCCAACACCGCAGCCCCGACGCTCACACCGTGCTCGCGCGTCTCGGCGAACCGCTGCCATTCGAGAACGCGTCCTTCGACGCGGTGGTATCGCTGCGCGTACTCAAGTGGGTGCCCGCATGGGAGCACGCACTCACCGAGCTGGCGCGTGTGCTGCGACCCGGCGGACGCATCATCGTCGAGATCACGAACCGCAACTCGCTCGCACGCTTCGGGTACCAGCACGCTGCGGTCACTCCCGTCACTCGTCGCCAGGTACGCGACGTCGGTCGACGAGCGGGGATCATGTGGACCCACGAGGCCGCTGGGACACACCTCCCGTTCGCGCTCTGGCGGATCGCGAATCGTGCGCCCATCGCCGCGTTCGTCACCGCCTTCGAACGCGGTACCCATCGCGTTCTCGGACCCACGGCCGCGCGCAGCATCGTCTTTGTCGGCGACAAAGTCACACCGCCCGTCGCATGCCATCAGGATTCAGGAGACGAGCGATGAACGCCACACCGTTCCAGCACTCGACGGCGCCGCCTCCGAACGTCGCCCGCCGGACGTCACCAATTCGCCTCCACCCAGACCGCCAGGGCCCTCACGCGGCCGCGCGGACAGTCACAGTGATCGCAGAGCGGTGGCGCCGCGCCGGGGTGCGCATGTTCACGCGAGCGATGGACGACAACATCAACGAGATCGCCGAAGCGATTCGTCGGCACCCCCACCCCGAACGTGTGCTCGACCTCGGCTGTTGGGACGGGCGCAACACGCTCCGCTACGCGCCGACTACCGCCGCGTGTTTCGGGATCGAGTTCTCAGGCCAGGCGGCGGCCACGGCGCGCCGCTGTGGCATCGATACCGTTACCGGCAATCTCAACACGACGCTTCCCTTCCGCGACGCATCGTTCGATGTCGTGTGTTCGAACCAGGTGATCGAACACCTCCACGACACCGATCGGTTTGTCGCCGAGAGCTACCGAGTGCTTCGACCCGGCGGCATGCTCGTGTGCTCCACGGAGAACCTCGCGAGCTGGCACAACGTCGCCTCGCTGGTGTGCGGTTGGCAAGCGTTTTCACTCACCAACGTCAGCCGCACAGGGTTCGGCCTCGGAAATCCGCTTGCGAATCTGCGCGGCGACGAACCGCTTGATCCCGGATGGGAACACCTGAGGATCTTCTCCTATCGAGGCCTCGGCGAGCTGGTGGCTGCGCACGGTTTCTCCGATGTACGCGTCGTGGGCGCCGGGTATTACCCGTTCGCTTCTGGTCTCGGCCGCGTCGACCCGCGTCACGCAGCCTTCATCACCGTGCAGGGTACGAAGCAATAACGCGCTTGGCTCGCGGATGCCGATATATGCGCGTGCAACGACCTCGCGCTCGTGTGCCTCGATCCGACCGACGCGAACAAGGTCAAGCGAGGCCGCGCTCGACCCAAGCCGGACGGGTCTCGCTCGCGATGACACCAAGCTCAGTCAGAAATTCTGTGAGCTTGGCCAAATCGGCAACGACCCGGGCACGGTGATGCGGGTTCTCGCGAGCAGTTGCGGCACCGCCAACCAGGCCAAGGTTTTCGTACACACCGTCGTGCACCACGAGGTCTGCGACGAACCCAACCGCGTGGGGCGCGAATGCCGACGCGGCGGCCCGCTCGTCGTCGGTGAGCGTCGGCCACACTTCGGCGAGGTAGGTCTTCGCAAAACTCACGTGGCGTGCCTCTTCCATCACGTGCAGTTTCGCGATCTGGCGCGAGACCGGATGTACGGTTTCGTCGCGCATCGTCACGCGATTGCACACGTCGAGGAGTTCCTCAACCGCGAGGATCAGGAGATACGCCATCGCCCGCCCGCCCGGAAGGCCGTCGGCGGGGCCGAACACGTCGACGTTGAACGGCGGCGCGTAGGCGGGAGTGCCAGCCCGGCGGATGTACTCGCCGAACATCATCGAATGACGACACTCGTCGGCGACTTCCACAAGGAGGTAGCGGTGTGCGGGGTCGGTCACCGGGAGTTCTGACAGGTGGCGGAGCACGGTCTGCATCAACATGTTCTCAAACCAGATCCCTGCAGCACACAGCGCAGCGCATTCGTGCCGGCTGTATTCGCGGCGCCCGCGCTCGCTCATCGCATGCCATTGCGGTGTGGCGAACAGCGGCAGTTTGGCGGGCGGGAGGTGGAAGGCACTGTCGTCGATCGCGATCGACCAATCGATGTCGACGAATGGATCGAGGGTCATGCGTTGTGACGCCGCGACGAGCTGCGCGGCTTTACGGGCGGTGGCGGTGTCGTTCGGCATACGTCAACCTTGATCCTTACAGTGATCACTGTCAAGGTTTTGTTTGCAGTATTTACTGTAATTGTGCGAACATAGAGAAATGGACGACTCGTCCCCCATCGAGGAGCTGAGCCTCGACGAGCTCGCCGACCGCTCGGGCGTGTCCCACCGGACGATCCGCTACTACCAATCACAACACGTGCTGCCCAAGCCTCGACACGACGGCCGGGATGCCCGCTACAACGCCCAACACCTCGAACGGCTCGAGGTCATCGCCGCGCTCCAGGAACGCGGTCTCAAGCTCGAGGCGATCAAGACCCTCATCGGGCGCGACGGCCAACGTCAGGGCTCGGTCACCGATTGGCTCGGCCTCGACGAAGTGCTTCGCAACCGTTGGGTCGACGAACAGCCCGCGACCAAGACGCTCGCCGAACTGCACGCCATCCTGGGGAAGCGCCCGCGCAAGCTCGTGGGCCAGTTCGTCGACGCGGGCGTGTTGGCCCGTGAGGACGATGGGTGTTTCCACGTGCCGAGCCCCGCGCTGCTCGATCTGATGCTCCGACTCATCGACGCGGGCGTCACGGTCGAGGTCGCCGTCCGTGCCGACCGGCTGCTCCGACGACGCCTCAACAAGGCCGCCGACGACCTCGTCGATCTGTTCAACAGCGAAACCGGTGCGTCGTTCGCCGGTAAGGGAACGCCAGAAGAAATCGCGGCTGCGCTCGATGCTGTGCGCCCTATCGCGCTCGATGCTGCCGCGCTGATCCTCGCGCAGGAAATCGAACGGGCGTTACGGCGCCTGGCGAGCGCCGGTCCGCGGCTCAGGCGCCGGTCCAGCAACCCATGAGCGCGTTCGCAACGCCGGTGGCGACATTGGAACGCGTCGTGGGAGGCTTGCCGAATTGCGCCGGCAGCGCGGTCGGGTCGACGAGCAACACCTTGTAGTCCTTGCGTACGACAACGGTGCCGTTGCGGGCGAGGAACCCTCCCCCACCGAGGTCGAGGGTGTCTTCCACACCGAGGCTGTGTTGCAGCGCCTCGAAATACGCCGTGGTCTCGGATGCGCGAGACAGTTCCTTGACCGACAGCGTCAGTGTTCCCGTGGCATAGACGTACTTGCACGAGTAGAGGTGTCCCACCCAGGTGGGCGTGGTCACCTTGAGCGTGGACTCGTTCAGGGCCACACCGATGGCGTTCTGGCCCTCTGGGGCACAGATCATCTTGGCCGACACCGACGGGTTCGGCCCGACCGGAACGACGGCCGCGAGTGTGGTGGTGGTGACCGCGGTTACCTGCGGTTTCGCCGCCGACGAACCGCACGCGGCGAGCGCGACGACGAGCGCCGCACCCAAGCCCGCGCGCCACTGGCGCTGTGATGTGTGCACGCCCGCATCGTACGCGCGCCGCTCACCCGCAGGGTCGCGGTCTCGTTCTCGGCGGCGCGTCGATACCTCCGGCGGCGAGCGGATGCACGCGAGTCGGCCACGCTGACCCTGTGTGTCACTGTGACGTGGCAAGCTCGATCAGAATCGGCGCGAGGAGATCGGGGCGGCCGGCGAACGGCGAGTGGTCGGTGGGTAGGGTGATCACGGCCGTACACCGCGCCGCGAGAATTTGCTGGAGCGACGGCGGCACGCCGCGGTCCTTGTCACACACGACGTACGTGGACGGCCGCTCGCGCCACGCCACCTCACGCGGAGACTGCGTGAATGTCACCATCGGATGTGGTCCGACCCGAGCGGCTGCCCACGCTTGGGTGGCCAGGTCGCAGTCGTTGTAGAGGAGATCGGCGACGGCCTGTGCCGGCAATGTCGACGTACCGTTGTCGTGCAGGACCATCATGTCGCCGAGGCCCGGACGCACATGAACAACTCCTGCATTCGCGGCCTCGTCGGCCACGGCGCGCATCGCCGATTCGTGCGCGTCGACAGCGAACGCGGCGATGTACACAAGGTGTCCCACCGCAGGGTGCGCCCCTGCGTCGGTGATCACGATCCCGCCGTACGAGTGGCCGACGAGCACAACGGGGCCGTCGATTCCATCGAGGACGGCGCGCACCGCGTCGGCGTCGCCGTACAGATCGGTGAACGGACCGGCATCGTCGCCGTGCCCAGGTAGATCGAGGGCCACCGACGGAACGCCGGCCCGGTCCAGCAACGGCACCAGACGGTCCCAGCACCATGCACCATGCCAGGCGCCGTGGACGAGCACAACGGTCGCAGTCATAGGCAAAGGTTCCCACGAGGGTGGACTGGGCGCTATTCGTCGGGCGGGAGATGTGTCTTGGCCCACAACGCTGCCTGTGTGCGACCGGTGACGCCAATGCGGGTGAACACGTTCGTCAGGTGGGCCTTCACCGTTCGTTCGCTGATCGCGAGTGTGCGTGCAATCTGCTTGTTGGCAAGTCCCGAGGCGACGAGCCGCAGCACTTCTTCCTCGCGCGCGCTGAGGGCGCGCTCTGCGGGGCCGACCCGGCGGCTCGCCAGCAACACCCGGGCCGCTTTCGGATCGAGCGGCGAGTCACCACGCGCCGCCGCGCGAATCGCGTCGAGCAACTCGTCGGGTCCGGCATGCTTGAGTAGATAGCCGACTGCGCCAGCATCCAACGCGTCGGCGATATGGCGATCGTCGCCAAACGAGGTCAGCACGATGACGCGCGCTTCGCCGTTGGCCGCCACGATACGGCGCGTGGCTTCTACGCCGTCGAGCGTGGGCATCGACAGATCCATGAGCACGACATCGGGCCGCTCGCGTTCCACGATCTCGACGGCTTCGGCACCATCGGTGGCGGCACCGACGAGGACAATGTCGTCGGTCGTCGATAGCAGTTGCTCGAGCCCACCGCGCACAACCGCGTGATCATCGGCGATCACCACCCGGATCGTCATACGGGAACCTCCACGCGCAGCGTCGTTCCTTCGTTGGGGACCGAGTCCACCACGAGCTGGCCGCCAGCGTCGGCCACGAGGCCTCGCAGTGCCATGAGACCAAAATGCCCCGCAATGCGGCTGTTCTTGGCCTCCTGGGCCTTGAAGCCGCGGCCATCGTCGACAAGTTCGAGAATTGCAGTTCCACTGCGTTGCTCGACGCGGACACGCAACGTATGCGCCGCGGCGTGGTCGAGTGTGTTGCGCATCCCCTCCTGTGCGGTGCGATACAACAGGCGCGCCGCAGAATCGGGCAGCGGATCTCGGAGTTCGATGTCGAGTTCGACGTGCAGCCCACGTTCGCCTGCTCGCGCGAGCAGATCGGTGATGGCCGATTCGAACGAGACCTCACCGAAGTTGGGCGGGTAAATGTCAACGATCAACGATCGCAGCGCACGAATGCTGCCCCGAATGGACTCGGCGGCATCCTCGATGAGCGCAGCATCGGCTGGGGAGCCGACCGTGTCGCGCCGCGCGGCAGCCGAAAGCGCGTACGCGACGCCAGCAAGGTCTTGCACAGCGCCGTCGTGCAGGTCGCTGGCGATCTGACGGCGCTCCACATCGCTCGCCTCCAACGCGCGACGAAGGAGGAGTTCGCGTTCACGCAGTCGCATACGGAGGCGCCGTGCGAGTGACCACGCGATCGGGATCTGCACGAGTTCCAACATCAGCAGCGCACCGAGCGAGATCGGGGCGAAACTTCGCCACAGGCGGCTGCCGTTCTGCGACACGAGCGCGTAGCGGTAGTACGCCTCGAACAGCAACGGTGTGCCCGATGGCGTGCGGATCGGCAGGTATACCTCGAGCAATTTGCCCGATGCCCGCTCGTATCGGTTTTCGGGTTTGGTGAGGTCGCTCACGACGGCGTCGATCACGCCGGAGTCGAGCGCCGCACGCTCGTCGTCACCGAGCGCGTAGGTCTCGCCGATCAGACGCGGCTCGTCCGAATAGAGGATCTTGCCCCGTGCGTTCCAGATCTTGACGCGCACGAGCGAACCGTCGAGAACGTCGCGCTGCACGACGGCATCCATGTTTGCGATCGCCGCCTTCGAACCCGTGATGAGCGCGTCGGATGTGGCGGGCTGGACGAGGCCCTGCGCTTTCAGCACCGTCGACGACCGGGCATCGGTGATCGCTTCGCGTTCGCCGATACGGCGGCTCGCGATAGCCGTCGCCAGCCCGACCACGACGAGCGCGACGGCGCCGGCTAAGGCGAACTGGCCCACCTGGATAGCCACGACGCGACGACCCGCGCGCGTGGGACGGGTTGCTGCATCATCGCCGTATCCGTGGGTATCGACCGTAGCGTGGCGCTTGGTCATCGTGGGCGAGGGTATCCGTCGGCACCTTCAGGAGCGGCCGTTGCGCGAGCGGTGCACCACTCCTGAAGGTGCAAGGACAGCAGTGTCAGATCGAGACTCGGCCGACGCAGGATTCGCCGGTCGCCCGGTTCTTCGCCGATGCGACGATGTTGTCGACGCCGGCCTTGTCGGCGATACGTCGAACCACCGTGAACGAGCCGCTCGGTGCAGTCGTGGTGCGGACGCCCGTGAACACGCGGGCGCCGTTGTCGTTGATCGTGACGTTCCACACTTGGCCGACACGGTTGGAGTCGACCTCGAACTCAGTCTCGATCACCGAGTTGTCGTGACCAGCCTTCACCTTCCATTGCGAAGCCATCGAACAGGTTCCTCGGTGCGTGACTCGGGTGGGCTTGGCCGAAGCGGGGCTCGCGGCCATCGTGGCGACGGCCAGCGCAACTGCGCTCAGTACTCCGGCGGTGGTGCGGTGCGAGCGTGCGAACATGATGCCTCTTTCGGGCTGAGGGAATGGCTACGGCGGATGCCGCGACTTCACTGAAACCCATTCCGAGTCGGCCCGACCAGTGGACCAAGGTGCTACGACCCAGGTCGTACGACCATGGTCCAATACCGACACGGCCGTGTTCGCGACGATTGTGATGACGTCCATCCGTCACTTCCACGGAGGCGTCACCCGTTATGAGCAAACCTTGGATCACCGCCACGCTGGCTGGCGTCGCGATCGTCTTCGCGGGAGCAGCAGCCCTCGCCGCGGCAGCGTCAGTGAGCACGACTCCCGAACCGGCTCGCATGTCGCACTTCGAGGTCACTCCACCGACGACGAGCCGCACCACGACCTCGCATGTCGTTCGCACACCCGCGACGTTCGATGACCACGGCACCGACGCGCCGACCACCGCCGACGCGCCGACCACCGCCGACGATCATGGCACCGACACACCCGACACGGTTGACGCCCACGGTGACGACACACCGACCACCGCCGAAGATCACGGCACCGACACACCGACCACCGCCGACGACCGCCGCGGGCGCACCGACACACCGACCACCGCCGACGATCACGGAGGCCAGCGCGGCGGGTCCGGATCGGGGGCGCGGTCCGGGTCAGGCGAAGGCGCCACCCATCCGTGAGTCGGGTGTGCGTCGGCCGTCCGCGGGTCAGCGCGTCGCACCCTGGTATCGCCGTATGGGTGCGATACCGTTTCCAGTCCCGACGCCGACGCCGACACCGACGTCTGCGAACGGGCGAAGAACACGCGAATCACCAACGCTGTTGGCATCGCGGGTGTAGCTCAATGGCTAGAGTCCCAGCCTTCCAAGCTGGTCATGCGGGTTCGATTCCCGTCACCCGCTCTCCGCGATTGTGCTGGTCAGAGCGCTAACCGCGTCCAGAACCAGCGATCGAAAGTCGCCAGATTCGAGCGCATCCCGCGAGCATCCCGCGGACGGTGCAGACGTCTACAGCTCGAGCTGGACTTCGGTGGACACTGCGTCCCGCTTGTCCAGCGTTGCCTGAGCGTTCGATCGGCCCGCGAGGTGTTCGAACGCGCTGG
Source organism: Acidimicrobiia bacterium (assembly GCA_038202885.1). Lineage (GTDB taxonomy): Bacteria > Actinomycetota > Acidimicrobiia > IMCC26256 > PALSA-610 > JBBREP01. The sequence goes on along the minus strand of JBBREP010000080.1, from coordinate 5,338 downwards.
CGATCGCGGCATCGCGTTCACGCGTCGCGTGCTGGTAGCGCAGGGCAGCTTGCGGCGACGCGTGCCCCATGCGATACATCAGCTCGCGGGTGCTTGCGCCCGTCGACGCCGCGATCGTGTTTGCCGTGTGACGCAGATCATGAAAGCGGAACCCGTCGCTCAGGCCAGCCGCGGCGCGGGCGCGAAGCCAGTGCTTGCGCAACACGATCCGCCGCAGGATGCCGCCGTGCTCGCCGACGAACACGGGAGCGGTGGGTTCCTCGCCGACGTACCTCGAGAGATGTGTGGTGAGCTCCGACGCGACGAACGCCGGCAGGACGACCGTGCGGTGACCGGCGATGCTCTTCGGTGTCGTCGTGACCGGGCCGCGGCCACGCAGCTCTTGCACCTGCTGCTCCACCGAGAGGGTCGACTGTCGAAGATCGAGGTGCCGACGCTCGAGCCCGATGATCTCTCCGAGCCGCAGACCCACGAATCCGGCCAGCAGAACGCAGCATCGGTACCGCTGCCCAATCGCGTCCGCCGCCACCCACACCTGATCGATCGTTGCGACCGGCCGCTCAGCGATACGTTCGACGCCGGCTCCCGGAATCTGACACGCGTTGTGCGTGATCAGGTCGTCCTCAACCGCGGTCGCGAGGATGGTGCGCAGCATCCGGTAGGACTTCGCAGCGGTATTCCGACTCAGGCCGTTCGCGATCAGCTTCGAGTGCCAATCCCGAATATGGCGCGGTGTGAGGCGCCCGAGCTCGACACGGCCGAGGTGAGGAATGATGTGGACGCGGAGCTGGTCCTCGTATGTCGTACGGGTCTGGGCCTTGAGCGTGGTCCGCGCGGCGAGCCACGAGGTCGCGTATTCCTCGAGCTTGACCTTCCCAGCGTTCGGGTCGATCCATTTCTGGCCGGAGAGGTCGACCTCGACCGACGAACGGAACCGGTCAGCGTCGCGCCGGGTGCGGAAGCTCCGAGAGCGTTCCTTGTCGTCCGGAGCGCGGTAACGCACGTCGTAGCGAACCTCGCCGGACTGTGTGCGCCGCTTGTTGACGTGGGCCATCGACCGTCACTACTCCCCCGCGAAATTGCTACCTACTGACATGGCCGCTCGCACGCCAGCGCGCACACCCCGGCATCAGCGATCGGCGGCCAGCCGCTCGACGTAGCTACGGAGCTCGTCGACGGCGATCCGGCGGCACCGGTGAATCACGACCGAAGGCAACTCGCCAGCCGCCATGAGCTCGTACACGAGTGCTCGGCTGACGCTGAGCATCCGCGCGGCAGCCCGGACGTCTACCAGCAGCGGTTCGGGGCAGCTGTCCCCGCGCTTGACGACAACCTCTTCTGCTGCGCTCGCGTTCGCCGCGGGCCGTTCGATCGTGGGCGTGTCCGGGCCCCGTCGACGTCGGTCCCCGGAGGAGTTGTCGGGGTGGTCGAAGAGTGTGCTCGCGTTCACGGCGATCCGTTCGCGGGTTCAGAGTCGGCGTGTTGCCCGCTGTGCGCGAATCGCTGGACGCGATCGAAACGGTCTTCTTGAAATCGGCGCGACGTTTTCGTCTTCGGGTCGGTTCTGCGTTGGTGGGTTTGTTGGTGACTGCAGACTGCGCGGAATCGACAGACTCCGCCTGCCGGCTCGAGCTGCGCTGGCGGGGTGTGCGAGCTGGCGTGCGAGCCGGCTTCTACAGAGGGGACGAGTTGCGTCCCCGTCATGGGAAGGAACTCTCGATGGCCCCCATCGATGACGGGCGCGACGCGCTCCTGGTCGAACTGCACGCGTTGGCAGATCAGCCGCTGCCCGAATCCGAACGCAAGGCGGTCATGGACCTCTTGCTGCTCGAGGAGGTCGACGACCTCGCGCTTGGACGCCGTCATGTGACGATCGTGCACGGTTGGATCGGGCCGGAGGACGAGCTCACAGTGCTCAACCCCATGCTCGACGCGGCTGCAGTGCACCTTGGCGATCGGTGCGTGCGGATGGTGGCGGGTCCGTTTCACTGCACGGTCACGATCGCTGGTCCGGACGCGGACTCGGTTGCCGGCTCGGCATTGCTGGCGCTCGCGACATCGTTGCCAACGGCGTGGCGGCTGGTCGCGTCGGCACGGCCGGCGTGAATCTCGGCGACGCGTTCGGGCGGACCGTCGAGGAACGTGATCCGGTCGGCGCGGACGTACCAGTGTTCGCGCCGCTCGCCGGTCTGACCGGTCCAGCTGTCGTGAATCAGCGTCCCCGTGGCTGCGACCGAGCGGCCTTTGGTGAGATGTTGCGCGACGCGGCCGGCGAGTTGACCCCAGGTCTCGATGTCGATCCAGAGCCGTGGCGTACCGGTCGCGGCGACGCGGAAGGTGGCGACGACGCCGCGCCGGGTGTCTCGGCGGGACGGGTTGTCGGTGAGTGTGCCGACGAGGGTGATCGTGTTCATGAGGATCCGTTCGCGGGTTCGGGGTTGTTGTGTTGCCCGTTGTGTGCGAATCGAAAGCGCGAATCGGAACTGGTTTCTTCACGATCATCGACGTTTTTCGTCGGCGGGTCGGTTCCGGGTTGGTGGGTCTGTTGGTGAGTGAGGACGACGCGGAGCACAAAGGGTGGTTCCGCAAAAGCGGAACCACCGAGGCGTCCCGGTGGGGTCGCGAGCGGGTCCCGGAACGCGATCTTCGCGCCGGCGATATGCGCCCGTTTCCTTGCGTCGAGCGAGCGGTATCGAGGGCGCCGCAGGTGGCGTGTCCGGCGGAGGTCCCTGTCCGCGTTATGGGTGCGCGTGTGCGTTAGACGCCGATGCCGACGAGAACGACGGCGACGACTCCCCGGGCGGCGACGGGGGCGTGCGTCACGTTTTCGCGCTCACCAGGCCGGTTCAGCAATGCTCCAACCCCACCAAGACACCCAGTGTGATACTCGGGGAGCGGTCGTTGGTGGCCGTGGTGTGATCGGGTCGGTGCTCGGTGTGCTGACTCAGACGCCCACTGGTTTCGTGCCTTGCTTTGGACATGTCGCGCTTCGAGCACCAGACCCGATCAGCATCGAGCATGGCTTGATAAGAGCTCGACCATCACGCGTTCCGCGCGCGGTGTGTCTCGTCACAGTGTTGCCGCGGCTCTGATGCCCGATCGGCCCAACCCATGGTCGAGGACTGAAGGAGCAGCAGATGACGACGACAGATATCGGTGACGAGATCGATCTCGTGATCGGGGTCGACACGCACAAGCAGACGCACACGGCCGCAGTTGTCGGTGCGGCGACGGGCGCGCACCACGGCACGCACACGGTCGCGGCGACACCCACCGGATATCTGGAGCTCCTCGGCCTCGTCGATGGCGTTGAGGGTCGTCGGGTCTGGGCGATTGAGGGTTGCGGAAGTTGGGGGCGTGGCCTCTATCGGTGGCTCGACGCGCGCGGCGAGGCCGTCGTGGAAATCGAGCGGCCGAAACGACCCCGCCGGCACATGGGCATCAAGGACGACGGAACCGACGCGTTGCGTTGCGCACGCGAAGCACTCGCGCAACGCCGTTGGTGCGCACCGCGCGCTGAGGGGCAACGCGACGTGCTCGCCGCCCTCTACGCCGTGCGTCGATCCGCGCTCAAAGCCGCCGTCGATGCCGAACGTCAACTCCTCGCGTTGGCGAACACGGCACCCGAATCGCTCGCAGTCAAAGTCCGTGACCTCTCGACCTACATGACCGTCAAGACCTGCGCGACATGGCGGCCAACCGCCCATCACGACCCAACCCGACGCGGGATCGCGCTCGCGATGCACTCCCTTGCCCAACGGATCATCGTGTTACGCGCCGAGGTCACGGCACTCGAACGCGAGATCCTCGCCGCGGTCAAAGCCATGCGTCCCGACGTGCTCGAGATCGAGGGCGTCGGTCCAATCGTCGCCGCGGTTGTGCTCTGCGCCTGGTCGCATCCCGGACGCGTCCGCAGCGACGCCGCGTTCGCGATGCTCGCCGGCACCGCACCCATCCCCGCCTCGTCGGGTCAAACCGTCCGGCACCGTCTCAACCGCCAAGGCGACCGGCAACTCAACTGGGCGATCCACGTCACCTGCTGCCACCGCATGCGCACCGACCCGCGCACACGCGCGTACGTCGAACGGCGACGCGCCCAAGGTAAAACCGACCGCGAGATCCGCCGCTGCCTCAAGCGCTACATCACCCGCGAACTCTTCAACGCCCTCGAAAAAGGAGCTTGACACCACATAGGAGCATCCAAAAGTCCGTCAGTGCAGGTCACGGGTTCGCGCACTCGGGGCTCGGCCGCGCGCCGAGTCCCGCACGAGTGAGGTCCAACTGTTCGACGGGTACAACGCCTCCCCCGTCGAAGTCGAGTCCGCTGCTCTGGGGTTGACCCGGTTCGCCGGACAGGTTGGCTATGCCGCGTCAGCGGCCTTGTGGTTGTTGATCTTGGCTTCGTAGGCGGCTGGTGTCATGTAGCCGAGCGACGAGTGAAGCCTGCGCCGGTTGAAGAACACCTCGATGTAGTCGAACACGGCGCGCCGCGCCTGGGCTCGCGTCGCCCAGGATTGGCGGTAGGTGCACTCGAGCTTCAGCGACGCGAAGAAGCTCTCCGCGACGGCGTTGTCCCAGCATTGGCGCGGCCGCGACAGCGACTGGATCATCTCGTGGCCGGCGAGCAGGGTCGTGAACTCTCTGCTCGTGTATTGGCTGCCGCGGTCGGAGTGGAACATCGCACCCGGTCCGGGCCGGCGTTGCGTGATCGCCATGGTGAGCGCGTCGCAGACGAGCTCGGCGCGCATGTGATCGGCCATCGCCCAGCCGACAACGCGTCGGGATGCGAGGTCGATCACGGTGGCGAGGTAGAGCCAGCCTTCCCACGTCCGGATGTAGGTGATGTCACCGACGTACACACGATCGAGTTCGCTGCTCGGCCCGAACCGACGCTTCAACAGATCGATCGCGACGGCATCAGGATCGGAGATGGTCGTCTTGGTCCAGCGGCGCTTGCACCGGCCGGCCAGGCCCCGCAGGCGCATGAGCCGCGCGACGCGTTGCCGTCCGACATGGACGCCGGCGTCGCGTAACGCCCGATGCACACGAGGCCAGCCATACGTGCCGTCCGACGCGTCGAAAATCTCTCCGATGCGTTCGCCGAGCTCGTCGTTCGCGAGCTCCCGTGGCGACGGGGTGTGCTGATGCCATTCGTAGAAAGCGGACCGGGAGACCGACAGCAGCTCGCACGCCTTGACGACGTTGCGCTGCTCGAGCTTCTCCGCCTCGATGAACGAGAACACGTTCACCGGGTCTCCCTCGCGAAGAAAGCCGTCGCCCGCTTCAAGATGTCGCGCTCCTCGCGCAACACCCGATTCTCCCTACGCAACTGCGCCAG
>JBBREP010000079.1:0-15956 GCA_038202885.1 Acidimicrobiia bacterium | reverse complement strand
TCCTGGTGACCTCGCTCGTTGCGTGGGACGCCGTTCGACCGGTGCTCGAAGCCGACCACGAGATCGTCGGCTTCGCCGGGCACTCGCTCGGACAACTCAGCGCCTTGATCGCGGCCGAGGTCATCACTCCCGACGACGGCGTGCGTTTCGCCGGACGGCGCGCCGAGCTCACGCAGGCCGCGGCCGATGCCCACCCGGGACGCATGGCTGCACTCGTGGGCGCTTCCCTCGACCAGGCGCGCGGCGCGTGCGCAGCCGCGCCCGATGCGGCGTGGATCGCGAACGACAATGCGCCGGGGCAGGTCGTCATCGCGGGCACACCAGCCGGACTCGACGCTGCGATCGAGCACGCCAAGGCACTCGGTGTGCGCAAGGCGCTGCCGCTCTCGGTTGGCGGTGCGTTCCACACGCCCTTGATGGCCGAAGTCTCGCTCGGGCTGGCCGAAGCGCTCGACGGTGTCGCGTTCGCGACGCCGACCCATCCAGTTGTGTCGAACGAGGACGCGTTGGCGTACGACGACGGCGCCGGGTGGCGCGATCGACTTGTCCGCCATCCGACGCGCACCGTGCAATGGCGCGCGTCGATGGTCGCGCTGGTTACCCAACTCGGCGCCCAAGCGCTGATCGAGGTGGGTAACGGCACGATGATCGCGGGCGTCGCGAAACGCACGGTTCCCGGCACTCCGGTGATCGGCGTCGCCACGCCACACGACATCGATCGGTTTGCCGACCCCGATCACACCACGGCGCCGCCCGTACAGCTGACCGCACATCCCAAGGCCAACACCGACCACCACGAAAGCGCAACCACATGACCGACGGGCGAAGTGTTCCCAACCGCACGGGCGAGACGCTCTCGGTGGTCGAGCGCATGATCGTGGCTCCGGCGGTCGGGCGGTTTCGCCTGACTGCGGTCACCTACCTCGGTGCGTTCGTCGACGAGGGTCAAGAGATCGGTGTCGTCGAAGGCCCGGGTACGACCGCGCATGTGTGCAGCCCGTTCTCCGGCCGCTTGATGGGCGTGTTGGCCTCAGAAGGCGAACGGCTGCGCACGGGCCAACCCGTCGCGTGGCTCCGCGCCTCGTGACAAGCGTGGCGACGCGCCTCGCGACGCAGGTGCCACCGGGCGTGGCGCTCACCGGTTGGGCCGCGAGCGCGCCTGCGCACCGACTCACGAACGCCGACCTCGAGGCCCGCCTCGACACGAGCGACGAGTGGATCGTCGAACGCACAGGCATTCGCGAACGTCGCATCGCGGCCGACGACGAGACCACCGCGACGCTCGCCACACAAGCAGCCGCCGACGCCATCAAACGCGCGGGGCTCTCACCCACCGACATTGATCTGCTGATCATCGCCACGGTCACCCCCGAAACGCTCGTGCCGCACACCGGCGCGTACGTGGGCGAACGCTTGGGTCTGCGGTGCGGCAGCTTTGACCTCAACGCCGCGTGCTCGGGCTTCGTGTATGCGTCCGTGGTCGCGTCCGCGATGTTGCGTACGGGACTACAGCATGTGCTCGTTGTGGGCGCCGAGACGTTGTCGCGCATCACCGACCCCAACGACCGGAGCACCTGCATCTTGTTCGGCGACGGCGCCGGCGCCGCGGTGTGGAGCCGCACCGACGACGGCACCGACGCAATGCTCAGCTGGGATCTCGGTTGCGACGGTTCGGCGACCGACGTACTGATCATGCCCGGCGGCGGCTCGGCTCACCCGGTGAGCGCCGCCACGGTCGCGGCCGGCGACCACTACCTGAAGATGCAAGGCCAAGAGGTGTTCAAGCGCGCCGTGCGCGCGGTGGTGGATTCGGCGCGTGTCACGCTCGAACGCGCCGACGTCGACGCAGCCGATGTGCAATGGTTCGTGCCCCATCAGGCCAACGGCCGCATCATCGTGAGTGCTGCACAACGACTCGGCTTCCATACCGATCGCGTGATCTCCAATCTCGACCGCTATGGCAACACGTCGTCGGCGTCGATTCCGCTCGCGCTCTGCGAAGCCGTCGACGACGGCCGCGTGCACGAGGGCGATCTCATCCTGCTGTCGGGATTCGGTGCCGGCATGACGTGGGCGAGCGCGCTCTTTCGATGGACCGGCGCCGGCACGTTGACGGGAACCGCATGACGGCCGAGCCTGGCGGCACCGCTACGCGCCGCGCCGATCGAGCAAAGGCGAGCGGACCGCGCGTTGCGCTCGTCACTGGTGGTTCGAAGGGCATCGGTGCCGCAACCTGCCGCGCACTCGCATCGCAAGGAGCGGCCGTCGCGGTTGGGTACGCCACGGATGAAGATGGCGCCAACGCCACGGCGGCAGCGATCGCGGCCGAGAGCGGCACAGCACGCACCGTCGCGATCGATGTGGCCGACGTCGCCTCGGTCGACGCCGCGTGCAAGGCGGTCGAAGCCGAACTCGGCCCCATCACGATCGCCGTGAACAACGGTGCGATCACCCGCGACGGCCTCGTGATGCGAATGGCCGACGATCAATGGGACGACGTCGTGCGCACGAACCTCACCGGCGCGTTCCACGTCATCCGCCGCTGTACCCCAGCCATGATGAAAGCACGATTCGGGCGCATCGTGAACGTGTCCTCCGCGAGCGCGTCGCTGGGAGCGCCCGGACAGGCGAACTACGCGGCGGCCAAAGCCGGACTGCTCGGACTCACCCGCAGCGTCGCCCGGGAACTCGCGTCGCGTGGGATCACCGCAAACGTCGTGGCCCCCGGACCAATTGCCACGGCGATGACCGACGCGATGCCAGCCGAGTGGCACGATGCGCTCGAGCGCCAGGTGCCCATCGGCCGCTTCGGCACGCCCGAGGAAGTCGCAGCCATGATCACGTTCCTGTGCTCGGAGGCCGCGGGTTACGTGACCGGAGCGCTCATCCCCGTCGACGGTGGGCTGGCAATGGGACACTGAGCGAAGCGCCTCGCAACGCGGGCGCCGGTTTACAGTCAGACCCACACGATCACAATGATCATTCGAATCTCACAGAAACTGCTCACAGGAGGAACCATGGAACGCACTGCCGCTCTCGATGCGGTGCGCGAAGTCGCCGTCGAAGTGCTGTCGGTCGAACCGGCACAGGTGACCGAGACCGCGCGCTTCAAAGAAGACCTCGAAGCCGACAGCCTCGACCTCGTCGAGCTCGTGATGGGCCTCGAAGAGAAGTTCGACATCCAGGTACCCGAAGACGAGCTCGACGGTGTGACCACCGTCGGCCACGCCGTCGACCTGGTGCTCGGCAAGGTGAGCTGAGCCCGCAATTACCCGAACCGCGGAGGAACACTATGAACGACGCCACTGACTCGCGGGGACGGGTACGGGTTGCTGTGACTGGCCTCGGCATCAAAGCCCCGGCCGGCGTGACGATCGAGGACTACTGGGCGCGGCTGTGCAGCGGTGCCTCGTGTGGAGCGCCGATCCGGCGTTACGACGCCAGCGCGCTCCCGGTGTCGATCGGATGCGAGGTGCCCGACTTCGATCTCAGCGCATACCTGTCTCCGAAGGAGGCGCGCCGGCTCGACCGCGTCTCGCAACTCGGATTCGCGGCCGCGGCCGATGCATTGGCTGATGCCGGCGACGTGCGCGCCGACCCCGCGCGATGCGCGGTGATCGCCGGCGTCGGCATCGGTGGGCTGAGCACGCTCGAAGAACAGACCGAGGTGTTGCTCACCAAAGGTCCCAACCGAGTGTCGCCGTTCACGGTGCCGATGATGATGGCAAACGCGGCGCCGGCATTGGTGTCGTTGAAGTTCGGTTGGAACGGCCCGAATATCGCAGTGTCCACCGCGTGCGCGGCGAGTACGAACGCAATCGGTGAGGCGACGGAACTGATCCGGCACGGTGGTGCCGACGTCGTCATGGGGATGGGCACCGAAGCCTGCATGACACCGTTGGCGATGTCGGCCTTCGCTCGAATGACGGCGCTGTCGAACCGGATCGACGACCCCGAGCACGCGTCGCGGCCGTTCGACGCGCAGCGCGACGGTTTTGTCATGGGAGAAGGCGCCGGCGCACTCGTGTTGGAGCGCTGGGACCGAGCGATCGCCCGAGGCGCACGTATCTACGCCGAGGTCGTCGGCTACGGCCGCAACGCCGACGCGTTCCACATCACTGCGCCGTCGCCCGGCGGCGAGGGCGCGGCCGCGTGCATGCAGCTCGCGCTCGACGACGCCGGATTCGAGCCCGGTGCGATCGGGCACATCAACGCGCACGGCACGTCCACACCGCTGAACGACGCGGCGGAAGCCGCGGCGATCGCCAAGGTGTTCGGCGGCCACTCCCCCATCGTCACGTCGACCAAGGGCGTCACCGGACACATGATCGGCGCGGCCGGCGCGGCCGAGGCCGTGGCCGCTGTGCTCGCGATCTGCAACGGCACCGTGCCGCCGACGGCAAACCTCGAACAGCTCGACCCGATGATCACGCTCGATGTCGCGCACGGCGCGCCTCGGGAGCTGGCCGCGGCGCCCGCGCTGTCCAATTCGTTCGGGTTCGGCGGTCACAACGCCTCGCTGATCTTTGCGCCGGCTGCATGAGCATGTGCCCCGGGTGACGCAGCGCGACACCACTCCGGAAGGATCCGGGGCGCGCACGGTCGGCCCGTCGCCGGTCTCGGCTGCGTCGCCGGTGGCGATCGCCCGCCACGCCGACGATGCGGTCCATGCCGAGATACGCCAGGTCGACTGCCGATCCGTGAGCTGGTTCCACATTGCCGGCGGCAAACGACACGGCGCGATTGGTCTCGCCGGTGCCGAAACGGCCGCGAGTGCGGTACGACTCGCAATCGCACGGGGCATCCCGGTCGTCGGCGTGCTCGACACTGGCGGCGCCGACATCCATGAAGGCGTCTCCGCCCTGCACGGTTGGGGTTTGCTCGCCCGAGCGTTCGTCGACGCGTCGGGAGTTGTCCCGACGGTGATCGCGATCACCGGATCGTGCGTGTCGGGGCCGTCATTGCTGCTCGGCGTCGTCGATGCCGCGGTGATGACCGCACAGAGCTTTGCCTACGTCACCGGACCCGACGCGGTTGCTGCGTTCACGGGAATGACCCTGTCGCGGGCCGAACTCGGTGGCGCCGACGTACATGCGACCGTGTCGGGCGTCGCCACGCTCGTCGTCGACGACGAACTCGACGTCGAAGACGCAGTCGCCGACATACTCGCCTACCTACCGTCGCACAACGTCGGCGACGCGCCGCGGTCGGCCCGCATCGACGATGTCGACCGGTCGTGCGACGTAGCCGCGACGATCGTGCCCGCAGAAGCAAACGCTCCCTATGACGTACGCGATGTTCTCGGCGACGTGCTTGATCACGACACGTTCATGGAGCTGCGTGGCGCGCACGCGTCGAACATCGTGATCGGTTTCGGCCGCCTCGACGGGCGCGCCATCGGCGTGGTTGCGAACCAGCCGTGCCGGCGCGCCGGCACCATCGACATCGACGCGTCGCGCAAGGCCGCACGCTTCGTCACCTGGTGCGACGCGTTCAACGTTCCGCTCGCCACGTTTGTCGACACGCCGGGCTTCGAGCCCGGCCGCGACCTCGAGTGGCGCGGCATGATCCGCCACGGCGCCCAGCTCGTGCATGCCTACGCCGACGCGACCGTGCCGCGTGTCTGCGTGATCCTGCGCAAGGCGTACGGCGGTGCGTACATCGTGATGGATTCGCGTGGCATCGGCAACGACTACTGCGTGGCGTGGCCCGGTGCGGAGATCGCGGTGATGGGCACCGACGGAGCAATACAGATCCTGGGGGCCAAGGGATTGCAGGCCGACGACTACAACGCGACGTTCCTGAACCCCTGGCGGGCTGCGGAACGGGGCTTCGTCGACGAGGTGATCGATCCGCGCGACACGCGGCGTGTCCTGGTGGCCGCGTTCGACATGCTCTCGATGAAGCGAACCACAGTCATCGCCCGTAAGCACGCCAACGGCCCGCTCTGAGTTGCACGAATACAGGAAGGAACCGAATGTTGCTCGACGGCAAGCGCCTGCTCGTGACCGGTGTGCTCAACGACGCGTCGATCGCGTTCTCGGTGGCGCGCCGCGCCCAGGAAGATGGCGCCGAGGTCGTGCTGACGTCGTTCGGAAGGGCGATGAGCCTCACCCAACGCGCGGCGCGGCGACTCCCGAAGCCCGACGTGAGCATCGTCGAGCTCGACATCACCGATGACGGCGACCTCGCCGCGCTGGCCGAACGAGTTGGCGGTCGCCTCGACGGCGCGGTGCACGCCATCGGCTTCGCGCCCGAGTCGTGCTTGGGCGGCGGGTTCCTCACCGCGCCGTGGGACGATGTCGCGGTCGCGTTGCGGGTGAGCGCGTATTCGCTCCAGTCACTCGCGGTCGCGTGCCGTCCCTTGATGACCGGTGGCGGCTCGATCGTGGGGCTCGACTTCGACAACTCGCGCGTCGCCTGGCCCGTCTACGACTGGATGGGTGTGGCCAAGGCCGCGTTCGAATCGACCGCTCGGTATCTCGCCCGCGACCTCGGACCGTCGGGGATCCGTGTGAATTTGGTGGCCGCGGGCCCGGTGCGCACCGTGGCAGCCAAGTCGATCCCGGGATTCGAGCAGTTCGAGGAAGCATGGACGACCCGGGCGCCACTCGGGTGGGACGTCAAGGACGCCGAACCCGTCGCCTCAGCCGTCTGCGCGCTGCTATCAGACCTGTTCCCCGCGACGACCGGCGAGGTCATCCATGTCGACGGCGGTTACCACGCCATCGGCGCCTGACCGAGGAGCGACGCCCGCCTCGGCGTCGGCCCGTTCTTGTACCCAAAATCACCCTGACAGAGGGAATTCGGGCACAAGAAGCAGCTGCGGGCCCTACTTGGTCGCCGGTTCGACTCGGTAGAGCGTTTCCACTTCGCTCTTGGCGATCGGACGCATGGTGAGCCGGCGAGCCAAGTCGGTCGGCGTGAGCAACGGATCACCCGACGCGGTCCAGAACACATAGCCACCGTGGCGTTGCAGCAACGCGACGATTTGGGCGGCGTACTGATCAAACTTCGGGTTCACCCGACCAGTGAGATACGACAGCCGCCGCGGCACTTCGATCGGACGGTTGCCGGTGACGAGCCACACGACGTCGGGCACATTCGTGACGATCAGGTCCTGCGGAGACACCGTGCCCGCCAGGGCGTTTTCCTCGGGCGAGGCGACTCGCCGACCGCTCGCCGGGTGTTCCAGCGCAGCGGGATCTCGAAGCCATGAGCCGTGCCACAACAACACCGCCACACAACCCGCCAACAGGCTGCCTGCGATCGCGGGCCGAGTCACCCGCCGCCCAACCTCGTAGATCGCGGCTACGACAAGCGCGCACAGCACGCCGCGCATCGGTGCGAGCAGGCGCGGATTCACCGGCACGGTCCGGTCGAAGAAGTTGCGGGCAACGATCAGCACTGCGACGTAGGCCAGACAGGCCGCTATCGCGATCCGCAGCATCACTGCCGCGGCCTCGGGAGTGCCGTCGCTACCACTCCTATCGCTGAGAGCGTGGCGCGTAAGGACGCATGCTCCCACGACCACGCCAACCATGACGAGCAACACGACGTCGCGCCCCACCCCCGACAAGTCCTCACCGAGCACGAGTCGTACGAGGAACGCTCCGAGTTCGCGCAGCCGCGGTTGGAAGCCGTCGAGGAACGGCGATGCCGAACTGCCACCCTGCCAACGAGTCCAGACCGCGAACAATGCAACCGGAGCGAGCGAGCCGCCCGCGACGGTCGCGGCATTGACGGCACGGTCGCGCCACGGGTGGCGACGGTCAACGACCAACAACACCACCACCGCAGTCGCGATCAGCGCAAAGCCTGAGTAGCGCACCAGCGTCGCCGCCGCGGTGATGACGGTCAGCGCGACAAGGGCGGCGCGCCGGCGTTCGCCGCGCGCCGTCATCAGATGACCGAGCGTGAGTAGCCCGGCCGTGAACAGCACCGTGAACAGAGGCTCGCTCGCGACATCGCGGTGGCCGAGCAGCCAACCGTGCATCTCGAAGAAGTACCCGAAACGGCGGGTGTCGGAGATGAACAGCACAATCGCGACCGGCGCGGTCGCGGCAACGATCGATCGGTATGCGGTGAGGCGCGCGGCCAGCAGGCCCAGCAGCACGACGTTTGCGAACACGCACGCGATGTCAAGCAGGCGTGCGGAACCGTCGGGGCCGGCAATGCGCAGTGTCTGGATGGTGGCCAACACCATCGGGTAGCCGGGCGGGTAATGCGCCGACGGCACCGCCCCGTTCGCATGCACCACGGCGTTGGGCGACAGCGTGTCCCAATCAAATGGGAACGGCACCGTGGGACCGCGACCGTGCTGGAGGTTGTGCGCCATGCCGAGATACACCTGGGCATCGCCGGCCCACGCGTCGTTCGCGCCGTAGTGCGTCGTGGAGATGACCCAGCCCGCAGCCCACACGGCGAGCACCAAGGTCGGCAGCAACAGCAACACGCGTCGGTCGCGGGCGCGGCGCCACAACCACTTGCGGCGCGTCATCGTCGGCGCGTCGGGCTCCGCCATCACGTCAGTATTGCCCGACCACGATGAGCGCCGACGACGCCGCTCGTTCTTGTACCCGAAAACCCCCTCACAGAGGGTTTCCGGGTACAGGTACGTTCAGCGGTCAGCCTTCGAGCACCTTGGTCACCTTCGCCACGGTGTCCTTGGGCGAGACCTTGTAGAACGCGCCTGCGATCTTGCCCTTCTCGTCGATGACGAACGCACTGCGGATGATGCCCATGTACTTCCGGCCGTAGTTCATCTTCTCGCCCCACACGCCGAACGCCTCGGCCATGGCGTGCTCCTCGTCGGCCAGCAATGGGAAGCCGAGCGAGTACTTGTCGTCGAACTTGAGTTGGCGAGCCGGCGTGTCGGGCGACACGCCGACGACGTCAGCGTTGAGCTTGTGCAATTGGGGGAAGGCATCCCGCACGGCGCACGATTGCGTGGTGCAGCCGGGCGTATCGGCCTTCGGGTAGAAGTACACGACGAGCCTGCGGCCCTTGAACTGCGACAGCTTCACGGTGGTGCCGTGCTGATCGCACAACGAGAAGGGCGGGGCCTTGTCACCAACGGCAAGTTGCGCCACGGAACGTCACCTCATGAGTGCTGGGACTGCGGGCTGGCGGGCCGCCCGCTCGAGCGCTGCGGCTTCGACGACTGTAGAGCGTCCCCGGGCGCTCCCGCATCCGCCGTAGCATGGCGGGAATGGGCCGCCCCATGCTCGTGGAGCAGTCCATCACGCTTACGGCCACGCCCGGCGACGTCCGGCGTGCCCTCGAAGAGTTGGACGCCACCTACCTGGGCGATGCGACCTTCTCGCTTCCTGTCGACCGTGACCCGGCGGCCGACGGCTACCTACGCGCCACGCTGGCGCTGGACGACGACGGCAACACCGAGGTCCTGCTCGCGGCCGGCAACGGGTTGGACCTGCCCTTCTTTCACTCGATCGTCAGTTCGGCCGTCTCGATCCAGTATCAGCAAGAGGTCGACCGCCTGGCCGCGCAACTGCTCCACACGTGCGGCGACGGACCGCCACCGAAGACCAAGCCGCTTCGCCACAACCCGTTGCTCCCCCCCGTGCCGTACACGCATGCACAGGCGGTCGGACTTTCGACTGCCGGATTCGCGGTCGCGGTCGGCACGTTCGGCCAGGCCATCGTCGGCCAGTACTCCAAGGGCATCCAGGACACCTTCTTCGGTATCAACGCACACCACGCCGACACGAAGCTGACGACGATGCTCGCGGTCATCCGCATCGGCGCGCTGATTGCACTCGCCGGTGGCGTCCTGAGCGACCGCATCGGCAGGCGGAAAGTCATCCTGCTCTCGCTGCTCGGCCTGTCGGCCATGAACCTCGTCAGTGCGATCGCGCCCGACCCGGTGACGCTGACTGCGTTACAGACGTTGGCACGGGGCTTTGCCCTTTCGGCGTTGTTCGTCGGCAGCGTCGTCGCGCTCGAAGAGGCGCCGGAACGCGCGCGGGGATTCGCGACGTCGATGCTCGCGCTCGCAGGTGGCTTCGGTTTCACCATCGCGGTGGTGCTGCTCCCGTTCGCGGGCAAGCACAGTCGTTGGCGGTTCGTGTTCCTGCTCAGCGCACTCGCCGGTGTCTTGGTGCTGCGGATCGGCAAATACCTGAAGGAATCCGAGCGTTTCGAGGGGGTGGAACGCGCCCATATCCGCAAGGGACGCATCGGTGAGGTGTTGGGTGGCACCTACCGACGACGGTTCATCCTGCTCGCCGCGATCGGGTTCCTCACGAACATTCTCACGGCGCCGTCATCGGTACTCACCAACAATTACCTCAAGGATGTCCACCACTTCTCGTACACGACGATCGTGCTGTGGCGTATGGCGACCACGTCGTATACCGGGCTGATCGGGCTCGCGATGGCTGGCACCCTGATCGAGCGTTACGGCCGAAGACCCACGGCGTTCGTGGCGCTCACCGTCGGCTCGATCGTGCGGTTCGCGTTCTACCTCGGTGGCGGCCCGGTGCTGTGGCTCGCGTCGGCCATCGGCGACATGGCGTTCGCATGCGGCTTCCTCGCGATCGGCACCCAGAACGTCGAGCTGTTCCCGACCGAGGCGCGAGGCACGTCGATCGGACTCGTCAACATCATCAGCGTCCTCGGTTCGATCGTTGGCCTCCTCGCGGCCGGGATCATCAGCGACCATCTCGGCGGCCTCGGCCATTCCCTGGCGATCTGCACCATCCCAACACTGCTCGCGGCGCTGTTCATCGTGCCGTTCCTCCCCGAGACACGCGGACGCGACCTCGACGAGATCTCGCCCTCTCAGGCATGATCTCGTCTCTATGACACAGCCGCGCCTCACGACAGTCCTCGACGGCCTCGCGTTCGGCGAGGGTCCGCGCTGGCACAACGGCCGCCTTTGGTTCTCCGACATGCACGCACACCGCGTGATGGCGACGACCGAAGACGGTGTCGCCGAAGTCATCTGCGAAGTACCGGACCAACCGAGCGGACTCGGCTGGGACCCTCACGGCAACCTGCTCATCGTGTCGATGATCGACCGGCGACTCGTGCGGCTGACGGCCGACGGCTCCCTCGCCGAAGTCGCGAACCTGTTCGACATCGCACCCTGGCATTGCAACGACATGGTGGTAAGCGCCAGCGGCCACGCCTACATCGGCAACTTCGGCTTCGATTTCGATCACGGCGCCAAGCCGCATCGCACGAACATCGTTCGCGTCGGCCCCGACGGTGCCGTGAGCGAAGCGGCCGGTGAACTCGGGTTCCCGAACGGCATGGTCATCACACCCGACGGCGCCACGCTCGTTGTCGGTGAGTCGTTCGGCGGAGTGCTCACGGCGTTCGACATTGCGAGCGACGGATCGCTCTCGAACCGTCGTGAGTGGGCCAAGCTCGAAGGCGCGGTGCCCGACGGCATCTGCCTCGACGCGGCCGGCGCGATCTGGATCGCGTGTCCGCTCACCGGCCGGGTGCTGCGCATCGCCGAAGGCGGCGAAGTGCTCGACGAGATCAGCTGCGGCCGTGGTGCGTTCGCGTGCATGCTCGGCGGCGACGATCGGCGCACGCTGTTCGTGTGCACCGCCGAAGGTTCCAATCCGGCCGAGACGGTGAAGACGATGACCGGCCGCATCGAGGCCGCCCGTGTCGACACCCCCGGCGCTGGCCTGCCCTGACGCTTGGGCCTACTTCGTCCGGCGCGGCGAGTTTCCTTCGCACCCGCGTCGCTCGTCCCTCGCTCTCGGGCTGCTTTGGTCACCGCCCTGTGTCGGGTTGCGTCCACCGATAAGGCCCTCTCTTAAGTTCTCGCGCCCGGTCTGCCGATGTTCGTCTTCGGGCGGGTTGCGGAGTACCAGGGGGAAGCGCGTGGCCGCTGTCGGTGACGTTGCGCATCTGCTCCGGCGCGCCGGCTTCGGGGCGACGCTCCCCGAAGTGCAGGTGCTCGCAGCGAACTCGCTCGACGACATCGTGGCCGGCCTTGTCGATCCGGTCATCGCGCCGGACGACCCACGCCCGGACTTCTTCGACAGCCCCGACGTCGGTGATTGGGAGTACGAGTACCGACTCCAGCAATGGTGGCTCGACCGAATGGCCACCCACCCGAAGCCGCTCCAGGAGAAGATGACGCTCTTTTGGCACGGCCACTTCTGTAGCCAGAACGAAAAGGTCGGCGACATGAAGCTGATGTGGGATCAGCACACCCTGTTCCGGCATTCGGGCATGGGCGACTTCCGCCAGCTCGTACACGACATGTCGCTGCAACCGGCGATGCTCCTCTACCTCGATGGCGCCTACAACACCGCTGGCGATGCCAACGAGAACTTTGCGCGCGAACTCATGGAGCTCTTCACTCTCGGCGTGGGCAACTACACCCAGGCCGACATCATTGCGTCGGCGCGGGCATGGACCGGATACAACGTCGATGACAACGACCGGACCCAGTTCCACTATTACAACGCCCGTCACGACCACGGCCAGAAGACGTTCATGGGCGTCACCCAGGACTGGAATGGCCCCGACATCATCGACTACTTCCTCGCGACGAACGCCACGAAGAAGGCAGTCGCGGCGAAGTACATCGTGCGCAAGCTCTGGACGTTCTTTGCGTACCCGGACCCGCCCCAGGCCAACGTCGACGCGTTGGCGCAGGTGTTCCTCGACAACGACCTCGAGATCGCGCCCGTGCTCACAGCGCTGTTCTTGCACCCCGACTTCTACTCCGACACGGCCAAACTTGGGCTCGTCCGCACGCCAGCCGAGTTCGTCGCAGCCACGTTGAAGTTCACCGGGCTCACGGCCGACGACGCGTCACCGCAGTGGTTCATGGACGATATGGGCCAGAACCTCTTCGAGCCGCCGAACGTGGCCGGATGGAAGAACAACGGATACTGGCTCGGGACATCGTCGATGTGGCGGCGAGCTGACTGGGCCGCCTACGTGGCGTGGCGTATCTACAGCCACAACCAGCAGGCCGGCGCAACCAACGTCGTCCAGGACGCCGCCATGTCGATCCTGCAGGGTTCCGCACCCAGCCGTTACGCCGACGCCGTCGATTTCATCCTCACCATGTTCGGCGTGTTCACACCCTCCGACAACACACGCCGTCAACTCGTCGCCGCCGCAACACGTCAGTGGAACAGCCATGGTTGGGACGAACGAACATGGTGGAACCTGGTCGTGCTCGTGATGCTCAGCCCCGAGTACAACCTCTCTTGAAGGGACCCACAATGCCGGTGCTCGATCCCGACACGTCCGCCGCACGCCGTGCGTGGTCGATACCCGACACCAATCCGATCGTCTCACGCCGCCGTTTCCTCCAGGCATCCGCGATTGGTGGCGGCTCACTCGCGCTGACGCCTTTGCTCGGGCACCTCGAAGCGTTCGCGGCGCCACCGCTGAAGAGCAGCGATGCGATCCTTGTTGTCGTGATGCTCACTGGGGGTAACGACTCGCTCAACATGGTCGTACCAATCGGCGACGGGCACTACTACGACCGCCGTCCGCGCATCGCGTTGCAACCGAACCAAACATTGAAGATCGACAACAGCGTGGGTTTGCACCCCAAGTTGGTGACGACGAAGAAGCGCTACGACATGGGTCGGGTCGCCCTGATCCGCGGCGTCGGCTACAACCCTCCCGATTTCAGTCACTTTTCGTCGATGGGTTACTGGATGCAAGGTTGGGGTGGTAGCGCCCAGAGCTATCCGACCGGGTGGCTCGGACGCTACGTCGATGGTCTGCCCAACGCGGCGACCGAGTCGCTGTACTCGGTCACCCTCGGCACGAATGGCGTGCCGCTGCATCTCGTCGGCGCGCAATCTCGCGCTGCCGCGCTCCCCCTCTCGATCAGCGACCGCTTCGGCATCAATCGCAGCAACGCGGACGACATGCGCCTGTTCGACGGCCTCGCGGCGTTGGGAGCATCGGGCTCGAGCGGCGCCGGGCCGTTGGGCGACATGATCGCGCGAACGAACACGCAGGTAATGCGGCTCACCAATCGCATCGCGCCTGCGTACCCGGCGAATCCGAACAACAATTGGTTCGTGCGCCAGATGGAATTGGTCGGTCGGCTCGTGAACCGCAACCTCGGTATCCGCGTCTTCAACGTCGAACTCGACGGCTTCGACACCCACACCGACCAACTCACGAACCAGGCACAGTTGATGGCGTCACTCGACGCCGGCATCGACCGGCTCTTCGCAGTGCTCGAACCCGCGTGGACCGACAACGTGATGGCCTTGACGTTTTCGGAGTTCGGCCGCCGGCCCGAAGACAACGACGGTGGCGGCACCGATCACGGCACCGCGGCAACGATGATGGCCATCGGGCCGCGAGTGAAGGGCGGGCTCTACGGACAGCAGCCCGGCCTCGCCGACTCGCAACTCGTCGACTACGGCAACCTGAAGGCCACCGTCGATTATCGCAGCGTGTACGCCACCGTGATGCAGAAGTGGTTGCGCGCCGACGACCGCCAAGTGCTCGGCAAGACGTACTCGCAACTCGGCTTCGTCGCTTCCACGCCCTGACCATCGCGATGGGACACAATCCTCGAGCCGTCTCGGAGGCGAAGGAGGCGGCGCATGTTACAAATTGTGTATGGCGACGTCATCGACGCGGCTCGTGCTGATCTGCGGGCTTCCGGCCTCGGGCAAGTCGACACTCGCTCGTCAGCTCGCACCCAAAATCCCCGCCGTCAGGTTCGACAAGGACGCGTGGGTGACGCAATTGGGTGGCGATGTGTGGGATGAAGCATTCCGAGCGCGTCTCGAACATCAGCTGTGGACACTTTCCCAGGATCTCCTCGCCCGCGGCCAGAGCGTGATTTTGGAGTGGGGTCATTGGGCGCGAGTTGAACGGGATGAGAAACGACTCGGGGCGCGCGCATTGGGGGTAGGTGTCGAACTGCACTATCTCGATGCGCCCTTGGAGGAGCTGATCGAGCGAGCTGAACGTCGCAATGCGTCGGGCGAGTGGACGGCCTCGCCCATGACACGAGCGCACTTTGAAAGGTGGGCAACGATGCTTCAACCTCCCGACGAGGAGGAGATCCTGCTGTTCGACAGGCCCGCTGCCGAAGGTTGATCTCGTCGCACTTGTCTCGCCCGGATTGGTGTGCCCAGGCTGGGGGTAGAACACGAACCACGCTCAGCACAACACAAGCAGGGCGTAACGACCGCTCGGCGCTGGCAGAACGCTCGCGGATGGGCCAATATGCGCTCCGCGGCGTCGACAGAGGATTTCGCGCCCTAGGGAGAGACGTTGTGACTGGTGATCGGATCAGCAGCGGTTCAGGCACGACAAGCGACCCTTGGCGTTTGAAGACTCCGCCGCTCAAATCCGAATACACCATGCACCGCGACGTGCGCGACGGTATCGACGTCCTGGTGTGCACGGTCGGCAAGACGGTATTGCTCTACGACGCGCGGTGCCTCGATGACTTGCACGCCATGCTTGTCGCCCGCGACGACTGGATGGAGCTGGGCTCCGCCGACGAGCAGAAAGCGGCGAGGGATGGCACCGTCGAAGCGTGGGGTCGATCAGCGGACAACCCCGTGGGTGGCTGGTACGGACTGAAGAAAGGTCTACGCGGGCGGTTCGCGATGTACGTCCCGCCGCTGCTGGAGCACCTTGGTCGTGCCGAGGTCGAACACAATGCTCGCGACAACAAGATGCGCGCGATCTAAGCCATATCTGGCGCGCCGCGCTGGCGATAACGCTCGCGGATCCGGGCATTCTGTGTGCGTTCGGCGCATCCGAGGAGGCGATGAACGGTGCCAACGTTGCGACTCGCGACTGCGTGCATCGACTGCGCTGATGCGCATACGACGGCCGCGTTCTATGGGCAGTTACTCGGTTGGAACGTGACTTCCAGCGAACCGGAGTGGGTGCTGATGCGGGACCCTGCTGGCGGCACCGGGCTGTCGTTCCAGGCCGAGTCTGGCTATCGCGAGCCGACG
>JBBREP010000078.1:0-16609 GCA_038202885.1 Acidimicrobiia bacterium | reverse complement strand
CGCGGCCACGATCATCATCGCGGCAATATGGACGCGTCTGTTTCCTGCGCTGCGTGACATCGACCGCTTCCCCGATCCGAACAACGGCGAACGCCCGACGGGCTCATAACCGACAACCCGCGTCACTGGGGCGCGGTGGTCACACGCGCGATGAGTTCCTCGATGACGCGCCGCAACGCATCGCCATCCGCGCCGTCGGCGATCGCCGTCGCCGCTTCGTGCAAGGCCGCGAGCAACACCGGCGCCAGCGCATCGACAGGACCCACGAGCAACCGGTGGGCTGCGTCGGCCGCGCGCGCTCCTGTGCGACAACATACCAAGAAACATGCAGCCTGCACGCATGTTCCGGCTCGGCCGGACTGCACCGAGAGGATAGACATGGCCCTTCCCCGCATTGACGTATCCGACGGCCTGCTCGACGAACTCGAACGATTCGAAGCGCTCCTGCGCACCATCAGCGCCGACGAGTGGGAACGCCCGAGCCGCTGCGACGGCTGGACGGTCGGCGACGTCGCCCGCCACACCGTCGGCGGTATCGCCGACGTTGTCGCCGGCCAGCTCGACGGCCTCGGCAGCCCGGAAGTGACCGCTCGCGAGGTCGCCGAGCGTGCCGGTCGCACCCCGACCGAGGTGGCCGACGAATGTGGCGAGGTCCGCAAAGGCGCCGCCGGGTTGTTACCGATCTTCGACGACGCCGCCTGGATCGCCACCGCGCCCGGCGGCTACGAGGGCACGCTCGGCGACGGCGTGGAAGCGCTCTGGTACGACACGTGGTTGCATGGCGACGACATTCGCGCCGCCATCGGCCGCCCCACCGAGTTCAGTTCCGGTGTCCGCGGCGCGATCTCGCACCTCACGTTCGAGCTGACCAAGCGCGGATGGAACGGCCCGGTCCCGCCGAGCGGCCCCGACGCCATGCCGTTCATCCTCGTGGCGACCGGCCGCGGCGACGCC
Source organism: Acidimicrobiia bacterium (assembly GCA_038202885.1). Taxonomy (GTDB): domain Bacteria; phylum Actinomycetota; class Acidimicrobiia; order IMCC26256; family PALSA-610; genus JBBREP01. Next base: position 15,655 of record JBBREP010000078.1, on the reverse strand, counting down.
GCCGCCGCGTTCGGCGCCGACGGCCCGATCAACGTCTACGCCTGAGCACCATCTCCCCCCGATGCGTCGTGTGACCCCTCTATGCGGCAGTCATACGACGCATCGGGGAACCGTCAGCGCAGCAGGCCCCGGCGGCGCGCGATGGCCACGGCCTCAAGCTTCGATTTCGCCCCTAACCGGCGGAAGAGTTGCTGCACGTGGCTGCGCACCGTGTTCCGGCTGAGGTACAGCTGCGACGCGATGGCGTCGGTGGCGAATCCCTCGGCCATCAACGCGAGGATCTCGACCTGCCGGTCGGTGAGCGCGGGGCCGTCCGCCAGTGCGCTCGCTCGCGCGTCGCGAAACAGTCCGTCAAGATCGCCGACCGAGGCAACGGCTTGACCTCTCGCCACGCTTCGGATCGCATTGCAGAGATCGTCGGCGCTGCGGTTCTTCGAGATGACACCGAGACAACCCGCCGCGATCGCCTCGCGCGCTGAAGGCCCGCTGGTGTCATTGAGCAACATCACGATCTGCGTCTGAGCGCACCGTTCACGGATCCGCCGAGCCACGCTCGGTCCGTCGCCACCGTTGACATCGGAATCGAGCACCACCACATCGGGCGCGCATTCGGCAATGAGTTCCGACAGCTCATGATCGTTCGTCAGCGCCCGCAATACCGAAAGATCGGATTCGACGTCGATGACGCGTTGCATGGTGTCCGCAATCATTTGTTGCTCGTCGATGACGAGTACAAGCGTGGTATTGCTCATGGTGCACCTTTCGCTCTATGACCGCGCGTCACCCGGCGCGTCGGTCCTCCCTGATAGTCGACGACCACGCGCGGCGAGACTGCCCCCACTTGTGATCGTCGAAGAGCGTTCCCCCAGTCCCCACCGACAAAATCGTATCGACTTGACTCTCGGAACGCGCGGATCGCTCGACTTCGAGCGTCGCTCCCGGGAGTGTGGCCACATGGTTCCCGGGAGCGCTGCCCATCCGAAGGTGTGCGAGCTGCAATCCCCACTGTTTGCCCGAACATCGCAGCCCCACCTCCTTCACGCACACTGTGCGATGAAGATTCATTCGGCGTTCCACGGCGATACCACATCACCTCAACGGCGCGTTTTCACTCATCCAATTGCGCGGGCGACACTCGCTCATCCGCACGAGACACGCAGCCACACGCCCAGCCGGGGGCACGCCAACGACCGGTGCTGCTCGTAGACTCGGGCCATGCAGCACGTCCGACTCGGCCGCAGTGGCCTTCTCGTGTCCCGCGTCTGCCTGGGCACGATGACGTTCGGGCTCCAGGTCGACGAAACCGCCTCGGTCGCGATCCTCGATCACGCCTCCGACCTCGGGATCACGTTCATCGACACCGCAGACATCTACCCACTCGGTGGCGATCACACGACGGCCGGGCGTACCGAGGAAATCGTCGGTCGCTGGTTGTCGGGCCGACGCGACCAGTTCGTGGTGGCGACCAAATGCTTTGGTCCGATGGGACGTCGCCCCTGGGACATGGGCAACAGTCGCCGTCACATCATGGACGCGGTCGACGCATCCCTGCGCCGATTGCAGACCGACTGGATCGATCTGTACCAGCTCCACTTCGACGATCCTGGCGTGCCGCTCGACGAGACGCTCGGAGCGCTCGACGACCTCGTCCATGCCGGCAAGGTCCGCTACATCGGTTGTTCGAACGTCCTCGCGTACCGGGTCGCGCTCGCGCTGGGTCGCAGCGACACACTCGGCCTGGCGCGCTTCGTATCGGTACAGCCGCGCTACAACCTGTTGTTCCGCGAGTTCGAGCGTGAGCTGTTTCCGCTGTGCGTCGACCAGGGCATCGGCGTGATCCCCTTCAACCCAATCGCCGGGGGCATGCTCTCGGGGAAACACGATCGCACCCGGGCACCGGAGGAAGGCACGCGATTCGCACTCGGCAACGCCGCGTCCACCTACCAGGACCGCTATTGGCACGACCACGTCTTCGACTCCGTGGACGCGCTCGTGAAGCTCGCCGATCAGGCGGGGGTCGCGCTGCCAACGCTCGCGGTGGCATGGACGCTGCGCAACCCGGCGATCACCTCGCCCATCATCGGGGCAAGCCGGCCCGACCAACTCGACGCGACGGTCGCCGGTGCGACGTACGCGATCGACGACGATCTGGCGACCCGGCTCGACGAGATGACGGCGCCGTACCGCCGCGGCGACGCGCCCCGCTGACGCCGGCACTCGGTTGCGCGCGCCGCACACGGCCACGGCGGTCATGGCATGACTGACTGGAACACGATCGGTGTGGTGCGAGGTGATGACCGGCGCAAGCGGTGCGCGTGGTGCATCAGCGCGCCTGACTACATCGCCTATCACGACGACGAGTGGGGCCGTCCCGTTGTCGATGACACGCGACTGTTCGAAAAGCTCTGCCTCGAAGGCTTCCAATCGGGACTCTCGTGGCTCACGATCCTGCGCAAGCGAGACAACTTCCGCCGTGCGTTTCACGGGTTCGAGATCGAACGCGTCGCGCGCTACGGCGAGCGCGATATCCAACGACTGCTCGCCGACGCTGGCATCGTGCGCCACCGCGCCAAAATCGAAGCCGCCATCGCCAACGCCCGAGCTGCGCTCGCAGTGCAGCGTGAGCGGGGATCACTGGCGGCCTTGGTGTGGGCGCACGAACCACAACGTCGGGGTCGGCCGGTGCCACGAGTGCTCGGTGCGATCGCAGCCGTCACCCCCGAGTCGACCGCGCTGGCTCGCGAACTCAAACAGCATGGCTTTCGCTTTGTGGGCCCGACAACAGCCTACGCCGCGATGCAATCGCTCGGGCTCGTCAACGATCACCTCGACGGTTGCCACGCCCGCGTTGGCTGCAACAAGGCCCGTGCCGCGTTGAAGTTGTAGCGACGTTGGCGCTCGCCGGAACCGTGGGTTACAACAGCGTGTAGTCGGTCGGGTCGACCACGCGTGTCTGCTGCCAATATTCGAGGAGCGAGAATGGCCAGTTCTGCGCGACGTGACCATGCTCGTTCTTGTACCAGCTGTTCACGTCCGACACGCCCCACGCGCGCGCCAGGTTTCCGGCGTCGATGCGTTCGTTGTACGCGTCGTGTACATCATGGCGGCAGTCGATCGCGCGGTGTCCCGACTCCAGCAGCCACCGCAGGCACTGCTGCACATAGAAGACTTCACACTCGGAAAAGAAGATGATGCTGCCGTTGATGACGATGTTGGTGTTTGGGCCGTACAGGCAGAAGAGATTCGGAAAGTCGGGAATCGTCACGCCGAGATAGGCGCGCGCATCGCCATCCCACTGCTCGTGCAGATCGATGCCACCTCGTCCGCTGACGCGCATCGGCATCAAGAATCGCGACGCTTCGAAGCCGGTGCCGTAGACGATGACATCGACGTCGTGATGCACGCCGTCAGCCGTCAGGATCCCCGTCGGGGTGATCTCGGCGATGCTGTCGGTGAGCAGCTGGACGTTGTCGCGTTTGAGCGTGCGCGCCCAGACTCCGTTGTCGCGGATCACGCGTTTGGCCGCCGGCGGGTACTGCGGAATCACCTTGGCGAGCAGATCGGGCCGATCGGCGAACTCGACCTCGAGGTACGCCGAAAGCATTTGGCGCAGCATCTCGTTCATGAGGCTGACCGATCGATCCTGCGGTTGCCACTCAGGATCGGCGTGCACGAGCGGCAACATGCCTTCGGCGTTGCGCCAGAACAGCCAGAAGCGATTCCATTGCGCGAAGGAGGGCACGTGTTCGAACAACCACAACTGACGTTGCGACACGTCGTCGTGGTATTCGGGTGTGGGTGCGAGCCAATTCGGGGTGCGCTGGAACACGAGCAACTCGCCGACTTGTTCGGCGATGACGGGTATGAGTTGCGCTGCGCTCGCACCGGTGCCGATCACAGCGACGCGCTTGGCGGTGAGGTCAACGTCGTGGCGCCAGCGCGCGGAGTGAAAGGCAGGGCCTGCGAACGTGTCGCGCCCCGCGATGTCGGGCAGTTTGGGACGGTTCAGTTGGCCGACCGCACTCACGAGCGCGTTGGCCTCGATCGTGGTGCTCGCACCGTCGCTCGTACGCACCTCGACGGACCACAGCGCACGAACGTCATCGAAGGTCGCCGCGATGACCTCGGTGCCGAAGCGGATGAGCGGGCGCAGTCCGAGTTCGTCGGCGCACGTGCGGAAGTAGTCGAGCAGCGTGGCCTGCTTCGAGAAGTGCTGGGGCCAATCCGCGCGCTGCGCGAACGAGTAGCTGTAGAACAAGTTCGCGACGTCGACTCGACACCCCGGATAGGAGTTCTCCAACCAGGTGCCACCGACGTCGCGATCCTTTTCGACCACAACGACATCGAGGCCGGCCTCGCGGAGGCGGTGCGCAGCCAACAAGCCCGACATGCCCGCGCCGATGACGAGCACGGTGAACGGCGTATCCGGCGCGATGTCGCGCTTGTTCCAGTCGGGCGCACGCAGGTCGGCGCCATCGAGACCGAGCTCCTCGAGGAAGAGATCGCGATAGTCGTCCATCGGCACACCACCGACGACGAACTCGAGCATCGCCCGCAGCGCATCGGGCGTCGGCGGTGCCGCGGGAAGCCCGCCACGGTCGCGCCACCGCACAAGGGCATCGAATGCCAGCGCCCGCGCCTCGGCCTGTTGCTCGGGCTCGATGCCGGCGTCGGGCTCGAGCATGCGCATGGGATCGGGCCGCAGCTGCGGTTGCAGGATCAAGAGGTCGCCCGTGAGATACGCAACGGTTGCCAGCAGCGGCGCGACCTCGGCCTCATCCAGCGCCGCGCGCAGCGCGTCATCGTCAACGGCAGCGAGCCCGGATGCAGGCACGCCAGTCATCGGGCGGCTCAAAGACCGACGGGCGTGCAGATCACGACCGGGATGTCGCGACTCGTGCGGGCGCGATAGGTGTCGTACGACTTGTACATCGCAACGAGCTTCGGCCACATGTCGGCCTTTTCGGGCGCACGAGCGGTGCGCGCGAGGAAGACCCGAGTTTGGCCGCTGATCTCGATCGAGACCTTCGGTTCTGCCGAAAGGTTGCGGTACCACTCAGGGTGTTCCGACATCCCTCCCTTCGACGCCACCACCACGACGTCGTCACCGTCGCGGAGGTAGAACAACGCAACGCTGCGCGCCAGGCCACTCACGCGGCCGGTGGTCGTCAGAATGCACACGGGCGCCTTGCCGATCCGTCCGCCGAACTTTCCCTTGGTGCGGCGGTACAGCCAGGTGTTCGCGACCGACATGACGCGCGTCAGCGCGGTGCCGAATCGCTCTTGGCGGGCGCTGAACGGCTTCGGTGTCGTGGCCACGATCGGAGTGTACGCGGCGGCGCGGCCCGAGCATCCGGGAAGGGTTCGGGCGAAGGCGTTCGGCGCTCGCCGGTGCCGAGGTGCAGCACGCCTCTCAGCTGGCTCTTCGCGTTCTCAGCGAATCCTCTGCAGATCGCGACCGTCCTCTCACCACAGAGGGCTTTGCTGGGGTCATCACCGATTCGGCGACGTACACGCGACCACGCGACATCCCCGCACAGGAGCGACACCATGTTCGACGACACCTTCGGCCCCGAGCCCGCCAACCGAGAGGCCAACCGCGAGGGGCGCGAGTCCGCCGCACCCAGCCCGCAACACCAGCAGCCGGCAACACCGTGGTGGCAACCGGCCGCGCCGGTGCCGCCGGTGGCGCCGCCCGTGCCTCCCGCGCCACCTGCGCAGCCTCGCGTCAGTCGGGGTCCCAGCCGGGGCCGCATGCGCGTGACGACCGCGGCAATGGCAACCGTTGCCCTTGCGACCGCGGGCATCGGCGGCGGCGTGATCGGCGCTCGCCTCGTCGGCCACGACACGAAGGTGATCGTGCAGCCGGGTGACACGCCGGCACTGCAGACCTCGACGGTGCGCACCGACTCCTCGAACAATTCGATCAACGTCGAAGCCGTCGTGAGCGCGGTACGCAAATCCGTGGTGAGGATTCAGTCCGAAGTCACCGAGTACCAAGGCCCCTTCACACAGACGGGCACCGCGGTTGGTACCGGTGTCATCGTTTCGGCCGACGGCTACATCGTGACCAATGCGCACGTGGTCAACAACGCCACGTCGGTGCGCGTCACGCTCGATGGCGAGACGACCCCGCGCGCCGCGCGAATCGTTGCGGCCGACACCAGCCGCGACCTTGCGGTGTTGAAGTTGCAGGGCGTCTCGGGTTTAACGCCGGCGACTTGGGCGGCCACGTCGAGTGTGCGCGTCGGTCAGGACTCGGTGGCCATCGGTCAGGCACTCGCCTTGGCCGGCGAGCCGACGGTGACCCGCGGCATCGTGTCGGCGATCGATCGTTCGGTCGAAAGTGAGAACGGCACGCTCACCGGTTTGATCCAAACCGACGCCGCGATCTCGTCGGGCAACTCCGGCGGTCCGCTGGTCGACTCCTCGGGTCGGGTCATCGGCCTCAACACGCTCGTGGCATCCTCGAGCCAGGGCACGGCCGCAAACAACATCGGCTTCGCCATCTCCGCCGACCGAGTGCTCGCGTTCGTCCAGGAAGCCCGCAACGGAACTGCGAGTTAGCGAGGGGCGAAGCGATCCCGGCGTAGCCCGTAGCCTGCACGCGTGAGCGTGCTGAGCGATGTGCTGCGTGAGGCGTCCGCGCGGCACGGCGCCAGGGTGGCGATCGTGCACGAGGGCCGGCGGGTCACCTATGGCGAGCTCCTGGCGATCACCGACGAAGTCGCGGCCGGCCTCGCCCACACCGGTGTGCGCGACGGCGATCTCGTCGCGCTCGCACTGCCCAGCGGTGCCGAATACATCGTCGCCTACCTCGCGCTCGCGCGGCTCGGCGCCGTCGCCGCGGGCGTGACCCCGCGGGCCACCGCGTCCGAACGCGCCGCGATCCTCGAGCGGGCTGCACCGGTGCTCGTACTTGCCACCGACGAACTGACCGAGGGCATTCCCGCCGGCGTTCCAGTACAGACGATTGCCGTGCCGGTGTCTGGCGCCCCACCCACCGGCATGTCCACCAACATCCTGCGCGAGTTGCGTATCGAGGCCTCGCCGCCGCCTCATCCGATTACCCACGACGACGCGCCCGAGACGGTCGTGTTCACGTCGGGCACCACGGGGATCGCGAAGGGCGCGCTGTTCACGTCGGCGCAAATCGCGGCGATTACCCGTGTCGACACCGGGGGCGCACAGGGCACCGGCGGTGCGCAACTCGTCGCGACGGGATTGCCGCACGTCGGGTTCATGACGAAGTTGGCTGGGTACCTTCAGCTGGGCTGCACGCTGCACGTGCTCACTCGATGGCGCGCCGCCGATGCATTGCGCATCATCGCGAACGAACACATCGAGTACGTGGGTGGTGTCGCGGCACAAATTTCATTGCTGCTTGGTGTGGCCGACTTCGATACCTTCGATCTCCATGCGGTGCGCGGGTTGATCGTGGGCGCCGGACCATCGCCCGCGGCGCTCGTGCGCGAAGCACGGGCTCGCTTCGACGCGGGCTACTCGGTGCGATACTCGTCGACGGAGTCGGGCGGGCTGGGCACGCTCACCGCGTTCGATGCGCCCGACGACGACACGCTCCACACCGTCGGACGGCCGCGCGCGGGAACTGAACTCGAGATCCGCGATCCTGACACCGGTGCAGTCCTCGGTGTCGACGAGATCGGGCAGGTGTGCCTTCGTTCGCCGGCCGTGATGGCGAGGTATTGGCGCGACCCCGCGGCAACGTCGGCCGCGCTCGACCGCGAGCGTTGGTTACGAACCGGAGACCTCGGCGCGATCGACGCGCAGGGCCGGCTGCGCATCACCGGTCGCATCGGTGAGATGTATATCCGCGGCGGCTACAACGTGTACCCACTCGAGGTCGAGGCCGTCCTGCTCGATCATCCGGCCATCGCTGCGGTCGCCGTCGCGCCCCGTCCGGACGCGGTGATGGGCGAAATCGGCGTGGCCGTGGTGGTCGCCCGAGACGGCGGCGCCGCGCCCACCCTCGACGAGCTTCGCTCGTTCGCCCGGTCGCGCCTGGCTGCCTACAAACTTCCCGAGGCAATGCGGATCGTCGAGCAGCTCCCGCTCACCGCGATGGACAAGCTCGACCGGCGCGGGCTCGCGCGCGACGAGGCCGCGCACGCGCGCTGATCTCCGACACACCTTCCCGACGACAGGAACGAACGAACCGTGCCAGCACCGCAACTTTCAATTGGAATTCCGAACTTCGGCGCGTGGGCCGGCGGCAACTGGCGCGGGCTGATCGAGCTCGCCCGTGTGGTCGAAGACGCTGGATGCGATCGCGTCGTCGTGGTCGACCACGTCGTGATGGGCCCGAACACGGCGGCGTACCGATGGGGGCGATTCCCGACCGGTCCGGACTCACCGTGGCTCGAACCGCTCACGGTGCTGGCCGCGATGGCAGCAACGACATCGACGGTGCGACTCGCGACCGGCATCTTGATCGCGCCGTTGCGTCCCGCGGCGCTCCTCGCCAAGACGGCAGCAACGCTCGACCAAATCTCCGGTGGTCGCCTCGAGCTGGGGGTGGGCTTTGGTTGGCAACGCGAGGAATACGACGCTGTCGGTCGTTCGTGGGATCAGCGCGGCGTGCTGCTGTCCGATGCGCTCGCGGTGTGCCGAGCGTTGTGGTCACAGACGCCGGCGAACCTGCACACCGACACCGTGCAACTCGACGACATCTACTGCGAACCCAAGCCACTTCGGCCCGAAGGCATCCCGATCCTCGTGGCCGGCTCACTCACCGACAAGAATCTCGAACGCATTGTGCGCTGGGGTGACGGATGGATCCCCATCATGGGCGCGTCGGGCGACGACATCGTGGCCGATATTCGTCGGCTGCGCGAGGCCTTCGTCGCCGCCGGCCGCGATCCAGCGCGGCTGCGTATCCAGACGTCGTTGCCACTCACCCGCGGCGGCGCCGGCATCGATCTCGACGCTTCGATCGAGTCGGGCGTACCGCTCGCCGCGGCGGGCGTGACTGCATTCAACGTGCCGCTCCAAGCGTTTGCTCCGACCTTCGGTGACGCGGCTACGGCCATCGCGACCATCGCCCACCGCTACTCGAAAGCGTTCGCCTGATGACGCGTGACGGCGACCGAGCTTCGCTGCACACACTGGTCGAGGCCTACGCACGCCACGCAGATCGACGGGAGTTCGCAGCACTGGCTGAACTGTTCGTGTCCGACGGCGTCCTCGCGATCCATCACGGTGACCCCGACGCGACACCGCCGGTGCGAGTCCGCAACGGGCGGGCCGAGATTCTCGCGGCGATGGAAGGTTTGCGTACGTACACCGTGACGCACCACATGCTCGGCCAGCACTCGGTGTGGTTCGATTCGTCCGACCCGCGGGGCGCCACCGGTGAGACGTACTGCATGGCGTCGCACATTCGTGACGACGGCGCAACCAGGACGAACCGGATGATGGCGATTCGCTATCAAGACCGGTTCGTGACCGACGGCAAGGATTGGCGCTTCGCCGAGCGCCGGCTCGTCGTTGACTGGACGGACGACCGCCCGATCCAGTGACGCCAGCGCCAGCGCCAGCGCCAGCGCCCGTGTCCCGTGCGCGGCGGCGTCACCTCCGTTACTCTGACCGGCAGCTCCACACCAGCCCGCAGCACGGCGCGGGCGCACGAACCAGGAGATCGCGATGAGCCCACGCCACCGCACCCGCCGCAGTTCGTTGGTCGCTGCGACGGTCGTCCTCGTCGCCAGCGCGTCGCTGCTCGGCGCGTCACGACCCGCGAGCGCCGTAGCGTCGTCGACGACGCGCCTCAAGGTGCTTCCCGCGAAGCAGACTGACGGCAACGCGGTCACGTTGCAGGCGACCGTCGCGAGCATGCTCGTGCCGACAGGCGCAGTCGAGTTCTTCGAAGGCGCATCGTCGCTCGGTACGGCGCCGGTCACGAATAGGGTCGCGTCGCTTCCCCACACGTTTGGCCTCGGCAGCCACAGCGTGACCGCTCGGTACGCAGGCGACATCCACCTCGCGGCGAGCACGTCGGGCGCAGCCGCCGTGTTCGTGGGCACTCCGTCGAACACCAAGATCGTGTTACAGCTGCACTCGATCCCGGCCAGTCCGGTAAGTACGTGGATGGCGACCACCCCGATCCGGCTCGTTGCCAACGTTGGCATCTCCGCTGGCTTCGTCAACTACGGCGCGCGCACCGGCACGGTCACGATCCGCATCGACGGCACGCCCTATGTCGTGACGGTCGAGCGCAACCGTGTCGTGCTCGACATCCCGGGCGGTATCGGCAGCGGCGCGCACACCGCGGTCGCGACCTACCACGGCGACCTTCACTACAACGTCAACACCTCAACGGCGCGCCACGTCACGATTCACTGACGCTCCTACGTCGCGATTCACTGACGCTCCTACGTCGCGGCGCGTTATGCGTCGACGGTGATCCAGGTGCCACCTTGGTTCGCGGACGATCGGATGGCGTCGAGGACGAGCATGCTCGCGACGCCGTCGGCGAACGTCGCTGGCGCGGGGTCGTGGTCCGAGGCACGACCTTCGATGAGGTCGCGCCAGATGGCGGCCAACTTGGTGTACGGCCCGATCTCAAGCCCGAATGCGTGCAGTCGGTCGTAGGCCGACACCAACAGATCGCCCGGCGGAGGTTCGGGTGCACCGACGACGAGATCCGTTGGCAACGCCACCTCACGCGTTCCCTGCGCATCGGCCACGCGCACGGTCGGCCCTTCGGCCCACGCGGTGCCGTGCGTCCCGACGACTCGGGTGACGAACAACATCGGTCCGCGGTCGCTGGCGACGGCTTCCATCATCCCGACGGCGCCCGAGCGCGTGCGGAAATGCGCAAGGTACGCGTCCTCGGCCGCCCATGGGTGGGCACCGACGTGCGGCAAACTCGCGCTCACTCCGGCGAACTCGCCAAGCATGGTGCGTAGTTGGTCGATCACGTGCGGCGCGTGCGCGCCGAGCCAACCGCCACCCTGAGCCGGGTCCCCCCACCAGTCGGGCACCGCGCCGTCCCCCGTCGCATCGGCAAGCATTGGGATATGCAACAAGATCGTCGCGAGGCGAGGCGTACCGATTGCGCCGCTGCGCACGACACGCGCGAGCAGCGCTGCGCCAGGCTCATAGCGCAGCTCGGTGCCGAGCAGGTGCACGATGCCGGCTGCTTCGGCCGCGGCGAGCAGTTCGCGCGCCTCGTTCGCATTGCGCGCGAACGGCTTCTCGCACAGCACGTGTTTGCCGGCTGCGATCGCGGCGCGCACGATCTCGGCGTGGGTGTGCGGCGGCGTCGCGATCGTGACCGCAGCAACGCCGTCGAACGCGAGCGCCTCGGCGAGCGACGTCGAGGCGTGCGGGACGTCGAAGCGCCGCGCCCGCTCGGCCGTCTTGTCTGGGTCCCGTCCGACGAGCGCCACCACGTCGAACCCTGCGCCACGCAACGCGCGTACGTGGGTGAGCACACCGAACCCGGTGCCCACGACTACCGCGCCGAGCGCGGTGTTGGTGTTGGACGTTGCCATGGGGGGCATCCTGATCGCGACCGACCGCTGGCGTCGAGCCCGTCGCCAGCAACACGGAATTCGTCTGCGGCGACACCGAACGGCTCAACTGGATACGTGGTGCCACCGTCGACTGAATCGACGACCGAATCGATAGGCGGCGACGGCGTTGTGCTCGCGGTCGACGTCACCGGGCCGGCCGACGGTCCGCCCGTGGTGCTGTTCCATGGGGGCGGCCAGACGCGCCACTCCTGGCAGCACACGGCAACCGCGCTCGCAGCCGACGGATGGCGCACGTATAACGCCGACCTGCGCGGTCATGGTCAGAGCGCGTGGGCCAGCGACGGTGATTACTCACTCGACGGCTTTTCGTCCGACGTACGCGCGATCGCCCGTACCGTCACCGAGCGCGATCCGCAGCATCGACTGCCGGCGCTTGTCGGCGCTTCGCTCGGCGGGGTGTCGTCACTCGCGGCTATCGCCGAGACCGACGAACCGGTCGCGAGCGCGCTCGTGCTCGTCGACGTGGCGCCCCACATCGAACGTGGTGGCGCCGACAGGATCGGCGCGTTCATGTTGGAGCACATGGATGAGGGCTTCGCCGACCTCGACGCCGTAGCCGATGCCATCGCGGTCTACAACCCGCACCGACCACGACCGTCGAACCTCGACGGGTTGAAGAAGAACCTGCGCCGTAAAGACGATGGCCGCTGGTATTGGCATTGGGACCCGAAGTTCATCCGTGGCGTGCGCAGCTCCCCCGACGAGACCCGCTCGATCGTCGACCCCGACCGCCTCGACGCCGCGGCGAGCATTATCGCCGCTCGCGGGCTGGCGACGTTGCTCGTGCGGGGCCGCCAGAGCGACCTGCTGAGCGAGGAGGGCGCCCAGGCGTTTCTTGCACTCGTGCCCCAGGCACAGTTTGTCGACGTCGCCAATGCGGGCCACATGGTGGCCGGCGACCGCAACGACCTCTTCAACGACGCCGTGGTCGCCTTCCTCGACGCCACCCGCTGACGCGCTCCTCGTCCACACCGGCCGCTGGCGCCGACGGCGAGCACCGGTCATCAACACCAGCAGCTGACGCCTTTTCGGCGCCGCGCTGTGGCGCGTACCATTGCGGTATGACTGCCACACCGACTGCGTCCGTCGACACCACTCCCTCGTCGTTCACCCGCATGGACGAATCGACCGCTGAGGAATGGGCCGCGATCGGCGCGGCGCATGCTGCGAACGCGGACCGCGTTGCCGACCGCGTGTTGATGCTGCTTCGGTCGCTCAGCGACATCGTCGACGGCTTCGCTACCGATCAGCTCACGCATTGCCTCCAGACGGCGACGCTCGCGGAGCGCGCGGGCGCCGACGACGAAGTGGTCGTTGCTGCGCTCTGTCACGACATCGGGAAGGCCATCAGCGTCGCCAACCATCCAGCAATCGCGGCGTCGATCCTCCAGCCCTATGTGCGCCATGAGGTCTCCGAGATGATCCGCGTGCACCAGGACTTTCAGGGTCGGCACTACTACCACCACTTCGGCGGCAATCCCGACGCCCGCGAACAGCACCGTGACACGCTCACACCGGAGCAGTTCGCGCTCGCCGAGCAATTCGCCGATGAGTGGGACCAGATCGCATTCGACCCGAACTACGACACACTCCCGCTCGAGCACTTCGAACCAAAGGTGCGCCAAGTGTTCGCGTTCAAGTCGGCCGTTCCCACGAAGTGACCGCGGAGACGCGAGACCGGGCAGCGCAGTTCCTTGCGCTGCACCACGGTGATGCGCCGCTCGTGCTCGCGAACGCGTGGGATGTCGGCAGTGCTCGACTCTTCGCGTCGCTCGGTTGTGCCGCGATCGCGACGACGAGTTCGGGTTACGCGGCCACCCTCGGGCGACTCGACTACGCGGTGTCACTCGACGAAGCGTTGGCGCACTGTCGCGCCATGGCTGGCGCCGTCGACATCCCGGTGAGCGCCGACTTCGAGAACGGGTTCGCGCACGAACCCGCGGCCGTGGCGGATACGGTCGCCAAAGCCGTCGCCACTGGGATCAGCGGCCTGTCGATCGAGGACTTCACCGGCGACCATGGCGACCCGCTCTACGAACCGGCGCTCGCCGCGGCGCGCATCGAAGCTGCAGCCGACGCCGCGCACGCGGGCAGCGCACACACCGTGCTCACCGGCCGCGCCGAAGGCGCAATTCGCGGGCGCCCGGATCTCGGCGACATCATCACGCGTCTGCAATCGTTCGAAGCCCACGGCGCCGACGTGCTCTTTGCCCCTGGTCTCACCGATCTCGGCGAGATCACGAACGTCGTCCGCAATGTCGACCGACCCGTCAACATCTTGCTCCGTCCCGGCGGACCGACGGTGGCCGAACTGGCGAGCGTCGGCGTGAAGCGCGTGTCGGTCGGTGGCTCACTCGCGTTCGCGGCGCTCGGTGCCGCGGCCGCCGCCGTGCACGAACTGCTCGACACCGGCACCCTCGGCTTCCTCACCGGCGCCGCCGAAGGCAGCCGCGCCGCCCGCGCAGCCTTCACCCCCTAGGGGCGTCGTTTGACCCACATATAGAGGGGTCAAACGACGCACCTAGATGTTGGGGTTGAGGCTGTTATTGGAGGAGCATGTTGGGTTCGCCGAAGGCGTTGAGGCCGTTGGCGCTGCGCGTGCACGTACCACCGCGAGCGGTGCCGCCGTTGTACGCCTGACGTAGGCAGTTCCGCAACGCAAGCTGACCCCAGTAGCTCGGGTGCGCGTCCTCTTGGAGTTGGTACGGGCCGAACAACGTGCTCGTGGTGCGGATCTGGGTGACCCACTCCGTCTTGTCGACCGCACCGGCGCTCGTCCACGACGCAACGCCCTTCTCCTCTAGGAGACCGACGGTGTTCTCACACAGACGGCGCCCCACGAGCGCGTTGGCGTCGTTGAGGATCTTGACGTTCGTCAGTCCGGTTTGGGCTGCGGCACTCGTCACCGAGTTGTTGATCGTCGGCACGACGGTGCTGTTCGCCCAGTCGGCATCCTTGTTCCACACGCCGCAACCACCGGTGCTCTGACGCGACCACCCCGACTCCGAGTACCGGATGCCACCTCCCGACGGCAGGGGCGACGAATACGTCTGCACGATGAGCGAGTACGACGCATCGGAGTAGCCGGCGTTCAGCATCGCTTGGCGGACGTTGAGCAGCGCGCCTTTGATCGCAGCGGTCTGCGCGGCGATGTAGCTCGACGTGAAGTACGCCTTGACACTCGAGTCGTCGTTGCAATAGTTCTTCCACCACGACGGCGATGTCAACCAGTCGGTGACGCAGCTCTGCAAGATATCGGCGAACCCGTAGTTGTTCGCGCCGATCAACACGGTCACGGCCTTCACGTTGTGGCCAACCGCGAACTGCTGCAGCATCACGGCCTGGCCCTGGTGACCGCTGCTGTCGGAGAAGAAGTCGAGGCCGGGTTTGAAGTCGCCCGAGCCCGGCGTCTGCGTGTAGGTGCGTGCGCCGGAGCACGCCAGGTTCTTGGAGTTCACGCCACCGCCGATGTGCACCTCGGCCGACTTGGACCGGTGGCAACCGGCAATCGTCTCGGCCGTGTTGGACGCGTTGTCGTAGTACGCCGACGCACCGAGCGCGTCAACGTTGTTCGACGACCCGTTCGTGTTACCGGCCCACCGCCCGGCCTCGCCGGAGATGGCCGAATCGCCGAGCGTCACGATCCACGGCGACCCGACACCGGGACCGTCGGCTGCGGCGGGTCGGGCGTTGAATGCCCCGGCCCCTGTGAGGGCGGTGCCCCCGAGCAACAACGCGGCGACCGACATCCGCGCGCCAATACGACTGAACTTTCTCATCGAGCTCCCTTTCGTAGCCCGGTTCCCCCCGGAACCAGTGGGCGCAGTCTGCGCCGTGCTCGGCCCCGATGCAAGCATCTCGTCAGCTCGTTATCCTGGGGTCGTGAGCGTCGATCTGCGCACCCGGCGCGACGAACCACGACCGACGGTCGATCCCGACCTGTTCCTCGCACGCGCGCTCCCCGATGCCTTAGCCGAGCACGCCGAACTGATCCGCCCCGGTGTCGACTGGATCCGCCCGAAGCCGTTGACCATCGAGGTCGCGGGCATGCAGTGGACGCTCGAACACGTTCCCGACGCGCCGCACGGCATCTCCGG
>JBBREP010000077.1:0-16795 GCA_038202885.1 Acidimicrobiia bacterium | reverse complement strand
GTCATCACCCAACCGCCGCGGGATCGACGCGACGGGGACCGCATTGCCGGCGACGATCGGAACGGAAGCCAACTTCGTCATATTGCCCTGATGGAGGATGTGGCGGCAAGGCTGCGGTGTTCCGTAGCGTTGCCAGGTGCTGGCGGAGTGGTCTTGACTCCCTCCAACACTGAGTTACGCCTTCCCGAAAGTGACGGTGCGGCCGACATCGCCCCTGGGAACGCGCCGCGCCGGCCAAGCGAACGATGTCTGCACCTTGTGAGGTGGTTGAGATGTAGGTCAAGTTTCCCCCCGGACCGTCATTGCCGCTGATGGGCGTGGGGGGTGTCAGATGGTTTGTGTAAGGGGTCGGGTCGTAAACCGACTGGAGCACACTGATGACTATGACGAAGAGGGATCCGGAGCGTGAGGAGCGTCGCCGGCAGCAGAACGAGATCGCCGACTCGTTGAAAGAGTCGGGCGCTCTCGACGAGATCTTTGCCCGGATCGATGCGGGTGAACCGTTGACGGGCCATGAGGGCCTCCTGAAAGGGATGTTGAAGGCATCGCTGGAGCGAGGTCTGGAGGCCGAGCTGAGCGACCACGTCGGCTATGAGCGCGGCGACCCGGACGCGGCGATGTTCGCGAACTCTCGGAATGGCACGTTCGCGAAGACGGTGGCGTCGGAGATCGGCGATGTCGAGCTCGCGGTCCCACGGGATCGCAACGGAACGTTCACACCGATGCTCGTCGCGAAAGGCGCTCGTCGTCTCGATGGGCTCGACGCGATCATCATCTCGCTGTACGCGGGCGGGATGACGATCCGAGATATCGAGCATCACCTCGCCACCACGATCGGAACCGAGCTATCGCACGAGACGATCTCCAAGATCATCGATGCCATCAGCGACGAGGTCCTGGCTTGGCAGCAACGCCCGCTCGAAGCGCTCTATCCGGTGATGTATCTCGACGCGATCATCGTCAAGGTCCGCGATGGTGGCCATGTGCGGAACAAGGCCGCGCACATCGCGATCGGTGTCGACACGGACGGGATCAAGCATGTGCTCGGGATCTGGGTGCAAACGACCGAGGGCGCGAAGTTCTGGGCGTCGGTGTGCGCCGAGCTCGCGAACCGGGGCGTGCGTGACGTGCTCATCGTCTGCTGCGACGGTCTGTCCGGCTTCCCCGAAGCGATAGCGGCGACGTGGCCCGAAGCGACCGTGCAGACCTGTGTCGTGCACCTGATCCGTGCCGCGATGCGGTTCGTGAGCTACACCGACCGCAAGGCCATCGCGGCAGCGTTGAAGCCGATCTATCAAGCCGCGAACGCCGATGCTGCGCTCGATGAGCTCGACACGTTCGCGCAGAGCGCGCTCGGTCAGAAGCATCCGTCGGCGGTGAAGACGTTCCGTGACGCGTGGGAGCGCTTCACGCCGTTCCTGGCGTTCCCGCCAGCGCTGCGACGCGTGATCTACACGACGAACGCGATCGAGTCGTTGAACTACCAGCTCCGCAAGGTCTCCAAGAACCGCGGGCATTTCCCAAACGATGCCGCGGTCGTGAAGCTGCTCTGGCTGGCGATCTGCAACATCGAGGACAAACGCGCACGCGAACGCGCGAGAGAACGCGGACTGCCAGCCAACCAGCGCAAAGCCCCCGGCAGGCTCGTCGAAGGTCAGGTCACCACGAACTGGAAACAAGCCCTCGAGCAACTCGCACTCGTCTACCCCGACCGCATCAACCCCCACATCTGAACCGAAATGACCACGCCGCTTACACAATCAACTTGACAGGCTCCGGCGAGCACGAACGCGTCACCAGGATCGGACTTCGCGCCCGACGTCGAATGCCGCTCTCGATAACGCGACGTTGACATCGGGTTTACCGCCAACACCGTGTAACCGGCCGCGACCAGCGCACCCACGAACAAGCCTCGATCGGTCTCGGTTGCGATCACCACGTCGGACGGTTCTTCAACATGGTCGGCGACGAGCGCGTGGAACCGGGCAACGCCTTCCACGCCCTCGGGAAGCCGGCCACGCTCGAGTCGTCGCCCCTGCTCATCTTCAACATGCACGTCGTGATGGGCCTCGGCCCAGTCATGACCCACGAACACCTTCGCCATCCGCGCCTCCCGGTCGCACTCGTCGTCAGTTCGAGCCCGAGGCGACCGGCAGCTCGCTAATGGTTCAGTGCTCGCAGCACGTCATCCCACCAGCCATCGAAGTCGACCTCACCAACCAGCAGGCGCACGATCTAGACGTAGAACTCAAAGTCCTGCGACGCGTAGTGCTGACCGACCGGCGGCTCGGAACCATCCTCACCCAACACAGACGAGGCGGTCGACCCCCATTAGCGTTGGCGCCATGGATCTCGTTGTGAGCACGATCACGGGTTCGGACGCGCAACGGCTGTTGCTCCTCGTGCATGGCTACGGCGCCGACGAGCGTGACCTCGGTGAGCTGTTGACGTACCTCGACCCGGCCGGACACTTTGCCACCGTCCTGCCCCGGGGCCCGCTCCCTGTCGAGGGCACGCCGGGGTACTCCTGGTACGACTTCGGTTCGCCCGATCCCCAGGTGCTCGCGGACGGATACGCCGCGTCGCTCGAGGCGCTCGACGACCTGCTCGACGTGCAGTGCGCGGAGCTGGGCTACGAACGATCCGAGTGCTTCGTCGGCGGCTTCTCACAAGGCGCCGGGCTCGCGCTCGGTCTGGCGTTACATCGCTCGACGCGGCCGCGTCCGCGTGGCGTGCTCGCGCTCAGCCCCGCCGTACCTGCGTTCGATGTGCTCGACCTTGACCCCAACGCCGCTGGCACGGTCCCCGTGTTGATCGAGCACGGCACCCATGATCCGATGGTCGCGGTGAAGCGGGCGCGGGGACTGGCGCGTGACCTTCAGCGGCGTCGCGTGCCGGTGGTGTTTCGCGAATACGCCATGCAACACAACGTCACGCTCGATAGTTTGCGCGATGCCACCGCATGGATTTCCCAAGTGGTCGAGGGTGAGAAACCGAACGAGATCGTCCCCGACGACCCCTTCGAAGCGGTCGAGTCGGTCACGACCGCCGAATGGAACGCGCAGGTGTTGCAGTCGGAACTTCCGGTGATCGTCGACTTCTGGGCACCATGGTGCCAACCGTGTCGACAGGTCGCTCCGATCATCGAACAGATGTCGCGGATGCGCCAAGGTTCGTATCGGTTCGTGAAGGTGAACATCGACGAGGAACCACAGCTCGCACAGGCCCACGACGTCCAGAGCATTCCGATGATCGGCCTGTTCCGAAACGGTCGCCTCGAACGCAAGTCGCTCGGCGCCAAGCCCCGCCAACAGCTCGAAGCCGAACTCGGAATGCTCGTGATTCCCTGAATCTTTGTGTCGCCTTCGGCGACACGGCGAGCGACCGCTTGGGCCGGTCCTGCAGCAACAAGGTTGTGCTGCCGCCGCGTGGTGATCAGTCGGTGGCGAGAAGTCTCGTTGCGGTGTTATGAGATCGTGATGCGGCCCGGATCGGTTGCTGTGGTGCGACCGATGATGGCGGCGGCGAGGGTGTTGCGTTGTGTGAGCGCGGTGACGAGTGCCTCGGCGCGTTCGGGCGCCGCAGCAAGCAGCAAGCCGCCCGACGTCTGTGCGTCGGCGAGGAGGTATTGCTCGTCGATCTCGAGCGCACCCCAATCGACGTGGTCGGCCACAAACGCATGGTTGCGCTGTGTCCCGCCCGCCGTCATCCCGGCGCGCAGCAGGTCGCGTACGCCGTCGATGACGGGAACGTTGGCAATCTCGACGTGCGCGCCCACGCCTGACGCGGCGCAGAGTTCGCGCAGGTGCCCGAGTAGGCCGAACCCGGTGACGTCGGTCGCCGCGTGCACACCCACCTCGACCGCGGCGTCGCGAGCCGACGCGTTCAACGTTGTCATCACATCGATCGCGTGGGCCACGAGTTCGGGCGGAGCGCTGTCGCGTTTCACCGCGGTTGAGATCACGCCCAGCCCGATCGGCTTGGTGAGCACGAGAACATCGTTGGGTTGCGCGCCAGCATTGGTGAGGACGTGGTCGGGATGCACGGTGCCGACGACCGCAAGACCGAACTTCGGCTCCGCGTCGTCGATGGAATGGCCACCGGCGACGAGGCAGCCCGCATCCGCGCAGACCGCCGCGCCACCGTCGAGCACACGTGCGAGCAGGTCGAACCCGATGCCTTCTCGCGGCCAGCCGACGAGGTTGAGCGCGAGCAGTGGCGTGCCGCCCATGGCGTACACGTCGGACAGCGCGTTGGTGGCGGCGATGCGGCCCCAGTCGTAGGCGTCGTCGACGATCGGGGTGAAAAAGTCGGTGGTGACGACGATGGCGAGGTCGTCGCGGAGTCGGTAGACGGCGGCGTCGTCGGACGTGTCGAAGCCGACGAGGAGGTTGGGGTCGGCGGGGCCGGTCCGGTCGAAACCACGGACGAGGCCGAGGACGGTCCGCAGATCGGCGGGCGACAGCTTGCACGCGCACCCAGCCCCGTGCGAGAAGCTCGTCAGGCGAACCGGCGCCTCATGCATCTGCCGAAGCTATGGCGCGGCGATGTCGGTGCCGGGTGACGCTTTGATTGCACTGGACGGCGCTATACGCCGCCGGGTGCAGAGGAAAACCCACATGGGGGGCCGTGGACCCCAGGTTGCAGGGCGTGGCGTCAACCAAGCAAGGGCGCGGCGGCCGCACAACCTTGTTGCTGCGTGGCCGGTCGATGCGGCCGCTCGCCGTGTCGCCGAAGGCGACACAAAGAGTCAGGGTCTTGCGGCGCCGACGAGGTCGGAGCGCGAGTAGTAGCTCGCGTAGCGCACGACGGCGCCGGTGTGGGGGGCTTCGATCATGGTGCCGCCGCCGACGACCATGCCGACGTGGTGGATGTAGCCCCGGCCGAAGAACACGAGGTCGCCCGGCTTGACGTCGGCGATGTTGACATGGGGGAGCGAGTAGTACTGCGCCGATGCCGAGTGGGGCAGGTAGACGCCCGCGGCGGCCCAGGCGAAGCTGGTGAGGCCGGAGCAGTCGAAGGTGTTCGGGCCGCCCGCGCCGTAGACGTAGGGGTCGCCGAGCTTGGACTGGGCCACCGACACTGCGGTACCGGCGCCCGGGCTGGGTGCCTGGACGGGACCGACCGGGCCAATCCCGGTGCTCGTGTCGAGGCCACCGGAGGAGCCAGTCGATCGTTGGCTTCGTGCTGCGGCGGCGTTTGCCGCGGCGCGGGCCCGGGCCGCAGCGGCGGCCGCATCGGCCTTGCGGCGTGCGATCTCAGCGGCGACGGCGTCGGCGAGGGCGCCCTTGGTCTGGGAGTACAGCCGCTTCTCGGTGGCGTTGACCGCAAGGATCTGATGCTGGTCGTGTTCGAGCGACTTGAGCTGGCTGCTCTGGTCCTTTTCGGCCTTGGCGAGCTGCGCCTTGGCGCGCTTACGGTCGTCGCGGGCGTTGCGGTAGCGGTCGATGCGCTGCTGGTCCTGCGAGGCGGCAGCTTCGCTGTAGACGGCCATCGCACCCTGCTGCTGCACACTCGCCGCGTTTTGCGAGCCGAGGCTGATGGCCCCGCCGGCGCCGCGATAGAGCGCTGCGGCCCTGGTGGCAACCACGTTGTGGAGGAGGTCGACCGTGTGCTGGGCCGACGCGATCTGCAATGAGGTGCGCCTGATCTGCGAGTGCAGTTGATCGAGGTGCAAGTGGGCGTTGTTGATCTTCTCGTCGAGCAGTGAGATCTGCTCGCCGTTGCGGTCGATCTGGTCGAGGATCCGCGCCGCCTTTTCCCGCAGCGTCGTGACTCGACTCGCACCCGCGCTCGACGTCAGCAAAAGCGGCGCGCTGAGGCAAGCCAGGAGGGCTGCTGCCAGCGCCAGGCTCGACCGGCCAGGGCGGTGTGTCCGCTCCTGTGCGGCGTAGCGAACGGGAACCGTCGTACGTCGAGTCATAAAGGAAGTGTGACCGTGGGCGTCCGGTTGACCAATGGCTGGTGAACGCTTGAGCCAGGGGTCACGGTAGCAGCGGCCGCTCGGCCGATGCCCGTCCGGCCGTCGAAATGCGTGCTGACCAGGGCGAACGGAGTCGCGGCGGCGTTGTCGGCGCGCCACCACAACGCTCTGACCTGGACCTTTACCAAGGGCGCGGCCGGATTCGGAGGGTAAGAATCCTACGAGATTGCGAGGCCGAGCGGTTTCAGATTTTCCAGCCGGGGGTAGCACTGGGGCCGTTGGCGGCGGCGATCATCGGCGAGCTCCAATGGACATGGCGAGCGATCTCGTCAGCGACCTTCTGCCACTCGGTCGGACTCCAGCCTTGGGCCGCGCCGACGAGCGTCGTGTCCTGGCGCAAGTGGACGAACGCCGGAAGCCGCTCGATGCCCAGGCTCGTTGCGAGCGTCTGGTCGGGGTCGCACAGCACGAGATAGCGGTCGACGAGTGCACCGAGGATCCGCCGAGCGATCGCCGGCGTGCTCGGTACCCACACCATCGTGCGCACATCGGAGTCGCCGAGGGTGGCGAAGATGCGTTCGATCACCGAGTTCCATGCGGTCGCTTCGGTGCGGGCGGGCACCATGACGATCGCAAGGTTGAAGATCGTGGCCCAATCGTCGAGCGATCGCGTCACACCGTGCAGGTTCGACAGCGCCAAGTTCGGGTCGGGGTTCTTCGCCACGGCGCCGCAGGCTACTGGCCGACACGTCCCGACCGAGGACCTGCGCCCAGGGAGTCGCCCGACGTGCGGCGGTTCCGCTCAGCCGAGCTGTTCGTGGAGGAACTGCACCCCGCTGGTCCACGCGGTGGCAGCCGCCGTGGCGTCGTGGGTGCCGAGCGGGTTCTCCTCGTTCGCGAACGCGTGGCCCATGCCCTCGTAGAACGTGAACTCGACGTCTTTGCCGAGGCCCTGCAATTCGGTTTCGAGCGCCCGAACAGCGTCGGCCGGAAAGAAGCCGTCGTCACCGGCGAAATGGCCGCGGACGACGGCGGTGAGGCCCGACCAGTCGGGCGCGGCATCGCCGAGCGGCGCCCCGTAGAAGGGGACTGCCGCTGCGACGCGTGCGCCCTGGTGTGCCGCGATCACCAGCGTGAGCAGACCACCCATGCAGAACCCGATGACGCCGACGGCTTCGCCGGTCACCGACGGGTGGGCGAGCAGAAAGTCGATCGCCGCACCCATGTCGCGCCCGGCGCGATCGGGCGGGAGTGCGTTCATCAGCGCCGCGGCCTTGTCCATCTCGGTGTGCTCGGCGATGTCGCCGTGGTACAGGTCGGGCGCGAGCGCGGTGAAACCAACGGCTGCGAGGCGATCGCACACGCCCTTGATCTGCGGCACGAGCCCCCACCATTCCTGGAGTACGAGCACGCCCGGGCCGCTCCCCGACACCGCCGGCGCCAAGTAGCCCGACGCGGTCCCACCATTGCTCGCAAACTCCACCGTCTCAGCCATACGCCGAAATGTACAAGTTCCCTATCTTCTGCGCCTACTTCGTCCGGCGCTTGCGAGCGTCCTGCGTCCCCGGGTCACTCGTCCCTCGCTCCCGGGCGACTCCGGTCGCCGCTGCGTGCTGCGAACGTCCGGCAAGCCCTTCAGCCGAAGCCAATGGCTCGTAGCATTGATGGGGGCATTTCGTCGCGGCCGTCGCGCAGGAGCGCGGCACGTTCGATGTTGATGGCGTCGCGTTCGTCGCGTTCGAGCCAGCCGTCCCACGGGCCGGGCGGGATGGTGCCCGCGACGCAATGACGGAGGTACTCGGCGAGACGGCGCGCGTCGTCGCCGTCGCCGATTGGTCCGTGGCCGGGCACGATCGTGGCCGCGATGTCGGCGACCGCGTCGAGCGCGGCGGCCCACGTGGCCGGGTTGCCCTGGAACGCGAGTGGGGTAACGCCAAAGAAACAGAGGTCGCCGGCAAACAGGATGTCGGCGTCGTCGACGAGCACCATCACATCGCCGCTCGTGTGGCCCGACGCGGGAAGCAGTTCGGCGCGGGGTGTGAGCTGCGCCGCGTCGGTGACGAGGTGGGTCACCTTGCGGCACCCGATCTCGGCCAGCTCGTCGAACTCGTCGGCAAACGCCGACATGAACGACTTGTAGGCGTCGATCGGCATCTCGGTGAAGTCGAGCAGGTCGCTCGTCTGCTGTGAACCGAACACCGCGGCGTTGGGAAAGGCGCGGCTGCCGCCCACGTGATCGATGTGCGCGTGGGTGAGCACGAGCCGGCGGATCGGCATGCCGAGCGCATTGACTGCGGCCGCGAACGGCTCCCATTGCGAGCGGACCATGAGCGTGTCGATCACCGTGAGGCCATCGTCGTCGACGATCACGCCCGCGTTGCTCACGCCCGACTCGCCACCCGGTTGGAGCCACACGAACACGCCGTCGGCCAGCTCGGTCAGCCGGCGCGGCCGGCTATTGGGCGTGTCGTTGCGTCGGTCTCCGTGGTCGTGTGCGATTGGAGACACGTCCGAACTGTACCGGTACCCTTTGTCCCTATGTCAGAGCGCAGCCGTTCCCTTCCGCGTCGTTCCTGTTTGTCGGTGCCGGGCTCCAGCGAGAAGATGCTCGCCAAGGGCCCGACGATTCCCGCCGACATGACGTTCCTCGATCTCGAGGACGCCGTTGCCCCGCTCGAAAAAGAAGCGGCCCGGCCCAAGGTTGTCCACGCGATCCGCAACCTGCCGTGGGACGATCGAGTGTTGTGCGTGCGCGTCAACGCCTGGGACACCGAATGGACGGCGTTCGACGTGATCGAGGTGGTCGGCAAGGCCGGTGAGCGTCTCGACGAGATCATGTTGCCGAAGGTGCAGACCGCGGGCGACGTGCACGCGATGGATCTGCTGCTCACGCAGGTGGAAAAGAACTGCGGTTTGCCGGTCGGTCACATCGGCATCGAGGCACAGATCGAGACGGCGCGCGGTTTGATCAATGTCGAGGAGATCTGCGCGGCGTCACCGCGCATCGAGACGATCATCCTCGGGCCGGTCGACATGAGCGCGTCGATGGAGATGCCGTCGCTGTCGGGCGGGCTGCACATTCCCGACTATCCCGGCGACTATTTCCACTACGTGTTCGTGAAGATCCTCATGGCCGGTCGGGCCAACGGGCTCCAGGTGATCGACGGTCCGTACGTGAAGGTGCGCGACTCAGAGGGCTTCCGTGAGTTCTGCAAGCGTGCCCAGACGCTCGGCTACGACGGCAAGTGGGCGTTGCACCCCGACCAGGTGACGATCCTGAACGAGGTGTTCGGCACGACCCAGGAGCAGTTCGACCGGGCGTGCGACATCCTCGAGGCCTACGAGAAGGCCACGACCGAGGGCGACCGCAAGGGCGCAGTGATGTTCGGCGACGAGATGATCGACGAGGCCTCGCGCAAGGTCGCCGTCAAGCTCAAGGCCCGAGGCGAACGCAACGGCATGACCCGCACGAACTAGCCCACCCCAACCGTTTGCCGCGCCAGCGGCACGGGCGACGGGTAGATCGGCACACGGTCGCGCGGCCGCAACCTCCCCCACATTCAGTTCCATCTGTATGAGGAGGTTGCTATGGCGCGACGCGACGCTATGGATCGGCTGGCGGCGATACAGGCCCGTCAGCTCGGGCTCGTCACGGTGCAGCAGGCGTGGGCCGAAGGCATCGCGAACGATGTGTTGCGGAACGAGGCTCGGCTCGGGCGGTTTCGCAGAGTCCGAAGGGGCGTCTATGCCTCGGCCGCGGCGGAACAGTCCTACGAACAGGAGCTGCTTGCGGCGGTGCTCGCCGCGAGCACCGCGACGAAGCTGGCGGCGGTGTCGCACGAAAGTGGCGCACACTTCGTTGGACTGCCGCTACCCGAACCTGATCGCCCTCCGTTCGAGGTGACCACAGCGCTCGATCGCAAGCCGGTCGTTGAGGGCGTTCGGTTGCATCGGTCGGGACACCTGACGCCGCTCGACATCCATCATGTGCGGGGCGTCCCGGTGACGACGGCCACGCGCACGATCATCGACCTGTCGATGCGGCTTGAGCCCGGCGATCTCGGCCGTCTGCTCGACGAAGCGCTCCGACGTCGGCTGACGAACCTCAGCACCTTGCAGCGCCAGTCGTTACGACTGCGATCGGCGCCGGGGCGGAGCATGCACCGAGTGCTCGACGTGATTCGCGCCCGCACCGGCGAAGACACCTCGGAGAGCATGTTGGAGGCGTTCACGCTTGCGGCATTGCGTCGCTTTGGCGTGCGCGCACCGGTGCTGCAGCACCCCGTGACGGTCGGCGGCGGGCGTCGCCGTCGGATCGACATGTGTTATCCGCCGGAGAAGCGGGCGATCGAAGCGCTCGGGTACGAGTATCACGGGCTGCGATCCCGCTTCGACGATGACGCCGTGCGCGGCAACGAACTGGTGCTGTGCGGTTACGTGCCGCTGTACGTCACGTCGGCGATGACCGACTGGGAAGTTGCCGCGCTCGTGGCCGAAGCCATCGGCGATCCGGTTCCCGCGCGGCCGCCGCATGAGCGCACCTTCGCCGAATGGAAGCGACGTCGGTACGCCGCCTGACAAGCCCGCCCACCGTGTGCCGCTCCGGCGGCACGGGCGACGGGTAGATCGGCACACGGTTAGGAGGGCAGGGCGTTCTCGGCGAGGCGGCGGGCGATGACCCGCAGGCACAGGGTTTCGTCGGCGCCTTCGAAGATCGACAGCACTCGCGCGTCGACGAAGTAGCGCGACACCGGGAACTCCTCGGCGTAGCCCATCCCGCCGTGGAGCTGCATTGCCTCTCGGGTCACCCACTCGGCGGCGCGGCACACGTACGCCTTTACCATCGACGCCTCGAGCGTGCCCTCGCCCCGCGCCATCATCTTGGCGACGGCATAGGAGAACTGCCGACCGGCCTGGATGAGCGCGGCCATGCGAGCGAGCTTGGCCTTCGAGAGCTGGTAGTCGAACACCGACTGTCCGAACACCGTGCGCTCACGGGAGTACGACATCCCCGCCTCGAACGCAGCCTGCATGAGTCCGACGGCTCTGGCCGCGGTCTGCAGCCGACCGTTTTCGAAGCCGGCCATCTGGAGGTAAAAGCCGCGCCCGAGCCCGTCCTCGCCGCCGATGAGGTTCTCGGCGGGGACGAGCCAGTTGTCGAACGACACCTCATAGGAGTGCATGCCGCGGTAGCCGAGGGTGTCGATCGCCCGGCCCTCCATCTTGCCGCCGCCGTCCTGGCTGAACTCGAAGTGGTGGCCGGCCGCCTGCGGCTTTTCGACGAGCAACACCGAAAGCCCGCGGTGGCCCTTGCTGCGGTCGGCGTCGGTGCGGGCGAGCACGAGCAGGACGGTGGCGCGTCCAGCGAAGGTTGCCCACGTCTTGACACCATTGATGACGTACCCACCGTCGACGGCAGTCGCGGTGACCTTCACGCCCGCGACATCGGAACCGAAGTCGGGTTCGGTCACCATGATCCCTGCGAGCAGTTCGCCCGACGCAATTCGTGGGAGCCACGTTTGCTTCTGTTCCTCGGTGCCGCCGGCAACGACGGCGCGCGTGAGGATCTCGGGTCGAGTGATGAGCGAGCCGCCGATACCGAGCGAGGCGCGTGACAGCTCCTCGGTCGACACGACCATGCCCATGTAGTCGCTCTCGCCGCCGGTTGCGAAACCGCCGTATTCCTCGGGCACGCTCAGCCCGAAGCCGCCGATCTCGGCGAGGCCCTCGATGATTGATTCGGGCACGTCGGCGTTGGTGCGATGCACATGCTCGGCGTGCGGTCGCACCTGGTCTTCGCCGAAGCGACGGAACGTGTCGGCGACGAGTTCGAACTCATCATTGAGATGGTTCGGGCCGGTACTGCCGTCGCCAACCCGCTCGCCGAGGGCCGCGAGGAACGACGGCGAACGATGTGCTTCGACGAAGGCAAAGGCCGGCGCGAGCACGTCGATGGCGCTGCCCCAGAGCTCGGCCCGGCCGAGCAGCTTCGTGCCGAGATCCCAGACCGCGTCCGCGATGAATGCACACGCGAGCATCGCTTCGAGTTCGCCGTGCGCGGCGTACGCGAGCATCACCCGCGATCCCTCGACGGCGGCCGCTCCATGGGCGAGTTCGTAGGCCAACACTTGGTGCTCATCGAGTTTGGCGACCGAGATCTTGTTCCCGTCGCGCGACAGCTCGGCGAGACGGGTGGCCGCCCTCGACACGACCGAGGCGGCGAGCTCGACGGCGGCCGCGGCAAGGTCGAGATCGAGCTCTGGGGACGGTCGTTGCGACATGGCGCGAGAGCCTACGGACCTATACCGAGCGCTCCGGAACCCGACCGTGTGCCGCTCCAGCGGCACCGGTGACGGGTAGATCGGCACACGGTGGGGGTTGGTCAGGTGGTGCTGGTGTGGGGCGCGGTGGTGCTCGCGTGTGGCGCGGTGGTTGGCGGCGTTGTCTTGGGCGTGGTCGTCGCGGTGGGCTGACCCGTTGTCGACGGCCCGCCACCCGACGTGGTGGTCGGCGCCGCCGTGGAGGGCGGTGCCGTCGCGGGGGTGGTCGTCGTGCCGTAGTACGTGTTCGTTGGGCGTCGCCCTGGTCGGTACCCGGGCACCGAGCCACCGCCCGATTGGATCGTCACCGACAGCGGGGTGCCGCCGGCCTGGCGTGTGATCTGCCACTGCTCGTCGAGCAGCTTCGACACGTTGTACGCGATCCACTCCGCGCCGCTGTTCGTGAAGTGCACGCCGTCGCTGATCCGCACGAGCACACGCGTCGCGTGCAACGCCGGGAGATCGAGGTGCGACGAATACCCACCGTCAGGTCCCGAGAACATCGCGTACGCGTCGACGTAGACGACGTTGGGGTGCTTGCGGGCCTCGGTTGCCATCAGTGTGTTCAGCGCCTTCGCGCCGCGGTTGAGCGACGACGGTCCCATCGTTGGCGGACCGACCCAGTACACGGTGCGTTTGTGATCGGTGCCGCTCAGCAGGTCCATCACGGTGGCGACCTTGGCGCGATAGCGCGGCGCCCATGAACTCTCGTTGCCGCCGACGATCGATGCGTCGTTCGCCCCGATCATGAAGATCGCGACATCGGGCGAGTAGGTCGACATCTGGCTCGGGATGCGTTGCGGCCAGTTGCGCAGACCGTTGTCGTGCAACCCCGACCCGACCTTGAAATCGACGACTGTGCGCACGATGCCAGTGGTCGCGAGCTCGTTGCCGAGCGACGGGCCTAACTCGCCTGACAGCGAATCGCCGCCCACCCACACATGCAGCGGCGCGTCGTGCGACAGTGGCCGTGGTGGGTTCTTGGCGATGATCTTGGTCAGCTTGCTCGAAGAGTGTGTCGTGGCGGAGCGCGCGTTCGGGGCGATGACCGCACCACGCGGTGACGCGCTCGACGAACCGCGCGCTCGCCACGCGCCGACACCGAGCGCCGCGGCCGCCGCAAGGACGACAGCGGCCGAGGCGATCGCACCGCGGCGACGGGCCAGGCGACTCCGCTCCATTCGGGCGCGCCGCGCCGAATCCGATTCACTCATGAAACCGCTCATCGTAGGTGAGCCGACCGGTCACGCTTGGGCGGCCCCGGCGGTGCACCGTGTGCGCCGAAAGCGCGGTGACGTCAGCTGGCGATCGTGAGCTGTGTGCGCGTGAGGTCGGCGTAGACCCCGTCGAGGTTGAGCAGCTGACGATGCGTGCCGCGCTCCACGATGCGACCCTCGTCGACGACCAGAATCTGGTCAGCGTCGATGACGGTCGACAGTCGGTGCGCGATGACGATTGCCGTGCGGCCACGCAGCGCGGTGGTGAGCGCCCGTTGGATTGCCGCTTCGGATTCGGAGTCGAGGTGCGACGTTGCTTCGTCGAGGATGACGATCGCCGGGTCCTTCAACAGCACGCGTGCGATGGCGATGCGCTGCTTTTCGCCGCCCGAGAGGCGGTAGCCGCGTTCGCCGACGACCGTCGCGAGGCCTTCGGGCAATGTCGTGACGAGATCTTCGATGTGCGCGCCCCGCAGCGCGTCCCAGACCTGTTCGTCGGTCGCGTGCGGCGCGCCGTACGTGAGGTTCGCGCGGATCGTGTCGTGGAACATGTGCGGGTCTTGGGCAACGAAACCAATGGCGGCGTGCAGCGACGCGACAGTGAGATCGCGCACGTCGTGACCGTCGACGCGCACCGCGCCCTCGTTCACCTCATGAATGCGTGCTGTGAGCATTGCGATCGTGGTCTTGCCTGCGCCCGACGGGCCGACGAGCGCGACGGTCTGACCGGGTTCGATCGCGAGCGACACGTCGTGCAGGATCCACTCGGACTCGCCCCGGTCGCTTGCCGCGCCGACACCCTCCAACGATTCGAGCGACACCTCCGAGGCCGGCGGGTGGCGGAACCACACGTGATCGAGTTCGATCTTGCCCTTGGGTTCGACGAGCGGCACGGCGTTGGGTCGGTCGGCGATGGCGGGCGGAAAGTCGAGCACCTCGAAGACGCGTTCGAAGCTGACCATGGCGGTCAGCACGTCGACGCGTGTGTTCGTGAGCTGCGTGAGCGGCGCGTAGATCTGACCGACGTAGATGAACAGCGCGCCGACGGTACCCGCACTAATCGTGCCGTCGATCGCGAGCCGACCACCAAGCAGATACACGACCGCAGTGCCGACCGCGGCGACCATGCCGAGCACCACGAACAAGATCCGTGAGTACATCGCGGAGCGCACACCCATGTCGCGCACGCCGGCGGCGCGCCGAGCAAAGGAATCGCGCTCGTCGTCGGGACGGCCAAACAGCTTCACCAGCAACGCGCCGGCCACGTTGAAGCGCTCGGCTGTCATCGTGTTCATCTCGGCGTTCATCTGCATTTGGGCGCGGGTGATGCGCTGCAGCGGCGGGCCGATGCGCCGGGCCGGGTAGATGAACGCGGGCAACACCACGAGCGCGAGCAGCGTGAGGCGCCATTCGAGGATGCTCATGGCAGTGAGGATGACCATCAGCCCGATGACGTTCGAGATGACGGTGCCGAGCGTGTTCGTGACCGCTTGCTGGGCGCCGATGACGTCGTTGTTGAGCCGTGACTGCAAGGCGCCGGTCTGTGTGCGCGTGAAGAACGCGATCGGGAGCCGCTGCACGTGGTCGAACAGCTTCACCCGCAGGTCGTAGATCAGGCCCTCGCCGATGCGCGACGACAGCCAGCGCTGTACCAGCGACAAACCCGCGTCGGTCAGCGCGAAACCGACGGCGGCCAACGCCAATACCGTGACGAGTCCGCGCCGCTTGTTCGGAATGGCGTTGTCGATCAGCGCCTTGAACAGCAACGGTGGCAGCGCTTCGACGATCGCGCCGGCGACAATCGCGATCACGAACCCGATCACGAGGCGCCGGTACGGCCGGACCAGCGTCATCACCCGGCGCAGCACGTTGCGTTCGAGGTGCTTGTCGGCGAGTTCACGGCGATCGTGACGAAATCCGACTGCCGTCATGTGATCCATTGGCGGCCACGCTAGTAGTGCCTTCGTGGGCGGCTCCGGTGGGCCCGCGCTGCTCCGCGCGAGAATGCCGCGATGAGCACGTCGCTGATGTCTGCCACCGACCCCGAGATCCGCCGCGAAGTCATCGAGACGGTCCGGCGTTTTGTGGCGCGCGAGGTGATCCCGGTCGCGACAGAGCTGGAGCGTTCCGACACCTATCCCGAGGCCATCGTCGAGCAGATGAAGGAACTCGGCCTGTTCGGCGTGATGATTCCCGAGGAGTACGGCGGGCTCGGCCTCGACCTGCTCACCTATATCGGCGTCGTTGAAGAGCTTGCCTACGGGTGGATGTCGCTGTCGGGTGTGGTCAACACCCACACGATTGCCACGATCATCATCGAGATGTCGGGCAACGACGCGCAACGACGACGCTGGTTACCCGAGATGGCGACGGGGGCGCGGCGCGGGTGCCTCTCATTGTCGGAGGCCGACGCCGGCAGCGACACGCGCAACCTTGCCTGCAAGGCCGTGCGCGACGGCGACGAATACGTGATCGACGGCACGAAGATGTGGGTCACGAACGGTGAGCGCTCGGGGATCGTGGCGCTCGCGGCGCGCACCGAAGCCGGCATCTCGTGCTTCATCGTGGAAAAGGACCCCGGCCCGAAGTGCGGTGGCATCGAGGTGGGGCGCAACGTGGCCAAGCTCGGCTACAAGGGCATCGAGACCGTCGAGATGATCTACACCGGCCATCGGCTGCCCGCGGACGCGATGGTGGGCGACGACGGCCGCGGCCTGGGGTACATCCTGTCGGCGCTCGAAATCGGTCGCATCAACATCGCGGCGCGCGCGGTCGGCGTGGCGCGTGCCGCGTTCGACGCGTCGATCGCGTACGCGCGTGAACGGCGCACGATGGGCAAGGCCATCGCCGAGCACCAGGCGATCCAGATGAAGCTGGCTGACATGGCAACACAGATCGAGGCGGCGAGGCTGCTCACGGTGAACGCGGCCGAGCGCCGCCAGGCCGGTGGCCGGGCCGATGTGGAGGCCGGCATGGCCAAGTTGTTCGCCAGCGAGACAGCGCTGATGTGTGCCACAGAAGCGATGCGTATCCACGGCGGCGTCGGCTATTCCGCCGAGCTGCCAGTGGAGCGCTACTACCGCGATGCGCCGCTGATGCTGATCGGTGAAGGCACGAACGAGATCCAGCGGCTCGTGATCGCCCGTGGCTTGCTGTCACGCTACGAGGGTGGCGTCTGACGCTCGGGTTCGCGCCGATCCGGCCCGGCGCGCCACAATTACCTCTATGACGACATACGAGCGGCGGTTCGGTCGGTGTTTCGAGGACTTCGAAGTCGGCGACCTCTACAAGCACTGGCCCGGCAAGACCATCACCGAGGCCGACGACCATCTGTT
>JBBREP010000076.1:0-17002 GCA_038202885.1 Acidimicrobiia bacterium | reverse complement strand
TCGTGTTCCCTGGGTTGGTGGTTCCCGAAGCCGACGCCGTGGTGGTGGTGGGGGCCGCTTTCGTCGTGCTGCTGGAGCTACAGGCTCCGAACAACGCGATCGCGGCGAGCGCTACGAGGGCTTGTTTCGCGCGGCGCGCCTTTGGTGAGCAGTGAATGGCATCCATGGGGTCAACCCTTCAGGCCGCAGAGTGGGGCGAGCGCGGAGCCTATGCGAGCGCGTTAGGGCTCCAGGGCGTTGCGCAGAACGTGCAGCACGTGGTCGCGCCGCCGTTCGAGCGCTGATGCATCCATGGGGTCGCCACCGATCAGGCCGGCGATGAGCGGCGCGTCGGAGAGGTACGACAGCACGGCGCCGTAGCCGGTGAGCAGGAACTGACTCGCGTCGTAGCGACGGAGCCGACCTTCGTCCATCTCGTGTTGCAGGAACGCGGCGCCGCGTTCGAATAGCGGCCGCAGGAACATCGTGAGTTCTTCGGAGAGGATCGGGCCGCCGTCGAGTGCCTCGCGCCGCACGAGGCGTACGAAATCGGGGTGCTCCTCGAAGAACCGAAACGCGGCGCGCATCACGCGTTCGACCTGCGGCCAACCGCCGCGCGGTCCGGCGGTGGCTTCCTCGACGAGTTGGACCCAGTCGGCGAAGCTGTCGACCACGACCTCGCGGTACAGCGCTTCTTTGGACGGGAAGTGGTGGAGCAAGCTGGGCCTGCGGATACCGACCTCGTCGGCAATGTCGTTGAGCCGGGTCGCGGCGTAGCCATGCTCGGCGAACTGACGCCGGGCGACCTCGAGAATCAGTGTCCTCGTCGAAACTCCGGCCGGTGAGACCGCCATGGTGTCCTTCACGGTAGATGCCGAGCTCGTCGCGGCGCGGCGATGCCTACCGACGTGTCAGTAGGCTACGGTACTTCCACCATGAGCCTGGCCAGCTTTGTCCGCGCGTTCCTGTTGGCAGCGGCGCTCGGATTCGCGGTCACGCAGCTCACGATCAACATCACCTCGGTCTGGTTGCACCGGGGTTTGTCGCACCGCGCGATCACCGTGCGTGGTCCGGCGACGATGGCGTTTCGCATCATCATCTGGATCACCACCGGCATGAAACCGCGGGAGTGGGCCGCGATCCACCGTAAACACCATGCCGCGACAGACACGGTCGAAGATCCGCACTCACCGAAAGTCCATGGTTTTTGGCGAGTGCAACTCGGCAACGTCGGCCTGTATCGGGTGGCGGCGAACGACGAGTTGATCGCGCAGAAGTATGGACGCGACCTTCCGCCCGACCGACTCGACGCGCTGTTCTTCGACCACGCGCTGTTGGGCCTCGGAGTCGGCATCGCGATCATGGTGGGATTCTGTGAGCTCGTCGGTTTCGGGTGGCAGGTCGGGCTGCTCGCGTCGGGTCTCCACGCGTTGATGTACGTGATGCTGTCGGGCGCGGTAAATGCAGTCGGACATCGCGTCGGACGGCGCCCGTACGACAACTCGGCGACGAACCTCCAGACGCTGGCCTTCATCACCGGCGGCGAAGGGTTCCACAACAACCATCACGCGGTCGCGACATCGGCGCGTTTCTCGCTTCACAAGGGTGAGCTTGATCCCGGCTGGTGGTTGATCCGCACGCTCGTCGCCACGAAGCTCGCGACTGTGCGCCACGCCGACATCAAGCCCCGCAGCACCGTCGCCGCGTAAGTCGCGACGCTTGCAGCTCAGTGGGGCTCAGCGCAGCGCGGGTGCGATCGCGCGGGCGGTCGCCATGGCCTGTTCGGCATTGCCGAGGATGGCCGGCGCCGGAGTCGTGACGCCGTTCGCGCAATAGCGCTCGATGTGCTCGCTGATGCGGGCCGGCGGGCCCCACACGACGAGTTCGTCGACGAGTGACTCGGGAATGGCGTCGGTAGCCGCCTTGCGGTCACCCGCCTTCCATGCCTCCCACATCGGCGCGAGCATCTCACCGCGGCCGAGCCACTCATGGAACGCCGCGTAGACGGGCACGTTGAGGTATTGCGCGATGGCGCGGCGACCCACGTAGTTGACGAGGTCGCGGTCCTCGGTCGGCAGCACGAAGATTCGCGCGACGATCTCCTTGCCAGCGCCGACAATCGGCGCGACGGTGCGGACATCTTCGGCCGACAACCAGTTGATGATCGCGCCGTCGCCCTCGACGCCCGCGAGTTTCAACATCCCCGGACGCAGCGCGGCGACGAGGATCGGAGGCTGTTCGGTGACGGGAAGCCCCAGCGTGAAGCCCTGTACCGAAAAGGTCTCGTATTGCTCGGTGACCTTTTGATTCGTCAGCGCGACGCGCAGGAACCGCAACGTGTCGCGCACGCGCTGGTAGGGCTTGTCGAACACCATGCCGTTCCAACGCTCGACGATGATGTTCGACGAGCTCCCGATGCCGACCGCGAAGTGGCCGGGATTCGCGCTGCACAACGACGCGACCTGTGACGCCAGAGTCATCGCGCCTCGGGTATACGCCGGGATGATCGCGGTCCCGAGCCGCAGCTCTGGTGCCCAAGCTGCCGCGAGCACCAGTGGTGTGAACGCATCGGCCGCGCCGGATTCGGCGGACCACACGTCGGTGAAGCCGAGGTCGACGAGCTCGCGAAAGACCTCGCGATGTTGCGCGAGCGAGATCCCGTCGAGCGGAACGGTGATGCCGTGGCGCCTCGGTGCCGGTGTGGCGGTGGTTGCGTTCATTTGAGCTCCTCGGCTGCAGGGGGCGCGTCCTTCCACTGACGCACCATCGTGGACTGGCTCGCGGTGCCGAGCAACACGCCGTCTTCCGACCACAGGTGTACGAGCCCGTGGCCGAACCCGTGCTGCACGGCGTCGACGCGGATGTCGGCGAGGATCCAGTCGCATTCGGTGAGCTGCGCCACGCGCAACGTGTTGTCGAGGCTGTTGCCACCAGCGCGCATGCCGAGTGCTTGGCCGATGCCGAAGGGCACGAAGTCGCCGACGATGGCGAGGCCCGACGCCTTTAGTTCCGACAGCCCCGGGAAACGCACCCACAGCGCGGAGTTACCGTCGCCGGGTTCGCCCGGCAGGTCGGTGAACGGGCGCGCGTCGGCGAGGCGCATCTCCATGCGCGATGAGATCGTGCCTTCGTGGTGGTCCATCATCGGTCGCAGTTCGCACTCGGTGGGTGCCGGCACGTTGGGCATCGCCGTCCACTGGCCCTCGAGCGGCACCGGCCGATCGCCGAATGCGCCGAGGACGGTGAGGATTTCGCGACCGTCGCTGCGCGCGATCACTCGGATCTGGCTCGTCTGGCGGCCCCGCACGACCTCGTCGACGTCGAGTTCGAGTTCGTGGCCCTCGGGCGCGTAGTTGAGGTATTGCGCGGTGGCCCAGACGACGGGACGGGAACTTTCTTGCTCGGCCACCTCGATCGCGGCGCCGAGACCCGCGCCGCCGAACAACGCTCCCGTGCCAGAAATGAGGCCGCGCACGACGGGCATGTGCCAGCGACCCGAGGCGAGACGTTCGAGGCCGAAGAAGCTGAGCGCGTCCATGAACTCGGGAGGTTACCGGCGAGCCCGCGCGTGGCTCAGCGTCGCTCGGCTCGGTATTCGATCTTGCCGAAGCCGGTGAGCTTGGTGCCGCTGAGGGTGCGCTCGGCATGACGCATACGCCACGCGAGCATGCGTTGCGCGTAGTCGAGCACCGTCGCGGCGTACGCAGGATCGGCGGCCCGGTTGTGGAGCTCGCCCGGGTCTTCGTCGAGATCGAAGAACACCGAAGGCAGCGCCGGATAGCCGCCGAACTGCACGTACTTGCCGTGTGCGTCGCGCAAGACCGCGAGCGACAGTTCCTCCATGGTGACGCCGTAAAGCTGTTCGAACACCCGATGGGCCGGCTCGCGTAGGTCCCATTCCCAGTGCGCTTCGTCGCGCCAATACTCAGGGACGGCACCGGTGAGCCACGGGTGGAGCGATCGGCCGTCGCATTGCAGCGGGATCGGCGCGCCGAGCAGGTCGAGCACGGTCGGCAGCACATCGACGTTCTCGGTGAACGCGTCGACGATCTGGCCTCGGCCGGCGTCGAGTTCGGCGCGAGGGTCAGCGACCAGCAACGGCACGTGGTAGCTCTGATCGAAGAAGCCAAGCTTCTGCATGAGGTAGTGGTCGCAGAGCTGCTCGCCATGATCGGACGTGACGATCACGATGGTGCGGTTCGCCTGATCGCGATCATCGAGCCAGTCGAGCAATCGCCCGATGTGCACGTCGACTTCGGTCTGCATGCCGTAGTAGGTCGCGCGCAGCTGACGAATCTGATGCTCGTCGCGCGGACCGCTCAACCACTCGATGCCCATCACGGACGCGAGCATTGGATGCGTGGCGCCTTCGTCGACGTCGGTCGGGGCACGCGTCGGCATCGGCACGGTGTTGGGGTCGTACATCGTGTTGAACGGCTCGGGCGCGAAGAACGGCGGATGCGGGCGCAGGTAGCTGGCGTGCACGAACCAGGGCGCGTCGGTGGCGGTCGAGCGGTCGAGGTACTCGAGGAGTTGGTTTGTCAGGAACGCAGTCGGGCTGTGCTCGGCGCGATATCGCGTCGGCGCCCTGTGTTGACCCCACTTCTCGGTGCCGTCGTAGCCGGGTGCGGGCTCCTCGATCCACGAACGCCACGGCCCGGACTGCTCGATCGGATAGCCACGCTCGACGAGCCAGTCGTGCCACGGGTTCCATGCACCTTCGGGGAGGTGGCACACGGCGTGGAAACCTGGGAGCACGCCCTCATAGGTACGCAGCCGTGGGTCGTCAGCCGCGACGGTGCGCGGATCGACCGACGTGTCCGTGTAGCCGAACAACACGGGGTCATACCCAAGTGCGCGCGCCTCGAGCGCGATGTTCGTGTGGCGTGCATCGAGCGGCGTGCCGTTGGTCACCGAGCGATGGTTCATGGCGTACATGCCGGTGTAGATCGATGCCCGGCTCGGTCCGCATGGTGCCGACTGTGCGTAGTGATTGCGGAACGTCACGCCGCGTGCCGCGATGCGGTCGAGGTTCGGCGTGCGGACAACCGGGTGACCGAGGTGTGACAGGCACTCGGCCCGCCACTGGTCGACCGTGATGAACAGGACGTTGGGGGCCGGTGCCGACATCTGCGCGCACCTTACCGGCCGATTTGGTCGGCGGTGCGCGTCTTGTGGTGTGTGTGCCTGCGTACGCAACATGGATGAGACGGGTCGAGACCCGTGTGCGACGTTCGACGCTGCGCGCGGGACGCGGGCCGCGGGACCGCGCTCGGTGGGCGTGCCGTGGGAAAAGTTGCCATTTGGCGCGCAAGAAAGCTTCCTTCTGGCGCCGCGATGCCGCATGATGGCGGAGCGTCACACGGACGGGACGCGGACACGTCGCGGCGGCGTGAGTTGATGGGCGCTTGCGCATCAACTCGAGTTTTCGTCGCCCGTGTCGGTGGTGTTCCCGGATCGGTCCGCCCGTCGGTCCGGCCGAACCCACCGAGGCCCCGGTCGGGTGCGGTTCCGCACGGCACCCGCGGCCGGGTCGCCTGGGCAGGACACGGCTCCCAGTTCCCCGCCGTGTCCTGCCCCTGGGGGCGCGAGCCGAAGGCGAGCGGGGGTGGAGGAGCGCGGGGGTGGACCTGCGAGTATTCGTGGGTGGTGCGCGCAGCGGTCCGGTCGATCAAGGCGCAGGCCGACGCGGAATCAGCGAGCGCGCTTGACGCCGACCGTCAGGGCGTCGACAGGGCCACCGTCATCATCTTGTTGGTGGCTGCGGTCTCGCTGACGCTGCGGGCGTTCCTGTCGCGCGACGGCATCTGGCTGGTGCACGTCATGCGGTCGTTGGGCCTGACCCGCTGGTCACGCGATCTCGACCGTGCGTTCACCACGTCACCGCACGCGCAGTTCTGGCTGCTCGTGGAGTGGGCCGTGGTGCAGGTGGCCGGTTATGTGGTGCTGCCGGTGTTGGCGATTTGGTTCGTACTGCATCAGAAGGTGCGCGAGTACGGCCTTCGAGTGCGCGGGATCGGCCGCTATGTCGTGCCGTATGTGCTGCTGTTTGTTGTCGCCGTGCCGTTCCTCGTCGGCGCGTCCTACTCGCTTGAGTTCGAGGCCCGCTATCCGTTCTACGACCTGGGGCTGCGCGAGGGCTTTTGGCCGTATCTGTGGGTGTGGTGGGGCCTGTACGCGGTCCAGTTCATTGCGCTCGAGTTCTTCTTCCGAGGTTTCTTGGTCCACGGCCTCGTGCCGCGTTTCGGGTACATGGCCGTGTTCGTCATGGCGGTGCCGTACAACATGTTGCATTACGGCAAGCCGATGCCCGAAGCCCTGGCTGCGATCGTGGGCGGCATCGTGCTCGGCACGCTCGCGATCCGTACCCGTTCGATCTGGTGGGGCGCTGCGCTGCACATTTCGATCGCGGCGTCGATGGACTTGTTGTCGTTGGGCCACAAGGGCTTTCTCTGACGCCTGTCGCAATGTCTGTGTCAGAGGGTGACGGGGAGCGAGTGCAAGCCGCGGATCACGATGCGGCCGTTCCACTGCGGTTCGCCAGCGGCCAGCGCGAGGTTCGGGAAGCGGCGTACGAGGCCGCCGATTGCCTCTTGGGTCTCGACGCGCGCGAGCGCGTTACCGAGGCAGTGATGGAACCCGCCACCGAAGGTGAGGTGTTGGTTCGCGTTCGCGCGGCGGAGGTCGAGCTCGTCGGCGTTGGCACCAAACATCTCGGGGTCGTGGTTTCCCGCGCCGAGACACACCATGAGAATCGAACCGGGCTCCACGACGTGCCCGTCGAGATTGAGTTCGTCGATGGCGATGCGGCGTGAGAACTGCACCGGTCCGTCATAGCGGAGCAGCTCGTCGATGGCGTTGGCATCAAGTGTCGGGTCGTCACGGAGCAACGCGAGCTGGTCGGGATGGCGGAGCAGCGCGAGCACGCCGTTGCCGATGAGGTTGACGGTCGTCTCGTGACCCGCGATGAACAGCAACGCGATTTGCGAGATCAGCTCCTCGGTGCTGAGACGGTCGCCGTCACCTTCGGCCGCGATGAGCGCGGAGGTGAGATCGTCGCCGGGCGCGTTGCGCTTCGTCGCGATCACCTCTTCGAGGTAGGTGAAGATCTCGTCGCTGGCAAGGAGCGCGCCGCGTACCTCGTCGGGGGTGATGATCGGATCAAACGTCTTGACGACCGCGCCCGACCACGCGCGCAAGTCGTTGCGGTCGCGTCCTTCAGGGATGCCCATCATCTCGGAGATCACGATGAACGGGAGCGGGAAGGCGAGGTCGGCGATCACGTCGGCGGTACCGCCGCGAGCAGCCATGGCGTCGAGATGTTCGGTCACGATCTGGTGGATCCGCGGCCGCAGATCTTCGATCGTGCGCGGCGTGAAGACGTTGCTCACGAGTCGGCGCAGACGGTGATGGTCGGGAGGGTCGCGGTCGAGCATCGACGCGGCGCGGCGATCGCGCCGCTCGTCGATGAGCGCTTGGATCTCCGGGTCGACCCCCGCGAACGGCATCGCGTTGTGTTCTTCGACCGACAGGTTCGGATCACGCAGCACCCGCAACACGTCGGCGTACCGGAACAATGCGATGGGACCGAGCCCGGTGCGATGCACAGGTTCCTGTTCACGCAGCGCGGCGTACTGCGCATACGGATTGTCGAAGAACCCGGGCTCGAAGGGATTCAGCATGACCGCTTCGCTCGTCACGGGGAGCAAGGTTACGCTCGCGATGTGACGAGCTGACCGGTGACCCGCGTGGTGGCGGCCGGCCGGCGGCAAGAAGGTGCGGGTTTCTGGGTTCGGCGGCCATTTCCTACCGCCAGTCTCGCGATGATCGACCCGTTCCTGCTGCTGGACGAGATCGGACCGAGCGATCTCGAACCGGGTGAGGCCAAGGGGCCCCGATCATCGCGCACCGCGGTTTCGAAACCGTCACCTACATGTTGGAAGGCGAGTTCGAACACGTTGACTCCGTCGGCGGCGACTCGGTGACCGGAGGGCGCGAATCGCGGGACCTCTGGCCCTACTGCCGGTGGTGGGCGCGCGGTTAGCTCAGGGCGTGAGTGATGAAACTCGCACAAGCGCCACGCGTGCTGTCGACCTGTATTGGATCCCGCTGGGAGCGGGAGCGAATGTCGTTCGCATCAGCGGGCGGCTGTTCGAAGCCGCTTCGGCGCTGGTGCATGGTCGACCGCGGTGCGACCTCTATCACGCAGCACTTGTTATCACCGTGCCCGAAGGCCGTTACGTGGTCGAACAGGCTCCCGTGCCCGACCGGCACGGTGATCGGCGTGGTGTGGTCGCGCAGGGTCCGGTTGGCACTCGATGGGCTGGGCACTTTCGAGTCTTCCGCTACGAGATCCGTCGCTGGTGCAACGGGTGGATACCCGACATCGATGAAGCCGTCGCGAGCCCCGTGCGGGTGGCCGATGATCTCGACGTCGCGCGGCGAGTGCTCGATGTGTTGCCGTCCATCCCGACCCCAGTGTGGGGTCGCGACGAGTTCGACGCGGGCGAGATGTGGAACTCCAACTCGGTGATTGCGTGGGTCCTGGCCCGCGGTGGCGTTGACATGGCGGCGATCAGCCCGCCGCGTCGTGGCCGCGCGCCAGGCTGGTACGCCGGCCTCGTCGTCGCGGCTCACACTCAGGAGTCTGGCGAAGTAGGCGCGCTGCGACAGGCGTGAGTACGCCGCGGGCGCCGATCCAAGCCCGTGGTCCCACCAAAACGCACGAAAGCGCGCCTTTTGTGGGACCACGGCGTGTTCGCGCGTGGCTCGGGGACGGTCCCGCGGCGCGTGACGCGGTCGTGGTGTTCTCGCGCCTGGCCCGCATCGCCGACGCAGGCTCATCCCACCCTCCAACCCACCACCCGACAACGAATTGAGGCCGCGTCGGGCCAGCTCGATGCGTTGGTGAGAACTATTAAGGTCGCCGATCGCGCTGGCCAGCGCGAGGAGGCGACGATGGCAATCCCGCAAAAGCGCGACCCCGAGACGGCGCGACGCGCGCTCGAAGGTTGGCTCGCCACGAAGCTGGCCAATGCGTCGGACATCGCGATCCACGTCGCTGGCGCCAACGAGGCCTCGGGCTTTTCGAGCGACACGATCATCTTCGACGCGACGTACGACCGCGGCGGGGTCGAGCAGCGCGAAGGGTTCGTTGCCCGAGCTGCGCCGTTCGGTGAAGCGGTGTTCGACACGTACGAGATCGGGCTGCAGTACCGGGTGCTCGACGCCCTCGGCGCGCACACCGCGGTCCGTGTCCCGAAGGCGCGCTGGCTCGAAGAAGACTCCAGCGTGTTGGGCGCGCCGTTCATGGTGATGGACCGTCTCCGTGGCCGCGTGCCCGGTGACAACCCGCCGTACACGGTGCCAGCCGAGTACTTACCGCCCGACTCGGGCTTTGATTCGTGGGTGCTTGCGGCGACGCCCGAGCAGCAGCGGCGCATGTGGCTCGAGGGCATCGATCAGCTCGCCATCATCGCGCAAGTCGATTGGCGCGCGCTCGGCCTCCACGAACTCGACCGCGCCGAGTATGGCCGCCTCGGTCAGGAGCAACTGTTCGGCTACCAACGCCATTACTACGAGTACGCGAGCCGCAAGAAGGTGCCGTGCCTCGAGCACGCATGGCGATGGCTCGAGGACAACCGTCCCGACGACGATCATCTCGTGGGCCTGTCGTGGGGCGACAGCCGCCTCGGCAACTTGATGTTCGACGACGACTACCGCGTCGCCGGCGTGTTCGACTGGGAGATGGTTCGGATCGCGAACCCCGAGTTCGACCTCGCCTGGTACCTGTGGTTCGACAAGCACTTCACCGAAGCGATCGGGTTGCCACCGATCCCGGGCTTTCCCTCCGACGAGGAATGCATCGCGCGGTGGGAGGACCACGTCGGGCGCAAGGCCGAATACCTCGAGTTCTACACGGTGTTCACGATGGTGTTCTTCTCCGCCATCATGATGCGCGTCGTCGTGTCGAACATGGCCCATGGCGCCAATGTCGACGAGTTCGCGCCGATGGAGACGAACAACACTGCAACGCAGATGCTCGCGAAGCACTTCGGCCTCGCGGCGCCCGAATAATCCTTGTTTTCACACCCTGACCGGTAGCCTGAGTGCCCTCCTACGAAGGTCGCTGATGCCCGCGCGCGCTGCAAGAGAAGATCTCCGAAACGTCGCGATCGTCGCGCACGTCGACCATGGCAAGACGACGCTGGTCGACGCCATGCTCTGGCAGACCGGCGCGTTCCGCGCCAACCAAGACGTCAACGAACGCGTCATGGACTCGATGGACCTCGAGCGCGAGAAGGGGATCACGATCCTCGCGAAGAACACATCGGTCACGTGGAGCCGCCGCGGTCGCGAAGCCGATGCTGCTGGTGACGGCGCTGAAGCCGTCGGGCCCAAGGTCAAGCTCAACATCGTCGACACGCCCGGCCACGCCGATTTCGGAGGCGAGGTCGAACGCGCGCTGACGATGGTCGATGGTGTCTTACTCCTCGTTGATGCGAGCGAAGGCCCGCTGCCGCAGACGCGCTTCGTCTTGCGCAAGGCGCTCGAGCGCCACCTCCCCGTTATCCTTGTCATCAACAAGATCGACCGACCCGACGAGCGCATCGCGGAGGTCGTTGACGAGGTCTATGAGCTCTTCCTCGATCTCGACGCCGACGAGCGCCAGATCGATTTTCCAATCGTCTACACCAACGCTCGCGCCGGGACGGCCACGCTCGACCTCGCGACTCCCGGCGTCGATCTCGAGCCGTTGTTCCGATTGCTCGTCGAGCATGTTCCGGCGCCGTCGTTCGACCCCGAGCATCCGCTTCAGGCGCTGGTCACGAACCTCGACGCGTCGCCCTACGTGGGTCGGCTCGCGCTCTGCCGCGTGTTGCACGGCACGATCCGCAAGGGCGAGACCGTGGCGTGGTGTCGTCACGACGGCACGATCGAACGGGCGAAGATCAGTGAGCTCTACGTGACCGAAGCGCTGGACCGCGTCGATGCGCCCGAGGCCGGGCCGGGCGAGATCATCGCCGTCGCCGGCATCGCCGAGATCACGATCGGCGAGACGCTCGCCGATGTCGACGACCCGCGCCCGTTGCCGGTGATCACCGTCGACGAGCCGAGCCTGGCGATGACGGTCGGGATCAACACGTCGCCGTTGTCCGGTAAAGACGGCAAGAAGCTGACGGCCCGGCTCGTGAAGGCCCGCCTCGACGCCGAGCTGGTGGGCAACGTCAGTCTGCGTGTCGCCGACACCGATCGCCCCGACCAGTGGGAGGTGCAGGGCCGAGGCG
The DNA here is from genome assembly GCA_038202885.1 of Acidimicrobiia bacterium. Classification (GTDB taxonomy): domain Bacteria; phylum Actinomycetota; class Acidimicrobiia; order IMCC26256; family PALSA-610; genus JBBREP01. Next base: position 5,735 of record JBBREP010000076.1, on the reverse strand, counting down.
AACTCCAGCTCGCGATCCTCGTCGAGATGATGCGGCGCGAGGGCTTCGAGCTCACCGTCGGCAAGCCACAGGTGGTCACCCGCGAGGTCAACGGCAAGGTGCTCGAGCCCGTCGAGCGGGTGAGTATTGACGTCCCCGACGACTTCCTCGGCGTCGTCACCCAACTCCTGGCGCTGCGCAAGGGCCGCATGGAGCAGATGGTGAACCACGGCACCGGGTGGATCCGCCTCGAGTACCTCGTGCCCGCGCGCGGTCTGATCGGCTTCCGCACCGAGTTCCTCACCGAGACGCGCGGCACCGGCATCCTGCACCACGTGTTCGACGGATGGTCGCCGTGGTTCGGCGAGATCAGGACCCGTGCGAACGGAAGCCTTGTCTCAGACCGCTCCGGGGCGACCACGAGCTACACCTTGATGGCGCTGCAGGACCGAGGGTCACTGTTCCTCGGACCGGGCGTCGAGGTCTACGAAGGCATGATCATCGGTGAGAACGCCCGCCGCGACGACATGGACGTCAACCCGACGAAGGAAAAGAAGCTCACCAACATCCGCATGGCGTACGCCGAGGAACTCGAGCGTCTGACCCCGCCGCGGCTCATGAATCTCGAACAAGCCCTCGAGTTCATCGCCGACGACGAATGCGTCGAGGTCACCCCGGTCACGGTGCGGCTTCGCAAGGTATTGCTCGACGGCGGCGAACGTGGGAGGCTGGCGAAGGCACGCCGGGGGGCGCGCTCCTAACGTATTGGAGAGTGGTCGGGGTTCACCGGCCAACGTTTCGGTCGGTGCTCAGGAGGAAAACCAAGTGATCCACGCAACACGTCGTCGCGCTGTGTGCCTGCTCGTCGTGCTCGCCTTTGTCGCGGTCGGGTGCTCCCGCGGCGGTTCGGGTGATCCCACAGTGAAGGGCATGGTCGGGCGCGGGAACAACTGGGGCAAGGCCGGCGTGGTCTCCTTCGCGAAGCCGACCAAGATCAAAAAGGGCACCTGGAAGTGCACGGCCAGCGTCGACAAGAGTGCCAAGACGGCCACTACTGAATGCACCGGCACGAGCACCACTGGTCAGCCCGTCACGTTTCATGCAGTGTCGACCTTCGACGAATTGAAAAAGCGCCGGTCGCGTGCCCTGCCGGGCAAGATCGAGATCAAGGTCGGCGGCAAAGTCGTGGCCACGCCGTCGTGCGTTGGCGCGGCGTGTTAGCGCCGACCCGGTGAGCCTGTGGCCGCGCCGACGCGCGGTCGTCGTAGTGGCGTGACGCGGGGCGGCGCGCCGTGGCGGCGGATCTTCTCGAACAGGAGCACGCCGCCGATCGGCCCGGTGAACAATGCCACCGGGATCCACCACCATTGCCATTCGATCGACGGAAAGATCCACACGACCATCACGGCGTAGGCGATGAAGATCCAGCCGTGGAAGAACCCGGTCACCTTGGTCGCTGGTGTGTTGTGCACGATCGCGAAGCACACGAATAGCACGACGTAGCCGGCGGTCTCGACGAGCGCCACCCATTTGAGCTGGGTGGCTTTGCGTTCGAGTTCGCTGCTCGGGTCGTCGGCGAAGTCGGGCATGTTGCCCGCCAGGCTACGGGTCGGTCGCCCACAATCCCGAGGCGGCCGCTTCGGTGAGCATCAGCTCATGCTGACCGGCCCGGGCGAGCGACGACGACATCCGGGTGAACTGGTCGTCGATGGCGAGGATCTCGACGCCGTCGGGCGCATCGCCGTCGCGCGGTGCCACCAGTACCCGTGGAGGCAGCCGGGCCAGCGCATCGTCGCGGGCGGCGGGCGAGTCGTACCAGGAGGCGTCGAGCACCTGGCGCCACTTGTCGGCGCCGAGCACGAGCGCGTCGTAGCCCAAGGCGAGATCGGCGATCAGTCGCGCGTCGGTGACCCGTACCGACAGCCATGGCCGCGTGCTCGCCACGGTGAGCAGCACGCGCTCGCGGTCATCGACGGTCGGTCGCGCGAGCGCCTCCTTGCCGAGCGACACTCGCGACAACACGAGCTCCACCCGCGACAAGCCACAGTGCGTCACTGCGACCCGTGCCATCTCGAGGTGGGCGATGGTCGGTGGGTTGAACGTGCCGGGCAACACCCCAACTGAATCGAAGGACTCGACAATATCGCCAGTATTTCCAGGCACTATTCCGTCCCCGGGCGCAGAATCGGTGGGTGCAGTCCGAGTGCGGGGCCCCGCGTGTAGAGCTGGGCCGGTCGGCCTTCGGTCGGTGCGGTCGCACCGGTGGGCTCGACGAAGCCGGCAGTGCCGAGCACCTTGCGCCGGAAGTTCGCCTCGTGCAGGGGCATGCCCCAGACGGCTTCGTAGACGCGCCGTAGGTCTCCGAGTGTGAACGTGGGATCAACGAACGCAGTCGCGAGCGTCGTGTATTCGAGTTTGGCGCGGGCGCGTTCGACGCCGTCGGCGATCACGTGGGCGTGATCGAAGGCAACCGGGGTCCCGTCGGGCCCCCCTAGCTCGTCGATCGCAAGATCTTCGACCGCGAAGAATCTGGCCTGGTGCGAATAGTCACCGCCCGTGGGCTCCTGGGTGACCGCACTGAACGCGAGGTACGCGACCGACACGATGCGCATTCGCGGGTCGCGTCCGGGCGCTCCGTACGTGCGGAGCTGCTCGAGCCAGTTCGCCTCGAGCGCCACACCGGTCTCCTCGGTGAGCTCGCGATGCGCCGCGGCGTCGAGGTCTTCGTTGGGCTCGACAAAGCCGCCCGGCAGCGCCCAGGAGCCGCGATGCGGGTAGTTCGCCCGCTCGACCAGCAGCACCGATAATCGCCCGTGGCGGACGGTGAGCACGACGACGTCGGCCGTTACCGCGAACGGCGGCCACACCGTCGGGTCGTAGCGGGCGAGGAAGTCCGCTTCGGTCCCGACGAGGTTGGGGCGGGTCTCGCCGGTGTCCATCCCGGCATCGTAGGAGCCGCAGACCCCCTCGACTACTAGGATCTGACGGTCCGTCAGATCCGCGCGGAGGGCCCCCAGATGACCGTCACGCTCCCCGAAACGCCGCTCCCACAGCCGAGCGTCGAGCTGCCGAAGATCATCAGCGTCGATGACCATGTCGTCGAACCTGCGCACCTGTGGCAGAAGTGGCTGCCCGAAAAGCATCGTGCCGCGGGCCCGCGTGTCGAGCGGCGCCACGTTGGCACGATGCGCCACGTCGGTGGTGGCACCTACGACCAGACCTTCACCGACGATGGCCCGGAGGCCGACTGCTGGATCTACGAGGATCTCGTCTATATCCACAAGCGCCACGTGGCCGCGGTGGGCTTTGAACGCGACGACATGGGTCTCCTGCCGATCACCTACGACGAGATGCGCCCCGGCTGCTACGACCCCACGGCCCGAGTCGCCGACATGGACATGAACTGGACCGAGTCCTCGCTCAACTTCCCGACGTTCCCGCGCTTTTGTGGGCAGACGTTCAGCGAAGGCAGAGACAAAGACCTCGGACTGGCGTGTGTGCGCGCGTACAACGACTGGATGATCGAGGAGTGGTGCGGCGATTCCAAGGGTCGCCTCATCCCGTTGACGATCGTGCCGTTGTGGGACGCCGACCTGGCCGCGGCGGAAGTGCGCCGCAACGCGGAGCGCGGCTGTCACGCGGTGTGTTTCAGCGAGATCCCGCCACACCTCGGTTTGCCGAGCATCCATTCCGGTTACTGGGATGTCTTTTTCACGGCGTGCCAGGACACCAACACGGTGATCAACATGCACATCGGTTCGTCGTCGCGGATGCCGGCTACCTCGGTCGACGCGCCATCGGCGGTCGCGGCGTCGCTGAGCTTCAACAACGCGATGGCGTCGATGAGCGATTGGCTGTTCTCGGGCAAGTTGGTGCAGTTCCCGCAACTCACGCTCGCGTACTCCGAGGGCCAGATGGGGTGGATTCCGTATCTGCTCGAACGGGCCGATGACGTATGGCGTGATCACCGGGCGTGGGCGGGCGTGCGCGACCTCGTTCCCGAGCCGCCGTCGACCTATTACTACAGCAACATCTACTGCTGTTTCTTCAAGGATCGCCACGGTCTCGCAAGCCTCGACGTGATCGGTGTCGACAACGTCACGTTCGAGACTGACTATCCCCATACCGACTCGACGTGGCCCGACACCAAGGCCCTCGCCGAAGAAATGCTCGCGGGATTGCCCGCCGATGTCGTGCACAAAATCGTGCGGGGCAACGCAGCGCGCATGTTGCACCTCCCGACGTCTTGAACTTGTTGCATGTGCGGAGCGCGCGCGCATGACAGTTGATGGCGCGGGGCTCGTGGTGTCGCCCGGGTACCCACCGGAACACCACGTCTTGCGCAATCTCGCTTTCGAGGTGCAACACGCCCCGCACGAAAGTCGCGCCTGGATGCCGGTGACCGACTATGTGTGCAATGCCGCCGGGCGTGTGCACACCGGGCTCATTTCGGTGCTCGTCGACGCGGTATGCGGGGGGCTCGCGGCGGTGACGGCGGCACCCGACGGTTGGATCGCTACGGCCGACCTCACGCTGCATCTCGCGCGGCCCGCCGTTGCGGCGGAACTCGAAGCCGTGGCGCGTGTACGACGGGCCGGGCGCACGACGATCGTGCTCGAAGCCGACGTGTTCGATGCCGCCGCGCCGCAGCGGTCGCCGCTTGCGGTCGCCACGCTGACGTTCAGTGTGTTGCCGCGGCGCGATGGCAATCCGGTGATGACGCCGCTCGCCGCGCCCGACGGCGATGCAGGCACCGATTCCGATAGCGGTGCGATTGCGCCGGCGCGCCAGCCGTTCATCGGACCGGCCGGTGGGTTCGCGTACGACGCGTACGACGCCTGCGGGTTCGTGGATCACGGTGGGGGCGTTGTCGAGCTCATGCCGTCCGAGTACGTGCGCAATTCGCTCGGAGGCGTGCAGGGCGGGGTGCTCGGCGCGCTCGTCGATGCGGCGACGGTGTCGGCGCTCGGTCCCGGCTTCGAGCTCGTCGACCTCCATCTCGTGTACCTCGCACTTGCGCGCGCCGGCCCGATCCGAGCATCGGCGTCGGTGCCGTCGACCTCGGTGAGCTCGACGGGCTCGGACTACGCCGAGAGTGCCGTCGAAGTGCAGGATGTCGGCGCGGCCCGGCGCACGACAGTGGCGCGCACGGTCGGTGTGCGGTGGTGACGATCGACATTGGCTCGAACAACGGGCGGGGAGTGGCCCGGTTCCTGCAGATGTCGATCCGCGAAGTGACGGTGGGCGACGGGCCGGTGCAGCTCTCGGGCGAAGCGACCCCGACTGAGGCCGTGCTCGACGAACGCGGGCGAATGCATGCGGGCGCGCTCAGCACGATGTGCGACGCCATCGGTGGTTTCTGCGGCGCGCTGGCGGCGCTGCCCGAGGCTTGGGTGGTCACGACAAACATGATGTTGCGCGCATCGGATCGTCCGGTGGGTGCGTCGATCCGGCTGACGAGCGATGTGCTGCGAGCCGGAAAGTCGGCGATCGTCGCGAGCGTGCTCGGCGAGGACGACGACGGTTTCGTGGTGGGCGGCGTGGTGCGATCCGCCGTGCTGGTACCAGAAGGCGGAGCGCCCCCGATGTCGCGCCCGGCAGTGTTGGACCTACAGCGAGCGCCCGAGCAGCGCCCGTTCTACGAGTGGCTCGGTGTGCGCCCGAACGCTGCGGGCGACGGCGTGGTGATCGACCTCGACGACGAGTTCCGCAACCCGTGGGGGATCATGCACGGCGGCGTGACCGGCGCGTTGGTC
>JBBREP010000075.1:0-17688 GCA_038202885.1 Acidimicrobiia bacterium | reverse complement strand
GGCCTCCTTGGCAATGTCGATGATCTCAGTCGCATCCGGCGGTAGCAGGCGCCCGTCGCGTGCGGCCGCGTTGGCCGAAGCTTCGACCTTGGCGACGTAGTCGGTATGGGTCGGATAGAGCGCGTGCAGTGTGGCTGAAGTAAACGGTGTGGTGCTGCCGAACAGCGAGCAAATCACGCTCTTGGACGTATCAAAGGTGCCGTCGAGTGTGCGGGTCGGTACATCGACGTCGGGGGTCCGATACCCACCGAGTGCGTTGCCGTTGGAATCACGAGCGATGGCGGAGCCGCTGATCGTGAGCGGCGGCGCGTGCGACGGCGCGGTGCCGTGGACGACCCATTCCTGGAGTGCCGCAAACGCACGTCGGACGACAAACCGCTGCGGACCGTCATTGATGTGACCGCACAGCGACGAGAAGTCGGGCGCAGGTGTGCCGGGGGAATACGTGTGGCCGCTCGCGATCCCGTAGTCGAGCGTGCTCTGGTCGGCGTGCGCGGTGCCGGCCATCTCCCACGTGCGCAGCATCGCCGTGTCGGGCTGCCGGGCGTTGAAGAAACTGAGCCCGAACAGGTCGGTTTCCGTGGCGATCGTCATCACCGGGAGTTGGAGGTCGTCGCGGATGTGCACCACCGCGGGAATCGCGGCGGCGGGCTGCGCGTTCAACGCCGCTCCGTTGTTGCCGCGCGAATGCACCATGTAGCCGTCGAACACCTTGGCCACGGGCGCGATCGCATTGATGTATGTCACCAAGCGGAACGCCGACTGCGACTCGCCGGTTGCGATCACTCGCTGCGCGTTGAGCGCGCCGAGTGGCTTGGCGCCGTTGGGATGGCGCACAGCTTGGGCCGCCTGCGAAAAGATGTCGTACGAGTAGTCGTCGCCGGGGTGCACGAGACTCTTGTAGCGGACGGGATTGGCCTTCACGAGCGGCTTCGGGCTGTACCCCGGGATCGGCAACACCAATCCCGACCCGCCAACGGTACCGATCGCTTGGGCCGAAACCCCGACGTGCGCGAAGCCGTCTCGCAGCAACTCGGGCCCCGCGAACCCGAAGTCGGGATCGGCATCTTGGCCGCCCGACTCGTTCAACCATTCGACAACAACCGTGCCGTTGAACTTGGCCGGGTCCCTCGGCGCGCGCACGATCATCCGGGTCGTGTACGGCGCGTGCATCGACGGCGTGACGCGCCATTTTCCGTTTGTCGTCCACTGACCGACGCTCTGGAATGCAGTCGCAGTGCCGCTAAAGAAGAACTCCTGCTCGGTGTAGTTGTACTTCGTGCGCAACTCCGTTGGCATCGCATTCACCGGCCGATCGGGCGTGCCGCCGTGCACCGGCCCGGTCGTCACCGGAATCGCTTCACTGCTCACAGGGAGTGTGGGCGTCGTTGATGCGGTCGTGGCCGTTGGGATCGTTGTCGACCCTGCATCCGACGGCTTCGGCGACGTGTTCGTCGAACGCGACGACGAGCACGCGGCGGCGATGCTCAGCAACGCCACGAGTGCGGCGGCCCGTTGCGCAGCAGGCGCGCGCCGACGACAAGCGTTGTTCGTGCCCCGGCTGGTCGGTACTGCATCGTTCACGCTGCGACCGTACCAAGGGACGGCGGCGAACTCACGCGCGCACCCCGGTGGCAACAACGGTGGCGAATGTTCGGTCGGGCGATGGCGTCAGGCTGGCGTGCGCAGACGGAACACCGGATAGCCCGGAGCGATGCGGGCGAGTTCATCGGCCGGCGCGTCGGGCGTGACACCGTCGAAGAACACCTTGACCTCGCTGCGCCATTTCGTGAGGTACGCGCGCAACAGTTCGGGCTTGTCCTCGTCGGCCAGTTCGTCGGCGACGAATGCCTCGACCGTGCGGCCGAGTTGCAAGCGCCCCTCGCCGGCGACGCGCAGGTTGCGCACCCACTGCGTGGTGCCGCGTGGCGCGACGAGGTACCGCACGCCGTCGACCGTCAACGGGTTCACCACCGTCGTGTGCCACGCTCCGCTCCTGCGGCCGCGAATGTGCAACACCCTCGCGCCGCGGATACCGACGCCGCGGCGGGTCAGCCACGCGAAGAACGGGTTGAACACCGTGCGGGTGAACCAGCCCGGTTCCACGTATCGGGGGGCGGTGTCGGCGTGGGTCATGGCAATTCCTCCTCGATGTCGAGCGGGTGGGTCGAACAGCCTTGAGAGCACTGCTCTATTCGTAGATCAGTGAAACACGAGTGCACCAAGCCTGTCAAGAGCGGTGCTCTAAAAACAGTGCGCCGCGTGGATCGTGGCATACTGGTGCCCGTGAACACGCTGCGGTCGGCCCGCGACCTGGCCCGGGCCACCGTGATCGGCCAGATCAAAGAGGTCGCCCGCCGCCACGTCGCCACCGAAGGCGCGCCGGCGCTGTCGCTGCGGGCCGTGGCCCGTCAGCTCGGGCTGGTGTCGTCGGCGATCTACCGCTACTTCCCGAGCCGAGACGAGCTGCTCACCGCGCTGATCGTCGACGCGTACGACGACTTGGGCGCCCACACCGAGGCTGTCGCGCTCGCGACGACTGGCGAAGCGGCACTCGAGCGGTGGTCGCAGCTCTGCCGGTCGATCCGATCGTGGACGCTCGAACATCCGCACGAATACGCCTTGCTGTACGGCTCGCCGGTCCCGGGGTATCGCGCGCCGCGGACCACGATCGCGCCCGCCACACGGGTGGTGCTCGCGATGGCGGGCGTCGTGTGTGACGCGTGGGCGCGCCATGAAATCACGACGCCCCGCGCCGACGACGCATCCGAGGTCGCCGCAAGCGGCCCGGTCGCCGACGACGCGGCTCGCGTCGCGGCGGCGCTCGGACTCGACGCGCCCACCGAGGTCGTGGCGCGCATGTTGCTCGCGTGGACGCAACTGTTCGGGATGCTCAGCTTCGAACTCTTCGGGCACCTCGTCGGTTCGGTCGACGACAACGCCGCGTTCTTCGACTACGCCGCCGCGGCAATGGGTCGCTTCGTCGGCCTCGCGTGACGCCGTGCGGCGGCACCCAGCGCGGCACGGCACCGCTCGCGCGTCAGGGTGTGCAGAGCACCTCGCCGTGCAGCACGGCAAACCAACCGTCGGGCTCGGCGGCCCATCGGCGCCACGCGTCACCCATCGCGTCGAGTTCCTCGCGCGTCGCGAACCCGCGCGCAATCGCCTGATCGGCGAGCGTGGTCGCAGTCGTGCGCTCGGCCCACAAGTCGCCCCACCAGGCTCGGTCAGTAGGAGTCGCGTAACACCACGCCGACGCCGACGGCATCACCTGCGAGAAGCCTGCGGCATGCGCCCAGCTCAAGAGCCATCGACCGGCATCGGGTTCGCCGCCATTGGCGCGCGCCGCTTGCGAATACACGTCGAGCCAGCGATCGATCCCAGGTGACGCCGGATACCAGGTCATTGCCGCGTAGTCGCCGTCACGCGCCGCAACGACACCGTCGGGCGCGCAATACGTGCGCATCGCGCGCAGCGCGCCGACCGGGTCGGCGATGTGTTGGAGCACCTGGTGCGCGTGCACCACATCGAACGAGCCAGGGGCCACGTCGAGGTGGAACAGGTCGCCGACGCGGAACTCCACGTTGACGCCGTCGGCGACCGCACCGGCCGCGGCGCTCGTCGCTTCGGCCACCACCGCGGCACTCGCGTCGATACCGAGGACCCTGCCGGGTGCGACGCGGCGAGCGATGTCGACCGTGATCGAGCCGGGGCCACACCCCACGTCGAGCACCGACGCCCCGGGCGTGAGGCGATCGATGAGGTAACCAGCGGAATTCTCGACGGTCCGCCAGCGGTGTGAGCGCAGCACGCTGTCGTGGTGTCCGTGCGTATACGGATTGGTGTCGTCGGTCGTGTCGCGGTTCGCTTCTGCTGCAGAGACCATGCGAGCAGGGTAGGCAGCCACGGCCATGTCCGCTCCGAGATTCGGAAGCGACTCGTGTTCGGGCCCTTATTCAGTCAGTTCGACGAGTTTGTTTATGGTGCGCCAGTTGCGCCCCGTCGTTCGCACACCGAGCTTGCGCTCAAAGAAATCGTTGGTGAGCTTCGATCGGCCCAGCCCGTTGGGACAGTGCAGGTAGATCTCGCGCCCGACCACCGCGAATCGATCGGGCGAGTGCATCGCTCCGTCGGTGCCGCGCACGGTTGCGGCATCTGGCGCGGCGTCGCAGAACATCACGACGAGGTGAGTCGCGTCGTCGTCGTCACCCTGGAAGGGGTTCTCGCGCACCACCGCACGTAACTCGTCGGCGGCCCGCAGCATCACGACAATATCGATCCCAAAATGCTCCGCGATCGCGGCTTCGATCGCGCGGCGCAGTCGTTGCTCGTCGCGGCTGCGCGCACCGAACACCACGTTGCCGCTCTGCACGTAGGTGGTCACGCCGGTGTGGCCAAGTCCCTCGAACACGCCTCGGAGTTCGGCCATCGCAACCTTGTTCTTGCCGGCCACGTTGACGGCGCGGAGCATGGCTGCGTACACGGGCATGAGCGACCACGTTGCCACCTTGACCGGTTCCGCGGCGAGCCCGCGTTCTGGCGTGCGCTCACACCACATTGCGCTCGGGCCACCGATGGGTTACGATATATCGGTACTGATCGACATATGTCGCCGCCAGTCGCGGTTCGGAGGCCCGCAAGCGTCCAGAACCGCGCCCAGAGCGGGGCGACGAAAGGAATGCAATTGTGATGAGAGATTTTCGTGAAGGACACACCCATCGAGGACGCCGCCATGGAGGCGAGCCCTGGGAGGGCCGGCGCCGGGGCGGGCGAATGCGCCGAGGCGATATCCGCACGGCGGTGCTCGTCGTGCTGGCCGAGGAACCCGGCCACGGCTACGACGTGATCCAGCGCCTCGAGGGAAAGACGGCCGGCGCATGGCGACCGAGCCCAGGCTCGGTGTATCCAATGCTGCAACTGCTCGAAGACGAGGGGCTCGTGCGCTCGGTCGAGCGCGACAGCAAGCGCGTGTACGAGATCACCGACACCGGTCGCGCCGAAGCTGCCCAGCGCGTCGAGGAAGCCGGCGGTACTCCGTGGGATCTCGCCGGCACCGACGACGACCGCATCGGCGAGTTTCGGGGCGCGATTCGCCAGCTCGTACTCGCGGCCAAGCAGGTCGCCATATCGAACGATCGCGAGCGACTCGAGCGCACGATCGAGATCCTGAAGCGGGCCCGCAAAGAGATCTACACGATGCTCTCCGAGGACTGAAGCGCGCGGCGTCACTCGGTGAGCGGGCCGTATGCGTCTGGGCGGCGGGTGGCGAGAAAGGGAAACAACGCGAGCCAATCGTGACGCTGGTCGAGGTCGAGATCGGCGACGAGCACCGCGGGTTCGTCGCGTCCGGCCTGCACGAGCACGCGCCCGTACGGATCGCTGATGAACGAGGAACCGTAGAAGCGCAGCGGTTGCTCGACGCCCACACGATTCACCGCCACCATGAACGTGCCGTTCGCGATGCCGTTCGCGCGGATCACTTGTTCCCACAGCGGTTCGGTGTCGAATCCGGGATGGTCCGGCTCCGAGCCGATGGCGGTCGGATACACGATCACGTCGGCGTCTCGTAGCGAATAGGCGCGCGCGAGTTCAGGAAACCACTGGTCCCAACAGGTCGGAAAGCCAAGGCGCGCCTGGCCGACGGCCACCACTGGGTACCCATCGTCACCACCGCGGAAATATTTGTCCTCGTAGTAGCCCGCGGTGACGGGTATGTGCGTCTTGCGAGTGCGCGCGACGAGCGAACCATCCGGCGCCACGCAGATCGCAGTGTTGTAACCAAGACCACCGTCGGCGGCGGCTTCGTATAACGACGCGTGCACAAAGACGCCGGTCTCGCTCGCCATCTGGGCCGCGAACTCGTGGGTTGGACCGCCGGGTAATCGCTCCGGCGTGGCACCGTGGGCGCTCGGGCCATCGGGCGTGACCGCGAAGTACCGCGACAACGTGAGTTCCTGGAGGCACACGAGTTGCGCGCCTTCGCCCGCCGCAACGCGTATCGCTTCGGCGAGCGCGACATGGTGCACGGCTGGATCGTCGTGCCAGCGATGTTGGACCGCGGCCAATCGGAACGGCTGGCGTGTTGGTGCGCGCACGCGCGCGGGCGAGCCGAGAACGGTTCCTGCGCTGGAGACAATCTCGATCGTCATGAGCCACCCGCCGCCGGCACTTGTTGGGTGATGCAGTGCACGCCACCGCCGCCGTACGCGAGGACGGACCCGGGAACACCCACGACCACACGGTCGCCGACTGCGTGCTGCACGGCGGCCAACGCTCGGTCGCCTTCGGCGCCGGCAACTACTGGAACGATGACGGCGCCATTGGCTTGGTAGAAGTTCGTTGGCGGCACAACGACACGTTCGCCGCCAACGGTGGCGTACGGCAGCACGTCGATCTCGATCACTTCGAGGCCGGCGGCGCGCAGGACCTCGATGTTGCGACGTAGTCGAGCGAAGTTCGGATTGTCGGGATCGGCCGTGGTCTGGGCGACGACGGTACCTGGCGCCACAAACGCGGCGACGTTGTCGACATGGCCGTCGGTGTCGCGATCTTCCACGAGACCGAACGGCAGCCACACCACGTGTTCCACGCCGAGCCACACGCGCAGTTCCGCTTCGATGTCGTGGCGACCCATCCCGGGGTTGCGGTTCGGATTGAGCAGGGTTTCCTCGGTCGTCAGCAACGTGCCCGCGCCATCGACGGTGAGCGCACCGCCTTCGAGTACGAAGGGCGCGGCATCGTAGAAGTCGAGTTCGAGATGCGCACACATGCGCGACGCGAAGGCCGCGTCGTCGATGAAGGGCTCGTATTTCTCGCCCCACGCGTTGAACGCAAAACCGACACCAGCGCGTCGCCTGCCGTCGCTCACGATGATCGCTCCGATATCGCGAGCCCACGAGTCGTCGACCGGCCACTCCACAACGTCGACGCCATCGCCGCACGCGGCCGATGCCTCGCCCGCTGATCCGGGCGGGGCCACCATCAGCACGGCCTCGAAGCGCGCGATGTCGCGCGCCACGGCCGAGTACTCGGCCTTCGCGGCCTCGAGGTGCGCGCGCCACAGCGACGTGCGGCACGGCCACGCCATCACGCACCCTTCGTGGTGTGTCCATTCAGCCGGCATCACCAGGCCGTCGGTCGCCGGAGTGGAACGCTCCATCGATCCAGTGTGGCACGACGCATCGACGAGCGACGCGCCGAGGTCCTCCAACCGGTGAGCGTCGGGTGTCAGGTGTCAGGTGTCAGGCGTCAGGCGTCAGGCGTCAGGCGTCAGGCGTCAGGTGTCAGGTGTCAGGTGTCAGGTGTCAGGCGCGCACTGTGATGGTGACCTGGCCCGAGGGATGGATCGAGCAGATGCCAACGATGGTCCCCGGCTGGTTGAATCGCTGCACGAGTGTGGCGTTTCGATCGACGGTATAGGGACCCACCTCGGCCACGCGCGTGTCGGTGTTGTGGATGACGAGCTGGTCGCCGACTCGCACGTCGAGGCGACCGGGAAACACGTACAGCTTCTCGCCGGCTTCGATGCGTTGGCCGGTACCCGGAGGAATCGTGTACTCGTAGACCTTCTGCGACCGCGCCGGGCTCGGGCTGCGCAGCGCCAACGTCACCAGCACTGCGAATGCGCCGACGATGGCGAGCATCGCCAGCACAATCCAGATCGGCCGGGCGCCGCGCGCGGGGCCATTCCCGCTGCCGCCACCGCTGGAACGCGCCTCCAGATCGCTCACGTTGCCACCTGCTTCAGCAACACTCGCAGGTCGTGGGTCATCGCGGCAGCCGAGATCCCGAACGGCCACTCGAGCAGTACCGTGCCACTGGCGTCAATAGCCGCGACAGTCGAGCTGTGGTCGATGCTGCCACCCGGCTGCTCGTTGGCCGTCACGAGAAAGGCACGTTGCGCGACCGCGAGTTGTGCCGCGTTGGCCGGACGTAAGAGGTGCGCCCCGCTCACGAATTTTCCGACAAACGCTCGCAATACCTGCGGTGTGTCACGGGTGCGGTCGACGGTAATGAACGCGACGTCGACGCGTTGCGCGTCCTGACCGAGTTCGGCGCGCGCCGATCGGATGGCGGCCATTGTCGTGGGACACAGGTCGGGGCACGTCGTGTAGCCGAAGTACACGAGGAGCAGTCCGCCCGGTCGGGCCCGGATCGTGAACGGACTGCCTGTGTCGGTTACGGCGACGTCGCTGAGATGCACGGACCCGACGTGGAGCTTCGGCGTCCGCACCATTCCCGACAACGGCTCCGACGCGTCGCTCCCGCATGCTGCACACGCGAACGGTAACGCGCTGAGCAACAGGCCGACCAACACGCCGCGCACAATCGTTGGGGTGCGAAACGCCATCGCTACGCGATTCGTGTTGGTCGACCGTTGCGCAACATCGGTTACGGCAACACGACAAATGCGGTCGTCATGCCGATGAAACCGTTGTTGCTCTCGGCGTGGGCGATGATGTGGCAGTGGAAGGCCCAGACGCCGAAGGGCGCGAAGGCCGTCTGTTTCAGGTTGTCGAGGTTCGAGCTGTCGGGCTTGACGAGGACAGTGAAGCGCTCACCCGGACCGACCGACACCGTGTCAGCCAGATAGGGCGACGACAGCGGTTCTCCGTCCTTGGCGATCACCAATTGCGTCATGCCGTGCAGATGCATGGGGTGAAACGTCTGGCCCTCATTCATGTAGTGGATCTCGATCCAGTGATTGACCGGCGTCACGAGCGGTGCGGTACCGGGGAACGCCTTGCCGTTGAGCGAGAGTCCGATCGAACCCGCGTCGTTCAGCATCATCACGTACGGCGTGTTCGCAGCAGGAAACTGCGTCGCGGCCGGATAGTTGGCGGCGACGCTCGCCGGGATCGGCGTCGCACCGACGATGATGGCGCCCGCCATGCCGTCGTCGATCTGGTGCTCTGCGTGGTAGTGCGAGTGGTACATGCCGACCTGGGGCCGGTCCGTCGCCGTGAAACTGTACGTGAACGTGTGCCCCGGCAGGACCGGATCCTGAGTCAAGAACGGCACGCCGTCCATACCCACCGGTGCGTCGATGCCATGGAGGTGCGTCGACGTCGACTGCGGAAGATCGTTCTTCATCTCGATCTTCACTTTGTCGCCCGCGTTCACCAGGATCGTCGGTCCCGGAACCATGCCGTCGTACGTGTAGGCGCTCACCTTGTTGCCCGGTGAGACCTCCCACTGCACGACCTTGGCCGTGAGGTGAAACAGCTTCGTGCCGTCGGCTTGGACCTCGGGCTGCAATACCGGTGGGCCGAGGAGCGGGTTACCGCCCATGGCCTTGAACTCAGGCCCGTAGCTCGTGTTGGCGTCGTACAAGGCGGGATCGACCTTGCCGGTCTTGGCGAAGTTCTGCACGATTTTGGTCAGTTGCGCCGCGTACTTCGTGACCACCGCGCCCTGGGTCTTGTCGTTCTCAAGGTTGCCGGCGAGCAAGGCTTGCGCCGTCTCTCCGGCCGAACCCGACTGGTCGTTCTGCACCGCGCCCCCCGTGCCGACGGTGAGCGTCGCCTTCATACCCGCCGCCTCGTGGCCCGGTATCGAACAGATCATCGTGTAGGTGCCGGCCTTGACACCCTTCAACACGAGGATGGCGGAATCGCCGGGGTTGAGGGTCTTCGTCGCGATCGTTGTGTTCTGAATGGTCAGATTGTGCGGGATCGTGCCGCCGTTGGTCACCGAGATTGTGCCACCGGGCGACACCGTGATGGTCCCTGGCTCGATCTTGAACTCCGACAGCGTGACCTGGGCACCGCCACCGCCACCGATGACGGTCGTGCCCGAACTGTTGTCGCGCGTTGCGACCACGATCAGTGACGCGAAGGCCAGCGCCATCGCCAAGAAGGCAAAGGCGGCCGAGCTGGCACCCAGCGCGTCCTTGTCGCTTTTCCTGAACAGACCCATGCCGCGGACTCCCAATCACCCTCATGAGGTACGCGGGCGCGCACCTCGCACGGGTGGCAGCGAACCACGGCTCGCTCCTGGGTTGCAGGGCCAAAAGTCCCGGCCGCGCGACGGCGTAGGTCACCGCCGCCGCGGTCGCTGCCGTCGGCCGACGCGGATACGTTCACACGTGGCGACGAGTACGGCGTTGTGCGAGGAGGACCGACATGATGCAGGGCTGGAACGACGCTGGCGCGGCGGGAGCATCGTGACCGATCGGTTTGTCAGCCCCGCCTGGATGCCGTCGTCGCTGCGTGAAGCACCGAGTGCTGGCGATGCGAGCGCCGCCGACCTCGAGTCGGGCGCAGCGTGGATGCACCTGCTCGACAAGCTCCGTGCGGTGTCCGACACGGTGTTGTCGGACACGGTGCCGCGCAACCCCGTCGACATGGCCGCTGGGTTTCGCCACCTGTTGGTCTTGCTGTGGATCGGAATCGACGACGCGCTGCGTCGCGAGCAACGCCCGATCCTGGCCGTGCGGCCGTCGAACACCGACGCGGTGTTCAAGTGGGGCATGGACTGCCCGGACTGCATTTACACAGGTGCAGGATTGCGCGGCGGCGACGCCTACCGGTTGTGGGGCAATCGTGGCAGCGCTCGCTACGTCGGCCTCCAGACGATGGCCGGCATGGCCACGACGGCGAACGTGCTACTCGACGAGATCGAACTCGCGCCGAACGGCGACTTCGAGATCATCCTGTCAGGCGACGAACGACCAGGGAACTGGATGAAGATCGCCGACGACGCGACACAACTCGTCGTGCGCCACTTCTTCTACGACTGGGACACCGAGGTCGCGTCGTCGCTCTCCATAGAACGGATCGAAGGCACCCCGCCTTCAGTGCACCCCGACACGGTGGACCCGAGAGCAGCGATGGCCCGCCAGCTCGTTGCCCTCGGCGATTTCGTGGAGGCGAACCTCGACTTCTTCCTGCAGTTCGCACGCCCCGAACAGCCCAACACGTTCCTGCCGCCCTACGACGGCACTGCGATGGGCGCCGCGGCCGAGAACCGGCCGGTCATGGGTTCTTGGCAGCTCGAAGCCGACGAAGCACTCATCGTCGAGGTCACACCACCCGAGGGTCTCTACTGGAGCTACTCGCTCGGCAATCCGTGGTGGGAGACCATCAACTACGCCGCACACCAATCGAGTTTGAACGGCCATCAGGCCGCCGTCGACGACGACGGGATGCTGCGCGTCGTGATCGCGCACCGCGATCCTGGGATCGCAAACTGGCTCGACACCGCGGGCCACAGTGCCGGCCCGGTGATCTTGCGTTGCGTGCGCACAGTGACGGCGCCGGTCCCCACGACGCGCATCGTTTCCTTCGACAAGATCGGCGCTGCGCTGCCGGCCCGAACCCGTCGCGTGTCACCATCAGAACGCGCGGCCCTGATGGACGCTCGACGCCGCGCCGTCAGCCGACGGTTCGTGCGCTGATGCTCGACGCCGACGACCTCGAGGCGGTTGCTCGCGCCGAAACTGGGCTGCGTGACTTCGGCGACGGGCAACATCGAGAAGGTCTGGAGCGTCTCGTCGCATCGATGAACGCCGAGGCCGACCTCACCGAGATGGGCGAGGTCATGCAGCGCATGCGCCTCGTCGCATTGCTGAAGGCCCGGCTCGGCGTCGAGGACGCCTATCGCGTGCATCCCGAAATCGCGGCCCAAGAGGTCGAGGGCCCAATTTTCGTGATCGGATTGCCGCGCACGGGCACGACCGCATTGAGTCAACTCGTTGCCGCCGACCCGCAGTTCCGCTCGTTGCGACTGTGGGAATCGGGATCGCCGGTGCCACCGCCGGAAACTGCGACCGAGCACACCGATGAGCGCATCGCCGCGACCGAAGCCGGCCTGGCGATGATGAACGAGGCCTTCCCACTCATGCAGACCATGTACCACTCCGAGGCCACGACCGCGACCGAGTGCCAAGACCTCATGGGGATGAGCTTTCGCACCGTGCACTTCGACGGCTCGGCGCGTGTGCCGTCGTACATGGAATGGGTCGTCGACTGCGACATGCGCGCGACGTACGAGTACCACCGACGCGTGCTGCGTCTGTTGCAGTGGCATTGCCCGCCACGGCTATGGCATTTGAAGACGCCGGTGCACATGTTCGCGCTCGACGCGTTGCTCGAGATCTATCCGAACGCCCGATTCCTGTGGAGCCACCGCGATCCGGCCGAGGTGCTGGGGTCGGTCTGCAGCCTCATCCACTACACGCGGAGTTGGAGCAGCGACCGCGACGACGCGGCCGTGATGGGCACCGAGATGACCGAACGGTGGTGGGAGGCCACGCGCCGGGCCATGGATGTCCGCGACCGAATCGGCGACGAGCGCTTCGCCGACATCGCCTTTTCGGCACTGCAGACCGATCCGGTGGCCATCATGGAATCCAGCTACGCCCGGGTCGGCCTCGAGTTCTCCGACAGTTCGCGCGCCGCAGTCGCGGACTGGGCCGCGGGCCACGAACCCGGTTCACATGGCACCCACGGCTACGCCCTGGCCGACTTCGGTATCGACGCGGCCGCGGTACGCGAGCGCTTCGCTCCCTACATCGCAGCGTTTGTGAGGGCGATGTGACCATCGGGTGAGCCGCCGCACGCCGCGAGCGCGCGAGGCTGACACGATGGAAGCGACGAAGACCGCACACACGCGTGCCTACAGACAAGGCGCGCTCGTCGCCAAGGACTTCCCGCTTTCGGACGTGTCGGACTATCTCCGCGACGAGGACACAGTGGTGTGGGTCGATTTCTGTGCACCGTCGGCCGACGACATGGTTGCCCTCGCCGGTGAGCTCGGTTTCCACGAGCTCGCCGTTGAGGACGCTCTGGGCGAGCATCAACGTCCGAAGGTCGACTACTACAGCACGCACTTGTTCTTGTCGTGCCACGCGGTGAGCGCGAAGCTCATCAAGGGCGAGCTCGACACGACCGAGATCGACGCCTTCGTCAGTCCGCGGTGGCTGATCACCGTCCGCAAGGACGAGGGCTTTGACATGGCATCGGTCGTGGAGCGATGGGACCGCTCCCCCGACCTATTCGCGCACGGCGTCAGCTTCTTGTTGTACGGGTTGCTCGACGTCGTGGTCGATGGGTACTTCGGAGCGGTCAACGCCTTCGACGAGTATTACGACGAGGTGAGCGAGTCGCTGTTCTCCGACGCGCCGCTCGACCCACATGAACAACGCAACTGGTTCGGCACACGGCGCGCCCTAGTGCAATTTCATCGGCTCGTCGTGCCGATGCGCGAAGCGGTGAGTGGCTTGATGCGGCGCGAGCACGGGCTCATCGACAAGGAACTTGATCCGTACTACCAGGACGTGTACGACCACGTGCTGCGCGTGTCGGAATCGACTGACGCGTTGCGCGATCTGGTCGCCACGATCGTGGAAACGAATCTCAGCCTGCGCGATTATCGCCAGAACCAGGTGATGAAGAAGGTCACGAGCTGGGCCGCAATCATTGCTGTGCCGACGCTCGTGACCGGCTTCTACGGAATGAACGTGCCGTACCCCGGCTACGGCGAGACGTGGGGCGTGTGGGCTGCGAGCGGGTTGTCGCTCACGACTGCGGCAGCGTTGTACGTGTCGTTCCGCCGCCGGGAGTGGCTCTAGCCCAAATCCTGCGTCGCGGCCAGACCCGCGACCCGATGCCTTCTGACGTGGTCCTCCAGCGACGCCAGGAGCGGAGGACCGTCAGTGAAGACCACGCGCGCGACCTTAGAGTCCCGGCGTCGCGGCAAGCACGGCAGGTGCCCCAGTCATGGTCACACCGCGATTTCGAAGAGATACTCGCATCAACCCATTCCATTGCAGAGAGGCAAACAGATGACCACATTTCCTGCGCTCACGCACGTGGCGCTCACCGTGCGCGATCTGGCGGTCAGCGCGCCGTGGTACCAGCGGCTGTTCGACGCCGCCCCAGTGCTCGACGAGGACACTCACCCAGACATGCACCACACGGTGTTCCTACTCAGTAACGGAACGCTGTTCGGCATCCACCAGCACGGTACGCCCGCCCCGGACGGGACCTTCAGTGAGTTCCGCGTCGGTCTCGACCATGTTGCGTTCGGATGCGCGAACCGCGGCGAGCTCGAGCAGTGGGCGAAACGACTCGACGAGCTCGGGATCGCGCATGGCGGCGTCGTGGACGCCCACTATGGGTCCGGGCTCTCGTTTCGCGACCCCGACGGTATCGCCCTCGAGCTGTTCGCCCCGCCTGGCTGATTCCCCTGCCGGCGCACCGCGTAGTGCTCGTCACTGCGCTGTGCGCCGGCTCCGTCTTGGAAACGACACCGACATGGAACCCTTCTTCATCATGAGCCTCGTGCTCCTCGAAGTCGCGCTCTGGCAGTGGCGCGTCGCGATCGCATCTTCGAAGGCGCCGTCGCCGACATCGGTTGATCGCTTCGTGGGCTCATGCGTAGGCCTTGACGGGCGAAGCTCCGTTGCTGTCAACGCATCTCAAGGATCGACGCCAGCTGTGCCAGGTCGTTGCGGTTCGCCCGCCGGATTGCCGGCACCATGAGCGGCGCGACGAGCTTGGAGAACCCGGCTGGTTCGCCGCGGTTGCGCAAGGTCATGCGCGTCGCGTCGTCTCCAACGTTCGCCCACGTGTAGGTGGTCTCCATCGGGAAGGGACCTTCTGCGGTGCGCATGACAAGACGTTCATTCGCGAGGAAGTCGACGATCTCGCAGGTGTAGCGCAGCGTCCGTCCGAGGAAGCGCGCGACGAACGCGATTCTCGACCCCACCTGCAGGGGTTTGGGCGTCAGCCACTCCACCGAAGCGATCTTCTTGTACCAACGCGCAACGTTGCTGGGATCGGCCGCGAATCCTGCGACGACCTCCAAGGGCGCCTGGATCGTGCGTTCGGTGACGACATCAACTGGCATCCACACATGTTGCCCGAACCGCGTCGCGCCCGCTGAGCGTGGCGCTTGCTGGTCACCAGGAGGTTCGAAACGCGCAACTATTGGTTGCACGTTGGGCGGCAACGTGCAATGATGGGTTGCACGTCCGGGGAACCGCCCCGGGCGGACCGCCACAAAGGAGACATCATGACCACCGGTTCGCCTTCCGCTCTCGCCGTCACGACAGATTCGGACGACTACACGTACGACATGCAGGTGCACGCGCAGCTGCCGCAGGTCATCGCGGCGCTGACCGACGACGCCGTGATCGGCCGTTGGTGGACTGCGGTGACTCGTTCCGAGCATCACGGCGACGAAGTGCGGCTCTTCATGGGCGGCGACGCTCCCGCCGTCGTCTGCACGGTCGAACACGCTCCGGGGACGGGCGAAGTCTCCTGGACCGTGACCGAGTGTGCGGTCATGGCCGACTGGGTCGGCACCGCGCCGTCGTTCAGCGTGCAGCCGAGCGACGACGGAACCTGCACCATCGAGTTCCGCCACATCGGACTGCGCCCCGCGCTGGAGTGCTTCGACCAGTGCCGCGCCGGCTGGAACCACTTCATGCCGAGCCTGCACCAGTTCCTCGAGACCGGCGCAGGCCGACCGAACGAGCCGCGCGACACGTCGGCTTGAACGCGACGAATCTCTGTACCCGCCTTGGAACGGGTTCGGCGTCGATCGGCGAACGAACATCGCCGAACGGCGCTCAACCCGACCTCTGAACGAGACTGGGCCCGATGCACAACTACACGATCGAACGCGACATCGACATTGATGCCCCAATGGAGGTCGTGTGGCGCACGATCACCGAACCGGAACTGATCCGCACGTGGTTCAGCGATGTGGCCGACGTCCAAGCGCGACCCGGCGCGGTTGGCTCGCTCACGTTCCGGGCCGATACCGACGCCCCCCACATCGTCGGCATCACGGTCGTTCACGCTGATCGCCCGCACCGCTTCTCGTATCGTTGGGCGTATCCGCCCGGCGAGCGCGCGACAGAAGCCAACTCGACACTCGTCACGTTCACACTCGTCGCGCACGGCGAGGAGCGGACCCGGCTGCGCGTCGTCGAAAGCGGGCTCGACCAGATGGACATGGCCGAGGACGAAAAGCAGACGTTCCTCGACGACCACCGACACGGTTGGCAGGTCCAGGGTGATCGCCTGCGGGACCTCTTCGCCTCGGGGCATGCATCGTCACCATGAACTACGCATCCGATGACGACGACCTGTGGGAGGCGATGGCCGATCCGACGCGCCGCAAACTGCTCGACCTGCTCGTTGCTCACGGTCAGGCGACCGCGACAACACTCACTGCGGAGATGCCCGTCAGTCGACAAGCGATATCCAAACATCTCGTGCTCCTACAGCGCGTGGGACTGATCGACGGGCACCGTCAAGGACGCGAGGTCCGTTACGAGGTCCGCGAACAGCGTCTCGCCGAAGCCAGTGGCGCGTTGTCCGACGTCGCCAACCGTTGGGACCGCCGACTCCGAGCCATCCAGCACATCGCCGAACAAGCGCACGCCGCCGAACGTTCGACCAGCACAGATTCCAGCACCGATCACCCCGAGCGAAGCCGGCGCGATTAACCGGACACGTCTGTACGCTGCGATGACTGTGCACAGAATCACGCAGCGCGACGCACGACGAGTAGCGGTGCGGGCGCAGATGCTTGACGCCACGCGCCCGACCGACCTGCTCGCCGTCGCCGACCGACTGACGTTCCTGCAGCTCGACCCCACGGCCATTGTCGCTCCGAGCGCCGATCTTGTTGCGTGGTCGCGCCTTGGCGCGGCCTACCAACCGTCGCACCTCGAACGGGCGCTCAACGTCGACCGGACGATGTTCGAACACCGTGATCAAGACCACCCGAAGGTCCCCGTACTCGTCACGGCGCGCCCGTCATCAAGCCTGGCGTTGTACCTGCCTCACATGGTGGCGATGCGACGCAAGCCTGGAACGGTCACCGACTGGTTGAAGGCGAACGCCAAGTTCCGCAGCCGCGTCCTCGCGCAACTGCGCGACTCAGGGCCGCTCGCATCACGCGACATCGCCGACACAGCTGCGGTCCCGTGGAAGTCGAGTGGGTGGACGGGTGAGCGCAACGTCACCCAGATGCTCGAGTTCCTGATGTCGCGCGGATACGTCGCGGTCGCCGGGCGCGACGGTAAGCAACGATTGTTCGACGTCGCCGAGCGGGTGTACGACCCCGACGTCGAAAAACTGTCCGTTGCCGAGGCAACCCGCCGTCGTGACGAACGGCGATTGCGTTCGCTTGGCGTAGGGCTGGCGAAGTTTCTCGGAGACGCAGGAATCCCTGTCGAGATCGAAGGTTCGTCGCGCCAGTGGCGCCTCGATCCAGAGGCCACGGCCGACGACTTCGAGGGTCGCACCGCGCTGCTGTCACCCTTCGATCGGCTGTTCCACGACTACGAACGCACACGTATGGTCGAGGTGTTCGGCTTCGAATTCATGATCGAGTTCTACAAACCGAAGGACAAGCGTCGCTGGGGGTACTTCGTGATGCCGGTGTTGCACGGCGACGGTCTCGTCGGCAAGCTCGACGTGTCAACGGATCGGTATACGTCGACGCTCGTCGTCCATCGCGTGCACGAGGACGAGAAGTTCACACGAACGATCCGCTCGGCCGTCGACGCAGAACTCGCGGCGCTCGCGTCGTGGCTCGGTCTTGCCTCCGTCGCCCACGAACGCAACCCGTGAGTGCTCCGGTCTGGGGCGCTCGGCTTCGTCCGGGGACTTGTTGGCCCGTGAATAGCTCCACCGCCCACTCACCGGCCAACAAGCGACCCGGACG
>JBBREP010000074.1:0-17993 GCA_038202885.1 Acidimicrobiia bacterium | reverse complement strand
GCCGACCCGTTCGCAGTGATGCTGCACGGCATCACGCGCAATCCGCCACCGAAGGGCGGCAAGGCGATGGTGTACGGCGCGGGCGCGCTCGGCACCTGTGCTACGGCGATCCTCGCGGCGCTGTATCCCGATGTCGACGTGCTCGTGGTGGCGCGGTTCGGCGCGCAGGCCGATCTCGCGCGCAAGCTCGGCGCGACGGTGATCGACCACGAACCCGCGCTCAGCGTCATCGAGCAGGCCGCGGCGTGGTCGGGCGGTGTGTTGCAGAAGAGCGACGGGCTGCCGATGGCGTACCCGGGCGGCATCGATGTGGTCTACGACACCGTCGGCAAGCGCGAGACCTTCGAGGTGGGCGTGCGCGTGCTGCGCGCCCGCGGCACGCTCGTCAAGGCTGGTGTGCACGGACCGACGTTCTGGGAAGACACGCCGCTGTACTTCAAAGAGATTTGCTTCGTCGGGTCGAACGCCTTTGGTTTCGAGGAGGTCGACGGCGTGCGCAAGCACGGGATCGAGCACTACCTCGAGCTGGCGGGCGACGGCCGGGTTGACCTCGACGGCATGCTTACGCACACGTTCGACCTCGACGATTGGCGCGCGGCGTTCAGCGTGCTGGCCTGTCAGGGCGATTCGGGTGCGATCAAAGTTGCCTTCGACTTCCGTAGTGGGAACCGCGAGAGTGTGCATGCCTGATGGATGTCGTACCGAAGCCCGTTGAGCTCTTGGCGCTGCACGATGTGACCACGGAGCTGTTCGACACGCTCCAGCGGTGGTTCGGCGTACCGGCGGTGATCACGATCGACGTGTCGGCGGTCGACGCGCCAGGCGCAGTGCGCGAGCTCGGCGATCCCGTGATGATCGCGGCATTCGCGATGCGCAAACTCCAAGCGTTGCACCTTCTCGCGACACCCGGTGTGCGCACGAGCACCGATGTCGTCGTGACGATGGTGCAGGACCTCACCCGTGCGCTCTTGCAGGCGCCCGCCATGCGCTTGCGCCTGCAGGCTGAACGTATCGACTGGGACGCCGCGTTCGCCGAGCTCGACGAGGCCGACGTGCTCGACGGCGCCAGCGACGGCATGGGCGACGGCCTGCCCGGTGCACCCGAGGCTGTCGATGCCGCGGATCCCGAGAGCGACCGCTTCGAAGAGCTGCACGCGTTGCTGCACCTCGCCGTGCAGGCAGTGCTCGAAGCGAGCGACGGCGAGATCACCTACCTCGAATGAGCGACCCGACCCGAAGCGACTCGACCCGACGTGCTCGCCATTGCGACCGGAAAGCGACCCTGGCATGAGTGATGACGCTGTCCTACTCGACGTGGCCGACCGCATCGCGCTGATCACGATCAATCGCCCGCAGGCGCGCAACGCCTTGAACCGCGCGGTGCGCGTGGCGTTACCGGCAGCGGTCGAGGAGTGCGAGGCACGCGACGATGTCGACGTGATGATCCTCACCGGCGCCGACCCCGCGTTCAGCGCCGGCGTCGACTTGAAGGAGTTCGGCTCCGGTGCGACGGTCGAACGCGGTGAGGGCTTCGCCGATATGGGCGGTCGCCAGGACGATGGGCGCCTCCCGTGGCGTGGCGCGCTCCCACCTCGTACGAAGCTGCTGGTTGGCGCGATCAACGGTGTGGCCGTCACCGGCGGCTTCGAGGTGGCACTCGCGTGCGACTTCCTGATCGCGTCGGAACATGCTCGCTTTGCCGACACGCATGCACGCGTCGGTGTGATGCCGGGCTGGGGGCTCACGGTGTTGCTCGCGCAACGCATCGGCGTGGCCCGGGCTCGCCAGATGAGCGTTACCGGCAACTTCGTCGATGCCCAGACGGCGTGCGCGTGGGGACTGGTGAACGAGGTGGTGCCGCACGACGAACTTCTCGACCGGTGTCGCAGCCTCGCCGCCGATTGCATCTCGATCGATCAGGGAGCCGTGCGTCAGATGCTCGCGACGTACCACGAGGTGACTGACACGACCGTCGCCGAAGGTTGGCGGGTCGAGGCGAAGGTGTCGCGTGCGTGGGAAGGCGCGGGATTCGACCCAACCGAGATCGAGCGCAAACGTCACGGCATCATGGAACGCGGCCGCACCCAAATCAGTTGATGGGAGGAGTGGCGCCTTTGCGTTCGCCCCCTCGTGCTCGGCGGACCCGACCAAAGTAGGTGTGAAAGCTGTCCGCGTGCCTAGCTCGGAGTGGAGCTCATGACACGGCTTTCACACCCATCCATAACGGACTAGCTGGACAGAGCGAGCATCACAGTGCTCTCGTGAGAATTGCCTCAGCTGCTCGCAGGCGAGATCGGGGTGTGTCAGGCCGAGGTGAGCAGGTCAGCGTGAGACTCGACGCTGCCCGGGAGCACCTCAAGTTCGATGTTGCCTTCGTCGTCGATGCCGACGATCCGCGCGACCTTGGGGTCGGCGTCCTCGTCGCCAATGACGACGTGACGGCCGACCGACAGATGAAGATGAAGTTGAGCGTCGATCGCTCGCGCCCACAGGCGACGATTGTCGTCCATGTCCATGAAGTCGACGGCGATCTCATACGCCTCGGCCATCGCGGGCCTGCCTTTCGTGCTGATCGAGGTTAGCCCTCGGGTGGTCGACCGGGGTTTGGGATGGGATCGTCGAAGCAGTGATCGAGGCGCGCGAGCGTCAGCTCACTCAGGTCCGCAAGCACGAGTGTGAAGTGCGGATGGTCGAACGTCGCGAGTAAGGCGAAACCTGCCTCGCGGACCCGGCCAAAGGTTGACAGCCGGACCCGCCGGTAGCTCGCAATCCGTTCTCCTCGACACGCTTCTTGCACAGTCGAGTCGATGACACCCTCGACCGAGATCCCATGCACCGCGTAGAGAGCGAAGGTCCGTTCGGCTGCCCGGGCCACATTGTCGGCGCTCATCACGCCAGCCCGCAACACGACGCTTGCCGAATCGGGAGGAACCTCGGGACGCAGCGGAAGCGGGCGGGTCACGAACCAAACCTACCGATGCGACCGCGTCCAACGCTGGCCGATCAGCTGCCCAACCAGGCACGGAACAGGACGGCTCCAGGGCGGGCGCGCATGTCAGGCTCCATCACACGAGCGCGAGCCTGTTGCGCAGTGAACAAGTGCCGGTGCAGACAGTCCCGCACGATGCTGTCGAATTCCGCAACTTCGAGGTCGGGCGCGATGTCGATCACCGTGCGCAGCGGGGTCGTGCAAGGAATGCCGTTGACGACGGTGAGGTCTTTGGCCGGAACATCGTCGTAGTGCACGATGACTTCCTGCCCAGTCGGCGCCGGCGTCAGCCTCTCGCGCTTGCGAATGTGGTGCCGAGGGCTGCGAGGACCAGTGCGGCGACGAGGATCATTTCGGCCATAGGCCCATCGTCGGTGAGTGCGGCCCCGATGAAAAGGCCCTCCTCGCACAGCGTGAACAACGTCACCGAGTGAGATTGCTGCGCACCTCCACGACCGGGTAGTCGCCCGACACGGTGAGCCACGCGGTGCCGATCGGGGTGCGCCGAGCGACGATGCCTGGGCCGGTCATGGTCACCGTGGCCGTCCAGATCGCCGCGACCTCGACGGTATAGGTGCCTTTGGTCTCGTAGACGTGTGAGAGCGCAGGGTGCGCGAGTGACCCGCCGTCGGCGGTGCGCAGCGCGGCGCCGTCGCCTTCTCCGGCGTCGAACACGAAGGCAGTGCGTGTGGCCACGCCGGTGACGGTCCAGCCGTTGATCGCCGCGTCGATCGTGATCGTGGCTGGGCTGGTGGACCACATCCAGGTGTCCAGGCCGGTGACACCTTCGTCGGGCGGTGACAGTTCGAGTGGGGGCTGGGGGATCGCGACCTGCTTCCAGATCTCGCCGATCGTCGGTGGTGTGGCTTCGATCGGGCCCGGGCCGGGCGGCGGAGTGCCCGGCCCGAGCGCGACGCACAGCGGGGTGTCGGAAATCAGCGCACCGGTCGTGGTGTCGATCACCCGCACTTCCCAGATCCATCCGAAGTTGATGCCGCCACCGGGATTGCACAGGCCCGCGATCGGACTCGTCGGGTCATGCGATGGCGTCGCGATGACTTTGTACGGGCTCGGCAGCCCTGGGCTCGAGGCGGGCAGGCCCGGCGATCCGTCCATCGAGACGGTGAGCCCGACGGTCAACGTGCCGCCGCCGGGGCCATGATGGATCCCGCCGCCGCCATCACCGCCGTTGGGCTGCACCGTGGCGTCGGGCGGGTCGGATGCGAACGATGGCGCGGGTGGCGTGGCGTGCACCGACGGCGGTGGCGTGGTGGGTCGGGTGCCCGCGGCGGCGTGCGTGCACGAGCTCAGGCCCAGCACAACGACCGCCGTCGTGGTTCGTGGCCACCGCGCCAGCTGAAGCAGCGACAAGATGCGTGAACATGCGTCATGCCCGGTACGCCCCATTTGCTCAGTGTACGAGCGGCGCGTCCGCGCCGCTATCGCTCAGAAGGATGAGCGTGGCGCGGTGTGGCGCGGCGTCACGGCGCGACGGCGGGCATGGGCGCGAGGTGGGCGTCGAACCATCGCAGCGTGCGGGCCCAGGCGTCGCGCGCCGCGTCTTCGAGGTAGTCGCTGCGGCGGTCGCAGTGGAACCCGTGTTTGGCTTCGGGATAGCGGACTACCTCGGTGGCCACGGGCGCGTGTGCAGTCAACTCGGCACGCAATCGTTCGACATCGTCGATCGGTATCGATGCGTCGGCATCGCCGAAGAGACCGAGCCACGGGGTGCGCAGCGTCGGTACACCGTCGATGAGCGCGGGAAACTGCGGGGCCCGGGCATTGACGATGCCGCCGCCGTAGAAGCCAACGGCCGCGCCGAGCGCTCGGTGGAGCGCCAGAAGGAACGATGCACGCCCGCCCATACAGAACCCGACGACGCCGATGCTCAGGTCGGCGAAGCCCCGGTCGTGCAGCGTCGTGATCGCGCCGTCGAGATCTTCGAGGATGGTCTCGTCGGAGAGCTGGCCCATCACTTCGATGATCCCGGCAAAGCCATCGGTGTACCCGAACGATGGGCCGCCTTGGCGGTGATACAGGTCGGGGGCAACGGCGTGATAACCGGCCGCGGCAAAGCGCCCGGTCACGTCTTCGATGTGCGCGTTGACGCCGAAAGCTTCTTGCACCACGATCACGCCGCCGCGCACCGCGCCGTCGGGAACCGCTTCGAAGATCCGCATCGGCCGCACACTATTGCGGGCTGTTTCGACGCGGCGTGTGCGCTCCGAGCGTCGCTGCCAACCGGGCGGTAGGGTCGATACCGTACGCCGGGCATCTGGCGAACGGCCCGAACCAATGAAGGGGAAGCGATGAAAGTGATCGTCGATTTCGACCGATGCGAGAGCAACGCCATCTGCATGGGCATCGCTCCCGATGTGTTCGAGGTGCGCGACGACGACTTCCTCTACGTCCTTCAGGAATCTCCGCCCGAGGAACTGCGCCCGAAGATGGAAGAGGCCGTGCGCCTCTGCCCGAAGCAGGCCATCTCGATCGAGGGCTGAGCGTGGCCAGCGAAGGCTTCACCGCCATCGTTGCGTACTTGCGTGAGAATCTCGATCTCTCGGCGCCGGGACGCACCCCCCAGGAATTGCGCGACGCGATGTCAGGCGGCAACGCGCTGTTGAGCCCGCCGGTTGGCGTCGCGTTCGAGACCGCCACCGTCGGCGGGGTCCCAGGGCTGTGGAATCATCCCGACGGCGGCGCGACCGACGCCGCTCTGCTGTACCTGCACGGCGGCGGTTACGTGATCGGCTCGCCCGACACGCATCGCAACCTCACCGCGCGCCTTGCCCTCGCACTCGGCTGCTCGGTCTTCAGCGCCGACTACCGACTCGGCCCCGAGCACCCGCATCCCGCCGCGGTCCACGACAGTGTCGCCGCGTACCGGGCGCTGCTCGACGCCGGCTTCGCACCCCAGCGTCTCGCGATCGCGGGCGACAGTGCTGGCGGCGGGCTCACGCTCGCCACGCTGGTCGCGTTGCGCGACGGCGGCGTGGCGCTGCCGGCCGCGGCCGTCGCGATTTCACCGTGGACCGACCTCACGCTCAGCGGCGAGTCGATGCAGACGATGGCCGCCGCCGATCCGATGGTGACCGAGCCCGGGCTGCAGCGGATGGCCGAATGGTTCCTCGACGGCGGCGATCCGCGCGACCCGCTCGCGTCACCGTTGTTCGCCGAACTCGAGGGGCTCCCACCGCTGTTCGTGCTCGTCGGTGAGGTCGAAACCCTGCTGGACGACGCACGCCGTTTCGACGAGCGGGCGAGTGCGGCTGGAGTCGACTGCACGCTCGAGGTCTACCCGGAGATGGTCCACGTGTTTCCTGCGTTCGCCGGTCTGTTCCCCGAAGCCGATGCTGCGATCGACGACATCGCGGCGTTCTTGCGCAAGCAGCTCGCACTGTGACGCGCTCGTCGATCGACGGCCGCGCCGCGCTCGTGACCGGAGGGGGGAGCGGCATCGGGCTGGGCACGGCGCAGCTCCTCGCGCGTGACGGGGCCGTGGTCACGATCTGCGGCCGCACCGAAGCCAAGCTCGTCGCCGCCGCGGAAACGATCGGGCACGGGGCGCGGTTCGTGGTGGCCGACGTCACCGTCGAAGAGGAGATCGCGGCTGCGGTCGCCTTCGCCGCCGAGCCGACCGGACGGCTCGACATCGTCTTCGCCAACGCTGGTGGCTCTCTCCACATGGGTCCTGTCGCCGACGCCGACGTCGCGGCGTTCCGTGCGACCGTCGACGTGAACCTCACCGGGACGTTCCTCACGATCAAACACGCCGCCAAGCAGATGGCCGCGCAGTCGCCGCAGGGTGGCGCGATCGTCGGTATGTCGTCAGGCGCGGGCCACTTCCCGCACCGCTACCTTCCCGCGTATGGCGCGGCCAAGGCCGGTATCGAAATGTTGTGCAAGTACGCGGCCGAGGAGTGGGGCGAAAACGGTGTGCGGGTCAACGTCGTCCAGCCCGGCATCGTGGCCGACGAGTTGATGGCGCCGATCACCGCAGGCGGCAAGCTGCTCGACGATTACACCGCCAACATGCCACTGGTGCGCGTCGGCACTGTCGACGACATCGCGTCCGCGGTGCGATTCCTCGTCGGTCCTGAGTCGTCGTGGATCACTGGCGCATGCCTGCCGGTCGACGGTGGCCATCACCTGCGCCGCGGCGCCAACTACGCCAAGCTCTTCGAATAACGCCGGGCGCACCCACCGTGTGCCGATCTACCCGTCGCCCGTGCCGCTAGATCGGCACACGGTGGTGATTAGCCGTCGAGGGTCGTGAGGAGCTTGCGGGCGCTGACCCACGCGAGGAGGGCGACGAGGATGGCGCCGTCGCCCGCGAGGACGGACCGCACGCCGATGCGGTCGGCGAGCACGCCCTGGACGATCGAGCCGACCGGCATGAAGAGGCCGAAGGTCATGAGCCACACGCTCGTGACGCGCCCCCGATGGTCGTCATCGGTCATCGTCTGGATCGTGCCGTGGTTGATCGACACGACGACGAGGTACGTCACGCCGAGCCCGATCATGGCCACGATGCCCCAGCTGTAGTGGTTGGTGGCAGCCAGGCCGAGCAGCGACAGTGCGCCGCAGCCGAGCCCGAAGCCCAGCGCCAAAGATCGGCGGATGCTGTCCTCGTGCACGTTGAGCACGACGGCTGCCGCGATCGCTCCGATGCCGAAGACGCCAAGGAGCACGCCGTAGCTCGCAGCGCCAACGTGCAACACGCTGATCGACAGTTTCGGGATGAGATACACGACCGGCGGCACCACGAACGCGAACACCATGTGGACGCCGATCACAACGCGCAACGCCGGACGGGCGCGGATGTAGTCGACACCGCCCAGCCAGTTGCGAATGGTGCCGACGGACGCGTCGTGGGTGCTGACGCGGCCGCGCACGGGGCCCATCACGATCAGTGCGATGATGACAGCCGCGTAGCTCAGCGCGTTGAGCAGGAACGCTCCGCCCGCGCTCCAACGTTCGATCATGACTCCGGCACACAGCGGTCCGAGCGCTCGTGCGATGTTGAACTGTGTCGTGTTGAGCGTGATCGCGTTCGGTAGATCGCTGCGCGGCACGAGCTGGGCCGGTAGCGCCTGCCACGCCGGCGTCTGCAACGCGGTGAAGATGCCACCGATGGCGCTGAGCGTGAACAACAGCCAGTAGCGGTTGCCGTCACCGGCGACCCATGCAAGCCACAACACGGCGGCTTGGGAAAGGTTGAGCGCGCTCGTGAGCATCAGGATCCGGCGCCGTTCGAAGCGGTCGGCGAGCACACCCGCGGCCGGGCCGAGGATGAGCATCGGGATGATGCCGATGAAGGCAATGGCCGTGGTGCGGGTGGCCGAGCCGGTCTGGTGCTGGACGACCCACGCCAGCGCAGCGACCTGCATGTTCGTGCCGATGCTCGAGATCAACCCACCGGTGAAAAAGGCCCGGAAGTTGCGGTGCCCGAGCGCCCGGACGCTGCGGTGCCAGTTCGCGCCGGCGCCGGCCGATCCCGTTACCAGCACGGGCTCGACCTCGGTCATACCTGCAAACCTAGAATCTGTTCTAGTTATCCGTCGAGACTTGTCCGTCGAGACCGGCGGCCAGGTGTCGCAATCAGACCTAGGGAGTTCCTGCGTGTCGCAGCCAGTCGTCGAGGAATCTGCAGAAGATGCCGCGTTTCGCGCGGAGGCTCGTGCGTTTCTCGAACGGGTGGCGACGCCAAAGGTGGGCAACGCCGATCTGAGCACGACCCTCGGCAACACCGACACGAGTCGCGACGCCGAGACGGCGTATGTGGCCGCGAGCCGCAAGTGGCAGCACACGCTGTTCGAGAACGGCTGGGCCGGCCTCACCTGGCCGGCGGAGTACGGCGGGCGCGGCCTCAGCTCGAAACTCGCTCGGATCTTCGCCCAAGAAGAAGCGAAGTTCGCGGTGTCGTCGGGCTTTTTCAGCGTGGCCACGCAGATGGTCGGGCCCACGATCATGACCCACGGCACCGAGGAGCAGAAGCGCACGTTGCTCCCAAAGATCCTCTCCGGTGACCACCTCTGGTGCCAGCTCTACTCCGAGCCCGGGGCCGGGTCCGACCTTGCCGGGCTCACGACCCGGGCCGACCGTGACGGCGACGAGTTCGTGGTGAACGGACAAAAGGTCTGGAACTCGGGCGCGCACTTCGCCGATTGGGGCATCCTGCTCGCCCGCACGAACTGGGACGTCCCGAAGCACCGTGGCATCACCTACTTCCTCGTCGACATGCACTCGCCCGGCATCGAAGTCCGGCCGCTCGTCCAGATCACCGGCCACGCCCATTTCAACGAGACGTTCCTCACCGATGTGCACATCCCGGCGGCCAATGTCCTCGGCGACATCGACGACGGTTGGCGCGTGACGATGACCACGTTGATGCACGAACGGTCGATGATCGGCGGCGGTGGCGGGGGAGTGACGTTCAAGGCGATTCACGAACTCGCCGAACAGTGCGGCGTCACCGACAGCCCGGTGATGCGCCAACAGCTCGCCCAGAGCTACACACGCTTCGAGATCCTCAAGTGGCTCGGCCAGCGAGCTCGCGCCGCCGCCAAGTCGGGTCGACCACCTGGCCCCGAATCGTCGGTGATCAAGCTGTTCGTGTCACAGCGCGTCGCGCTCGACGGCGATCTCTTGATGGCAATCGAAGGCCCGGCCGCGATGCTCAGCAATGCCGACGCTCCCGCCGCGGGCGCATGGCAGCAAGTGTTTCTGAGCCAGTGGTCGATCCGCATCGGCGGTGGCACCGAACAGGTGCAACGCAACGTGATGGGCGAACGCGTGCTCGGCCTCCCCGGCGACATCCGCGTCGACAAGGACCGCCCCTTCAAGGATGTCCCCCGAAACTAACTATTGCGCCTACTTCGTCCGGCGCTGCGAAACTGACTATTGCGCCTACTTCGTCCGGCGCTGCGAGCGTCCTGCGCACCCGCGTCGCTCGTTCCTCGCTCTCGGGCTGCTCCGGCCGCCGCCCCGCTCCCGCCCTACTTCTTGGCGTCCACTATGCGGTCGGTGGAGGCGTGCTGTTCGTAGATCAAGCGAGCGAGCCAAAACCGCAGGAACTTCGCGAACGAGAAGCGGATGACCAACGCCAGGCCGGCCACAGCGAACACCACGCCCGATACGGCCCACACGATCGCGTCACGCTGATCGGCCGGACCCTGCGTGAGGTAGCTCGCGTTGGCGCCGCTGTCGACGATGATCGCCATGACGGCAAGCACGATTCCCGTTGCGATCAACAGCCAGCCCAGCATGGCCAGCCCGCGTTCGCGCGAGGGATTGGAATCGCTGAGACGCATCGCGGCGACGTCGGAGCGGAAGCGCTCGGTGCGACCGCCTGGTTGGGTCTGCTCGCTCATGAAACCTCTCGCTTTTCTTCCGACTCGAGAACCCGACTTGAGACCACCGTACTCAGCCGCCTAGGTACGCGCTCGACAACTCGTCGCCGAGCTCGGCCGGTGTGCCGACGCGGGCGATCTTGCCATGCACCATGATGCACGCAGTGTTTGCAACACCGAGGACAGTCTGGGCAAACTGCTCGACCACGAGGATCGACACACCTCCGCGCGCCACCTGCGCGACGACCTCGTAGAGCTGCTCCACGATGATCGGCGCCAGCCCCATCGACAACTCGTCGAGGATGAGCAGCGCAGGATCGGTGGCGAGGCCGCGTGCCATCGCGAGCATCTGCTGTTCGCCACCCGACAGTGTGCCGGCGAGCTGTTTGCGGCGCTCGCCCAGGCGAGGGAACCGGTCGTACGCGATTGCCTCGACGCTCGACAAGGAATGCCCGGTGAACGTGGCCATCATGAGGTTCTCGCGCACGGTGAGGTTGGGGAAAATCCCCTTGCCTTCGGGGATCAGGCACAGACCTGCGCGCGACAGTTCGTCGGCGTGCGCGTTCGTGACGCGTCGGCCCGCGAGATACACCTCGCCGCCAGTCGGGCGCATCAGGCCGGCGCAGACCTTGAGCAGCGTCGACTTGCCGGCCCCGTTCGGGCCGAGGATCGCCACCACGTGCCCGGCGGGCACTTCGAGATCGACACCATGGACGATCTCAATGCGGTCGTAGGCCGCGCGGATGCCGCGCAATTCGAGGATCGGTTGGTCGTCGCTCACGAGCCGTCCATGCTTGTGCCGAGATACGCCGCGAGCACGGCGTCGTTCCTGCGTACCTCGTCGGCACGACCCGTTGCGATCACGCGGCCGAAATCGAGGACGTGGATGTAGTCGCACACCTCCATCACGAGCTGCACGTCGTGTTCAACGAGCAGCACCGCGATTCCCTCGTCACACAATGAACGCAGCAACGTAGCGAGCTGGTCGCTCTCGCTGTCGTCGAGACCCGATGCCGGCTCGTCGAGCAGCAACACGCGCGGCTTGGTGGCCAGCGCGCGCGCGATTTCGACGAGACGGGCCTGACCAGTAGGCAATTCGTCGACGCGTGCATCGATCTTGTCGATGAGGCCGGCGCGTTCGATGATGGCTTCGACCTCCGTGCGCGGGTCGCGGCCATCCTTGCCGTAACGAGCCCGCAGATCGGCCGCGACGGTGACGTTCTCTCGGACCGTCAGCAGGCTCCACAACTCGAGGCGCTGGAACGTACGCGCCAAACCCTGGCGCGCACGCTTGTACGGCTTCATGCGTGTGAGGTCGGTGCCGGCGAGCGTGACGGTGCCCGATGTCGGGCTCAACAACCCGCAGATGATGTTGAACAACGTGGTCTTGCCCGCGCCGTTCGGGCCGATCAGGCCAGTGATCTCGCCGGCCTTGGCGTCGAGGCGTACGGCGTCGAGCGCCAGGTGGCCCCCGAAGCGCATCGTGACGTTGCGGATCTCGAGCGCGGCGTTCACGACACCTCGCTGTAACCGAGCTCGCGGTCGAACACGTCGCGATCGCTGAGCTCGAAGGGGGCGTCGATGCCGAGCCACTCGATCGGCGTGGGCTGCGTCGCGGAATCCGCCGCACCGTCCTGCTCGGCGGGGCGCGCGTCCATGCCGGCCTGGCGCGCGGCCGCCGCACCGGCGATGAGGACGACCACGATCCCGATGATGAAGTCCCAGCCGCTGTGGCGCCGCCACGCGATGACCCACGAGACGGCGATCCCAGCCGCGCACGCTGACGTGATGGCGCGAGAGCGCAGGATCGGTGCGAAGCCCTCGCGCATGTCGGCAACCGCGCCGTTCGGATTGCGGCCGAGCCCAATGCCCATCAACCCGGGTGTGACTGCGGCGAGGTCGCCGTACCAGGTGCGGAAGTGCAAGAAACGCGACGTGAACAGCGGCCATGTGGGGGCGGCAAGCAGCACCGCGAAGCTGACCCCGGCAAACAGGGCACCGCCGACCCGTCCGATGCCACCGACGACGCCGAGCATGAAGATCGGCAGCCCGCGTGCAAAGTCCCAGTCGGCCGACGTGGTGGTGGTCTGTACGCCGCCCAGGAACGCACCGCCCAGACCGGCGACGCCGGCCGACACCATGAACACCGCGAGTTTGGTGCTCGTGAGGTTCATGCCGACGGTGGCACACGCCGCTTCGCTGTCCTTCATGGCGAGCAGGCGACGGCCGAACGAGCTCCGGCGGATCGCCACGACCACGAGCGCCGCGACCACGAACAGGATCGCACCCAGCACCATTTGTTGCTTTTCGGATGCGAACGTAAACCCGAAGAGTTTGAGGCGCGCGACGCCGACCGAGCCAGTCCCGAAGAACGAGACGAGCACGTTCGTGCCGAGCAGGTGGAACGGCGGGATGTTCCAGACCCAACGGTCCATCAACACCGCGAACGCGGCGGTCGCCAGCGCGAGATAGATGCCAGAGAGGCGCAGCGCGGGCAGCGCGATGATCGCGCCGACAATGGCCGTGATGACGATCGCGTAGACGAAGCCGAGCGGGGTGCCGCCTCGTCCGAGATTGGCCATCACGACGGCGCCGATTCCCGCGAGCGTGAACTGGCACAGTGACACCTGGCCGGCGAGGCCGATCAGCGGCACCAACGACAACGCGATGATGCCGTAGGCGAACAGTTTCGATGCCGAGATGGCGTTGCTGTTCGTGATGAGCGGAAGCGCGAGCAGCGCACCACCGATGACGACGGCCCCGAACGTGGCGATGCCACGCCACGATGGCAACGGGAAGTACTCGCGGGTCCGGGCCACGCCGTGCGCGCGCAGGCGGCTGCTCGGCAGTGCGAGCAACACGATGAACAGCACGATCACCGGCGACGCGACTGCGAACGAGGTGTTCCAGTAGAGGCTGTTACTCGGCAAATAGCCCTGGAGGTAGGCGACGAGGAGGCCGAGCAGACCGGCGCCGAGGAACGTCGCGGGGAGGCTGCGGAGCCGGCCGAAGATTGCGGCGGCGTACGAGTTCACGATCAGCAGGGCGAACAGGTTCGGGTCGAGCGAGATGTCGCCGAGGAACAGCACGCCCGCGAGCGCGGCCAGCGAGCAGCCGATCGCCCACGCCCACAGCGCGGAACGGTCTGGCCGGGCCCCGTTGAGCGACGCGAGCGGACGGTCGTCGACGGCGGCGCGCATCGCGACACCGACGCGGGTGCGATACAGCAAGTACCACAACAGCACGGCAACCGCGATCGCACACCCGAACCGCGCCAGCTCGAACCAGCGCACGGGTACGCCGCTGATTTCGAACCCGGACCCCGGCCCGAAGAACGGTGAGGCCGGACGAGTCGCCGGCTTCCAGATCCAGTTCGCCATTCCGATCATGGAGAACAACAACGACACGGTGACGACCAATCGCACCGCGTCGGTGGTGCCTTGTAACCCGCGAAATACCACGAGTTCGAGGAGCGCGCCGAAGAGGGGAGCGAGCACCAGCAGCACAACGACGAGTGCGATCGGCGCAGGCCAACCGGCGTCGAACCGGAGTTGCCAATACGCGAACGCACCGAGCATGCCAACGGCGCCGTGCGCGAAGTTGAAGATGCCCGTTGTGGTGTAGGTCAGCACGAGTCCGCTCGCGCCGATCGCGTAGACCGAGGCGAGCGCGATTCCGGTGATCGTGAAGCTCAGAAAATTGTGCACGAATCCATCCGGCGTCGCGGAACGAACTCGGCCGCTTCGACGGCGGCCGAGTTCGACTCCGGGGCTCGAGTGTGACCTACTTCGTGCCGCACGTCGACGGCTTGGGGTCCGACTTGTACGCAGGGTTCGGGCACTTGGCGCCGGCGCCGTAGTTGCCCTTCAGCTCCACGACGTTCTGCTTGTCGCAGTTGTAAATGCCGTCGTTCGGCGAGATGTCGGCTTCGATGAACTTGCCGGTCTTGGCTTCGAACAACACGTAGCAGTTTGCGGCCTTGCCTGTGCCTGGGTCCTGCGCCGCGTGCAGACCGCCACCGGTCCACGAGGTCACCTTGTCGAGCGCGGCCCACACGCAGTCACGCGTGAGGTCGGCGCCGCACGAGCTGGCGCCCTTGGCCCAGAGCAGCCAGGCCGACAATGCCTGGTCGCCGAGGTACGCGACCTTCTTGCTCGAACCTGCGAACTGATTCACCATGTCGATGTACTGCTTCGTCGCCGGGTTCATGGCGGCGTCGCTGACTCCGATGAACGGGGCGAACGCCGATCGCACATACACGCCGTCGGCCGCTTCGACCGGCTTGGCGCTGTCGAAGAGCACCTGGTCGTAGTGGTTCGCGTCGGTCTGCACCCAGTCGAGCTTCAAACCAAGACCCTTGGCCTGGCTCAGCATTGTGCCGAGCAGTGCGGGCTGGCCGACCCAGTAGAGGCCCTTCACGCCCGCGGCCTGCATGGCCGCGACGTACGGCCGCCAGTTGTCAGCGCCAGCCGGCGGGTACTCACCGTTGTAGACCACCTTGTCGCCCAGTTGGACGAGCGCCTCCTGGTTGCGCTTGGCCACGACTTCGGTGGTCGGTAGCTGGCCCGTGAGAATCCCGATGTGGTCCATGGAGGCTGGGAACGCCTTCTTCAAGTACAGGTACGAACCCACGGGCTGCTGGTTGCCGGGGTTCGGGACGGGCTGCTTGGTCAGCTCAGAGTCGGCCGCAATTCCGGTCACGAGGTAGCCCGCAACCTGCGGAATCGCGCCGTACTTGCACGACAGGCGGTCCTTTTGCATGTTGTCGTCGAACACGTTGCCGCCGCCGACGGCCATGAACGTCTTGGCGTCGCACGCTTCGACCATGCGCTGTTGTGCTTCGAACAGCTTGCCGTCAGCGAGCGTGACGTTGATCTTGCGCCCGTTGATGCCACCGTGCTGGTTGCACCAGTTCGCAAAGGCCGTTGCGGTGTCGAACAGTTCTTGGTTCAACCCCTTGGCTCCGGCATAGCCGGGGTCCGAGAAGGTGGTGACGTCGATCTCCGACGCGGTGACGCCGACGTCGGTCGCCTTGAGCACCGTCGCATCCTTGGCGTTCTGACACACGACGCCGAGGTCGCCGAAGCCGCCCTGATCGAGGCCGGGTTGTGCCGAGGGCGTCGTTGTCGCGCCGCCAGGTGCCGTGCTCGGCGCCGCGTCCTTCGTGCTACTGCGGCCACACGCGGCCACGGCAAGCGTGAGCGTCAAAGCCATCGCGGTCGAGCGGAGTCGCATCCAGGGCCCCCCTTGGGTCGTGTGTCGTTGTTCGGGCGTCAGAGATTCGGGATCTGACGGTCCGTCAGAACGAGTGCACTCTGTCGCATTCAGGTGGGTCTCGCAAGTTTCACGCGACCGTAGCGATCCGTCTCGACACATTGGTGGCACATTGCGCGCTTCAGTCGCCCGGGCAACGACCCGGCGTCAGCGGGGTGCAGGGTGCAGGGTGCAGGGTGCACGTCGACGTCTTGCGCCGACGCAAGCCCACCGTTCAGGCTGGGCGCCATGGCGCCGCTCGACATCGTCGACATCTGGGTGAACCTCGTCACCAAGCAATCGGCCGCGGCGTTCCTCGGTGATCGCGCCAACGCTCACATCCCCGGCTACCTCGGTGGCGACGGCTCGAGCGGAGTCGGCGCCGAAGCCCTGCTCACGGTGATGGACGAGGTCGGTGTGGCGACCGGGATCCTGTGCCCTGGTCTGCATCACGGCGACGACGATTCGCTCGCGCTCGCGGACGCGCACCCCGGGCGGTTCCTCGTGGCGCTGGGTGTGGCCGAGCCGGCTACGCCCACCCGTAACGTCCGCAAGATCCGGGCGTTGGCTGCGCACCCGAGGCTGGCGATGGTGCGGGTCATGCCCCTCGCGAGTCAAGTGCCGACGAACCACGCGTTGCACTATCCGATCTATGCCGCGTGCGAAGAGTTGGGTATCCCCGTTGCCATCAATGCCGGCGTGCCCGGTCCGCGCGTGCGATCACGGGTGCAGCATCCCGAACTCCTCGAGGACGTGCTCATCGACTTCCCCGACCTCGTCGTCGTGGTCGCGCACATGGGCCATCCCTATGAAGAGCTGCTCATGAACTTCATGCGCAAGTGGCCGAACCTCTATTCGTCGTGCACCGCGTACGCTCCGAGGTACATGGAGCCGTCGCTCGTGCAGTTCATGAACACCCAGACGTACCGCGGGCGCGTGCTGTGGGGTTCTGACGAACCGTGGTTCCCGATGCGCCGCTCGCTCGGCGAAGCCAAAGATCTCCCGCTCGACGACGAGGCGATGGCGCTCTTCCTCGGCGGTACCGCGCGCCGTCTGTTCGACCGCAGCGACGCGACGAGGAGCACCTGAACCTCGCAGTACCTGAACACAAGGAGCACGCGATGACGACTGACACGCAACGACCCAGCGCCCCAGTGGCGTCCGGCGGGCCGAAACTCGACATGACCGGGCGTGTCGCCACGAAGCGATTTGGCACATCGGTCGGCCCCGTTGTGCACCTCGCGGCCGAGCGCGAACGGCTCGAGGCGCTGCGCTGGGAACGCTTTGACGTGCGGCCCTACGGCGCGACGATCGGTGCCGAAGTGCACGGCGTCGATCTCAGCGCGTCGCTCGACGATGCCACCATCGCCGAAGTTCGCGCCGCGCTCTGCGCGTACAAGGTCTTGTTCTTTCGCGACCAGCCGCTGAGTACCGCACAGCAGGTGGCGTTCGCGAAGCGGTTCGGTGAACTCGAGGTGCACCCGTTCATCCCGGCGAACAAAGAGTTCCCTGAACTCGTCCGCCTTGCCAAAGGCCCGGACATGGGCGGCTATGAGAACGGCTGGCACAGCGATGTGAGTTGGCGAGAGGTGCCGTCGATGGGCGCCGTGCTGCGCGCGGTCGAGGTGCCGGCGATGGGCGGTGACACGCTGTTCGCCGATATGGGCGCGGCCTACGACGGACTGCCGGACGACACCAAGGAAATGATCGCGGATCTCGTCGCCGTCCACGACTACACGTTGGCGTTCGGACATCTCGTGGCACCGGAAAAGCGCGATGAAACGCGGGCGAAGTACCCGCCGGCGCGCCATCCCGTCGTGCGTACGCACCCTGAGACCGGACGCAAGACCATCTATGTCAACCGCGCGTTCGTCAGTCACATCGAAGGATTCGAGCCCGACGAGAGCAACGCGCTGATCAACGCGTTGGCCAGCACCGCCGAATTGCCCGAGTACCAGTGCCGGTTCCACTGGGAGCCCAACTCGCTCGCGTTCTGGGACAACCGCGCGGTGCAGCACTATGCCGCGAGCGACTACCACCCGCAGCGACGCGTGATGGAGCGAGCCAGCATCATCGGCGACCGCCCGGTATAGCTCGCGTTCTTGTCGGAGCGCGTTCAGGAGTGGGTCAGGCGATCGAACCCCGGGCCGCTCCTGGCATCAGCAGCGCGGATGCGTGACTGCGGACCCGGTCGGCGGCAGCGGCGCGTTCAGCTGTCGTGGGGTGGCGGGTTGGGTGGTGGGTTGAGTGTGCGGCGACCGTTGGGTTGGAGTGGTCCGTCGGTCCAGCCTTTGTAGGACTTGAGGTCGTGGTGGTGGCGGCATTTGTATCCGAGTGCCTCGATGCTGGTGCGTTTGGTGTCGGCGTAGGGGTCGATGTGATCGATTTCGAGGTGCTTG
>JBBREP010000073.1:0-18218 GCA_038202885.1 Acidimicrobiia bacterium | reverse complement strand
TTGTTGATTTTGGTGACGCGGCCGGCACCCACAGTACGACCACCCTCACGAATCGCGAACCGCAACCCATCCTCCATCGCGATCGGCTTACCCAACGACACACTCATCTCAGTGTTGTCACCAGGCATCACCATCTCCGTACCCTCAGGAAGATTGATCGTCCCCGTCACATCCGTCGTACGGAAATAGAACTGCGGATGATAATTCGCGAAGAACGGAGTATGACGACCACCCTCCTCCTTCGTCAACACATACACCTGCGAATCAAAATCAGTATGCGGCGTAATACTCCCCGGCTTCGCCAACACCTGACCCCGCTCAACATCCTCCTTCTTCGTCCCACGAAGAAGCGCCCCAATGTTGTCACCCGCACGACCCTCATCCAACAACTTACGGAACATCTCCACACCCGTACACGTCGTCTTCGTCGTCGTCCGCAACCCCACGATCTCGATCTCTTCACCCACCTTCACGATCCCGCGCTCCACACGACCCGTCACCACAGTCCCACGACCCGTAATCGAAAACACATCCTCCACCGGCATCAAGAACGGCTTATCCACATCCCGCACCGGCTCAGGGATATACGAATCCACCGCCGACATCAACTCCAAGACCTTCGCACCCCACTCCGCGTCGCCCTCCAACGCCTTCAACGCCGACACCCGCACAATCGGCGTGTCATCCCCAGGAAACTCATACTCATTCAACAACTCACGAACCTCGAGCTCCACCAACTCGAGGATCTCCTCATCATCGACCATGTCAGCCTTGTTCAACGCCACCACGATGTACGGCACACCCACCTGACGCGCCAACAACACATGCTCACGAGTCTGCGGCATCGGACCATCCGTCGCCGCCACCACCAAAATCGCGCCATCCATCTGCGCAGCACCCGTAATCATGTTCTTGATGTAATCCGCATGCCCCGGACAATCCACATGCGCATAATGACGATTCTCCGTCTCATACTCCACATGCGCAATCGAAATCGTGATCCCACGCGCCTTCTCCTCCGGCGCCTTATCAATCTGATCAAACGCCGTCGCCTTGTTCTTAGGATTCTGATCCGCCAACACCCGCGTAATCGCAGCCGTCAACGTCGTCTTCCCATGATCAATATGGCCAATCGTGCCAATGTTCAGGTGCGGCTTATTCCGCTCGAACTTCTCCTTGGCCATGGGTATCCGGTACTCCTTCGGGGCGTCTGATTACAGGCGTTGTTGGTGAATGGGAACGTTGTGGTCGGGGCGTCCGCGCTACTCGCCGCGCACTCGGGCAATGATTTCGGCGGCGATGCTGTCGGGCACTCGCTGGTAAGAGTCGAACTGCATCGTGTACGTGGCTCGGCCCTGGGTGCGGGACCTGAGGTCGCCAACATAGCCGAACATGTTCGCGAGCGGCACTTTGGCAGTGATGGTCTGGGCGTTGCCGCGCTGCTCCATGCCCTCCACATGACCGCGCCGACTGTTGAGGTCGCCGATGACGTCACCCATGTAATCCTCGGGGGTGACCACCTCGACGCCCATGATTGGCTCGAGGATGATCGGCTTGGCCTTACGCACGGCTTCTTTGAGCGCCATGGAACCGGCGATCTTGAAGGCCATTTCCGACGAGTCGACGTCGTGGTACGAGCCGTAGGTGAGACGGGCGCGCATGTCGACCAGCGGATAGCCGGCAACGACACCACCCACCATCGCTTCTTGAATACCGGCATTGACCGCGGGAATGTACTCACGCGGGATCACGCCACCGGAGATTTCGTCGACGAACTCGTAGCCGCCGCCAGGGCCAGTGGGCTCGAGCGAAATGACGACGTGACCGTACTGACCGCGACCACCACTCTGGCGCACGTAGCGCATCTCGATCTTGGCCACCGACTCCGAGATCGTTTCGCGGTACGCCACCTGGGGCTTGCCCACATGGGCTTCGACGTTGAATTCGCGCATCATGCGGTCGACGAGCACCTCGAGGTGCAGTTCGCCCATACCCGCAATGATCGTCTGGCCGGTGTCGTCGTCGGTGTGGACCTGGAACGTGGGGTCTTCGTCGGAGAGCGAGGCAAGCGCCTTGCCCAACTTGTCCTGGTCGTTCTTGGTCTTCGGCTCGATCGCCACCTGGATCACGGGCTCGGGGAAGTCCATCTTCTCGAGCACGATGGCGTGATCACGCACGCAGAGCGTGTCACCGGTGGTGGTCGCCTTGAAACCGAGGCCCGCGACAATGTCGCCGGCGTAGGCGACCTGAAGGTCTTCGCGCTGGTTCGCGTGCATCCGCAGGATGCGGCCAATGCGCTCCTTGCGGTCCTTGGTCGAGTTGTAGATCTCCGAACCCTTTTCGACCGTGCCCGAGTAGACGCGGAAGTACGTGAGCTTGCCGTAGGGGTCGGCGACGATCTTGAAGGCGAGCGCGCTGAACGGCTCGTCGATGCTTGCTTTGCGCTCGACCTCGACGTCCTTCAGGTCGGTGCCCTTGGTCGGCGGGAGGTCCATCGGCGAGGGGAGGTAGTCGACGACGGCATGAAGCATGGGCTGGACACCCTTGTTCTTGAACGCCGAACCCGTGAGCACGGGTACGAATTCGAAGTTGAGCGTGCCCAAGCGGATCGCCGCACGGAGTTCCGACGGCGTGATCGGCTCGTCGGCGAGGTACTTCTCCAACAGGGCGTCGTCGACGTGCGCGACCGTTTCGAGGAGTTCAAGGCGCCACTTCGCTGCCTCGGCTGCAAGTTCAGCCGGGATCTCGCCGACCGTGAACTTGGCGCCCTCGCTGTCGTCATCGAGCGGCCACACCAACGCCTGCATTTCGACGAGGTCGATGACGCCTTGGAAGGATCCCTCGTTGCCGATCGGGAGTTGCAACACTGCGGCCACCGCGCCGAGTCGGTCCTTGATCATCTCGACGCAACGGTAGAAGTCGGCGCCGACGCGGTCGAGCTTGTTGATGAAACAGATGCGAGGGACGTCGTAACGGTTCGCCTGGCGCCACACCGTCTCGGACTGCGGCTCGACACCGGCGACACCGTCGAACACCGCAACCGCACCGTCGAGTACGCGCAGCGAACGCTCGACCTCGATGGTGAAGTCGACGTGGCCCGGAGTGTCGAGGATGTTGATCTGGCAGTCCTTCCACTGACACGTGGTGGCCGCCGAGGTGATCGTGATGCCGCGCTCTTGTTCTTGGACCATGTGGTCCATCGTGGCGGCGCCTTCGTGCACCTCACCGATCTTGTAGGTACGACCGGTGTAGTAGAGGACGCGCTCGGTCGTCGTGGTCTTACCGGCGTCGATGTGCGCCATGATCCCGATGTTGCGGACCTTTTCAAGGGGGAACTCGCGGGGCATTGCAGTTTCCTTCGTTGCGGTGTTCGGGGGATCTCGCTCGGACTCGCGCCCGTGGTGGTGCGGCGGGCGGAACAGCGAAGGCCGGGCCTAAGGCCCG
Source organism: Acidimicrobiia bacterium (assembly GCA_038202885.1). GTDB lineage: Bacteria > Actinomycetota > Acidimicrobiia > IMCC26256 > PALSA-610 > JBBREP01. Next base: position 14,774 of record JBBREP010000073.1, on the reverse strand, counting down.
GCCGGAGGTCTGCGGGCACGCCCGCTCGGCGAACATGCGCTGTTAGCGCGAGTTCGCCACCTCCGGTGTTGTCACTGCTCGGATCAAGTTCACCGGAACGTCCCTCGTTGGATCGGATGCCCCCCGACAGGGAACACAACTCTTTGTTCGGTCGCCGTCAACGGGTTTCCAGGTGTCGGCCTGGCGTTCACGGTGCACGGGCCCGGCGTTCGGGCCGAACGGTTGGCTACCAGCGGAAGTGAGCGAATGCCTTGTTGGACTCGGCCATCTTCTGGAGGTCTTCGCGGCGCTTGATCGACGCGCCGATGCCGTTGCTCGCGTCCATGAGCTCGGCGGCGAGACGCTCGGCCATGGTGCGCTCGCGACGCTGACGGGCAAAGCCGACAATCCAGCGGATCGCCAACGTGGTCGCCCGCCGCGGGCGGACTTCCATCGGCACCTGATACGTGGCGCCACCAACTCGACGGCTCTTGACCTCGAGTGCGGGTCGCACATTTTCGACCGCGCGCTTCAGTACCGTCACCGGCTCCTGCTGCGTTTTGGCCTCGATCTCGCGCAGCGCCTTGTAGACGATGCCCTCCGAACGCGAGCGCTTGCCGCGCTCCATCACCTTGTTGACCACCTGGGTGACCACAACCGACCGATAGATCGGGTCGGGCATCAGCTCGCGCCGCGGCGCGGGTCCCTTACGGGGCATGCGACTACTTCTCCCTCTTCGCGCCGTAGCGGCTGCGGGCCTGCTTGCGCTTGGCGACACCCGACGCGTCGAGCGCGCCGCGGATGATCTTGTAACGCACGCCCGGAAGGTCCTTCACACGACCGCCACGCACGAGCACGATCGAGTGCTCCTGGAGGTTGTGGCCCTCACCCGGGATGTACGCGGTGACTTCGACACCCGAGGTCAGGCGCACACGCGCGACCTTGCGCAGCGCCGAGTTCGGCTTCTTGGGCGTGTTCGTATAGACGCGCGTGCACACACCCCGACGCTGCGGTGAGCCTTTGAGCGCCGGCGTCTTGGTCTTGGTGGTCTTGCTTTCCCGGCCCTTTCGGACCAGCTGGGCGATCGTGGGCACGCGTGACCTCTACTCAAACTTCTCGATGATCAAAAGACTCGCCGGACTGGCTTGCCCGACTCGTGGGACTCGATGGCTGACGGCCACACGGGGCGCAGAACGCGCCCGGCACAGGGCCAACGGTACAGGTTATCCGCGCGCCGCCCGGGCCCCAAACCGACCGCGGCCCCCGACCGTGTGCCGCGCTAGCGGCACAGAGGACGGGTATCGCGGCACACGGTGGTTGGTGGCGTGCGTCAGGCGGACTCGGGCTCGTCGTTGACCACTGCTTCGGGCGCCACCTCGACACTGCCGATGACGTCGACACTGCCGTTCGTGTCGACACTGCCGATGACGTCGCTGCTGCCGTTGGTGTCGGCGACGACCTCGGGCTCGCCGGCGTCTTCGGTGGCCGGCGCATCGTCGGTGATGTTGCGCAGGAAGCTGATGTCGAAGCCGCCCTCGGGCGTGCTCGCCACGCCAGTGCGTGACGTGTCGGCGAGCCAGGCCGCGATGTCGACTTCGTCGTCGGCGTCGCCACCGGAGCTGAAGAACGGCATCGGCGTGTAGTCGGGCGCGAGCGTCTTGATGTCGCGGTACAACGGCATGCCGGTACCGGCCGGGATCAGCTTGCCGATGATCACGTTCTCCTTCAGCCCCGCGAGACCGTCGTGACGGCCCTCGATCGCGGCTTCGGTGAGCACACGCGTGGTCTCCTGGAACGACGCCGCAGACAACCACGAGTCGGTGGCCAACGAGGCCTTCGTGATGCCCATGAGCTCCGGGCGACCTTCGGCCGGCTGCTTGCCCTCTTCGACAAGCTGACGGTTGATCTCGGCGTAGCGCCGCGAATCGACCTTCTCGCCCGGCAAGAACGCCGAGTCACCGGGCTCCGACACTGCAACGCGTCGCAGCATCTGGCGCACAATGACTTCGATGTGCTTGTCGTGGATCGGCACACCCTGTTCGCGGTACACCTTCTGGACCTCTTCGACGAGGTACACCTGCGTCTCGCGGATGCCCTTGATCTCGAGCAACTCCTTGGGGTCGACGGGAGTCTTGTCGTCACCGACAAGGCGTTCGCCGGCCTTCACGTCGGCGCCCTCGGCAACCGCGAGATGCGCGCGCCGTGACACGACATGGAGGTCCTCGGTGCCGTCGTCGGCCACGATCGTGAGCGTGCGCTCGCCCTTCTCGTTCTCGCCGAGGCGCACAACGCCGCTGGTGCGCGACAGTTCCGACGCACCCTTGGGTCGACGAGCCTCGAAGAGCTCGACCACACGGGGCAGACCGTGGGTGATGTCCTCACCCGCGACACCACCGGTGTGGAATGTACGCATCGTGAGCTGTGTACCGGGCTCACCGATCGACTGCGCGGCCATGATGCCAACGGCCTCGCCCATGTCGGCGGTCGTTTGCGTGGCGAGCATCGTGCCGTAGCAGTTTGCGCACACCGCAGTCACCGTCTCGCACGTGAGCGTGGAACGGACCCGGACCCGGTTGATCGTCGTGTCGGACGCGAGCTGGTCGAGCACCACATCGTCGACGTGGGTGTTCGCAGCAAGCACCGTGCCGTCGGCCAGTGTGATCGGGTCGAGCAGGCAACGACCGAGCAACTTCGTGTCGAGCAGACGCCGCGAATCGGGGTCGCCGTCGACGTTGTCGATCCAGATACCACGACGCGAACCGCAGTCCTCTTCGCGGATGATCAGTTCCTGGGCCACGTCCACGAGCCGTCGGGTCAGGTACCCGGAGTCCGCGGTACGCAGCGCCGTGTCGGCCAGACCCTTACGGGCACCGTGCGTGGAGATGAAGTACTCCAAGACGGTGAGGCCTTCGCGGAAGTTTGCCTTGATCGGCCGCGGGATGATCTCACCACGAGGGTTCGCAACCAGGCCACGCATACCGGCGATCTGACGCACCTGCATGACGTTGCCTCGAGCACCCGAGCCGACCATCATCTCGATGGGGTTGAACAACTGGGCGCCCATCTCGGCTTCCATCGCGTGCTGGACCTTGGACGTGGCCTCAGTCCAGATCTCGATTTCCTTCTGGCGACGCTCATCGTCGGTGATGACACCGCGGTCGAACAGCGACTCGACCTTGGTGGCTTCTGCTTCGAAGTGATCGAGCAGACCGCGCTTGGCTGCCGGCGTCTTGACGTCGGCGACCGAGATCGTGAGCCCCGAACGAGTGGCGTACTCGAAGCCGAGGTCTTTCACGCTGTCGAGGCTCTGCGCCACGATCGCCTTCGGGTGCTGCTCGACGAGTTCGCCGACCACAAACCCGAGGTCCTTCTTGGTGAGACCGCGGCGTCCGACGGCCGAGTCGGTGTCGAGACGCGGGTAGTACGCGTAGGTGCGCGGCAGGCTCTCGTTGAACTTGAGTCGCCCGAGCGTGGTCTCGACGAGCACCGTGCCATCGCCGTAGCGGCGCACCACTGGCGAACGCTCGGCGTCGGCGACGGAGTTCCAGTCACCCGTCGCGTTGTCCCACTCGGTACGAGCTGGGAACACGTCGTCGGGGAAACGGTCGTCGGCAACACGCACGCGGATCAACGCGTGAATGTCGAGCCCGCCGTTCGCGTCGCTGGTGTGGCGCTCATCGTGGGCCAACACGGCCTCATCGAGCGACAGGAACGAGCGACCTTCGCCGGGCGAGCCGGGGACGATCTCGGTGAGGTAGTAGACGCCGATGATCTGGTCCTGGGTCGGTGCCGCGATCGGACGACCAGACGCCGGCGACAAGATGTTGTGCGCGCTCAGCATGAGCAACCGAGCTTCGGCCTGCGCCTCACTCGACAGCGGCAGGTGCACGGCCATCTGGTCACCGTCGAAGTCGGCATTGAACGCCGTGCACACCAACGGGTGAAGCTGGATCGCCTTGCCCTCGACGAGGATCGGCTCGAACGCCTGGATACCGAGGCGGTGCAGCGTTGGCGCACGGTTCAGGAACACGGGGTGTTCCTTGATGACCTCTTCGAGCACGTCCCACACCTGCGGGCGCGCGCGTTCCACCATGCGCTTGGCGCTCTTGATGTTCTGCGCGAACTCGAGGTCGACGAGGCGCTTCATGACGAACGGCTTGAACAGTTCGAGCGCCATCTGCTTCGGCAGACCACACTGCTGGAGCTTGAGCTGTGGGCCGACGACAATCACCGAACGACCCGAGTAGTCGACGCGCTTGCCGAGCAGGTTCTGACGGAACCGGCCCTGCTTGCCCTTCAACATGTCGGAGAGGCTCTTCAGCGCACGGTTCCCAGGACCGGTCACCGGACGGCCACGACGGCCGTTGTCGAACAACGCGTCGACGGCCTCTTGGAGCATCCGCTTTTCGTTGTTGATGATGATCTCCGGCGCGCCCAGGTCGAGCAGTCGCTTGAGCCGGTTGTTGCGGTTGATGACGCGGCGATACAGGTCGTTGAGGTCGCTCGTTGCGAAGCGGCCACCGTCGAGCTGCACCATCGGACGCAGGTCGGGCGGGATCACCGGAACGGCATCGAGGATCATGCCCATCGGCAAGTTGATCGGCCGGCCGTCGGGGCCGCGGCGGTTGAACGCCGACACGACCTTCAGGCGCTTGATCGCCTTGGCCTTACGCTGGCCTTTACCGGTCTCGATCGTCTCGCGCAGCGAGATCTCCTCGAGCGACAGGTCGAGGCGGCCCACGAGGTCCTTGACGGCCTCGGCACCCATGCCACCCGCGAAGTACTCCTGGAAACGCTCGACGAGGTCGCGCCACACGCGCTCATCGTCGATGAGCTGCTTGGGCTTCATGGCCTTGAACGAATCCCAGACGAGCTGGAGGTGATCGATCTCTTCCTGACCGCGGCCGCGGAAGTCTTCGAAGTCCTTGTTGCGCGCCTTTTCGGCCCGCTCCATTTCGGCCTTCTTGCCGCTTCGGGCTTCGATCTCTTCGACCTCTTTGAGGTACACCTCGTCGCGACCACGCAACCGCAACTCGATCTCGCCGCGGATCTCTTCGATCTCGGCGCGCACCTCGGCTTCGAGCTCGGGCAGGTCCTTGTGGAGCTTCTCGTCATCCACCCACGTCACGATGTGCGCGGCGAAGTAGATGACCTTCTCGAGCTGCTTGGGCGCCACGTCGAGGAGATACCCGAGCCGGCTCGGTACACCCTTGAAGTACCAGATGTGGGTGACCGGCGCGGCGAGCTCGATGTGACCCATGCGCTCGCGACGCACCTTCGAACGCGTGACCTCGACGCCACAGCGCTCGCAGATGATGCCCTTGAACCGCACCCGCTTGTACTTGCCGCAGTAGCACTCCCAGTCCTTGGTCGGACCGAAGATCTTCTCGCAGAACAAGCCGTCCTTTTCGGGCTTGAGCGTGCGGTAGTTGATCGTCTCGGGCTTTTTGACTTCACCGTTCGACCATGTACGGATCTGGTCGGCGGTCGCAAGGCTGATGCAGAGTTCGTCACTCTGATTCACGTCAAGCACAGTTGCACTCTTCTCGTCGCAAGCGTGTGGAGCTGGGTGGAGCCGTCGTTCTGGTTCAGAATCGAGCCGGCGCCCTCAGGGCGTCGTCCTCGTCGGTGCCGCGCTCGGGTCGCGACAGGTCGATACCGAGGGATTCGGTGGTGCGGAACGCGTCTTCGTCGAGTTCGCGGATTTCGACTTCTTGACCCGCGGCGTTCAGGACGCGAACGTTCAGGCACAGGGCCTGCATCTCCTTGATGAGCACCTTGAAGCTTTCGGGGATTCCCGGCTCGGGGATGTTCTCGCCCTTGACGATCGCCTCGTAGACCTTGACCCGGCCGAGGACGTCGTCGGACTTGATGGTGAGGATTTCCTGGAGCGCGTACGCCGCGCCGTAGGCCTCGAGGGCCCACACTTCCATCTCGCCGAAGCGCTGGCCACCGAACTGCGCCTTGCCACCCAGCGGCTGCTGGGTGATCATCGAGTACGGGCCGGTGCTACGAGCGTGGATCTTGTCGTCGACAAGGTGCGACAGCTTCAGGATGTACATGTAGCCCACGGTGATCGGCTGGTCGTACGCCTCACCGTTGCGGCCGTCGTACAACGTGGCCTTGCCGTTGATGTCGATCAGCTTCTGGCCGCCGGCACCGTCGTTGTGGAGCGTGTCGAGCAGCTGCTGGATCGTGTGATGCGGCCCCGACTGGTCGACTTCGTCCCAGTGCGCGCCGTCGAACACCGGCGTGCTGATCCACACGGCCGGCTCGGTGACGGTGCTCGTCTTGCGCGGGCTGCGCGGCGTGTTGCCGTGCTCGCCCCAGCCGTGACGGGCCGCGTAGCCGAGGTGCGCTTCGAGTACCTGACCCACGTTCATGCGGCTCGGCACACCGAGCGGGTTCAGCACGATGTCGACGGGCGTGCCGTCAGCCAAGTAGGGCATGTCTTCGGACGGCAGGATCTTGGAGATGACGCCCTTGTTGCCGTGGCGCCCGGCGAGCTTGTCGCCCTCGCTGATCTTGCGCTTCTGGCCGACATAGACACGCACGAGCTGGTTCACGCCGGGCGGAAGCTCGTGGCCCTCGTCGCGGCTGAACACCTTGACGTCGATGACCTTGCCGGTCTCGCCGTGCGGCACCTTGAGCGACGTGTCACGAACCTCGCGGGCCTTCTCACCGAAGATCGCTCGCAGGAGACGCTCTTCTGGCGTGAGCTCGGTCTCGCCCTTCGGCGTGACCTTGCCGACGAGGATGTCGCCCGGACCGACCTCGGCGCCGACGCGGATGATGCCGCGCTCGTCGAGGTCCTTCAGGATGTCTTCGGAAAGGTTCGGGATGTCGCGCGTGATCTCTTCGGCACCGAGCTTGGTGTCGCGAGCGTCGATCTCGTGCTCTTCGATGTGGATCGAGGTCAGCACGTCGTCTTTGACGAGGCGCTCGTTGAGCACGATCGCGTCCTCGAAGTTGTGGCCCTTCCACACCATGAATGCCACGAGCAGGTTCTTGCCGAGCGCGAGCTCACCTTCGTGGGTGCTCGGACCGTCGGCGAGGACGGCGCCCTTGCTCACGGTGTCGCCTTCGCTCACCAACGGGCGCTGGTTCACGCAGGTGCCTTGGTTGGAACGACGGAACTTGAGGAGGCGGTGCGTCTTGCGGCCGCCGTCGGCGTAGTCGAGCGTGACCGCATCGCCGGTGACGTCGACAACGGTGCCGTCTTCGAGCGCGAGGAGCACATCGCCGGCGTCTTGGGCCGCGCGGCTTTCGATACCGGTACCGATGTACGGCGCGGTCGCCTTGACGAGCGGCACAGCTTGACGCTGCATGTTGGCGCCCATCAACGCGCGGTTCGCGTCGTCGTGCTCGAGGAACGGGATCAGCGCAGTCGCGACCGACACGATCTGCTTCGGCGACACATCCATGTAGTGCACTTCGTCGCCCGCGACGTAGCCGATCTCACCACGACCGGCACGCACGAGGACACGCTCTTCGAGGAACAACCCCGAATCGTCGACCACGGCGTTGGCCTGGGCGATGATGAAACGGTCCTCGTCGTCGGCCGCGAGGAACTCGATCTCGTCGGTGACGCGCCCGCCGGTGACCTTGCGGTACGGCGTCTCGATGAAACCGAACCGGTTGATCCGAGCGAAGCTCGACAGGTAGCCGATCAGACCGATGTTCGGGCCTTCCGGTGTCTCGATCGGGCACATACGGCCGTAGTGGCTCGGGTGCACGTCTCGCACCTCGAAGCCGGCGCGCTCACGCGACAAACCACCGGGTCCGAGCGCCGACAGACGGCGCTTGTGCGTGAGGCCGGCAAGCGGGTTCGTCTGGTCCATGAACTGGCTGAGCTGCGACGATCCGAAGAACTCCTTGATCGCAGCAACCACCGGCCGGATGTTGATCAGCGTCTGCGGCGTGATCGCCTCGACGTCCTGGGTGGTCATGCGCTCGCGCACGACCCGCTCCATGCGGCTCAGCCCGACACGGACCTGGTTCGTGATGAGCTCACCGACCGTACGCACGCGGCGGTTGCCGAAGTGATCGATGTCGTCGGGGTAATAGCCGGGGTCGTTGGCGTGCAGCTTCACGAGGTAGCTGACCGTGGCCAAGATGTCGGCCTTGCTCAGCGTGTAGCCAGAACCCGACTCAGCCGGACCCGTCGGGGTCTCGAGGTCGAACCGCTTCAGCGGCACCTTGGGGTACTCGTCGGAGAGCTTCTTGGTGACCTTGTGCCGACCGACCTTGGCCTGGTCGTAGCGCTTCGGGTTGAAGAACAGGTTCTCGATGAGCGTGCGCGCCGAGTCGGGCGTGGGGGGCTCGCCCGGACGCAGCTTGCGGTAGATGTCGATGAACGCCTCTTCGGCGGTCGTCGTGTGGTCCTTCTCGAGCGTGAGACGGATCGACTCGTAAGGACGGTTCTCGTCGTCGGTGAAGAGGTTGAGCAGCTCGTCGTCGGAGTCGCCGAAGCCGAGCGCACGCAGCAACACGGTGACGGGTTGCTTTCGCTTGCGGTCGATGCGGACGTAAACGATGTCCTTCTTGTCGATCTCGAACTCGAGCCACGCACCGCGACCCGGGATCATCTTGGCGTCGACGATGTCCTTTTCCGGCGCGGTCTTGTCGGCCGACAGGCCGAAGTAGACGCCGGGCGAACGCACGAGTTGGCTCACCACGATGCGCTCGGTGCCGTTGATGATGAACGTGCCGCGGTCGGTCATCATGGGGAAGTCGCCCATGAACACGGACTGCTCTTTGATCTCACCGGTGTTGCGGTTCAAAAAGCGTGCGATGACGAACAGCGGACGCGAGTACGTCATGTCGCGCTCGCGGCATTCCTCTTCGGAGTGCTTGGGCGGGTCGAACTGGGGCTCGGTCAGCTCGAGTTGCAGCGTCGCGCCGAAGTCTTCGATCGGAGAGATGTCGGACAGCACTTCGCGGATGCCGTCATCGAGGAACCACTGGAAGGATTCGACCTGAACCGCAATCAGGTTGGGGAGTTCTTTGACCTCCCGGATCTTGCCGAAGGAAACACGCTCACGAGACGCTCGACGAGCCAAGGGGTCACTCCATTTCGGGGAGGAAACTGCAGTACCGGGTCGCAAGGTCGGCCGGCCGCGCAAAAGGGACGAACTGCGCGCAGACGCCTTGAGAGGCGCGCGCGGGAAGAAGGAGGCATTGCGGCGGCGACGGGCGGAGAGACACGGCTAGGCGCGAGCATACTCGCTCGCGCCTCGCTGCGCAAAAGCAGCGTCGGAGCGAGGGCCTCAAAGGCCCCGCTCGAACGCGCACGATACGCCCACACGACGCCGCGCGCAAGGTTTCGTGACCCGAAACGACAATGTTTACGGGCCGCGCGCCTCGCGCGCCGCCCCGTTACTTGAGCTCGACCGAGGCGCCGGCCTCTTCCAGCTTGGCCTTGGCCTTTTCGGCGTCGTCCTTGTTCGCCCGCTCCAGCACCGGCTTGGGCGCGCCGTCGACGAGGTCCTTGGCTTCTTTCAGGCCGAGGCTCGTCAGCTCACGCACGGCCTTGATCACCTGGATCTTCTTGTCGCCCGCGGCGAGGAGGACGACGTCGAATTCGTCCTTCTCCTCGACGGCCTCTGCCGCGCCGCCACCGGCACCCGGCGCAGCCATCATCGCCATCGGCGCAGCCGCAGTCACGTCGAAGGCCTCCTCGAAGGCCTTCTTGAACTCGCTGAGCTCGAGCACGGTCATGCTCTTGAAGACCTCGATCAGGTCCGGGGTGGTCATCGTCGCCATTTTTGTCCTACTCCTTGGTATTTAGATCTCGGTGCGGGCGAGCGCGCGGTTGCGCTACTCGGCCGCTTCGGGGGCTTCTGGGGTCGTGTCGGCTGCCGCTTCGGGCTCGGCTTCGGGCTCGGGTTCGCTCGCTGCTGCTGCTTCCGCGGGGGTCTCGGCGGCGGGGGCCTCGGCGGCAGCAGCTTCGGGCTCGGGAGCTGCCTGCGGCTCGGGCGCCGACTCCTCCAGCCCACCCTGCTTGTCGATCAGGGCAGCGACAAGGCCGACCGTGTCGCGCAGCAGGGCCTCGAGGACGCCGAGCGTCTGTGCCATCGGCGCTTCGAACAAGCCGGCAATCTGCGACAGCAGCTGTTCGCGGGGCGGCAGGTCGGCCAGCGCGTCGACGTCGGCGGTGCTCAGTGCCCGCTCGCCGAGCAGGCCGCCTTTTAGGACGAGCGCCGGCGTCGCCTTGGCGAATTCGCGCAGCGCCTTGGCTGCCGCGGCAGCGTCGCCCTGGATGAAAGCGACGGCCACCGGACCGCTGAGCAGGGCGTCGAGTTGTGCGCCGATGCCCGCATCGGCGGCGGCCCGGCGGACCAAGGTGTTCTTGTAGATCTTGTACTCGGTGCCGCTCGGTCGCAGCGCGGTGCGCAGTTCCGCGATCTGGGCGACGGTGAGACCGCGGTACTCGGTGAGCACTGCCGCGTCGGCGGCACGCAGCTTCACGGTGATCTCATCGATCACCGAGGCCTTCTTGGCCACCTGCGGTGTAGTCGGATCGGCCTTGAGCGCCATAGTGGCTCCTGGATGGGACGCGAATCGGGGCGCCACCGTCGACCGGGCGCCCCGTGACCGTGCGCAAGCGACCGAGGCCGCGCGCTGCACATCCAGGTTCACCTCGTCCGGCGCCGCCAGAGCGGCATTACCTCGCACAACACAATGGAAACGTAGAAACGGTGCTGCATGAGACCGAAGGTCTTCGGCGGAGTTGCGGCGACGACGCTAGCAGCCGCCGCCGTCGGGTCACGATGTGACCGTCGTCGGTTACTCCTTGATGGTCTTGGCGTCGGGGTTGATCTTCACGCCCGGGCCCATCGTGGAACTCACCGTGATCGACTTGATATATCGGCCCTTCGCCGACGCCGGTTTGGCGCGGTGCACCTCGTCGAGCACGGCCGAGAAGTTGCGCATCAGGTCGGCCGGGTCGAAGCTGACCTTGCCCACCGGCACGTGCAGGTTGCCGTGGCGGTCGGTGCGGTACTCGACCTTGCCGCCCTTGAACTCGCCGACGGCCTTGCCCACATCGGTGGTCACGGTGCCGGTCTTGGGGTTCGGCATCAGGCCACGCGGTCCGAGCACGCGGCCGAGTCGTCCGACCTGCGCCATCATGTCGGGCGTGGCGATGGCCACGTCGAAGTCGAGGAAGTTCTCGTTCTGGATGCGCTTGACGAGATCGTCGGCACCCACCACGTCGGCGCCGGCCGCTTCGGCGTCACGCGCCGCGTCGCCCACTGCGAACACGATGATGCGCGCGGTCTTGCCCGTGCCGGCTGGCAACGCGACGGTGCCGCGCAGCATCTGGTCGGCCTTGCGAGGGTCGACGCCGAGGCGGAACGCAACCTCGGCCGTCTCGTCGAACTTGCGCGTCGCCAGCGACTTCACGAGCGTCAGCGCTTCGAGCGGCTCGTGGAATTGGTTGCGGTCGAAGCGCTTCAGCGCGTCGGCGTAGGCCTTGGGGTATTTCGTCATGGTGTCCCTTCCGTGTCGGTCGGTCCCTCAGTGCACCCGGGTCCGGCGGCGAGGTCATCCGCCGGGGGGAAGAGAAGTCTTTGCGATTTAGTCGGTGACGTCGATGCCCATGGAGCGGGCGGTGCCGGCGACCTGGGCCGCGGCACCTTCGAGGTCGATGGCGTTCAGGTCGGGCATCTTGATCTGCGCGATCTCGCGGACCTGGGTCATCGTGATCGAGCCGGCCTTTTCCTTGCGCGGGTTGCTCGAACCCTTCTCAAGACCCGCCGCCTGCAACACCAATCGCGGCGTGGGCGGCGTCTTGGTGATGAACGTGAAGCTGCGGTCCTCGAAGATCGTGATCTCCGCGGGAATGACCATGCCGCGCTGGGCTTCGGTCGACGCGTTGTACTGCTTCACGAAATCCATGATGTTGATGCCGTGCGGACCGAGCGCGGTACCCACGGGCGGGGCCGCCGTCGCTTGCCCGGCGGGGATCTGGATCTTTACGACCGCCGCGACCTTCTTCTTCGCCATGATTGCAACTCTTTCGTTTCTCTCTTAGAGCTTGGCGACGTCGCCGAACTCGAGCTCCACTGGTGTTTCGCGTCCGAAGATGTTCACGAGCACCTTGAGCTTTGAGCGGTCGACATCGATCTCGCTGATGATTCCGTTGAAGTCGGCGAACGGCCCGTTGACGACGCGTAGCTGCTCGCCCACGTCGTACTCGAGGCGCGGCCGCGCCTTCTTGGTCGGCTCGGCGACATCGTCGTCGAGCGGCATACCGAGGATCTCTTCGACCTCGCGGCGCGATAGCGGCACCGGTCGCGCGCCACTCCCGACGAAGCCGGTAACGCCAGGCGTGTTGCGCACGACGTACCAACTGTCGTCGTCGAGCTCCATGCGGATGTAGAGGTATCCCGGGTACAGCTTGCGCTGCACGACGACCTTGCGGCCGCCCTTGAACTCGATGACGTCCTCCATCGGGATGACGACCTCGAAGATCTTTTCCTCGACGGCCATCGAACGCACACGGCTCGCAAGGTTCTGCTTGACCTTGTTCTCATAGCCCGCGTAGGTGTGCACGACATACCAACGTCCAGGTCGGTCGTACGGACTTTCCGCCTTGGGCCGCGCCGGGGCTTCCTCGTCGTCGTCCTCGACGACTTCGAGCAGCTCGGCGTCGTCGGGGAGTGCGATCTCGACCTCGTCGTGCTCGGCTCCGTCGGTGACCACGTCGGTGACCGCGTCGGCGGTCTCGTCGGTCTCGTCGACTGGATCGTCTGCGCCCGCGTCGGGATCGTCGTTGGTTGTGAACTCGTCGCTCATGGCGCCTATCCGAACAAGAAGTCGGCGATGTGGACTGAAGACCAGTCGAACACGAAGATCAAGCCGCCCATGACCAGCACGGCGATCATGACGATCACGGTGGAGTTGGCGACCTCGGGACGGGTCGGCCACACCACCTTTTTCATTTCGCCCTGCACCTCGTTGAGGTACTGGATTGGCGTCGTCCTCGACTTCGGCAACGTTGCCGTTGCGGCCTTGGCCCCGGGCGACTTGCGCGGCTGATCCATCCCGGACTTGGCCATCTGGCGCTTTGTCTGTCGGTTCATGTTCATGGCTTCGCCTCGCCGTCGAGGGCAAACGTTCGTGGTGGCGCTGGAGCAGGGCCGGAGGGAATTGAACCCCCAACCGCCGGTTTTGGAGACCGGTGCTCTACCAATTGAGCTACGACCCTAGGGGCATCGCTTCGACGACCGATCGCGGCAGCCGAGCGGCTGAGATTAGCAGGGGCATGTCTCTTGCGCCTGCTCCGCCCGGCGCTGGCGAGCTCGCTTCGGACCCTGTCGCTCGTTCCTCGCTCCCGGGCTCCTACGGTCGCCGCCCCGCAGTGGGATACGTGCGCACGTCTACCCAGCGAGGCCGAGGGTGCGGCGGCGGTTGCGGGCGACGAGCGCAGCCACGGTGGCCGCGGTGGCAACGGTCCCGCCGATGGCACCGGCATAGGCAAGACGGCGGCCCGACAGCGTGGCCCGCGCAACGCCCCGTTCGAGGTCGGCCTCGAGGGCCGCGAGCGTCTGGACGAGCGCGGACGGACTCGGCTCGAGGTACCGCGTGCGCAGCAAGGTCATCGCGCGCAGGAGTTTGCGGTAGCGGGCGACCTCGGCCTGGCACCGCAGACACGACTCGACGTGCGCTTCGACGTCGACATCGCGCTCGACGCTGTCGATCAGACCAGGAAGTAGTTCAGCGACCTGTTCACACTGCATGGGCGGACGCTCCAAGTTCCTCTGTGGGCCCGAGCACCTCGCGCAGTTTGCGCCGGGCCCGGTGTAGTCGCACCTTCGCTGCAGTCTCGGTGATCCCGAGTTCCTCGGCGATCGCTTCGTGGGGCAGCGAGTAGACGTCGCGCAACACGACGACCTGGCGTAGCTTCGGTGGCAACTGATCGACCGCGACCGACAGACGTTCCAGCAGGTCGCCGGCCTCGGCCATGGCAACGGGATGCGAGTCATACCGACGCTCGGCCGGCTCGTTCACGTCGTCGAGCGATTCGGTGCGATGGCGGCGTCGCTTGCGCAGATGTGTCGCCGCGGCGTTGGCAGTGATCCGGTAGAGCCACGTCGAGAACTGCGCCTCGCCGCGAAACTTCCCGATCCCTCGCCACGCCCGGAGATAGGCATCTTGAGCCACGTCGCGCGCATCCTCCTCGTTACCGGTGAGCCTGTGGGCAAGGGTGAAGGTGTCTCGGTAGGTCCGGCGGACCAACTCCTCGAACGCTGCGCGATCACCGCCTCTGGCGGCATCGATCAGCTCACGATCGTCCACAGTGCTCTCCGTTCGGCGCCACGCAGGCTCCAGGGCGTCCCCTGAAACGCAGCGAGGCGGATCTTTCGACCCGCCTCACTTCCTCAGGTTACATCCCTGACCAGGCCAAAAGCGGTTAGCGGGTCTCGCGGTGGAGTGTGTGCTTGTTGTCCCAGCGGCAGAACTTCTTCATCTCGATGCGCTCGCGGTCGTTGATGCGCGACTTCATCGTGATGTAGTTCCTGCGCTTGCACTCCTCGCATGCGAGGGTGACCTTCAGCCGCTTCTCGTTTGCCTTCGCCATGTCAGTCTCTCGTGCTCGGGCCGGACGCCGCCGACTCCTCGGTCTCTACGGTCGAATTTCGGGTTACTTGTTGATTTTGGTGACGCGGCCGGCACCCACAGTACGACCACCCTCACGAATCGCGAACCGCAACCCATCCTCCATCGCGATCGGCTTACCCAACGACACACTCATCTCAGTGTTGTCACCAGGCATCACCATCTCCGTA
>JBBREP010000072.1:0-18252 GCA_038202885.1 Acidimicrobiia bacterium | reverse complement strand
GTAGGAGATGCGCCACCAACGTCGGTTGGATGTAGGGCTAGCCGGAATGGAGCAAGCGCACGGCACCAACAAGCGTGTCGGCCGCCTTGTCCTTGGTCACGAAACCGGAACAGCCGGCGTCGATGGCGTCGATGAGGTGCTGCTCGCTACTCGATCCGCTGAGGATCAAGACTTGCGTGTGCGGACAGACCTTTCGGATCGCATGGGTCACCGACGCACCGTCGCCGTCGGGGAGTTGGTAATCGACGATGGCGACATCGGGTTGCATGGCGCCGGCAAGAGCGACGCCTTGCGCGGCCGTCGTCGCCCCCCCGACGACCTCGATATCGGTCTGGCGTCCCAGGACGTGCGTGATCGCCTCCAGAAACATCTCGTGGTCGTCGACGATGATCACACGGATCTTGTGGGCAGGCCCCAAGACGATGTCGGAAACGATGGGTGTCTCAGTCATTGCGATCGATTACCTCTCGAACCTTTGCCAGCAGCTCGGTGTCCGAGAACGGTTTCTCGAGCAACGTGACGCCGGCCGCCAAGCGGCCCTGCGCCGCGAGCACCGGTTGCGCGTAGCCCGACATGAACAGCACGCGCACACCAGGGCGCTGGTCGGTGATCTGGCGCGCGACCTCGACGCCGAGCATTTGCGGCATCACGACGTCGGTGAGAAGGAGATCGATTGCGCCCTCGTACACAGCAGCATCCGAGATTGCAGCCAGCCCATCCGGCGCGGTCATCACCGTGTACCCATGTCGAACCAGCAGGCGGCGAGTTGCTTCTCGGAGCGCGTCTTCGTCCTCCACGATCAGCACTGTTTCGACAACCGCTCCGGCGAGTGGGGCGCTTGGGCCTTCTACCTCGACGGGGGACTCGACCGACACTGGAAGCAAAATGCTGAAGGTGGTGCCCACGTCAGGAACCGAAAAGATCCTGACCGTCCCGCCCGCCTGCGCGACAGCCCCGTACACCGTGGCCAAACCCAGCCCCGAGCCCTTGCTCTTCGTTGTGAAGAACGGTTCGAAGGCGCGCTCGAGCACCTCGGGTGTCATTCCGACTCCTGCGTCACTCACCCGCAGGTCGACGTACTGACCCGGGGCGAGTTCGGAATCGGTTCCTGGGACGACCGTGTCAACGTCGACGTTGTTCGTTTCGATCGAGACCACTCCGCCCTGTGGCATGGCGTCGCGTGCGTTGACGACGAGGTTGACGAGGACCTGCTCGATCTGGCCCGGGTCAGCCATCACTTGGCGAAGATCGAGAGGAAGTGTGGTCTTGAGTTCGACTTCCTCGCCGAGCGTCCGATCGAGGAGTTCTTTCATGTCGCACACCACATCATTGATGTTCAGCAGCTTCGGGTGCACGATCTCGCGGCGCGCGAACGCAAGGAGCTGGTGCGTCAGGCGCGCCGCTCTCTCGGCCGCGAGCCGGATCTGCTCGACGTCTCGCAACGGTGAGTCCCACGTGTCGTGATCCGCCTCCGCGGCCTCGGCGATATCGGCGGCGACGAGCGACGCGTAGCTGAGGATGACGCCCAACAGGTTGTTGAAATCGTGCGCAACACCGCCGGCAAGCTGTCCGAGGCTCTCGAGCCGCTGGGCTTGGCGCACCTTGGTGTCGACCCGCTCGCGCTCGGCAGTGGCGAGCAGTCGCTCGCGCTCGGCATCCGCGGCGAGCCGGTCGGTGACATCGCGGATCGCGGCGGCCACCAGAACCGCGTCCTTGTTCCCGAAGGCCGCGAGCGAGATCTCGGCAGGAAACTCACTGCCGTCGCTTCGGCGCGCCGCGAGATTCAACCGCGCGCCCGAACCGATCCGGCGAGTGCGCGGTGCTTCGAGGTACGCGGCAACCTGCATAGGGTGGGCGGCTCGGGCCGCATCGGGCACGATGACGTCGACGCTCAGGCCGACGAGTTCGCTGCGTGCATAACCCAGGAGTTGTTCGGCCTGCGCATTCGCGAATGCGATCAGCCCGCGACGGTCAACACACACCATCGCGTCGGGGGTTGCCTCCAGCAAGGCGTTGAGGTCGGAGCCGAGAATCTCTGGCACGAAAATCTCACTCCCATCGGGCTCAAGATTACGTGGCAATGCTACCGCTGAAAAAGCGACAACTATGTCAAAAATGTCCCTTAAGTTCAGCGTATATGCGGTCGAAGTGAGAGGCACTGAGATTTCGTCAATGATGCCGCGACGCGTCGAGCGGAATCCCGCGAGCGTCAGCGCGTGCACCGACGCAGCGTTTCTCGTTCACTCGATTATCACCGCACTGGCGCCGGCGGTCGGCGGCGGGTTGACGAGTGCACCAATGTCGGCGGCGGTCACGGGTTTGGAGAAGTAGAAGCCTTGGGCCGCGTCGCATTCCATGCTGCGCAACGACTCCAACTGCAGCGCGGTTTCAACTCCTTCGGCCACGACGAACAATCCGAGTGCACGTGCCACCGCCAGCGCGCTCGCGACGATCGCAGTGGCACAGGGATCGTCACCGAGGCCTTCGACGAAGCTCTGGTCGATCTTCAGCGTGTCAATCGGAAGGTGCTTGAGATAGGCAAGGGACGAGTATCCAGTACCGAAATCGTCGACGGCAATACGCACGCCGAGGCGTCGCAGCTTCGTGAGAACGTCGCCGATGACGTCGAGATCATCGATGATGACGCTCTCGGTCATCTCGATGGTGAGGAGGCCGGCGTCGATGCCAGACCGAGTGAGCGCGCGCACGACGGTGTCGACGATCCCCGGTGCACGGAGTTGCTTCACCGAGACGTTGACCGAGATCGTGAGGTCACCCGCGGATGGGTTCACGTCCGTCCAACTCCGAAGCTGCGCACACGCGTGTTCGAGGACCCATGCGCCGATCGTGACGATCATGCCGGTGTCCTCGGCTAATGGGATGAAGTCGACCGGAGCGATGAGGCCTCGTGTCGGATGGCGCCACCGGATCAACGCCTCGACGCCAAGGATGCTGTCGTCGACGACTGCGGTGATCGGTTGATACCGCAATTCGAACTCGTCACGCTGGACTGCCTGGCGCAGATCAGCGATGAGCGCAAAGCGATCCTCGGTGCGCGTCCGCATCTCTGGATCGAAATACGTGACATTCGGTCCAGACCGTTGCTGTTTCGCCCGCGCCAGCGCCAGATCGGCATTGCACAGCAGCGTCTCCGACGTCGTCGATGGTTCGTCGATCGTGACGCCGATCCGCGCGTCGATGAAGAGTTCCGCCCCTTGGGTGAGGATTGGTTGGAGAAGCGCGTCGCGTACGCGATCCACGAATGTGTCCGCGTCGCTGGTATCGGTGATGTTGTCACCGACGATCACGAACTCGTCGCTCCCGGTACGAGCGACCGCGGCGTCGTAGTTCGTAGCCACTGACAGTCGCTCGGCGACCGCAACCAAGACGGCATCACCCGTCTCGCGACCATGCGTATTGTTGATGAGCGCGATGTCGTCGAGGTCGAGCGCGACCACGATGACAGAGCGATCTTGCGCCGCCGCATGGGAGCGCGCCTGCTCGATCCGGTCGCCGAGTAGCAGACGGTTTGCCAAGCCCGTCAGCGCGTCGTGACGGTAGGCGTACGCCATGTCGTCCTCCGCCCGTTTGCGCTCGGTGACGTCTTGCGCGACTCCGAGGATGCGTACCGCCACGCCGGCCTCGTCGAACTCGGGCTCGGACCACACATGCAACCACCGAATGGTGCCGCCGCGAACCACGACGCGATGCTCGATCTCGTACGAGCGGCGTTCCGAAAGGGCGAGGCGCATCGCCGTCTCTAGTGCGTCGCGATCATCGGGGTGCACCACCGCAAGGAACGTGTCGATGGCGACTGGAAGGGTCTCGTTGAGACCGAGGAGTCGGTAGCACTCGGCCGACGCGACGAGCGTCGGGGTGTCGCGGAGTTCCAGTACCCAACTTCCGGTCCGGGTCAGCCGCTCAGTCTTTCCGAATACAGCGTGGGCTTCGGCAATCTCGGCACGGCTCGCATGCAGCAGCGCGTCGGGGCACGTCGCTTCGGCGATATCGCTTGCGAGCGTGCCGGCGATGGCGTCATCGATGGACGCGACAATCGCCGCGAGGTGCTCGGCGATATCGGGCCGTGGTTGTTCGCTTCGATCGAAGTCGTCAGCGAGCGACATGCGGCTTGCCTGTGGCGAAACGAGCGAGGTTGCAAGGGGCTGTGCGCATGTGTCGATGCCTCTCGGTCGCGGCCAACCTGCTGGGATGATGCACCAGGGAGCGCCGTGGAGCTTTTCGTCATGACGCTCGGTTCGCTTGAATCGACCACACTGCGCGACTTACGAAAAGGCGGCGCAATGACTGAGGGGCCCGAATGGCCTTCGAATCAGGCGTATTTTCGTGGATCGGTGTTCGCGCGGAGAGTGAACTTGACACGGGGAATAGGTTCATGGATAGGAGCCTTTGGTTCTTTCTTTTGGTCATCTGCGTTCGCCCGGTCCCTGCGGCACGCACCCTGATGATGCCCGGTCTTCGGGTGTGGTGGGAGTGCCCATGGCGACGGTCACAAGACGTCGGCGACAATTCAACGGCGCGCGCCGCACTGAGCGTGGCGCGCTTGGCGCACCCTCAGAGGTCTGGCATCAGGCGCTGCTTGCCAGCATGCGCGACGTCGTGTTGGTCGCCGACCTCGGCGGAACGTTCAGCTACTGCAGCCCGTCGGTCCAAGCCGCGCTGGGCTTTTCGCCCGCGGAGCTGACGGGAACGAACGAACGCGATCTGATCCACAAGGCGGATCTACCTGCGCACGACCGCCTGGTTGGGCGACTGATGGCATCGCACGAGCAACAGCCGCCGATCGAATTGCGACTGCGGGACCACGACGGTGAGTGGCACTGGTTCGAGACGACGTCGACGCGGCTGCTCGATGACCCGGCTGTGTACGGCATTGTGACCAACGCGCGCAACGTGAGCGCGCGGCGCGACGCGGCCAAGGCGCTGATCGACCTCAGCCTGCGCGACGCGCTCACAGGCTTGCCGAACCGTGTCGCGCTGATGGATCGCTTGTCGGTGTCGCTGTCACACGCGATGCGCTCGAGTGATGTGCTCGCGCTTCTCTTCTGCGACCTCGACGGGTTCAAGCGGGTGAACGACAGCCTTGGCCACACCACGGGCGACGCGGTGCTGATCGAAATCGCGCATCGAGTGACCCGTGCACGTCGCGCTTCGGACACTGTTGCTCGCACCGGAGGCGACGAATTTGTGATTCTCTGTGAGGGTCTGCAATCGGTCGATGATGCCGCGGGAATTGCCGAAAAAATCCGCGACGCCATTGAGGCACCAATCGTGCTCGACGGCATTGATGCGGTGCTCTCGGTGAGCATCGGCATCGTGACCGTTGAGGCCAATGCCGCGAAGCATGCCGACCCGATGATGCTCCTTCGCAATGCTGACGCTGCGATGTACAAGGCCAAGGAAGACGGCAAGGGCCGTTGGAAGTTCTTCGATGATGCATTGATCCGCGAGGTCGCGCAGCGATTCGAGCTCGAGTCCGACCTCCGTGGCGCCCTTGACCGCGACGAGTTCGTGTTGCATTTCCAGCCCGTGTTCGACCTCGAGTCGGGCCGGCTCGTTGGCGCCGAAGCGCTCGTGCGCTGGGCCCATCCGACGCGCGGTCTGCTGGCGCCGGGTGCGTTCATTCCAGTTGCCGAAGAGACAGGTTTGATCGTGCCGCTCGGTGCGTGGGTGTTGCACGCCGCGTGCGCGCAGGCGAGTAAGTGGCGCACCACGTTGGGTTGGTCCGGATGGATCTCGGCGAACCTCTCGGCTCGCCAGGTCTCCGAACCGGGTCTCGTCGACACCGTTGCGTCGACGTTGGTAGACACGGGCCTTGATCCGGACGCGCTCTGGCTCGAACTCACGGAGACGGCGCTGCTGCGCGCTGGGCACTCGGCCACGACCGCGCTCGTCGACGTGCGCGCGCTTGGTGTGCACCTCGGCGTCGATGATTTCGGCACCGGGTACGCGTCGCTCACGAACCTGCAACGCCTCCCCATCGACTTTCTCAAGATCGACCAGAGCTTCGTGGGGAGTCTCGACATCGCTGGCGGACCGCACGCGAGTGGCAATGCCATCGTCGCGGCGCTGTCGCAGCTCAGTTCGACGCTCGGGTTCCACACGATCGCTGAAGGCATCGAAACGCCTGAGCAGGCCGACTTTCTCCGTGCCTATGGATGCACCTTCGGCCAGGGTTTCCTCCTCGGCCGTCCGATACCAGCCGACCAGCACGAGCTGATCCTCGATTGCGCGCCGGTCAGCTGACGCGACACGCACGAACTCGGTACAACAGACCGAATACTTCCGGTCTATTGCACCGAGTTCGAAGCGTCGAGGTGGGTCAGGCGCCGATGTGGGTCGGCAGGGCGCCGATACCCATGACCGCGGCGACTGCGCCCGGCAGTGTGGCCGGTGCGCTGAGGGAGTCTGAGACGCCGGGGCTGAGCGTGTAGTTGTCGTTCGTCGGGTCGGCGAACATGGCGTTGAGAGACACGCCGTCGGTGTTGGTGCTGGCGTGCTCACGGCCGGTCGCGGCGTGGAAGGCCGCGAGCGTGAGGTACGTCGCTGATTTGGTGAGCGTCGACTGGGTCGAGAACAAGAACTTTGGTGCGGCGGCATTGGTGCGCCCAAAGTCGTTGTGATCATCGACCCTCACCATCTGGAGCGTGGTGAAGTGCTTGGGCTTCGAAATGTCGAGGCTGTAGAAGGTGTATTTGGTGCTGCTGGGACCGGTCTGGAAGATGTTGTTCCCGATCCGGACATTGGTCGTGTCACTCGTGGCGGCACCGGTGGTGTGGCGGGGGTCTTCGTAGACGCCGATCTGGGCCCAGCCATTATTAACGACGGTGTTGTTCCACACCTCGACGTCGTTGGCACCGGAGAGTTTCAAGCCGTCACGACCGTTGTCGGCGACGACGTTGCCGGCCACGATCGTGTGACCAGACACTTCGACCTCGACACCGTGACCAGTGTTGTGCAGGACTTGGTTGTTCACGACCGTCTGGTACGACGAGAGCATGTCGAACCACAGACCGTTGCTGAAGCTGTCGTGGAAGATGTTGCCGCGCAATACCGAGGATGTCGATGCGGTGATCTTGACGCCGGCGATCTGCGCGTACGGTGAGGGGGTGATCGACCAGTGCTCGTAGTTCGAGAAGGCGACCTCGTTGTTCTCGAAGTCGAAGCCGGTTACCTTGTGCGCGTTGACGCCGTTCATGCCGTTGTTGAGGAAGCGTGAGTTCTTGACAACCGCGTTGGCGCCGTAGACGCCGAGCGCTCGCGATGAGCTCCACGCGAAGGTGTCGGAGTCGAGCGTGACGTTGCCTGCGCTGATCATCGCGGCGACGTTCGTGCCACCTTGGTACACGGTGGCCCAGTGCTCGAAGCCGAGGCCCTTGATCGTGGTGCCCGCGGCGTTGGAGCCGATACCGAAGGCCGTCGCGAGCATCGTGACCTCGACCGTGTGACCGGTCGGGTCATCGTTGAGCCAGAGTTGGTTCGTCGTGCGGTCAACGAAGAACGTGTTCGGGCCCATCGCAGCCTTCGACACGACCTGGTTCACGGGGGCGTCGTCGACGAACACCTGCTCCGGCCGACCGGCTGCTGGATAGTTCGGGTCGATGCCACCGGTGGGGTAGCAGGTACCGCACATGGCCGAGAACGGCATCGTCCATCCGCCGGTCGCGGCGGTGAGGTTGGTGGCGACGACGCTGCCCTTCACCCACGCCTGTTCGTGCGGGTAGGCCTGCACCGTCACCTTGTGCTTGAACGAACCAAGCGACTCGCGGTAGGTACCGCCGCGCACCACGACCGTGCCGTTGGTCGGTGCGACCGCAAGGGCCTTGTGAATCGTGGCGAACGGCCGTGTGAGCGATCCGGGGTTGGCGTCGTTGCCGCCGTTCGCGACATACAGCGCGCCGGACGGGATGGCGTAGTTCGTGTCTGCGATCGTGGCGACCTGGTAGCGAGGGCCTGGCGCCGCAGTGGCAACGTCGGCTGTTTGTGCGATCAACCCGGACGTCGCCAGCATCGCAACGGCCGCGCCGAACAGGGTGCGCGGTAAACGTCCAAAGGTCGAGCTGGCTGGCGCTCGCAACGTGGTGGTCGAGCGGACGGTTCGGTCTTTGATGTGCGAGGTGGTGTGCATGATGTCTGTCCTTCACGTCGAGCGATGCGGTGCACCGTTGTTCGTGCGTTGCTGCGTCGCTTGAGATATCGACGGTCGGCGTGGCGCGCTCATGACGGCGTCGCGTCGTTCCTGCACGGGGTCCTCGCGTCGTTCGGACGTGGTGCGTACGCGCTACGCGCCTTGCGGTCGAGGGTCCGCATTCCACTGAACTCGGCCCGAGGTGCCCGTTGGCGCGGCTGGCAACGGCCACCGCATTCGCGTAACCTCGCCTCGTGGTCGGGCGGACACGCCGCGTGCCCAGGTGAGGAGAGCGGGTGGTGTTCGGGCGGGTCGCGGCGACGATGGTGCTGGTCACGCTCGCGACCCACGCCGCCGGACGTCACGCCGAAGCCGCGCCCACCGCAACCGTCACGTTCACGGTCAACACCACCGGTGACGGCGCCGATGCGGCCATCAATGGGGTCTGCGCCACGACGGTGAGCGGCGAGTGCACGCTACGGGCGGCCATGCAGGAAGCCAACGCCGCGGCGGCACCCGCCACGATCGCTTTTGCCATCGCAGGCCCGGGCGTGCACACGATCGCGCCGGCAACGTCGCTGCCCGGTCTGGCCAACCCGTCGTTTGGGATCACGCTCGACGGTTTTACCGAGCCTGGCGCCACGCCGAACTCCGATGCGGTCATCGACAACGCGGTGCGCACGATCGAGATCGCCGGGCACGGGCCGTCGGGTATCGACGGCATCACGATCACGTCGTCGGCCAACACGGTGCGCGGGATCGTGATCCACGGTTTTCGCCGTGCGTTGCTCTTGAATCGAGCGACGTCGGGCTCGAATGTGATCGTTGGCGATCTCATCGGCCTCATGCCGAACGGCGCGTACGACCCGACTGACCAGTATGTGCCGGGGTCGTCGTGCATCGAGATTTCGTTGGGCGCGCACGACAACGTGATCGGCGCGCCCGGCAACGGCACGCGCAACACGATCAGCGGCTGTTCGCACCAAGGCGTCGCGCTCTACAACGTCGGCACGACGCGTAACACGATCCAGAACAACATCATGGGTTTGAACAGCACTGGTACCGAGCGACGCCGCAACCAATCGCACGGCGTCGACATCAACACCGGCACGACGTACACGCGGGTCGGTGGCACGAATCCCGGTGAACACAACGTGATCGCTGGGATGTCGGGTTCCGGCGTCGAGATCTCCCACATCCAGAGCACGACCTTCAATGCTGTTGTGGGCAACTACATCGGTACGAACCTGACCGCGACCGGTGCAAACAGCACGACGGCAAACGTCCTCTTCGGCGTCAACATGGAGGGAAAGGGGGCATGTGGCGGCGTCTGTCCGCCCGACGCGAATCACAACAGCGTGACCGACAACGTCATCGTGAACAACGGCGCTGGTGGCATCATCCTCGACAAAGGTGTGCACGACGACGTCGTGGCTCGCAACCTCATCGGCGTCCTGCCGAACCACGCGCCGGCACCGAACGGCTACGTCGGCATCCGTATCGAGGCCGGGGCGTTCTCGAACACCATCGGTCCGGGCAATGAGATCGCGTTCAACCCGCGCGCGATCATGCTGCAGCCGACTGGCACCCAACCCGCAACGACGGTGTCGTCGCCGACGAACTTCAACCGGTTCACCCAGAACGCGATGCACGACAACACCGCATCGCTCGTGATCGACCTCTGGCCGTACGGCGTGACGAATGCCACTGTTGGCGACCTCAACACGAACGAGGGGGTGCGGACCCCCGGGCTCAGCGCGTCCAGGCACACCTCGGTCACGGTCACGACGTGCGCCGGTTGCACCGTCGAACTCTTCGTGTCGGCGCGTGCCGCCGGCGTGAACGGCCAGGGCTGGGCGTATCTCGCAACGGTGGTTGCGCCGGCCTCTGGGGTTGCGTCGATATCCGTGCCGGGTGCCGGCGTCGGTCACGTCGTGACGGCCACCGCCACGACGCCGCGAGGCAGCACCAGCGAGTTCAGCAAGGGCGTGGCAATTCCCTAGGCCCTCCTCGCGGACGACCTGGCGCCGCCAGGCCGCAGCGCCTAATCTCTCACTGCGGTCGGGTGCGCGCGCTGTGTCGGGAGAGCTCGATGCGGCCGCCGGCTCAGGAGTGCGAGGGAGTGCGGGATGAGGGCCGGCAAGAATGTGGCGGCGATAGGTGTCGCCGTGGCCACGGTATTGGCGACGAACATCGGCGCGGGCGCGACAGCGCCGACGGAGCCGAGCGTGTTGGTCGCCCCGGGCGTCAGCCGCACGTTCACGGTGAACTCGGTCGCCGATCGCAGTGATGCTCGTCGTGACGGCGTGTGCGCGACGGCGCAGGCGAGCGAATGCACCTTGCGCGCCGCCATGCAGGAGGCAAACGCCGCCGGCGGCCCCGTCACTATCGCGTTCAACATCCCAGGTGCCGGCATGCACAAGATCGCGCTGGCGAGTGAGCTGCCGGGTTTGAGCAACGCGCACTTCGGCGTCACCATCGACGGGTTCAGCCAGCCCGGAGCCGCGCCGAACACCGATCCCGTCGCCGACAATGCCAAGCGCACGATTGAGATTGCCGGCAAGGGTCCGTCCGGCTTTGAAGGCATCGTCATCGCGTCGGCAGGCAACACAATTCGGGGCGTCAACATCCATTCGTTCCGGAGAGCGTTCGTGATGCGTCAGCAGTCGGCTGCGTCGAACACGATGGTCGGCGATCTCATCGGTCTCTTGCCCGACGGAAGTCTCGATGTCGGGTTCCACTATGTGGCGGGTTCGTCATGTGTCGAGATCGCGGGCGGCGCCCACGACAATGTTGTCGGCGCACCGGGCAACGCGAACCGCAACACGATCGGCGGGTGCTCGCACCACGGCATCGCGACCTACAACTTCCCCACGACCCGCAACACGATCCAGAACAACATCATCGGGCTCGACCCGACGGGTACGAAAAAGCGCGGCAACCAGGGATACGGCATTGATATCAACACAGCCACCACCCGCACGCTCGTCGGCGGCACGGGGCCGGGCGAACACAACGTGATCTCGGGTAACGGGGGCAACGGCACCGAGATCTCGCACATGCCCGGCACGATGTACAACTCGATCGTGGGCAACTACATCGGCACGAACCTCACCGCGACCGCGGTGAGTGCGGTCACGAGCAACTTTGCGGCCGGCGTGCACCTCGAGGGACGGGGTAACTGCCACAACACGCCCTGTCCGGCCGACGAGAACCACAACAGCGTCACCGACAATGTGATTGCCAACAGTGGCGGGCCGGGTGTGCTCATCGACAAGGGCGCGCACGACAACCTTGTCGCTCGCAATCGCATCGGGATCCTCCCCAACGGCACGCATGCGCCGAACGAAGTCGGCGTGTTCATCGAGGCCGGTGCCTTCGCGAACACCATCGGCCCGGGCAATGAGATCGCCTTCAACACCAATGCGATCGAACTCCAACCGACGCTACTGGCTCCACCGAGCAAGGTCTCGCAGCCGACCAACTTCAATCGCTTTACCCAGAACATCATCCACGACAACACCAAGGCGCTGGCGATCGATCTGGCACCGTTCAACACCCCGAACACGAATGTCGGTACCGCCGACACCAACGAAGGTGTGCGCACGCCGACAGTGGCGGTGGCGACGCGTGCCACAGTGAGCATCACGACGTGCGCGGGGTGCACAGTGGAGCTGTTCTTGTCGTCGCGCGGTGCGGGGCTGTCCGGTCAGGGCAAGGCGTATCTCGCAACGGCGGTAGCGAGTTCGGGCGGTGTCGCCACGATCAGGACGCCGTCGATTGCGTTCGGTCATACGGTGACCGCGACGACGTCGACTCCCAAGCACAGCACCAGCGAGTTCAGCATCGGGGCCTGGGTGCGCTGACCGGCGCGCCGCCGTACTCGGCGCGTCCATAGGATCGCCACATGCCGACCGTCGCTTTGCCTTCGCGCGCTCGGGTTGTGGTGGTGGGCGGAGGCGTCATCGGATGTTCGGTGGCCTATCACCTCGCGAAGATGGGGTGGCACGATGTCGTGCTGGTCGAACGCGATCGCCTGACGTCGGGCACCACCTGGCACGCGGCCGGACTCGTGGTCACGTTCGGGTCGTTGTCGCAGACATCGACCGAGATGCGGCGTTACACGCGCGATCTCTACGGCTGCCTCGAGGCCGAGACCGGGCTGGCAACCGGATTCGAGCCGGTCGGCTTCATCGAGATCGCCACCGACGAAGGCCGACTCGAGGAATACCGGCGGGTCGCCGCGTTCAATCGATACTGCGGCGTCGATGTGCACGAGATTTCGAGGGCTGAAGTCGCCGGGCTGTTCCCGTTGGCGCGCACCGATGACATCCTCGCCGGGTTCTACGTCGAGGGTGACGGGCGCGCGAACCCAGTCGACGTCACGATGTCGCTGGCCAAGGGCGCTCGCATGCAGGGCGTGACGATCATCGAAGGGGTCAGCGTCGAGCACGCGCTCGTCAATCGTGGCGTGGCGTGTGGCGTCCGCACGTCGCACGGCGACATCGAAGCCGAATATGTCGTGAACTGTGCGGGCATGTGGGCGCGACAGCTTGGCGAGCGTGATCGTGTGTCGATACCGCTCCAAGCCGCGGAGCACTACTACTTGATCACCGAGCAGATACCGGGCATCGACCGTTCGATGCCCGTGCTCGAGGATCCAGCGTCGTACGGCTACTTCCGCGAGGAAACGGGCGGATTGATGCTCGGCCTGTTCGAACCCGTGTGCGCGCCGTGGAAGGTCGACGGGGTGCCCGACGACTTCACGTTCGGTGAACTGCAGCCTGACTGGGATCGCATGGGGGAGTACGTCGAGGTGGCGATGCGCCGTGTCCCGGCGTCGATCGACGCGGGCGTGCGAAAGTTCTTCTGCGGACCAGAGAGTTTCACGCCCGACCTCCAGCCCATCGTCGGTGCCGCCCCCGAGGTGCAGAACTATTTCGTTGCGGCCGGCCTCAACTCGATCGGCATCCTCACCGGCGGCGGCATCGGTCGCGTGCTCGCGCACTGGATTATCAACGGCGCACCCGATGTCGACGTCACTGGGATGAACATCGACCGCCTGCACCCTTACCAGTCGAATCCGCAATACCGCCGCACGCGCACTGTCGAATCGCTTGGCATGGTGTACCAATGCCACTACCCACACCGTTCGATGCTGACGGCTCGAGGCGCGAAACGCTCGGCCCTGCACGATCGACTCGCCGACCGAGGTGCCTACTTCAAAGACGTGAGTGGTTGGGAAGGCGCAGACTGGTACACGCCCGACGGTTCGGCGCCCGACGCCGGGGAATTGTCGTGGGGCCGGCCGTCGTGGTTCGAGCACTGGGGTGACGAACACCGAGCCGCGCGCGAGGGCGTCATCGTCATGGACATGTCGTTCATGGCGAAGTTCCTCGTGGAGGGACGCGACGCCGCGTCGCTCGTGGAGCGCCTGTCCGCGAACCACGTCGACGGTGACGCGGGGATGATCACCTATACGCAATGGCTCAACCCGTTCGGCACGATCGAAGCTGATCTGACCGTCACCAAACTCGACGACGAGCGGTTCTGGGTGGTCGCATCCGATACCGCGCATCGCCACGTGCACACATGGATACGTCGCCACATCGCCGAAGATATGCAGGCACACGTTGCTGATGTGACGTCGGGGTACGCACAGCTCAACGTGCAGGGACCGCGCTCGCGCGAGCTGTTGCGTCGTGTCACGTCGTGCGACCTGTCGAACGAAGCCTTTCCATTCCGCACCGCGCGCGAAATCGACGTCGGGTACGCGCGCGTGCTGTGCATCCGCATCACGTACCTCGGCGAACTCGGCTATGAGCTCTACATTCCCACCGAGCAAGCCACGCACGTCTACGACCTGATCGTCGCGGCCGGCGACGCCGTCGGGCTGCGCCACGCGGGCCTGAAGGCATTGGCGAGCCTACGAATGGAAAAGGGCTATCGCGACTACGGCCATGACATCGACAACACCGACTCCGTCTTCGAGGCCGGGCTGAGCTTCGCGGTCGATCTCGACGCCGGCGACTTCATCGGCCGCGACGCGGTGGTGGCACAACGAAGCGATGGCCCGCCGTCACGGCGGCTCGTGCAGGTGCTGGTGCAGGACGCCGAACCGCTGTTGTTGCACGGCGAGATCGTGCGCCGCGATGGCGTTGCGGTCGGCGACATTCGCTCGGCGTCGTATGGCTTCACGTTGGGCGGCGCCGTTGGGCTCGCCATGATCGAGGCCGGCCAACCGATCGATGCGGCCTATCTCGCGAACGGCACCTGGGAAGTCGAGATCGCGGATCGGACGTATCCGGTGGCGGTGTCCTTGCGCCCGCTCTACGACCCGCAGATGCATCGCGTGAGGAGCTGACCTCGCTCCGTTGCAAGTACACCTTCGACACGGCTACGTTCCTCGGCGACGTGCGTGCCTATGGGGCACGGTTCCCAGAGCGAGGCGATGGCGATGCAGCAACGACACCTGTTGGGTATGACGATTCGGGCCGCGGCACTCGGTGCTGCGGCGGCAGCATTGCTGGTGTCGAGCGGGCTGCCGGCGTCGGCGGCACCCACACCGAACCTGCTGAAGAACGGTACCGCTGAGGCCAAGCCGGGCGGGACAGGCCAGACGGTGCCCGTCCCTGGCTGGACTCGCACTACTGGAAAGTCGTTCACGGCGGTGAAGTACGGCAGCCCAGGGTTTCCGTCGAACGCCAGCCCGGCACCGCACAACCGGGGTAAGAACTTTTTCGCCGGCGGCAGCGACAAGAACTTCAATGACATCGTCGCAGTGCAGACGATTCCCATCGGCAAGTACGCGCAGCAGATCGACAACGACGCGATGAAGTTCACCGCGGCCGGCTGGTTCGGAGGCAAGGGGGCAGAGCGCGACGTGGCGCTCTTGGAGATCGACTTCAAGGATGCCAGCGGGTCCCTGATCGGTACGAGCACGACGGTTGGAGGCGTGACTGCAGCAAATCGTCACAACGTGACCGGCCTACTGCACCGGCTCAAGACGGCCTACATCCCGGTGCACGCACGCTCGATCTACGTGCAGGCGATTTTCGAACGGGTTGACGGTAACTGCAACGATGGCTACATGGACAACGTCACGATCACGCTTGCGCCGGCGGCTGGCTGAAACGGATGGCATTGATGACCCGGAAACGCGTCTTGGGAACGGCGATGCGAACGGCTGGCATCGCGGCGATCGCCGCGGCGATGGTCGCGGGGGCTGGGCTGCCCTCAGGGGCGGCAACGCCGGCAGCCGTGTCGCCCAATCTGCTCAAGAACGGCACTGCCGAAGCGGCACCGGGTGGCACGGGTCGGATTGTGAAGGTCCCGAACTGGACTCGATCCACAGGCAAGTCGTTCACCGCGGTGAAGTACGGCAGTCCCGGGTTCCCGTCATTGATGAGCCCGGCACCACACAACCCCGGCAAGAACTTCTTCGCGGGCGGCGGCGATGTGAGCGTCGGCAACGTGGTGGCCGTGCAAACGATCCCGCTGTCGAAGTACGTCGCCAAGATCAAGGGCGGCCACGTGACGTTCACCGCGGCCGGTTGGTTCGGCGGCAAAGCTGCAATATTCGACCAGGCGCTCATTGAAGTCGATTTCAAGGATGCCAATGGGTTCCTGATCGGTACGAGTACCACGGTCGGCGGCGTGACCGCGGCCAACCGTCACAACGTCACCGGGCTGTTGCACCGCCTCAAGACCGCAGCCGTGCCGAAGGGTGCTCGTTCGATCTATGTGCAAGCGATCTTCGAGCACATTGCCTCCGACGTGGTGCGGGGCCATGCTCGACGCCGCGCATCAGAGTTGTACAACAACGCGTACATGGACAACGTCACGATCACGCTCGCCGGCGTGTAGCTACCGCCGCGGCCATTGGCGGATCAACGGGAGACGCTGATCGAGTTGGCCCTTCGGTCACGTGGATGCTGTCGGTCCCAGGTCGTCGCCTGGTTGCGGCCGACGAGTCCGGCCACGATGCCGAGCGCGATGCTTGCTACGACGATCGCCTGACGAGTCCGCACCTGCCGGCGTGGCGTGGCGGGCCTGCGGTGCCAGTCGCGTGGGGCCAAGCGCACCGTCTCGACGATGTGACCGAGCACGTGCACCGTCATCGCACCGAACCACATGAAGAACGAGAGCTGGTGGAGGTCGCGCATGGTCGACGACGATCCCGACCCCTCGAAGACGAGCAAGGCCCCGGTCGCGATGACGGCCACTGTGAGTAACACCACGAGCGGACCGAGCAGTCGCAGCACGGTGTGGGGGGCCTGGCGGCGCACGTACGGGGGCGCGCCGCCGTAGTAGCGGGCGAAGCGGTAGCCGGTGCTTGCGAGCTTGAGCGCAACCGGCGGAATCAATGCGAAGCCGAGGAAGGCGTGCCAACTCAGCAGCGAGCGGACCGAGAGCAGGGTGACGCCTTCGGCCGCGAGGAGCACGAAGATGATTGCGCCGAGTCCGCCCGTGAGCCTGGCGTTGCCTTCGACGCCATCGTCGGGGTCCTCGCGATCCGCGTCGTCGACCATCTTGTCCCAGACATCGGCGATTCGTACCATGCGGCAACGGTACGGGGTGCTGGGGCGTGAACGGTTGTAAGAACGTGTGAATCCGGTGTGTGTTTCCGGCGCCGCGCCGAACGGTAGCGTCGAACGACAAGCGACAAGCGACAAGCGGCGCCCGGAGCAGCTGGGGAGCGAGAGGAGCGAAGCGGAGGTCCGCCCGTGGAGCTCCTCGACCGGGAGTGAGAGCGACCAGTAGTCACGAGCGACGCAGTGCGCAGGTCGCTCGCCGCGCCGGACGAAGTAGGCGCAAGAGACGGCTCGGAGTAGGCGCAAGAGACAGGAGCAACGTGGAATATCGGCGTTTGGGACGATCTGGGTTACAGGTCAGCGTGTTGTCGTTCGGTTCGTGGGTCAGCTTTGGTGGCCAGCTGAACACCGAGCGCGCTGTCGAGTGTTTGCACGAGGCCCACGAAGGCGGGATGAACTTCTTTGACAATGCCGAGTCCTACGCAGGCGGCCTGTCGGAGTCGATCATGGGCGCCGCGATCCAGCAGCTCGGTTGGGCCCGACACAGCTACGTGATCTCGACCAAGGTGTTCTGGGGTCTGCACGACTCGGTGAACATGAAGAACACGCTGAACCGCAAGTACCTCCTCCAGGCGATTGACAGCTCGCTCGACCGACTCGGCCTCGACTTTGTCGACCTTCTCTACTGCCATCGCCCCGACCCGAGCACGCCGATCGAGGAAACGGTGTGGGCGATGAGCGACATCGTGGCGTCGGGCAAGGCCACGTATTGGGGCACATCGGAATGGTCGGCCGACGAGATCCGCGCCGCGTGGGAGATCGCCGAGCGTCACCACTTGCGCAAACCGGTGGTGGAACAGCCGCAGTACCACCTGTTGCATCGCACGCGCGTCGAACAGGAATACGCGCGTCTCTACACCGATCTCGGGATCGGTGTGACCACGTGGAGCCCGCTCGCGAGCGGCTTGTTCTCGGGCAAGTACGTCGATGGGATCCCTGACGACAGCCGGGCCACGCTGCCGGGGTACGAGTGGCTGAAGGGGTTCCTGTCCGACGCTGACCGCAACGCCAAGGTGCGCGCGCTGGAACCGATCGCGGCGGAGCTCGAGTGCACGATGGCCCAGCTTGCGTTGGCCTGGTGTGCGCGCAACAAGCGCGTGTCGAGCGTCATCACCGGTGCGAGTCGCCCGGCGCAGGTGCGAGAGAACCTGGGTGCCGCCGACGTGATCGCCAAGCTCGACGCTGACGTACTTCGCCGTATCGACGAGGCAGTTGGTTGGTACGGCGTCGACATGTGAGCGCGGTGGCGACGCGCCGGCCGAGAGCCACCAGCTCGAGCGCGACGCCTGAACGCGGCGAGCTACTACGTGGGTGGCGTGTCGACGGCGTAGCCCTGCAACTCGGCGAGCGTGGCCCACTCGAGCGCGCCGATGTGCGTCGCGGCAAGCCGCACGGGTGGCGCCATGCCGGCTTCGAACGCCTCGTGCCAACGCGACGCGCACAAGCACCACGTGTCGCCCGCCTTCAGACCAGGAAAGAGTCCGTTCGGTTGCGGCGTCGACAGGTCGTTGC
>JBBREP010000071.1:0-18327 GCA_038202885.1 Acidimicrobiia bacterium | reverse complement strand
TGCTCAATCAACGCGTGCCGTTGGCGTTGTTCGGCGATGACCTGCTGGAGCCTGGCCCGCAGGTCCTCGGGCACAACCAGATCCCGCAACCGAGCATCGGGGAAAGAGGCGACAACGAGGTCTCCAACCTCGCCTCGTGGCTGCGCTATCGGCGTCACGACCGACCCGCTCGCCTGTCGGTGAGCGGTGTCGACGAGCTGTTTCAGGTCAGCAGCCAAACGATGATGTCCTTGCCGGGCGGCCTTCGCTGCGACCTGGAGCGCGACCGCGTAGAACCCCTCGTCGTCACCCGACGTGTGGCTCCTCACCAGTGCCTTGAGGTGGTCAGCCGACGCAGCCACAGTCGTTCCTCCTCTCGTCCACTGTAGGGGATCAGGGTCGGTCGCCCAATGCTTGCGACTAACGCGATCCCGCCAGTCGCTCGAGCCGGCGTGCGTCGCCCGCTGGTCGGGTTTTCTGGCAGACAGCCGCCGACACGATTCGGGGACTCTGGCAGACAATCTGGCAGACAGCGACGAATTCGAGCATCCCGGAACGGCAACAGCGGGCCCGGAGGCCCGCTGTTTGCAAGGGTTTTCGATGGTGGCGGGGGTAGGATTTGAACCTACGACCTCCGGGTTATGAGCCCGACGAGCTACCAGACTGCTCTACCCCGCGGCGTGCCTCGTATGGTACACGAGGTGCCCCGAGTGGCCGAACCGGCGCTGCCGCGGCAGCGCGCTCGATCGGGCGCTCGGTGGGAATCCGCAACCTCGCACCGCAGTTGGATCACATCGATGACTTACTCGATGAGTTACAGCCGCATCATGCAGCTGCTCCTCGTACCCATGCTCCTCGGACGCCGCCACTCCCGTGTCGAGGTCGACGCCGACTCCGTGGCAGTGCACATGGGCTGGGGCTTTTCGGCGCGCATCGCGCGAGCGTCGATCGCGACCGTCGCCGCCGACCACGGCATTGTCTACGGTTGGGGCGTGCACGGCTGGCGTGGCCAGTGGCTCGTGAACGGTTCGAGCAAAGGTCTCGTGCGACTCGACCTCGACCCAGTGGGTCGGGCGCGGGTGTTGGGCGTCCCCGTGCGCCTGCGCGTGCTGCGCGTCAGCCTCGACGACCCCGATGGCTTCATCGCGGCCGTGCGCCCAACCGCGTAACTCGTTGCGCGCCACTGCGAGGTGGCCCGCCTTGCACCATTGACTATTTCCTCCCGTCGGAGAAACGTGCGACGATGGCGGCTCGCAAGGCCCCGCCGCACGGCGAGCGCTGACCCGGCCCGACACGCGCTCGCAGCCTCGCGATCGCGCGTGCATTTCCGACGAAGAGGTTTCGTTCGATGGTCACACGCCCCAACGTTGTGCACCGCAGCGTGGTGCTGAGCATGGTCGCCACGCTGACGTTCGCGGCGGCCATGCCCGTCGCCGACGCCACCAAGCCGGCGGCCACCCACACCCGTGCCGCGGCGACCGCGACCCGACCCGCCGCCGTGCCGCCCGCGCCGGTCAACCCACACGCCTCGCGCCACCACCCCGACTTCAACGGCGACGGCTACGCCGATCTCGTCATCGGCGCGCAGGGCGACAAGGTCGGCTCGGCGACGGCGGCGGGCGGCGTGTGGATCGTCTACGGCGGTAGTCACGGAACGAACACTGGGGGTCGGCATCGGTACCTGACCGAGAACACGATCGGGCGCGGCGCGTCTTCAGCGACCAACGACAGCTTCGGCTACGCATCCACGAGCGGTGACTTCAACGGCGACGGTTACGACGATCTCGCGATCGGCGCGCCCGGCAAGACCATCAACGGCCAGGGCCGCGCCGGTGCCGTGATCGTGGTCTACGGCTCACAGTCCGGCATCATCACCTCGAACGCGCAGTTCTTCCACGAGAACGTCAGCGGGATGAACGCGACTGCGCACGCCAACGAGTACTTCGGCGGTGCGATCACCGCGGGCGACTTCAACGGCGACCACAAGGCCGACCTCGCCATCGGCGCATACCACGAGGACGTGGGCAGCACCACCGGTGCCGGCGCGGTGTTCGAGCTGTTCGGTACACGAAGCGGCCTCAGCCACGCCGCGCCGCTGCTCCCGCACACCTTCACCGCACTCACCCCTGGGCTCCACGGCGGAATCAGCGCGAGCGACGGCTTCGGCGACGCGGTGCTCGCGGCCGACTTCAACGGCGATCACTACAGCGACCTCGCCATTGACGTGCCCTACAAGAAGGTCGGCGGGCACACCGACGCCGGCCTCGTGCACGTGCTGCGCGGCTCGCCGAGCGGGCTCACGGGTACCGGCGCCCAGACCCTGACCCAAGACACCTCGGGCATTCCCGACAGCAGCGAGACCAACGACCTCTGGGGCTACACCCTCGGCGCGATCGACATCAACGGCGACGGCCGCTCCGAACTCATCATCGGCGCGCCCGGCGAAAGCCAAGGCGCGAAGCAAAGCATCGGCGCGGTCACCGTGCTCTGGGGCAGCCCTTGGGGCCCGCTGACCACGAACGCGTTGTTCTACCTCCTCGCCAACACCACCTTCGGCCAGACCGCGACCGCGTACGACTGGTTCGGCTCAAGCTTCGCGGCGTTCGACTTCGACGGCGACGGCCGCCAAGACCTTGCGATAGGCGTCGAAGGCCGCACGACCAGCGATGCCTATGCGGGCGAGGTGGTCGTGCTCCACAACGTCGGCGGACGGTTGTCGCGCTCGGGCGGGTTCACGCTGGAACGCAACGACCCCGGCATGGTCGGCCCCGTCGCGCCCCAGCAGTATTTCGGTGGGCTCGTGCGTGGCGGCGACTGGAGCGGCAACGGCCGCGACGATCTCGCGGTCTCCATCTACGGCCTGAAGGTTGGCACCGCGCTGATGGCGGGCGGCGTCGAGGTGTTCTACGGCGCGAGGGGCGGCGTGGCGAACAACGTGCAGCAGTTCACCGCCAACTCGCTCGGCGGCACCCCATACACGAACGCCTACCTCGGTGGCTACGACTGGTAGCCCAGTCTGATCGCGCGGTCGCGATCAGCCGGCCAGGAGCTTGTTGAAGTCGAACGTGCGCCAATGCTCGGGGCGGAGCTGCACATGGACCGTGTCGTCGGTGGGCGGATTGTTGTCGGCGTACCACTGGCCGAACTCGTCGCCGAGATACCGCGTCGCCAACGCGAGCGCGCTCTCCTGCGACGGCGCCAGCGCGACCGGGCCCTCCACGCTCACGTACTGATAGGGCGCGGTCTCGGTCTGCACCGTCAGCGTCGCCCTTCCGGAGGCCGCCAACAACCGGCCCTTCAGCGACGAGCCATCCATCGAGATCGTCACCACGCCATCGTCGTAGGAGTACCAGACGGGGAGTGCACACGGCCCCCGACCGGGCTCCTCGATTGCGAGCACACCCACGTGCACGTCGGCGAGGAAGGCCTCGCGCTCGTCCTTGGTCATCGATCCAGTGGCCATGGCTCGCAGTCTCGCGCGGGTGGGACCATCGCGTCGGGGGCGCGAAGTCCGCTGACGGGGTTCAGCCGGTCCTCGCCGCCGTGGGCGTGGTACTCGGTTCGGTACACCCGTGCGACAAACCCAGTACCACGCAGGCGTCTGGCGCGAGCAGGCGCGCGAGACTCGGCGTTGATGAGCGACTCGGCGATCGTGCAGATCAAACGGTTGCGCGCCCGTGACGAGTTCGAGGCCCGCCTGCGCACGCTCGGTGTGGCCGACGACCTCCCGATCGCCGAGGATGACAGCGTCGCGTCGACGATGGCGGCACCGCTCGTCGTCGGTGGGCACACGCTCGCAAACCGCTTCGCGATCTTGCCGATGGAAGGTTGGGACGGCACGGCCGACGGCCGGCCGACCGACCTTGTGCGTCGCCGTTGGGCTCGTTTTGGTGCGAGCGGCGCCGGGCTGATCTGGGGCGGCGAGGCAGTGGCGGTGCGCCCCGATGGGCGCGCCAACCCCCGACAGTTGTGCATCGACGTTGAGAGCGAGCGCGATCTCGCTGAGCTGCGCACGACCTTGCTCGACGCGCACCGAATCGCGAGTGACGACGGTCCTGCACCGCTGCTCGGGCTCCAGCTCACACATTCCGGGCGCTGGAGCCGGCCACTCGGCGTTCCCGCGCCGCGCACCGCATATGCGCATCCCCTGCTCGACGCTCGGGTCGGCGCCGACGCCACGAGCGTGTTGACCGACACCGAACTCGACGACCTCGTCGGCGACTTCGTGCATGCCGCGACTGTCGCGCGCGCGGCTGGTTTCGACTTCGTCGACATCAAACACTGCCACGGCTATCTCTTGCACGAGCTGTTGAGCGCGCACGACCGCGCGGGTGGGTACGGCGGACCGCTCCGAAATCGCATGCACTTTCTCGACGCGGTCGTGGCGGGTGTGCGGCGCGACGCGCGCGGCCTCGACATCGGTGTGCGGCTCTCAGCGTTCGACGTGGCGCCCCACGTGAGCGACCCGGCGACCAGCATTGGCGTCGCCGACCCGACGAGGCCGCTCCCCTATCGCTACGCGTTCGGCGGCGCGCCCGACGGCGTCGAGGTTGATCTCACCGAGACCCATGGCTTTTGCGAACACCTCGTCGAACTCGGCATTGCGCTGGTGTGCGTCACGGCCGGAAGCCCCTACTACTCGCCGCACATCCAACGGCCGGCGTATTTCCCGCCGAGCGACGGCTATCTGCCCCCGCGCGATCCGCTGCACGAAGTGGCGCGTCTCACTGCGGTGACACGCGAACTCGCTCGTGCGCACCCGTCGCTGACCTTGGTCGCGAGCGGGCTCACGTATCTCCAGGAATGGATGGCGCACGTGGGCGCGGCGTTGGTGGCGCGCGGTGATGCCGCGTGTATCGGGTACGGGCGCGCCGTGCTGAGCAGCCCGGGCCTCGCTGGCGATGTGCTGGCCAGCCGCCCACTCGCACGCGCCGCGCTGTGCCGAACGTTCAGCGACTGCACGACGGCTCCGCGTCACGGACTCGTGTCGGGCTGCTATCCGCTCGATCCGTTCTACAAGCAACTCCCCGAACGCCGCACGCTCGCCGCGGCGAAACGCTCGGCCGAGACGGCGCGGGGTCGCCGTCGATCATGAGCGACGCAGGCGCGTACCGCCCCTCGATCGCCGTGGCGATGCTGGCCGGGCTCGACCACGCCGCCTTCGGGCCGCACCACTGGGACCGGCTCGACGCCATCGGTCACGTGCTCGATCGCGCGCCACTCACCGATCTTGACGACGATCGCTCGCGCGCGGTGCTCGCCGAGGCTGAGGTGTTGCTCGGCCACTGGGGGTGCCCCGCGCTCAGCGCCGACGTACTCGCGCACGCGCCTCGCCTGCGACTCTTCGCGTACGGCGCGGGCACGGTGAAATGGCAGGTAACCGACGCACTGTGGGAGCGCGGGATCGTCGTCACGTCGGCCGCGCCCGCGAACGCGGTGCCGGTCGCCGAGTACACGGTGGCAATGATCCTGCTTACGAACAAAGGCGCGCTGCTGTTTCGGGAACGGCTGCGCGACCCGGACGCCGTCGTGCCGCTCGTACCGAGCCGCGTCGGCAACGTCGCTAAGACCGTCGGTATCGTCGGCGCGTCGTTCGTGGGCCGCACGGTGATCGAGCTGCTCGCGCCCTACGACCTGCACGTGGCCCTCTACGACCCGTTCGTGGATGGGCCAACGGCCGACGCGCTCGGTGTCGAGCTCATCGGCGACCTCAACGAGCTGTGCGCGCGATCCGATGTGCTCTCGATCCACGCGCCCGACGTTGAGGCAACGCGCGGCATGATCGGCGCGACCCAGCTCGCACTGTTGCGCGACGGCGCGACCCTGATCAACACCGCTCGGCCTGCGCTCATCGATCAAGACGCGCTCATCAGCGAACTCCAGAACGGCCGCATCGCCGCGATCCTCGACGTCACGACGCCCGAGCCGCTGCCCAGTGACTCGCCGCTGTTGGGTTTGGCCAACGCGTTCGTGACCCCACACATTGCCGGATCGATGGGCACCGAGCTCGGGCGTATGGCCGACCTCGCGATCGACGAGATCGAACGGTTCGCCCGCGGCGAACCGCAGCGGTACGAAGTGCGCCGCGCCGACCTCGACCGCATCGCATGAACGGTGCCGCCGTTGCCACCGTCGTGCCCGGGTTGTGCTCGGTCACATTGCGCGCAACCAGCATCGAGGACGTCGCGCGCCTGGCCGGCGAGTGCGGGCTGCGCGCGATCGAGTGGGGCGGCGACGTACACGTACCGCCTGGCGATCGTGCTGCGGCCTGGCGGGCACGTGACGCCGGCGCCGCGGCTGGCGTGAAGGTCGTGTCGTACGGCTCGTACCTGCTCGCGGCTTGGCCGATCGCTTCGGACGCGATCGAAGTCGCGCTCGACACCGCCGTCGAACTCGGCGCTACGAACGTGCGCATCTGGACACCACTCGGCGACAACCCCGACAGCGCGCGACGCAGTGCGATTACTGACGCGGTGCGATCGATTGCGATCGCCGCAGCCGCGCGCGCCCTCACCGTCGGCATCGAATACCACGGCGGCACGCTGACGGCGACGGCCGCGTCCACCATCGCATTGCTCGACGCGGTCGACGCGCCCAACGTGTTCACCTACTGGCAGCCGAGCTATTGGATCCCGCCGCGGATCGTCGCCGACGACGTCGCCGACCTCGGGGCGCTGGCGGCGCGCGTCTCGCATGTGCACGTGTATGAGTGGGCCGACGCCACGCACCGCCTTCCGCTCGCGGATGGCGAGGCGCGATGGACGGCCGTGCTCGCGGCGCTCGCGGCCACCCCCAGCCCACTGCCGACCCCGCGCGCCGCGCTCCTCGAATTCGTCGTCCACGACGATCCCGACGCGCTGCGCGCCGATGCGAAGATGCTGGTGCGCCTCTTGGAAGATGGAGCACCGTGAGCGACTACCAACCGCCCTATCCGCCACCGTCGCGGCCCGACCGGCCCCCGCCGCTCAATACCGCGCCGCTCAGTACCGCGCCGCCGGGCGCCGCGCCGTCGTGGAGCGCCACGTCACCAGTGCCCGCACCCGCGCCGTCGTGGAGCGCCACTGTCCCGCCGGCGCCCCGCATCCAGACCGCGCCGCCAAGTGCGCGCATCGTGGCCCGCCGCCCGATCAAGGGCGCGTCCGCGGTGCTGCTGCCGTTCAACGACGACGCCACCATCAACTGGCCCGCGTTCGAAGCCCATCTCGTACACACCGTGCACGCCGGACTGATCCCGGCCGTCAACATGGACACCGGTTTCGGCGCACTACTCACTCCGGCGCAGCGCGCGTACGCATTGCACATCGCGGCGTCGAACGCACCGAATGGTTTCATCGCGGGCGCGCACGTGACCGATGCGCCCGGCGCCCTGTTCGCGTTCGACGCGTATCGCACCGAACTCGCTCGGATCACCCAGGCGGGTGGAACGCCGATCATCTTTCCCTCGTACGGACTCGCGCGCATCAGCGACGACGAGCTCGTTGCTGCCCACGCCGCGTTCGGTCGCGACGTCGACGCCTTCCTCGCGTTCGAGCTCTCGACGGCGTTCCACCCCGCAGGACGAATCTTTTCGCTCGACGTGTTCGCAGCGTTGCTCGAGATCCCGAGCCTGCGCGGCCTCAAGCACTCCTCGCTCGACCGTGTGCAGGAATGGGACCGTCTCGCGCTGCGCGACGCGCGGCGTGCCGATTTCCTCGTGCTCACTGGCAACGACCTGGCGATCGACATGGTGATCTACGGCAGCGACTACCTGCTCGGGCTGTCGACATTCTCGCCCGAAGCGTTCGCAGCACGCGACGCCGCGTGGGCCGCGGGTGATGAACCCCGCTTTTGGGCGCTGAACGACGTGTTGCAGTATCTCGGGCGGCTCGCGTTCCGCCCGCCGGTGCCGGGCTATCGCCACGACGCCGCGATGTTTCTCGCACAGCGCGGCTGGCTGGCATCGGACGCGACGCACCCGTCGTCGCCGACCCGCCCCGACAGCGACCGGGCCCTCCTCGCCGACATCGCGACAACCCTCGACACCCTCCTCACCTGACCGCGCCCCACCCGAACCGAACGCCGAACCCGCTGATGCGTCGTTTCGGGGGTCTATATGACCCCCAAACGACGCATCGCCCACCTGACCGCCGACTGTTGGAGCGTCGTTTGACCCCGCTCTACGGCGGTCACACGACGCATCAGGGTTCGTTGAGTTGGACTCGTTCGAGGAGGGCGAAGGTGCGTTGGGCGAGGGCTGGCCAGGCGTAGGAGTCGCGGCGAGATTGGGCTGCGGTGCGGGCCGTTGCGAGTTGTTCGAGCGTGAGCGC
This sequence comes from Acidimicrobiia bacterium, assembly GCA_038202885.1. Lineage (GTDB taxonomy): Bacteria > Actinomycetota > Acidimicrobiia > IMCC26256 > PALSA-610 > JBBREP01. Next base: position 10,042 of record JBBREP010000071.1, on the reverse strand, counting down.
GTTGAGGCACTCGGTGATCTGCGCCGCGGTGTGGCCGCACGAGATACCGGCGTCGGCGAGGGTTTCGATCAGGTAACCCCAGTCGCTGCGCAGCGCCGGCATACCGAGGCCGAGCGCGTCGGCGGCGGTGCCGGTGGCCAGCATCTCGCCGTCGGGGTCGAACGGAAGCGCGAGCACGTCGCATGCCGCGAGCCTCGTCGCGAACACGCGCTCGGGCACCATCCGGTAGCTCTCAGCGGCGACGATGCGCGGATCGTGGGGCAGGCCTTTGCCCGGCCGTGGATCGCCCATGCGCAGCGACCACACTGCGAGTTGAATGTCGTCGCGTCCACATGCATTGAAACCCGCGACAAACTCGTCGACGCGCTTCTCGGCGCGGGGCGCACCCACAATGCCGATCCGGATCGCACACGGCGCGAACCCAAGCGCGGTTTCGGCATCGCGCTTCGACACACGCGCCGCGCCGCCCCAGAGATCGCCGAAGTGGCCGTGCGCGATCACCTCGTGGCGCGTCCGCGACCCGGCCCGCCCCGGGTACCGGCTGCGGAACAGCTGCTCGCCCCAGTGCGAATGATGGATGATCGCGTCGGCGGCATCGGTCCAACGTTGATAGATCGCGTCGTAGACATCGGGGCGCTTTTCGTGCGGTGTGAGGTTGTGCGCAGTCCACACGATTGGAATGTCACGATCGCGCAGCGTGGCGATGATCTGATCGTGCGCGGCCAGGTCATCGAACGCCACCCATTCCGGCCAATGCATGTGGAACACATCGACCTCATCGATCGCGGCCGCGTCGCTCGCACTCGCGAGCACGCCGAGCGGGCTCGGCATCGTCACCACATCGCGCGTAAGCGGACCATAGAGGCTGCGGTGATAGTGGTGGCCATGCGCCGTCGACGCCACCCGCAGCTTCGGCGTGACGCGCATCGAGTAGCGCAGCTCACGCCCGGGCACGAGGTCGAGCTGGTGCGCGGTCACGAGTTCCGACCACGACGAGCGCCACTCCGCCAGGCCGAGCACGTCGACCGCGGTCGCGGTGTGTTCGTGCCTGGTCGCCCACGTGACGGTGAGCGGACGTCGGGACAGTTCGGGCACGAGCACGCTGACCGCGTCGGGTGTTTCGTCGAACGTGAGTACCTCGTCGATCACGAGGCTGCGCCGCTCCACCCGGTACGTCGTCATCCGCTCCCCGGACAGTGGCGCGGCCGCCGACCGATCGATCGCGGCGGCCATCGCAACGAAGCCGCGCCACGTCACGGTGACCCCGGTGTCGTCCTGGGCGTGGACAACGGAGGCAGGCACGCCGCCGCCGGCGTAACGGACGTGGCCGGCGAACACCGTCGGCGCGTAGACAGCCAACGCCGTGTCGACGGGCGCTTCGAAACAGCCCGGCGCGTACGGACCCGGCAGATAATGGCTACGGGCGCCGCCGACGAACGGCACCGCGAACGCGAGCGCACGGTTGCGAAACGCCCACACCGACGCCGCTCGATCGGGATCGAACGCCACGATGCGATCGACCGGTCGGTACGCCTCAGCGATGGGCGCCGCCACCAGATCGCCCCCCGCGAGATCACGGGTTGCGACCTCGCGCAACACGCCCGCGGCCCACGCGAGTTTGCCGAGCACATCGAGCGTGAGCTGCAACCGGCGCGCCGGTCCGCGGTAGCGATCTTGGTCGCGGTACTGATGCGCGTTGACAACGCCATCGCGGTACCAGCCGCGCATTGCGTACGTCGCGTCGGCCGCGCGCCGCAACCACGCACCTTCGTGTCCGACGACAAGACCGCGTTGCAGCGCGAGCGCGGCGAGTTCGATCGTGTGCGCGACGGCGAGCACGCCGGTGCTGCGGCCCCACGAGATCGCTGCGCCGTCGCGAGCGCCGACCGCGTCGACCAGGTCGAGCGTGGCGGCCATGCCATCGCGCCAGAGATCGCCGAGCTGGTCGGCGAACGGGGCGCAGAACAGCCACACGTCGACCGTGTAGATGTCGAAGCGCCCGGCCGCGTCGTTGGAGTCGTCGAGATAGCGGTTCGGGTTCTCCCCCAGCACGGCGACCACGCGGCCGAGCAGGTCGTCCAGCACATCGTCGTTCACGGCCAACCCGAGGCTCGTTCGGGCCAGCTCACACCGCGCGAGCACGGCGGCATAGTTGCGCGGGAGTTTGGCGTCGGCAAGCAGAGCGATCCACGCCGTCGAGTCGCACGCGCGCTCGACCTCGTCACGCTGCTCGACCGAGAGCGTCTCGAGCAACGGGTTGGCCGCGAAGACGCCCGCGCGAGCGACCGTCTCGGCGACGCGATACGAGAAGAACGTGTGCGTGGCGCCGCCGTCAATAGCGCCAAGATGCTGCACCAGTATGTCGTCGATCGCGCGGCCGGCGATCGTCGTGACGCCCGCATCGCCCAGCAGTCCGACCGTGAAGAGCAGGTCGGCGCGCACGTCGGCACCGACCTCGTGGCCGCCGTAGGTGCGCGGCAGCGCCAATCCCCGCAGGTGCAACGCCGCGAGCGCCTCCATCTGCTCGCAGCAGAATTCGACGAGGTTCGCCGCGATGTCGCCCGGCCCCTGCGATGGCGATGTCATGCGATCACCGAGCGGGCTGCGTCGGCACATTGCCGCGGGCTCCAGCGGCCGTCGTGCACGATCACCGAATAGTGCAACGCCAGCACTTCGTCGACCGCGAGCGACAGCGGCGCGTCCCAGAGGAACGCTGCGTTGACGAAGTTCGCCCAACCGTCGCCATAGGTGGCGGCGCGCGTCGACGCATACCACGGCGTCGGCGCGCGCACGTTGGCCGCGTGGTCGACAATGAGGATCCCAGCGTCGGCCCGCGACCCATCGTCGCGCGCAGCCACACCGTCGAGCGCGCACCACGGCGCGGGCTCACCGAGCAGCCGCTCGTGCGTTCCCGATGGTGTGGTGAGCACGGTGTCGGTGAAGTCGGGCGCGCCGCGCAAGGTCAGACCGCCGTAACCGCCCCACGTGGTGAACGGTGTGCGATCCAGCACCACATCGACCGCGGGCGTGAGCCGCTCCGACCAGTTGATGACGTACGCATCGTCGTCAAGCGCGACCGTTGCGAGCGCGCGCTGCTCGTGCAGCACCACCTCGCCTCCGTGCGGACGACGCCACTCGATCGATGCCGTCACCGACGCTGCGGGATCGCCGTCGACGGCGGTCGTGCGCAACAACCCGAACTCGCCGTATTCCTCCCAGAAGTTCTCGCCGTTCACGAACTTGATCGTGAACCACAACGCGTGATGCCACGGATGATCGGCCGGCGCGTCGATCGTGAGCACGGCGCCGCTGGGGGTGCGCAACGGATGCACGAATGGGCGCGGCGCATCCCACACGCAGTCGAACGGCATCGTCACAGGCCCGAAGCTACGCGTAGGGTCGACCGGTGCTCACGCCCGCCGCGCTCGACCTGCGCACGACGACGCTCGAGTGGTCGTTGCGCTGGTGGGATCACGAGCGGCATTTGGTGTGGAACCCGCCCGCGAGCCTCGACGAACACCTTCCCGAGCGCAGCGTGCACCTCGTGCCGCAGTCGGCGTGGCTCGCCTACGGCATGCTTGGCTCGGATGATGCCGCCGAGCGCGCCGAGGCGCTCGCAGCGATCGACGCGCTGCTCGGCGTGCAATACGACGAGCCGGGCACCGCGTTCCATGGCACGTTCGCGATCGTGGCCGAAGCCGCGCATCCGCCGGCCGAGCCGACGATGTGGGTCGACTACGACCCCAATTGGCGCCAGTTTCTCGGCACCACGTTCGCACTGATGCTCGAAGACTTCGCCGACCGGATCGGCGCTGAGCGAGCGGCGCGGATCGAACACGCCATCGAGCTCGCGGTGTGGGGCGAGCCCGACGGTCGCATCCCGCCGAGCTATGCGAACCCCGCGCTCATGCGATCTTGGTTGGACGCGTGGTGGGGCTCGCGGTGCAGCGACGATTCGCTGGTGGCGCGCGGCGAGGTGCTCGCGCTGGCGGTCGTGGCCGCCCACGATCGCCACGACGCCTTCGACGAGTTCAACTCGCCCACGTACTACGGCGTCGACCTGCTCGCGCTCGCGCTTTGGGAGCAACTCCCGCCGTCGCCGTTGTTCGCCGAACACGGGCGGCGTCTGACCGATCGGCTCTGGGATCTCAGCGCCGCCTATTACCACCCGGGACTTCGCAACTGGTGCGGGCCGTACACCCGCTCGTATCACCCCGATGCCACACGCAGCGTCACGCTGCTCGCGCTGTGGATCTGGGCGACGTTCGGGCGCGACGTTGCGCCGCTGCCCACATTCGCGACCACCGACGTCGATCATTGTCACGACCTCATGGCCGGGCCAGTGCTGGCGCGCCTCGCAGGCGCGCCGCGTACCGTCGACCGAAGCGACTTCACCACGTTCGAGGCGCCGCGCCGTCTCGCACTGACATTGCCGGGGCACCGCCAGACGACCTCGATCCTGCACCATGATCTCATCATCGGGTGCGAGTCGAGCGTGATCGATTGGGGCGGTTGGATCCAGCCGATGTTGCTCACCGCGCACTGGCTCGAGACCGCGCCAGCCGACATCGGCGTGCTGTGGCTGCACGCGCCCCACATTGTGGGCGCGACCGTCTCCGATCGTGTCGTGTCATTGCGCACCTCGGGCGCGACGACCAGCGATGGTCGCGAGTACGCGACGATCGCGCTCGTCGCGAGGGAGTGCACGACAACGCCAACCGGATTTGCGACCGCGGGTGTCGAGGTGCGCGTCGACGGCGACGGCGACGTCGCGATCGAGATCGAAGTAGCCAATGGCGACGGCGTCAACGGCGCTACCCATCTCGTCACCCTGACCGTGCCAGCGGGCAATCCGGAGCTGGTGGCGACGCTCCACCTCGTTGTGCTCAACTCCCCCGCATGACCGACTTTCCGAAAGCCGAGATCGAAGCCACCCTCGCCCGTTATATCGGTGTGCGCGAGGCCATTGAAGCTGGCAACGCCGACTGGCCCGACCTGGCTCAGTTCTTCACCGATGACGCCGTCTACATCGATCCGGCGTGGGGTCGGGTGCAGGGCGTCGAGCACCTCCGCGCGTTCTTCGCCGAGAGCATGAGCGGCCTCGAAGACTGGCGGTTCCCGATTACCGAGACGGCGATTACCGGCAACGTGGTGTTCGTGAAGTGGATCCAGATCTCGCCCGGCACGCGCGACGACGGCACGCCGTATCAGCAGTCGGGACTGTCGACGCTCATCTACGCGGGCGACGGCAAGTTCAGCTACGACGAAGACCTGCTCAACATGGTCCACGTGAACGAAGACCTCCGGGCGTCGGGATGGATGCCCGGCGAGGGCTTCAACATGCCGCCGAAACACCCCAACCGAGACTGGTCCCGCCCCAGCTAACCCCCACCGTTTGCCGCTCCAGCGGCACGGGCGACGGGTAGATCGGCAAACGGTCGGACTGCGCCCCGCACGGGCTAGCGCATGTTGAGGTGCTGGTTGGCTTTGGCGAAGAGCCAGAGGGCGTAGGTGTGCAGGGCGTCGCCGATGTCTTTGGGGGCTTGGCCGGCACACGCCCGAGCGTGCGTACCCTCGAGCAGGATGCCGAGCTTGTAACAACCGAGCGTGAAAAACCACGGCATCGAAGTTGTGTCACGCCCGCTCACCGCGGCGTAGTGCTCGGTCAACTCGGCCCGGCTCGGCATCGCATCCATGCCGAACGGCTCGAACTGTGCGCCCTTGCCGGGCGGGTCGCCGGGCTCGGTCCACGCGGTGAGCAGCCAGGCGAGATCGAGCAGCGGATCGCCGAGCGTCGAGAGCTCCCAGTCGACGATCGCCGCCAGCCTGGGCTCGTCGTGCGTCATTATCACGTTCGCCATTTGATAATCGCCGTGAATGATCCCGATACGGATGTCGGACGGCTGATTCGCCTCAAGCCAATCGCCGACGCGATCCACGCCGTCGATCTCGGCACCCTCGTAGCCGTCGAGCTGCGCGTAACCGTCGAGCTGTGAACGCCAACGGCGCACCTGACGTTGTGCCCACTGGTCGGGCTTGCCGAAGTCGGCCAACCCGACAGCCTCGTGATCGACCGCGCCGAGTTTCGCCGCGCCCTCGACCATCTCGAACCCGACGCGCCGCGTCCACTCAACATCGCTCGCCCATCGACCAGGCAGCGGTCCCATCGGCGTGAACCCGTCGATCGGCTGCATCACGTAAAAGCACGTACCGATCACATCGAGGTCATCGCACACCGCGTAGAAGCGCGGGTGCGGCACGTCGCTCTGCGCCAACGCGCCGAGCACACGCGCCTCTCGCAGCATGGTGTCGTTGCTGTTCTTGCGCAGGTGGCGCGGTGGGCGACGCAGCACGAACTCGCCATCGGTACGCCGCATACGGAAAATGTTGTTCTGCGATCCACCCGTGAGCTGCTCCACCCCAACAACCGGCCCCGACCCGGGGATCGTCGCCTGCGTGGCGATCCACTCCTGGAGCTGGGGCCACGAGAGGAGGCCGTCGAAGTCAGGAAGCGCCGAGCCGTTCGCCATCGGGCGAGCCTGCCGAGCCACCGCACCGCGCGTCAAAGCGACGTCAAAGCGACGTCACAGCGACGGGGCTGGGCGCCCAAGATGACATGCACCCGGGCACGCTGCGATGATGCCCACACAATGCGCGACGAAGCGACGCCACCGCTGCCCGCCGACACCGTCGGGTTGCTCGAAGGGCTCACGACGACGCGCGCCATCCGTCGTTACACCGACGACCCAGTGCCCGACGATGTGTTGCGCGACATCCTGTTCGCGGCCACGCGCGCGCCGAGCGGCTCGAACCGTCAGCCCTTCCGATTCGTCGTGCTGCGCGACACGCCCATCGCACGAACCGCGAAACGACTCATCGGTGACGCGGCGCGCGCCGCGTGGAACGCCAAGCGCACGAGTGACGGCTACGACCGTGGTTCAGGCACCGCCCCCGATTCACCCAAAGCACGTATGGCCGCGTCGATGCAGGCCTACGTGGACGGCTACGAACGCGTGCCGGTGCTCGTGCTCGGCTGCCTCGAACGGTATCGACAGCCGTTCCCGACCGAAGGGGCCTCGGTGTATCCGGCGTGCCAGAACCTGCTGCTCGCGGCGCGGGCGCTCGGCTACGGCGGGGTGCTCACGAGCTGGCACTACATGGTCGAAGACGAACTCCGCGCGCTGCTGGGGATCCCCGAGAAGGTCTTGATCGCGGCAACGATCACCCTCGGCAAGCCGGCGGGCAACCACGGCCCGGTGCGACGCCAACCGATGTCGCAGCTCGTGTACGAAGATGGATGGGGCCAGGTGCCGTCGTGGGCGGTCGATCCGCCCGGCACCCGTCACACCACAGCTGGGCCACCCCTGACGTCTCGCGCCGCGACGACGATCGACACCGCCCACGACAACGCCACGCCCACCACGCCCACGACGCCCACACACACCACGCCCACGACGCCCGACGCAACGCAGGAGTAGCGCAACCATGGCATGGGATTTCTCGACCGAGCCGGAGTTCCAGGACAAGCTCGACTGGATCAAGGAGTTTGTGGCGACCGAGGTGGAGCCGCTCGACCTGGCCTTCCCTCACGAGATCGTCTACGACAAGGCCCACCCGGTCCACACCGAGGTATTACCCGCGCTGCAAGACCAAGTGCGCGCGCAGGGTTTGTGGGCGTGCCACCTCGGCGCCGACCTCGGCGGCCTCGGCTACGGCCAGACGAAGCTCGCGCTCATCAACGAGATCCTCGGCCGCTCCACGTTCGCTCCGATGACGTTCGGCTGCCAGGCCCCCGACTCCGGCAACGCCGAGATCCTCGCCCATTACGGCACCGAGGAGCAGAAGGCGAAATATCTGCAACCATTGCTCGACGGCAAGATCGTGAGCTGTTTCTCGATGACCGAACCGCAGGGCGGTTCGGATCCCGGCGTATTCACGTGCCGCGCCGAACTCGACGGCGACGAGTGGGTGATCAACGGCGAGAAGTGGTTCAGCTCGAACCTCAAGTATGCAGCGTTCGCGATCGTGATGGCCGTCACCGACCCCGATGTGCCGATCTACCAAGGCGCGTCGATGTTCCTCGTGCCGACCGACACACCCGGCGTGAACATCATCCGCAATGTCGGGCTGGCGAGCGAGCCGATCGGCGAAGGTTCACATGCCTACGTGCACTACGACAACGTGCGCGTGCCCGCCGACAACGTGCTCGGCGGTCCGGGCCAGGCGTTCGTGATCGCGCAAACCCGCCTCGGCGGCGGGCGTATCCATCACGCGATGCGCACCGTCGGTATGTGTCAGAAGGCCATCGACATGCTGTGTGAACGCGCGCTGAGCCGCTCCACGCAGGGTTCGCCGCTCGCGTCGAAGCAACTCGTACAGGAGTACGTCGCCGACTCGTGGATCGAACTGCACCAATTCCGGCTCATGGTGTTGCACGCGGCGTGGACGATCGACCAGGTGGGCGGGCACAAGGCTCGCAAGGAGATCGCCGCGGTGAAGGTGGCGACTGCGAAGGTGCTGAAGGACATCGTGTTCCGTGCGATGCACGTGCACGGATCGCTGGGCGTGTCGAACGAGATGCCGCTCATCGGCATGTGGACGATGGCCCCCGTGATGGGCATTGCCGACGGTCCGACCGAGGTGCACAAGATCACGGTTGCCCGCCAGGTGCTGAAGTCCTACCAGCCGGCGCCGGGGCTCTTCCCCACCCAGCACCTCCCCGAACGCGTCGCCGCCGCGCGTGAGCAGTTCGCCGAGATCATCCAGCACGAACACGCGAATAACCCGATGTAATTGCGCTACACCTTTGCGCCTCCTGCGTCGGCGCGGCGAGTTCCCTGCGCACCCATTTCGCTCGTTCCTCGCTCCCGGGCTGTTCCGGTCACCGCACAGGAACCAGACGTCTCAGTTGAACTTTGGGATGACGTGCTTGCCCATCAGCTCGATGGTCTGCATCACCTTGTCGTGTGCGATGTCGTAGGGGTTCACGAGGCACAACAACAGGTCGACGCCCGCGGCTTCGTAGCGGCGGCACATTTCGACGGCTTCGTCGGGCGTGCCGCACACGCATGCGTTCATGTCGAGCAGGATCTCGAGCGTCAACAAATCGAGAGAGCCGTCGTCGTCGTGCGCGCGCATGTCGGCCGCGTAGCCGTAGTTGCCGAGTTCCTGCTTGCGCTCCTCCATCCAGCGAGCGACCGCGGCGATCTGGCGCGCACCCGTCTTCGGATACCACTCGAAACTCGTGCGCGCGACCTCGCGTGCTTCGTCGGCGGTCGGGGCGATGTTGACCATCGTGAACGTGGCGGCGTGCTCGTTCTTGAACGCGGTGATCGGCTGTTCGCACTTCGCGATCGCGTCGCGGTAGATCGCGATCTTGCGCCCGATCTCTTCGGGCGGTACCCCGACTGCGAACGAGCAGAGCCCGAGCCCGAGCGAGCCAACTTCACCGTGGCCCTCGTCGGATGTCGTCGCACCCCACATCGCTGGGTGCGGCTTCTGGATCGGCTTGGGCAGCACCCGTCGACGCGGCATCGACCACGTCGGCCCCGAGAACTCGTGCTCGTCGTTCGTCCAGCAGCCGACGACATTGCTGATCGCCTCACGCCACATCGCACGAGTCTGGGACGGTTCGACGCCGAAGCCTTCGAGCTCGGCTCGCGTGGCACTTCGGCCCGTGCCGACGTCGACTCGGCCGCCCGAGATCAGGTCGAGCACCGCGACCGACTCCGCGGTGCGCACAGGATGGTTGTAGGGCGCCGGCATCAGACGCACGCCGTATCCGATGCGCAGGTTCTTGGTGGTCGCGGCGATGGCGCCGTAGAGCACCTCAGGGTTCGAGCAGTGCGAGTACTCCTCGAGGAAGTGGTGCTCCACGCTCCAAAACGCGTGCCAGCCCAGTTTGTCGGCGGCCTGGGCCTGCTCGAGCGTGTGCTGGTAGGCCTCGATTTCGCTGCGTTCGTTCCAGGGCCGGGCGACGGGGATCTCGTAGAACAAGGCGAACTTCACGTCGGTGCGCTCCCGGGCTGGGCCGTATCAGCGG
>JBBREP010000070.1:0-18423 GCA_038202885.1 Acidimicrobiia bacterium | reverse complement strand
GCAGGCCGACTCCGCCGCGTATCGCGCCAAGGCGCGCGGCCGCAATCGCTACGAGGTGTTCGACGAGGAGCTTCGTTCCACGATCTCGCGCCGCCTCGAGACCGAACAGGCGCTGCGTCGCGCGATCGACGAGCGCGAGCTGATCTTGGCCTACCAACCCATCGTCGAGACCGCGACCGGTCGCGTCCGCCGTTTCGAGGCACTTCTGCGCTGGGACCGGCCGGGCCACGGCATCGTGATGCCCGGCGAATTCCTCGACGTCGCCGAAGACCGCGACCTCATCATCCCGATCGGCTACCAGGTACTGGAGCTGGCGTGTGCGCAAGTGCGCGCGTGGCGCAACGCCGCGCCCGACGGCACCACGCCGCATGTTGCCGTCAACGTGTCGGCTCGCCAATTCGCGCACCCCGATTTTGCCGAGCGGGTCGAGGCGATCGTCAACGACGCGCACATCGACCCATCTTGGATCAGCCTCGAGCTCACCGAGACGACGCTGATGGACGACATGGTGGCCACGTCGAGTGCACTTCGACGGCTGCGCGACTTTGGTATCTCGTTCGCGATCGACGACTTCGGCACGGGTTTCTCGTCGCTGTCGTACTTGCGGAGGATGCCCGTATCGGTCGTGAAGATCGATCGTTCCTTCGTGCTCGAGTTGGGCGAGACGCAAGCCGGTACTGCGATCGTCGCCTCGGTGATCCAACTCGCGCACGCGCTCGGGATGCGGGTGGTCGCCGAAGGCGTCGAAAACGCCGAGCGCGTGGCCGCACTCGTCACGCTCGGCTGCGACTACATCCAGGGCTTCTACTTCGCGCCGTCGCTCACACCGGCCGCGGCGTTGCAGTACATGCACGAAGACCAGCGCTCGCGCGCGCGGCCAGGGCTCTGACCGCCGTCGCGAACGTGCTGCGCGTCAGTCGAGCCAGCGCGGCGCGCGTTCGAGCAGGTAGCCACTGACCGACAGGCATCGCTCAAGCGTCTCGCACGGAATCTCGTCACCGGTACGGATCCGCACGAGCGAAACCCGTTGATGCGCGACGATCCGCAGCGTGCGTTCGGGCGCGTCGGTCGCGCTCGGGAACGAGTCGGTGGCCGAGACTTCGAGCGGCAGTTCAGGGCCGCCGACGCCGGCCAGCTCGGTGGCGAGCACGAGCAGGTCGGGTCCCTTCGGCAGCGGTGGCAGCGCCCAGGTGAAGTTGAGCGGGAAGAAGAACTCGTCGTTCGGCTCTTCGTCGTCGGGCAAGCCGATCAGCGTGTCTTCGAAGCCGAGCAGCACGCGCGGATCGATCTCCAACGAGAGATACAGATCGACTGGGCCCTCGCACCCCTCTTCGGGATGCAGATCAACCTCCCACGTCTGGCGCAAGGAGTACGACTCCACGAAGTGTCGTTCGTCGTGCACATGGAAGCCGTGCTCGACGGCATGATCCTTGAGATCGGCGACGAATCCAGCAAGGTCGATGACGGCCACGCGGCTCCCTTCTGCTTATACGGTAGCGAGGGCGTCGCGCAGGCAGCGCACGACCTGGTCGAGCGCACGACGCCCACCGTCGAGCAGGCCAGCCATACAGACGAATCCATGGATCATTCCGTCGTATTGGGTGGCCTCAACCGTCACCCCGGCGTCGCGCAACGCCGCCGCGTAGGCGTTGCCCTCGTCACGCAGCGGATCGAACTCCGCGGTGATAACGAGCGCGGGGGCGAGGCCCGAACGGGCGAGATCGGCCAGCGCGTCGGTGCGCAATGGCGACACGCTCGGTTGCGACGGATCGATCTCACCGCGGCAGTAGGACGCGAAGAAGTAGCGCATACTGTCGCGCTCGAGGAAGTAGCCCGTGCCGTTCTCCAGGTACGACGCCCGATCCAAATCGCAGTCGACGACCGGATAGATGAGTGCTTGGAACGCGAGCGGCGGTCCGCTGCGTTGCGCCGCCATCTGCGCCATGACCGCGCTGAGATTGCCGCCCGCGCTGTCGCCGGCGACCGCGACCTTGCTCGCATCGGCGCCGAGCGCATCGGCGTACACCACGCACCACTGCAGCGCGGTCCAGCAGTCATCGACGGCGGCCGGATGCGGATGCTCAGGCGCGAGGCGGTAGTCGACCGACACCACAACGGCGCCGGTCTCGGCCGCGAGCACGCGGGTGAACGTGTCGTAGTCGGCTGCTGAACCAATCGTCCAGCCGCCACCGTGGATGTACATGACGAGCGGGCGCGCCGTCGCCGCACCGCCGGTGGGTGTGTAAATGCGCACGGGTATGCCGTCGGCATCGCGTTCTTGCATTTCGACACCGTCGGGCGCGGTGCCCATACCGAGCTGCATGAGCAGTCCGAAGCCGGCACGGGTCTCGGCGAGCGTGTCGTCGCTCAGCCCGCGTTCGTCGGCCGGCATCATCGCGAGGATCCCCTGCACCTGCGTGTCGATCGGCATCGCTACTCCTTCGTTCGCGTGTCGCGAGACACGCCGTCTCGCTCGGCCAGCCCAAATTCGTGTACCAGCGCCCGGAACGCGCGACCCCGGTGTGACAGCGCATGTTTCTCGGTCGAACTCATCTGTGCAAACGTGCGACCGTCGCCCTCGGCCGGCACGAACACCGGGTCGTACCCGAACGTGCCCTCGCCGCGGGGCGTCGTGGCGATCGTGCCAACCACCGTGCCGCGCACCGTGGTCGCGATTCCGTGCGGACCGGCGACGTGCACGACCGTGGTGAAGTGCGCCGTGCGCGATTCGGGTGCCACACCGTCGAGTGCTCGCAGCAGCGCGACGACATTGTCGGCGTACGTGGCGTGTTCCCCGGCAAATCGTGCGGAACGGACGCCCGGCGCACCGCCCAGCGCGTCCACCTCAAGGCCCGTGTCGTCGGCAATTGCGAGCATGCCCGTGGCCGCGTGCATGCCATCGGCCTTGATCGTGGCGTTCTCCTCGAGCGTGGCCCCAGTCTCTTCGATCTGGGGCCGCTCGGTGAGGCGGGCAACGTCGAGAAGCGCGCTCGCGATCGTGTCGCCCGGCGCCACGACGTAGCCGCAGGTCTGGCTCTCGAACACGAGCGGCGCGGCCGCGAGCATGGCCGCGGTGGCATCGGTGAAGAGCTCGAGGATCTCACGCACCTTGTCGGCGTTGCCCGTGGCGAGCACACACGGAAACGGAATCGACACGCTCACCGAGCGCGCAGCGGTGGTGCTTCGCCGACCATCGCGCGTTGGGCTTCGACGAGCTCGCCGATCCCAGATTCGGCGAGGGCGAGCATGGCGTCGAGCTCGGCACGGCTGAACGTCATGCCCTCCGCCGTGCCCTGCACTTCGACGAACGTGCCCGATGCGGTCATCACCACGTTCATGTCGACTTCGGCGCGACTGTCCTCGGTGTATTCCAGATCGAGTACCGCCTCGCCGTCGACGACACCCACCGAGATCGCGGCGCAAGCCTCGCGGATCGGATGGCGTCGGATCGTGCCAGCGGTGATGGCGCGCGAGCAGGCGTCGTGGAGCGCGATCCAGCCGCCGCAGATCGACGCGGTACGCGTGCCACCGTCGGCTTGGAGCACATCGCAGTCGACCGTGACCTGCACATCGGGCATGGCCGCGAGGTCGGTGACCGAACGCAGCGCGCGGCCGATGAGGCGCTGGATCTCCTGCGTGCGGCCCGACTGCTTGCCCTTCGCGGCCTCGCGCCCAACGCGTTCTGGGCTCGAACCGGGCAGCATCGAGTATTCGGCCGTCACCCAGCCCTTGCCCGAGTTGCGCAGCCACGGCGGCACCCGGGTCTCGATCGACGCCGTGCACAGCACGCGCGTCCGCCCGAATTCGACGAGCGCCGCGCCATCGGCCATCTCCGTGTAGTCGCGCGTGAACGTGACCTCCCGCATTTCGTCGGGGGCACGGCCGGAGACACGCATACGACTTCCTCTCATTGGTTGCGATTGTTGGTGGGGCTGGTGTTGGTGGGGCTGGTGTCGGTGGGGCGGGTGTCGATGGGTGGGACCGCACGGGTCGATCGGCGGCTCAGACTTCGTAGTGCTCGCCGATAGCGGCGAGCGTCACCTCGGCACCGAACGCGTCGGCACCTTCGGCGACGGCCAACGCAGGATCCACCGTCGGCCAGAGGTGCGTCAACACGAGACGGCTCGCGCGTGCGTCGCGCCCGAACGCGCCCGCTTGGCGCGCCGACAAATGGATGGGGCTACGACGATCGTCGTGCAAATAGGTCGCTTCGCTCAACAGCAGATCGACGCCGCTGTCGAAGGCCTCGGGCGACCACTGCGGGCCCGTGTCGGAGGTGTAGACGAGGCGACGGCCGTCGGCTGCCACTTCGACGGCCACCGTCGGTACCGGGTGGTCCGTGCGACGAAACCGCAGCGTGGCCCCGCGGACCTCGGCGACATCGCCGTCATCGACCTCTTGCCACACAAACGTGTCGCCCCATCCGCGAGACAGCGGCCGCAGCCGCGCTTCGACGTCGGGCGCGGCGAGGACTGGCAGGCCGGCACGCCTGAGGCCGTAGGTGTTCAACACGTGCAAGCCAAGCAGGTCGACGCAGTGATCGGGATGCGAATGCGTGATCACCACGGCGTCGAGTTCGGCCGCGTCGATGTGCCGCTGCAAGTTCGCGAGCGAGCCGTTGCCGCAATCCATCCAGAGCGTCGCGCCGCCGGCCCGCACGAGATACCCGCTACACGCGCCGCGCGGCGACGGGTACGACCCGGTGCAACCGAGCACGGTCAGCGAGAACGGCGTGGTGGCGCCGTGATCGCCGTTGTCTTCCTGGGCGCCGGTGGAAGGTGCAGCACTCACCATTGGTGCGCCTCGACATCGGCGACTTCCGGGCCGCAAAATCGCGTCCCGAGCGTGCGGAACCGTTCGATGTCACCGCTCGTGACGAACGAATGGCGGCCGCTCGGTTCTGGCTCGCCGCTGGTTGGCGCGCTCGACGGCGGGCCCGCGGTCGGGTTCGGCCCCGCAAGCAGGCGATCCACCTCGAAGGCCGTTTCCTCGGCGCTCGACACGAGCACCACGTCGCGGCCCATCACGTCACCGATCGTGCGCGCCAGCATCGGGTAATGCGTACACCCGAGCACCAGCGTGTCGACGGCCGCGGCGCGCAGCGGCGCGAGCAACCGCTCCGCGAGCACATGCACTTGGTCGGAATCAATGTCACCGGCCTCGACGAACTCGACGAAACCGGGGCACGCGCAGCACACGACCTCGAGGTCGGGCGCCACACGCGCGACCGCTCGCTGGTAGGCACCGGAACGCACTGTTCCCACGGTGCCGATCACGCCCACCCGCCCCGTATTTGTGGCGCTCCGCGCGGCACGAATACCCGGCTCGATCACACCGATCACGGGCACATCGACGTGATCCTGGAGTTGTTCGAGGGCGACGGCCGCGGCCGTGTTGCACGCCACGACCACCATCGCCACGTCGCGTTCGAGCAGCACCTCGGTGATCTGGGTGGCAAACTTGGCGACCTCGTCGGCTGGCTTGGGCCCATAGGGAAACCGGCCGGTATCGCCGAAGTAGACGAGGTCACGACTCGGCACCAGGTCGATCAGCGCCCGCACGATGCTGAGCCCGCCGAGCCCAGAATCAAACACGCCTATTGGTTTGCGCGTTTCTTTGCGCCTGCTTCGCCCGGCGCTGCGAGCTCCCTGCGCCCCCGGATCGCTCGTCCCTCGCTCCCGGGCTGCTTCGGTCGCCGCCTTTGTCCTTTGCGCTGCGGAGCCTTGCCCGGCGGCGGCAGTTCGCGCAGCACCGTTAGGCATCGTCGACCACGGTAGCGGCCCGCCGGAGCCGATCCGCGACGGCGACACCCACGCCGCGCTCGGGCGGCGGGACGACCACCAGCACGTCGACGCGATGCTCGTCGGCTTCGCGCAACCGCGCGTAGAGCACCCGTGCATACTCGCCTTGGTCGAGCGGCGACGCGAGCACGACGACGCCGTCGCCACCTTCGCCGCCTTCAGTCTGGGCCTCGGTCCCGGTGTCGTCGCCGGCGAGCGCGAGCAGGCCGACGCGCTGACCGTTCGCGGCGAGCAACGTCGCCCTCGCAAGCGCGGCATCGACCGTACCGGCAAGCTCGACGCGAGCCCGCGGCGCATAATGACTCGCGAGCGTGCCGGGGGCCGCAACCGAGCCGTCCGACACGCGTTCGACCACCATGGCGCTCACCGCGGCGATCTCGGCCGCGCCGACCGCACCGTCGCGCAGGATCCGCGGCACTGCACCGGTCGCGTCGACGATCGTCGACTCCACGCCCACCGCGCACGGCCCACCGTCGAGCACCATGGCGACGTCGCCGCCGAGATCGGCGAGCACGTGCGCGGCCATCGTCGGCGACACTCGCCCGAAGCGATTCGCCGACGGCGCGGCCACCCCGCTCCCGAACGCCGCGAGCAACTCGAGCGCGACCGGGTGCGCCGGCACGCGCACGGCGACCGTGTCGCGCCCGCCGGTGACCTCGTCACAGATCGCTCCCGCGCGGCGCGCCACGACGAGCGTCAATGGGCCGGGCCAGCACGCATCGGCGAGCGAGCGCGCCCACGGCGCCACGTCACGCGCAATGTCGTCGAGTTGGTCGATCGACGCGACGTGCACGATGACAGGATGCGCAGCGGGCCGGCCCTTGACGGCGTACAGACGCTGCACGGCGAGCGACGACGCCGCGTCGGCGCCGAGTCCGTACACCGTCTCGGTCGGAAAGGCCACCAGCTCCCCCGCGCGCAACGCCGCGACCGCTCGCGCGATCGGCGCCGTGGTCATCGGGTCACCAGTAGTTGATGCGAGTGGCGCGCTCGGTGACGACGTCGAGATCGTCGGTCCACGCCCCACTCGACAGGTACTTCCACCCGCCGTCGGGAAGCAGCGTCACCACCGTGCCCTCGGTCATGGCGGTGGTTTCGATGTAGCGCGCCGCACCACCGACCGCAGCACCGGAGGAAATGCCTGCAAACACACCGCATTCGTTGAGCAGGCGCCGGGTCCATTCGATGGACGCGCGCGGGCGCATGATGGTCTTGCGGTCGAGCACACCCTCGTGGAAGATCGGCGGCACGAAGCCGTCGTCGAGGTTGCGCAAGCCCTGCACGAGTTCGCCGGCGGGCGGCTCGACGGCAACGATCTTCACGCCGGGCTTGTGCTCCTTGAGGTACGACCCCGCGCCCATGAGCGTGCCGCTCGTGCCGAGGCCAGCCACGAACACATCGATCTCGGGGCAGTCGGCGAGGATTTCGGGGCCGGTGCCCTCGTAGTGCGCGAGGGTGTTCGCGGGATTGCCGTACTGGAACAAGAACCGGTAGTGAGGTTCGTCGGCCACGAGCTTTTCGGCCAGCCGGATCGCACCGTTGCTGCCTTCTTCGCCCGGCGACAGCGTGATCTGCGCGCCGAAGATCTCGAGGATCTGGCGGCGTTCCACCGACACGTTTTCGGGCATCACGATCCGCAACCCGTAGCCACGCAGCTTGGAAACGAGCGCAAGGCCGATGCCGGTGTTGCCCGACGACGGCTCGAGGATCGTGTCGCCGCGGGTGAGCACGCCGTCGCGCTCGGCGAGTTCGACCATCTTCAGCGCGATGCGGTCTTTCGACGACCCGCCGGGATTTTGGCCTTCGAGTTTGGCGAGGATCCTGACGCCGGGCTCGGGTGACAGCTGCGAGACGTCGACGAGCGGCGTGTTGCCGATCAAACCGAGGATGCTGGCGTAACGGGCCATCAGATTGCCGGTGAACTGCGGGCGTCGGCCCTCAGGCGCCGCCGGCCACAGCCGGCAGGATCGCGACCTCGTCGCCGTCGGACAGCTTCGTGTCGAGGCGGTCGAGGTAGCGGATGTCGTCGTCGTTGACGAAGACGTTCACGAACTTGTGCATCCCGCCGTCGTCGCCGAGCAGGTTCGAGCGCAGGCCGGGATACTGGGTGACGAGCGACTCGAACACCTCGCCCACGGTGGCGCCCTCGATCGCGACGGAGGTCAGGCCGTCCACCTGGGCCCGCAACACGGTGGGGATCTTCACGTCGACGGCCATCGCAGGAGCCTCTTCACGGTCACGCAGATCACGCGGGTCAGGTTGGGATACCAAGTTGACGGTCATACCACCCTATAACTCCGACCAATCCAGTCAGCATTCCCGCCGTCGCCCCAATCCCCCGTGGTCCCATCAGAACGCACAAAAGCGCGCCATTCGTGGGACCACGGCGCGCCCGCGGCCGTCGCGCCGCCCCCACCAGCTCCCGTGGTCCCATCAAAACGCACATTTGCGCGCCTTTCGTGGGACCACAGGCGTTGTCGTTGGGTGCTGGCAGGATTGACGGCACCTCCCCTTCGCCGATTTCGGCCACGCCAACAACGCAGCACAGCAACTTTGGGGAGAGCACCATGTCAAGCGAGATCGAAGTCGACGACCGTTACCGCGATCTCTTGCCGATCGCCGCTCACCAGCGGGGCCTGTTCACGCTGGAGCAGGCCAGCAACGCCGGATTCGACCCACGCTCGATCCAGCGCGCGCTGCGGCGTAGGCGTTGGGAAGAGGTGGCGCCTCGGGTCTATCGGGCGATGCCGGCTGGGCCCTTGCTCCCGATCGACGACTTGCACGCGGCGGCGTTGTCGGCCGACGCGCTCGCGGCGCGGCTCAGCACGCTGGCATTGTGCGACCTGCATCCGCACCCGTTCACGCCGCAGTTGTTGGTCGTGCGGTCACGACGCAATCTCGATCGGCCGGGGATGCACTCGACACGATCACTGCCCGACGAAGACCGTACGACCATCGCTGGCATCCCGTCGACGACCGCGATCCGGGCGACGATCGACGCCTGCGGACGGCTGCCCCGCACGCTTGCCACTCGGGTGGTCACGAAGGCCATCGTGCGGCGTCGATTTCAACCGGCAGAACTCGTCATACGAGCCGACGAGTTACGCAATCCACGGCGCCCGGGCGCGGTCGCCGTACTGCGGATCGTGCAGGAGCTCAACCCGAGCATCGCTGAGGCCCGCAACGAGTGGGAGGCGCTCATCGGCGAGCTCGCCGTGAAGTTCGGACTTCCTGCGCCGGTGTTCAACTTCCGTGTCGATCTCCCGAACGGTCCGCGTTTCCTCGACGCCGCCTGGCCGCCGGTGTGGCGTGGCATTGAATACGACGGCTACTGGGAACACCTCCTGAGCACGCAGCGCTTCGACGACGACCGCGCCCGTCAGAGCGAACTCCAAGAGGCCGGCTGGATACTCGACCGCTGCACCAACCGGATGTTGCGCAAGGACCCGATGCGCGTGTTCACACCGTTGCTGCGCGCCCACGACGCCGCCGCGGCAGCGTGACGGCCGTCCCGTGGTCCCATCAGAACGCACATTTGCGCGCATTTTGTGGGACCACGGTGCGTTGGGCGGAGCGTTAGGACGGCGCGGGGGCGGCTGCGAGGCGTTGCGCGTACTCGGGGATAGCGCGCGCGGCTTCGTCGTTGAGCGCTTGTTCGAGCGCGCCCGTCACCACCGCGATTCCGGCCGCGCGCAATTGCGCGAGCTGACCGGCAAGTTCCCCGATGCGCTCGGCCGCGGCGCCCGACTCGAGCAACGGCTGGAGCAGGTACTGCTCGAACACGCCGACGAACCGTGCAGCGGTGTCGCGTGCAAAGGCAAGCACGCGGGCGAACTCGTCGAGCTGCACCGACTCGGGAACCCCGAGCGCGCTCAGGGTCGACCCAACGGCAAGGAAGCCCTGATGCACCTCGTACCCCGACGTACTGGCGTCGCCGGCAACGTCGGGGTTCGGGCGGAGCGCGCCGAGCGCGACGGCGCGTTCGGCAAGCGCCGCGTCGGCGAGGCCGGGTAGCCGCGCCACCAACGCCGCACGGGTCATGGGCAGCCACTCGCCCGGAGTACCCGCCACCTCCCGTTCGAGTCCGAGCAGCTCGTCGAGCGGGCGCCCTGACTCCAGCGAGTCGACGAGTTCTTTGATCGCAGCGAGCGAGTAGCCCCGACCTTGAAGTGCGCCGATGGTCCGCAGCCGCGCGAGGTGCGCGGGGCCGTAGTGGCCGGTGCGACCCACAAGTCGGGGCGCCGCCAGCAAGCCGCGCTGCTGATAGAGCCGCAAGGTCGACACCTTGGTGCCACCGGCTCGCGCCAGCTCGTCGATGGTCATGTCAACGGCCACCTCGTCGCCGGGATCGCGCACCATGGGCTGATTCTACAGTCGTACACGTAACTAGTAGCGCACCATCTATTTGACTACCATTTGATATGCGAGTATATGTTATAGTATGACTCGCATCCCTCACCGGCTCGGCCGGCGCATGGCCCAGATCGTGGGCCTGCTGGGTTGGGGTCTGTGGTTCGGCGGCCTCACCGGCGCGATCGGTGGCAGCACACTTGGCGGACTCATCGCCGTCCCCTACGTACTGCCTGGCGTCTTCGTCGGCGCGATCTACGGGACGTTTCTCGGCACCGCGCTCGGGCTCGTGTGTGGAATCGCGCTCGCGCTGTGGGTTTTCATCGGACGAGGGATCTTGCGCCGCGACCCGACCGCAATCGCCCACCGTTTCGTCGTGGTGATCGCCGTCACCGTGGGCATGGTCGCGCTCGGGGTGCTGCAGATCATCCGCAACAGTCCCAACACGGGCGCATACCCCGGCGGTGCGTGGCGGCTGTTGTTCCTCGCCGTCGCCACGATCGAGGCCCTCGTTGCCGGTTGGCTCTCGGCGCGCACGGTCGCTCGCTGGTTCATGCGCACTGAGGACGCGCCCTCTGATGCGACCGTCAGCCTCGAACGAGCGCGACCGGGAGCTCAGTGATCTCGCCGTCGGCAATGTTGTACGCGCGCAGCGACGGGTCGCCGTGCTTCAGGCTGACGATCACATAGATCCACGACGGGTCGACCGCCTGGCGCACATCGGTCGGCGACGGATACGGATCGGTGTGCGTGTGCGAGTGCCATACCCCGATGATCTCGTCACCGCGTTCTTCGGCCGAGCGCATCGCGCGCAGCATGTCCTTCGGGGCGACCGTGTAGGTCCGCGCGGACGCGTCGACGTTCACGCACGGCCGCGCCTCGGTGACCACGCCCGTCGGCATGCCGTCGACCATCGGACCGAGCAACAAGCCGCACGCCTCGTTCGGCAAGCCGTCGTAACAGTTGCCAAGAATCACCCGATGCTGCGACTCGGTGAGTCGAAACGAATCGCTCACTCGCTAGCCACGGGCGTCTTGCCCCCCGCTCGCCTGCGGCTCGCGCCCCCAGGGGCGCTAGCCACGGGCGTCTTGGATCGCAGCCCAGACGCGCTCGGACGTGAACGGCATGTCGAGGTGCGTGATGCCGTACGGGCTCAGCGCATCGACCACCGCGTTGTGCACCGCCGGCGTCGAACCGATCGTCCCCGACTCGCCGATGCCTTTGGCGCCGAGCGGATTGAGGTGCGTCGGCGTCTCGGTGTTGTAGGTCTCGAAGCTCGGAAACTCGGCCGCGCTCGGCATGGCGTAGTCCATGAGGTTCGCCGTGATCGGGTTGCCGTCGGCGTCGTACTGCACCCACTCGTACAGCGCCTGCGAGATCCCCTGCGCAATGCCGCCGTGTTGCTGGCCGGTGACGAGCATCGGGTTGAGGATGCGGCCGCAGTCGTCGACGGCGATGTGGCGCAGGAGTTCGACCCGCCCCGTTTCGGTGTCGATCTCGACGACACTCACGTGCGCACCGAACGGGAACGTCGAGTTCGAACCGTCGAAGTCGAGCTCATGGCGCAAACCGTTCTCGAGGCCTTCGAGGCCCGAACCCTTGGCCTTGGCCGCGAGCTCGCCCCACGCAATGAGCTTCGACGGCACACCGGCCACTTGCAGCCCGCCGTCGCCGAGCACGATGTCGTCGGCGTTGGCCTCGAGCAGTTGTGCCGCGAGCTGCTTGGCCTTGTCGAGCACATGCTCGCTCGCTCGATACACCGCACTGCCCGCGGTCTGCAGCGATCGACTCCCCAAGGTGCCACTCCCCCGCGGCACAAGCGCGGTGTCGCTCTGCACGAGACGGATCTTGTCCATCGGCACACCGAGCAGTTCGCTGACGATCATCGAGAACGCGGTGTCGTGGCCTTGACCGTGAGCACTCGTACCCACGAACGCGTCAACCATGCCGTCTTCGTGCACCTCGACCGCGCCGAACTCGACGTGCATGCCAGCCGGCGCGGTGATCTCCACGTAACAGCTCACGCCGATCCCGAGTTGCTTCGGGTCGTTGCCGGCGCGCCGGCGCTGCTGCTCGGCGCGCAGCTCTGGGTAGTCGGCGTGCACAAGCGCAGCATCGAGCGCGGCCGCGTAATCGCCGGTGTCGTACATCGCCAGCCCACTGCTTGCAGCCGCGCCGGGAGCCTCGAACTTCGCCATGAGGTTCCTGCGCCGAATCTCGACCGGATCGATGTCGAGCTCGTCGGCCGCCATGTCGAGGATGCGCTCGAGGAGTTGCGTGGCCTCGGGCCGCCCGGCACCGCGATACGCGCCCGTCGACGTGGTGTTCGTGAGCACAGCGCTCCAGTTGAACTCCAGCTTCGGGACCGTGTACACCCCGGTCGACATCGTGTGGGTGAAAAACGGAAGGAACGCACCCATCGCGGGATACGCGCCCGTATCGGCCAACAGGTTGACCTTCAGCGCGGTGATCGTGCCGTCACGCTTCACGCCGAGCTCCACGAACTGGAGCTGCGCGCGACCTTGCACCATCGACAGCATGTTTTCGCTGCGCGTCTCGGTCCATTTCACAGGACGGCCGAGCGCGAGCGCGGCCTTCGAGGCAATCGCGAATTCGAGATTGAAGGCAGCCTTCGGACCGAAGCCGCCACCGACGGCCGCGGTGCGCACGCGCACGTTCGCGGGGTCGAGACCGACGGCTCCGGCGAGCTCGGGGCGCAGCGAGTGCGGGTTCTGACATGGGATCCATGCCGTCAGGCCACCGTCGGCCTCGGGCACCGCGACGATGCCACTCGGCTCCATCGGCAGACCGGCGACGCGCTGGTTCACGAACCGGCCCTTCACCACCACGTCGGCGTCATCGAAGATGTCTTCCACCGGCGCGCCCATCCCCATCATCGCGGCGCCGAACGCCACATTGCCCGGCGCGCCGTCGTGGAGTTGCGGCGCGCCGTCAGCGATCGCGGCTTCGAGATCGATCACCGCGGGAAGTGGGTCGTAGTCGACGATGATCGCCTCGGCCGCGTCGACGGCTTGCGCCTTGGTCAGCGCCACGACAGCCGCGACGATGTCGCCGACGAAGCGCACCTTGTCCTTCGCGAGCGGCGGGCGCAGCATCGTGGGCGGCAACATCACGAACCCGTTGTGGTCGGCGAGCTCCAATGTGTCGGCGGTATAGATCGCGACGACGCCCGGCATGTCGGTCGCGTCCGAGACGTCGATCGCACCGAGGTTCGCGTGGGCCACTGTGGAGCGCACGAACGCGATGTGCGTCAGGCCGTCGATCTTCAGGTCGTCGAAATATTCGGTCGTCCCGGTCAGGATCCCTGGGTCTTCCTTGCGCTTGACCGGGTGGCCCAGAATCGAGCCTTGCAGTGCCATGTGATGCCTCCGGGGCCGGGCGACGGCAGGCCAAGACCAGCCGCGATTTGGGGCGGACAATAGTGCGTTGCCGATGGCGCACCTTCGCCCGACGAAGCGGCGGTGCAACGTTCACCCCACCGACGGCCCCCGACCCGCGGCTGACCCGCGGCTGGCTGCTCAGGATCGATCGCGTCGTGCCGATCGGACCCCGATGGACTCGACGGCGGGGATCTCCGGCATTGCCGACGTACAGGCGCGCATCGCAGCGATCCAGGCCCGGTTCAGCGCCGGCGGCGGTGCCAGCGCCACGGCGTCGCAGTCGTCTACGTCGAAATCGCTCGCGTCGTCGTTGGTGGATTCGGCAACGTCGAGCCAACCCGACTTCGCGAAGCTCCTGAGCAACGTCGATGCGTTGAAAAACGCCTCCTCGACGAGCGCCACTTCGACCGCGGGCTCGGTGCTGCCCCGTGCAGCAACGACGAGCAACATCACGGCGAGTCGTACCCAGTTCGCGCACGATCTGCTCGCCAAACTCGGGATGCCCGACACTGCCGAAAACGTGCGGGCGATCAAGGCATGGGCCCAGGCCGAGGGCACCGACGCCGGATTCAACCCGCTCGCGACCACGCGGCGCGCTGCGGGCACCACCGACTTCAACAGCGTGGGTGTGAAGAACTACCCGAGCTACACCGACGGCGTGCAGGCAACCGCCGACACATTGCGCAACGGTCTCTACGGCACCATCCTCGACGCGCTGTCGCAAGGTACGAGCGCGCAGAACGTCGCCCAAGCGATCGCGTCGTCGCGCTGGGGCACGGGCGACCGGGTGCTCCATGTGCTCGCGTCGAACCCGTCGTAACGCTCCGCACGTGACGCCAGTTCGGCGCCCGTAACGGGTCAGCCGCCGGCGACCGCAGCGCCCATCGCGGCCATGACCAGCGCGAACTCGCGCATGGTGTCGCGCACGATCTCGGCAACGGGTCGGATCGATTCGATGCGCCCGGCAACCTGACCGCCGAGCGCGAACATCGCCTCGAGGTCGCCACCGAAGTAGAGGTCTTCGACCTTGCCGACGGCAAGCGGCACGCGCTCCTCGCGTTCGAGACGATCCGATAGTGGCGTGCGCAACGCCCGGAACGCTGGCGCGGCGTGGCGGTTCAACAACACGGTGTCGCTCTCGGCCGATCCGAGTATGAGCTGCTTCCAATTGTCGTGCACTGGAGACTCGAGCGCCGCCACCATCTGCGTGCCCATCTGCACGCCTTCGGCACCCAGCGCGAACGCAGCGGCCATGGAGCGACCGTCGCAGATGCCGCCGGCCGCGATCAACGGCACGTTGACCTTCGACGCGATGAGCGGGAGCAACACCATCGTCGACGCTCCGGTCGGCGCCTTGAAACCACCGCCTTCGTTGCCCTCCACGACAAGACCGTCGACGCCCGCATCAACGGCCTTGTGCGCGGCACGCAACGACGGCACCACGTGAAACACCGTGATGCCGAGCGCCTTCAGCTTCGACGTCAGCTTCGTCGGGTCGCCGGCCGAGGTGGTCACGAACGACACGCCCTGCTCGGCAACGAAATCGACAACCTCGTTCGGGTCGCGCACGAAGAGTTGCGCGATGTTCACACCCCACGGCTTGGTCGTGAGCGAGCGCATCTTCGCGATTTCGACGCGGATCTCGTCGAGCTGGCCCGACGACGTCTCGATGATCCCCATCGCGCCGGCATCGCTGACGGCGGACGCGAGCTGCGAGCGCGCGATCCAACCCATGGGCGCTTGCAAGATCGGATACTCGGCGCCCAGCAGCGCGGTGACGCGATTGTCGATGGTCATACGACGACGTCGTACTACAGCGCCGCGCTCGCGAGCCAGCGCTCGAGCAACGCGGTGTCACCGAACACCTCGAATCGGTCGTCGGCGAGCGGGACGCGGTTCCACATGAGCAGGTCGAGGTCGCTCAGCGCCGCGCGCACCGCAACATCACCTTTGGCATGGCCGTGTGCGTAGTCGTAACCATCGGACCGCAACGTGATGAGCCATTCGCCGATCCCCGGAGCGTCGGGCGTGTCGGTGGCGTGGAGGTGGATCGTCTCGCCGTTGCCCGACAGGCCGCTGACGTCCGGCGCGAAATAGGCGGCAGAGGGCAGGACGTCGAGCAACTCGTCGATGCTGTCGGCGGCGACAGCTGCGTCGAACGCGATCGGCAGACCGAGCGCAAGGAAGGCATCGGCCTGGTGGATCGACGTTTCGTGCAGCTGGCGGCGCGACCAGAACCGCACGTGATGGTCCCCGGCCCACGACCACATCGGCGCGTCGGGATCGGCCGCACGCAGCGTTGCCACGAGGGCGTCGCCGCCTTCGCGCAGCCAGGCCACGAGATCGTCGTCGGGCGTGGCGTGGCGACCGGTCTTGATGCGCTCGGGCGCGAGTTCGCGCACCAGCGCTTCGGCCCAACGATGGATCTGGCCGAGGTGCACGACGAGGTCGGCCACCGTCCACTTCGGACACGTCGGCACTGTGATCGTGAGGTCGGCGCCGTCGAGCGCCGTCGCGAAGTCATCGACGGCAACGCCCAGTCGGTCGCAGTATTCGAGATGGTCCATGTCCGCACCGTAACGAACATCACCACACCCCCGCTACCGACTTGCCCTCCCCCCTGTGCGGTTTTCCTCTGCACCCGGCGGCGCTACACGCCGTGGGGTGCAATCAGACCGCGCGATTTCCGGCGGCTACGAACGGCGCGATCGAGTTCGAGAGCATCGCGTCGTAGCGCTGGTCGAGCGTGGTGGGTGGGTCAAGAAGATGACCGGACAGCTCGAGGCTGACGAAGCCATGCGCCGCGACCCACACGTGGATCGCGACATCGAATGCCTCGATGCCGTCGATGAGCGCGTGCGCGTCGAGAGCGCGCTGCACACCCTCGGCCAGCGACTCGAGCGTCGACAGCGCATGCGCAAGGTCTTCGGGCGAGCACTCGAACTCAGCAACCGGCCGCTCGAACATCACCGAATAGAGGTGCGGGCTCGCTTTGGCCGAGGCCCGGTAGGCCCGGCCGAGGCCGTGGAGATCGGCGAGTGGATCGTCGGTCACCGCGACATCGCGCATGTGGCGGGTGAGCCGGTCGAAGCCTTCGAGGTACATCGCCCGCAGCACACCCTGCATGCCGCCGAACAGCGTGTAGATGCTCTGCGTTGACGTGCCGACGAGGTCGGCGAGGCGCCGGGTCGACAGCGCGTGGGGACCGTCGGATTGCAGGAGCGCGCCGGCGGCGTCGAGCAGCGCGACGCGCAATGCGTCACCGGTGAGTGCGCTCTTGCGGATCGGCACCGTTGCTCCCTCGTGGCGTGTAGGCCCTTGCGGGCCTTGTCGTGCCGTGCTATAACGACGTTATAGCAGTGTAGCCGACGACGCGAGGTTTCCCATGGCAAAGGTCCAAGCCGGCCGCTTCACCGCCGCGCCCGACGACGAGGTCGTCGTGTTCCTCATCGGCATGCGCTTCAACAAGCCGTGGAAGTTCTGGCGCTGGTGGCCGGTGTTCGTGGCCATGCCGAGGATGCTGAAGCGCCTGTCGCTCGAGCCCGAACTGGGGTTGCTCCATACCCAGAGCGGCATGCTGTCGGGCCATCCGCTCGTCGTCTGTTACTTCCGTTCGCCCGAGCACCTGTACCGCTTCGCCAAGGATCCAACGCTGCCCCACCTCGAACCGTGGCGTGCGTTCAACAAGAAGGTGCGCGACTCCGGCGATGTCGGGGTGTGGCACGAGACCTATCGGGTGAGCCCGGATCGGGCCGAGAGTGTGTACGCCAACATGCCGTTGTGGGGTCTGGCCGCGGCGACGAACTGCGTGCCCGTCGGCGGGCGCGGTCACACTGCCGAGCATCGGGCCGGGCTCACGACCAGCGACGAGCCAGCGGTTGCGCCGTATTGATCGGGCGTTTTCGGCGTTCGAGCGAATCCTCTCGGGGTTCGGCGGCGACGACGCCGTAGCGTTGCCAGTGTGGACAAGCGTCGTGGCGACAAGGTCGTGCTCCGAAACCGTCGCGCGCGCCACGACTATTTCGTGCTCGACACGTTCGAGGCCGGGATGGTGCTCGTCGGTTCGGAGGTCAAGTCGATCCGCGACGCTCGGGCGAACCTGCAGGACGCGTACGCGAGGGTCGTCGACGGTGAGGTGTGGCTGCACGGGATGCACGTGTCGCCGTATGAGTATGCGCACACCGACCCGCCCGATCCGCTGCGGGCGCGCAAGCTGTTGCTGCACCGCAAGCAGATCATCGAACTCGAAAAGGCGACCCAGGAGAAGGGGTTCACGCTCGTGCCGCTCGAGGTGTACTTCACCGACGGTCGGGCCAAGGTCACGATCGGGATCGCGCGAGGCAAGGCGTCGTACGACAAACGCCAGTCGATGGCGGCCCGAGACGCCAAGCGTGAGGCCGAACGAGCCATGAAGGGCGTCCACGACTGAGCGATCAAACCTGCAGGTCGGTGCCGTTGCTGCCGATGAGCAGGATGATGGACGGCATCGACGCGGCCGGCGGTTACGGCGCGCTCTCCGGAGCGCGCACATCGCTCGACGCGTCGGTGTCGATCCTCAAGAAGGCGATCGACACCGCCAAGTCGGAGACGGGTGAGTTGCTCGACGGACTCCCCTCCGAGCAGAGCGCGCAGGACGCAGCCGAGCCAGCGCGCCCGGTCGGCAACGTCGGCCACCACCTCGACCTGCGCCTCTAAGAGTTCGCCGGGCGGGTCGCCCGGCTCGGGCCCCTCGTTTTCCGCAGGTCATGGCACCCAATACTGCGCCTCTGGCATGCGGAAAAGCGCCGTCGCGGGCGGGGGGGGCGGGGCGGGGCGGGGGGGCACCGGGGCGCCGCGCCGCCCGCGGACGGGCCCGGCCCCCCCAACAACAC